>JAPLRR010000011.1 GCA_026399075.1 Methylococcales bacterium
TGAAGAAAGCTTGAAAATGGATGCAAAAAAACTTGCACTACCCCAACCGGAAGTCACTCAAGGGGATAAAAATATTGATATTAGCGATTTATTTGGAATATGGGAAAAGCATCCTAAAGATTTAACTCAAATTAGAAAACAAGCTTGGCAACGATCAGGATTAGGATAATGATTTTGTGTGACACCAATATCTTTATAAGGCCACTACCAAGCAGATTGAATGTGCCGGCAAAAACTTCAGTACCATTGACATCATGCGAGGGAACCCAATATGGATAACCAGGAGCCACGCGCGGCATTTCTGACCGCGTCAGAATCAATTGGGGCAATCATGCGACCACCGCATCAACAACTTGCACAGTTTGTCTAAAAAACAGGTCTGTCATCGACAAGATACAACCGTCATCCCATAAGACGGTTGTATCAAATCCCATTGATCCTTGTATAAACCTCCCGACAGCAATTACCTTACCGAAGGCTTCGGTTAAGGAATCATCATTGAATGATCCGAATGTAGCGCGTACTATTGTTCCTACTTCTATATTTGACATGATATTTCTCCAAGCAATGTCCAAAAATCGCTAAAGTGGCGAACCCTTATCCGTATCACCAAAATCAGTTTATCCGAATGGCCTTTAGGTAACACGCGCAGGATTGTAAGCAAATGTAACAATTCGCCTGCCATCTGAACAAAACCCTATATACTCAAGCCTAATTAAACGGCTACCCGGATGAATTTATGCAGCATGCAAAAATACTGATTGTCGATGATGATCGGCGAATACGGTCGCTATTGGAACGCTATCTTGGCCAGCAGGGTTTTGTGGTGAGTGGCGTTGGCGATGGCTTGGAAATGACCAAGAAACTGGAACGTGACCCTATCGATTTAATTGTGCTGGACTGGATGCTGCCGGGCGAAGATGGCTTGTCGATTTGCTTAAGGCTCAGTACCGATAAAAACAATCCGCCTATCATTATGTTGACCGCCAATGGCGACGCTGACGCGCGCATTTCAGGATTGGAAGGCGGTGCCGATGATTATTTGCCCAAACCGTTCGAGCCACGCGAATTGGTCGCCCGAATTCATGCTGTGTTGCGTCGTCGTCCACGTGTGAAGGCTGCCATTCCGATAGCCAACAGTTCACCGCTGCGTTTTGGCCCGTATCGCTTGGATTGCCTGCAACGCTGTTTATACCGGGAAGACCTTCAGATTGCCCTGACCGGCAATGAATTCGCCCTGCTCAATGTCCTTGCGCAACACGTCGGCACACCGCTGTCGCGTGAGCGTCTGGCTTACCTGATCAATGGCCGCAACCATGACTATGACAACCGTTCGTTGGATGTGCAGGTTTCCCGATTGCGGCGCCTGCTGGAAGACGATCCGACCCGTCCCTGCTATTTGCAAACTGTTCGTGGCTTGGGATATATGCTGACTCAGCAAGAGGGCATAACATGAAGCTGTTTCCTAAAACATTATTTGGTCGTATGTTCTTGTTAACGCTGTTTATCATGGCCTTCAATTTTTTCCTGGTATGGTCAGCCCTGGCCTTTTTTTTGACCCAACCTGCCGGACATTGGCTAGCCACCACCAGTCAAGCGCTGATGATGATTGTCGAGGAAGTTACGACACAGACCGATAAAACGGCCAACAGCCAGTTGCTGGAACGCCTGCATGAACAGAGCGGCATAGTAATAGTAAACAATGTTGACGAACGCTTTGACCGACTGCCAGATTTGCCGCTGTTTAATCGCTTGCAGGACACCCTGAATCAAGCCGGAAGCGATGCGTTATTGCTACGCCTACAGAAAGTTCCGCAAAACCGGCTTTGGCTGCTGCACACCCAAGCCCCGGCATTTTCCTTAGGAATTCCGGTGGGGGACATAGGCAATGCGCCCACTCTTTTACGGATAATTTTTTTGGCAAACGGCCTTTTATCGGCTTTTGCTGCTTATTTAGTTGCCGCTCACCTGAGCGCACCCTTAAAAGAGTTGGCCATAGGCGCAAGATCCATAGGTCGCGATTTAAATAGTGTGGACATCAATCCGCGCGGCCCCCGTGAAATTCAAGAGGTGGGGCAGGCGTTAAATCAAATGCGGGCCGATCTTGACCATATAGTCAAGGAACAGGAATTTTTGCTGGCGGGCATTTCCCATGACTTGCGTACCCCCTTAACGCGTATCCGTCTGGCTACTGAATTGATGGCTGAAGATGCGGACGACCTAAGACTAGGCATGAAGGACGACATAGAGGAAATGGGCGGGATCTTAACGCGCTTTATCGAGCTGGCGCGGGTGAATATCGAAGAAGCCGAGCCATGGCAAATAGGTGAAATTACCCCGCTGTTACTCGACATAGCGAAGAAATATCAACGCACCCAAGCGGATTTAACGCTGTCCTTGGATAAACTGCCTTCGGTGCGTTACAAACCAATGGCCTTGCGGCGGCTTTTGTATAATCTGATTGATAACGGTGTAAAGCATGGCGGTGGACAAGTTACACTCACTACCCAAAATCATGGTGCTAAAATTGAGTTATGCGTCACCGATCAAGGCATCGGTCTACCCATGACCCCCGCAGAGTTGCTTACTTATTCGGATCTTAGCGATCCTCGGGGCTATGGCAACGGCTTAGGCTTGCTTATCGTACAACGCCTCGCGCAATTGCACGACGCGGAATTGACATTACGCAATAATAAACAAGGCGGCGCTGAAATTATAATGAGCTTGGGCACGTATCAAGGCCCTGTATAAAACTTCCTTGGGTTTGACGCGTAATCTATGTTTTAAACGGTCAAGCCAGTTCGGGCAGGTGCTTTTCGTGCCCGACATTCCAATGCCTGGATTCGGTATTGGCTTTGGATACCGATTGTGGCATTGATTTGTGGTTTTGCCGCTGCCGTTTTATCAGCGGACAACACGACTAGGCTGGCAAATGGTGTGTGTTTACTTATCCTCTCTGGAAATTTATTTAGGTCATATCCCAAGGCAATAGGTTATATGGCACAGTGTTACTTGGCCTAGGCCAAATCAGCCCAGCATTAATTGTACTAAGTTATTGTTTTAAAATAATAGGTCTGATGTGGATCAAATATTGCTTAACTACCTTGACCCTAGTCTGGCGCGTTTAAGTACTTTTATCCCTTTGGAGACCGATTATGCAAGCCATCCGCTGTTACTTCCGACCTTGGCCGATACCCATACTAACACTTTTTGTTTTGCTGGTTTTCGGTGTGGATATGGCGCTCGCCGTCACTAATCCATTACGGATTAGCTCCGCTGCTTTTAACAAAACGACCAATAAGCTTATTGTTAAAACCAATTTTAAAGGCACTGCGACAGGCAAGCTGTTACTACTCCATAGCGAAGGGGGTATTTTGGCGGAAGAAAACGCCGCGCTTAGCCAAACATTCTCCATTCCCAAAGATCGGTTAGGGCAAATCCCCTGTTTTGTTGAAGCCAGGTTAGGTGAGTATAGCGCCAGCAAGGCTGTTACGGGTGCTTCCACTGAGTGTGGAAAAATCCCCACTTGCAAAATTAGCAGCCCTATCGCAGCCACAACGCTGCCAGTAAACTCACCTGTCACCTTCACTGCACTAGCCAAGCTTAAAGACACCAAAGCCGGCCCAATGAAATACGAGTGGGATTTTGCTGGTGGTGCGATGGGGCATCCGTCAACCCTCAGTACACAAGTTAAATTCATCCGCTCTAACAGTCATTACCGTGTCCGTTTTAGCGCGACCGATGCCAAAGGGCATCGTTGTGAAAGTACTGTGAATGTGACGGTGGGCAGCCCCCCCAATAATTTGCCACCGAAAGTGGCCGAACAAGCTGCACCCCTGCGGGGATCGGAGCTGGCGGGTGCTTCCGGCGATATCGTCGTTATCCCCTACCAAGAATGGTCTATGCAACATGAAGGTGACATGAAGTCGGTCAAGAACGGCTATATGACATTTGTGCCCACCGTTAACAATCTACGGGCTTATGCGTTTGAAAAAGCGCGCTTACCGCTATTTTTGGGTGACGATAAAGTGGAACTGCGTTATTCGGCCGCTTCCAACCCATTTGATCCGGTAGGTGCAGGTTCCATCAACTCCACTAGCCGAAATTGGCCGCTGAATGCGATGTCATTTGACATGGCGATCGTACAAAAAACCGATATTTGGGATATGTTTATGGGCCGTGCCGCCAGTGAAAAAGCGTCCACCTATAAGTCCACCTCTTGGATTATGGATCGTTACAGCAGTGGCGGTGCACCGGAAATGGACGAAGGGACGTTTAAGTACAAAGCGACAGATGGCGGTGGAGGTATGGGTCATGATCACGGCACTCAACCGGACGGCGACCCCAACAACAACGACCATGGGCGTTATATGCCAGGTAAGGCCAATCCTTATCAAGTCAACGAGCCCCAAGCCTTTTCTAAATTTGTTGCCGCCGATTATGCTAAGCAACCTGCCAATTGGTTCACGGCCAATTTAATCCCCAAAACTGACATAGACGATGCCGGACGCGTCAACCCTTTTGCGTTGATGCGGGTGGAAGCGGTACAAAAAACGACTAAAGCCGTGTTGGCAAAAACGGACGGCGTACTCAGCTCAGGCCGTGATATGCACTGCCGTGAATGCCATGCCAAAGGCGGTATTGCCGCACCAACCAACCCACCGCATACCAAGGCGGCTTGCCGTGCTGGCGCCTATGGCAAAGTGGCGGATACCTATGTCGGGCGCACGGATTTTTTCTATCCGCCCTGCGTGGATAAGCCTGCGTATTTTACGGTGGCTGAAGCGGGCGGAGACCCTAACAACGTGTTTGACCAAGAATACGCGGCAGCGCTCAACTACTCCAGTATTCATGAGTTTTATGATGGCATTTTTTTCCTAACCTATATGCAGCAGGGTAGTATCGACCTTGACTACTTTATAAGGGATGCCGATGGCAACCCCGACTTCACCAAACCTAACCCCAACCTTAAAAAGACCCTCGGCGATGCCCCCGCGAATTGCGATGGCTGCCATTTTTCAGCATTGAACAATGATGTGTATGGTAGGAGTTGGTATGACGGTGGGCGTAATGATGTCAACGACGCTGCCTATTTTGCCGGTTATTCGGTCACTATGCACCGCTTCCACGGCGAGTTGCAGTGGAACGCTGACAAGTCCGGCATTGTCCGTGACGAAAGAGGGGTGTTCGTACGTTATCCGTGGGCCAAAGGTACAGCTAGCCTTAACCGTAACCCCAAAACCTTGTTCCCCATTTTTGGGGCCGATGGCAAGCAATTGCCTATGGAAGAAAACTGCCTCAAATGCCACGGCGGCCAACGTGAGCAGCATTACCGCGACCGCATGTACACGGCGGGTGTGACTTGTTATGACTGCCATGGCGACATGCTGGGCGTGGGTGGCGCTTTCACCAAGAAAGGCAAACCCGGTTTGGCGGTTCCGGGCGATCCAGGCGATCCTGAAGATGCCCAAGAAGGTGCTTTCCGCGTGCCTTGGTTTGATGAGACAGATTGTGGTTCCTGCCATATCGGCAAAGGTTCGGATGCAGTATTAAAGACCGCTTTTAATACCAGCGACCCCGCACAAATGTCCCGTAAAGTGGATTTGAACAACCCGGATGCCGCACGTTTTGCCGTGGTGCCTTTGTACAAACGGACTATCGAGGTGAGCGCAACAGGCCGTTATTATCCGACTGAAACCTTTCCCCAATACCCCCAAGTCATTAACTTGGAGACTACGGTGTTCCGCGAAGGCAAAGACACCCACGGCAATGTTGCCTGTGCAGCTTGTCACGGTGCGGCCCATGCCATTTGGCCTAACCGCGACCCTAAAGCCAATGACAACGTGACGGCATTGCAACTGCAAGGCCATACCGGGACTTTGTTAGAGTGTAACGTTTGCCATACCGCTGATGCGTTTAAACAAAAAGATGATTTGGATGGCGGCATTTACAGCGGCGATGCCAAGCCACACATCTTAGGGGGGCCACACAATATGCACCCTGTGAACGATCCGTATTGGTGGAAAGAAGCGCCAGGCGACATTGTTGATTCCACTCCCAACAGCCCTAAACGCCCCGGTGGGATAGTCAAAGGTGGTTGGCATAATGACTACGCCAAATACACAGGTAAAGATGGCAAAGACCAGTGTGCGTCTTGTCACGGTGCAGACCACAAAGGTACACGGCTCTCCAGGACACCGGTAGACCGTGAGTTCATTACTGAAAAAGGTGCCAAAAAAGCCGTCAAAGCCGGTACTATTATTGGTTGTGACCTCTGCCATAGCCTGCAAAAAAGTTTTACTGCTAGCTGATTATTGGCTAAGAAGGAGCAGGTGAGCAGTAGTGAAAAGGGCGCGAAAGCGCCCTTTTGTTGTTTTAAGCGTTTTTGTCGGGTTGTGGGTATCGCCTAACCTGACAATGCTTAGGTTGCAATAAGCAAAAAATTTAGCTCCTACTTTGACGGACACACTCCCCCCTTGGCGACGCTATAAACTTTTATCTAGCATCATCGAGTGGATAGCTGGCTTACTCTGGGCTACAGGCTTCATTTATTTCAACTTTGAGAACGACGATCTAACTGTTATCCTGTTTGCCATTTCCTTCACGATTTTTCTAGACTTAATAATGACCGCTATCGAGCGGCGGTTCAGTTGTTCGGATTGTGGTGGAGACGCAGAGGATAATATGAAGGGTTGTACCATAGAAGGAGACAAGAAATTAAAAATATGTCGCCGATGCAATATCCTATGGCATATCAGTTCCATATAGCCAATCGAAGCACCGAACAAACAGCGGGCAAGGCCACCTAACACTGAATATATTAGAGGCAAGACATGGTATCGAAACAATCAGTCGCAAAACTCAAGAAGATTGTCAAAAAGTACAAAGATGAAATTAATCTTCCAAAATTAGGGAAGTGGAAAAAGATGTCAGATAACGATATATGGACTGCAATCGTTATACAGGTAGTTGTCGTTGGTGGTTCTGCTCCTCATGTCAAAGTAAAAGAATTGTTAAGTTCACAAGAAAATTGGTATGGGCTTTTGCTGAACCTTTCCCCTAAAAAGCGAACAACTGAAATCCATAATATCCTTCGTTCCGCCGGAGTCAGGTACGTCTCTGAGAATAAGGGTGATTGCAGGAAAACGGACGCATTAGTTAAGAATCTTGCACTGCTTGAGTCTCTTGAAGGTCCAAAGATATATTTACAACGTATTTCAAAAATCTCCGATGAAGCAGAGCGAGTCAGTGCAATTATTAAAGATATGTCGTATATCAAAAACAAAGGCGCACGCGACTTTCTAATTGGAGTAGGACTTATTGAAAATGCTATCGCATTTGATGTTCGGGTCAAAAAGGTACTAGAATTATGTGGTATTGAGCTTCCCAATAATCTTGCTAACAACAAATCTGCTTATAAAGAGTTAGAAACTGAGTTAATCGATAAAGTGTGCCGCCCACTGGAAGTTTCAGGCTCTGTTCTTGACCGTATTCTTTATCAGAAAAACAATGAAATTGTAGAGAGCTTATCTAGCGAGTAGGCCATATGGAGTGCAATGGAATGGAATGGAATGGAATGAGGGATAAACCATCATACTCGTGGTATTCCTATATTCCATTGAGCGCCTACTGGCTGCTAATTATTGCTTGATTACAAACACAAATCATCCCAACTTTCTCTCTAAGTGAGACGTAACTTTTTGACTTGTGTGGATGCTTAAGGGGGAGGGGCTATTGATAATAAATATTATAAATACAACAAAAAAATAAGCATGAACTTATAGGCGCAAGCCAACAATTGAGGAGTAGGGGGTAAGATGTTTCAAGCAACTGCATCAGTTATTATTGCATTATTGATGGGTATTATTGGGGTTGGGTTTGTGCTTTGGCAAACTCGGCGGGTGTTGAGTTATGACCAAGGCAATGCCGCCATGCGCAAAATTGCGGCGGCTATCCAAGAAGGGGCTTCGGCGTTTTTGTCGCGTGAATATCGGGTGATTGCGATATTTGTGGTAATCGTCGCGACCATTATTGTCCTGTTTTTGCAATGGCAGACGGCCTTGTGTTTTGTCGTTGGGGCCATCGCTTCAGCAGGTGCAGGCTATTTGGGCATGTATGTCGCTGTGCGTGCGAATGTGCGTACTGCCGCAGCGGCCAGCCGTGGCTTGCACGAAGGTTTGCGGGTGGCTTTTGGTAGCGGTGCGATTATGGGCATGGCGGTGGTGAGTTTCAGCTTGATCGGCATGACGGTGTTGTATCTGGTCTTTAACGGTGATCCCGCGCAACTGACTTATATTACCGGTTTTGGTTTTGGTGCCAGCAGTATTGCCTTGTTTGCTAGGGTCGGTGGTGGCATTTACACCAAAGCGGCGGATGTGGGCGCTGATTTGGTCGGCAAGGTCGAAAAAGGCATCCCGGAAGATGATCCAAGAAATCCAGCGGTGATTGCTGATAACGTCGGTGACAATGTGGGTGATGTGGCCGGTATGGGCGCTGACTTGTTTGAAAGTTATAGCGGCTCCATTATTGCTGCCGCGACACTGGGTGCAGCTTTAGGGACGGATTCCGCCGCCGCATTTATCGGCTTGCCATTTTTGGTGGCAGCGGTTGGGGTTATTTCCAGCTTGTTTGGTATTTATATGGTAATTGGTGAAGAGCAGGATGTCACCCAAGCCAGCACTTTTTCCGCCGATACGGCGGTTGGCCGCACGGTGCATTTTTTACGGAAACAAGTGGCAAAAATCAATGAGAATGCCAGTCTTGAAGATTTATTGACGGCGTTGCGCCGTTCCGTTTGGGGTGCTTCTGTGGTGGTTTTGGGGCTGACTTTGTTGGTGGTTGTGTCATCTGGCGTTAGTTTCAATTATTGGTTAGTCATTGTGGTTGGCTTGATTGCCGGAAATGCCATTGCTTACGCGACCGAATACTTCACCTCATACACTGAAAAACCCACCCAAGCGATTGCCAATGCCACGCAAACCGGCGCGGCAACCACCATTATTGAAGGCTTGGCGGTTGGTATGATGAGCACTGTGTTACCGGTGTTGATTGTTGCCGTGGCTATTTTGCTGAGCATTTGGTTGGGTTTTAAGGCCGATGGCACGATTGCCGCCGGATTATATGCGGTGGCTGTGGCCGGTGTTGGTATGTTAAGCACCTTGGGTGTGACCTTGGCGACTGACGCTTACGGCCCGGTTGCGGACAATGCGGGCGGTATTGCTGAAATGAGCCATTTGTCCAGCGAAGTTAGGCAACGCACAGATGCTTTGGATAGCTTGGGCAACACCACGGCTGCCACAGGCAAAGGCTTTGCAATCGGTTCGGCGATCTTAACTGCTTTGGCGTTGCTGGCGGCGTATGTGACTGCTGCAAAAATCGACAATTTGAATATCTTGGGCCCCACTATGTTGCCCGGTATTTTAATTGGCGCGATGATGCCGTATTTGTTCTCGGCCTTGACCATGATGGCCGTGGGTAAAGCCGCCCATGAAATCGTCTTTGAAGTGCGTAGGCAGTTCAACGTCATTCCGGGTTTGATGGAAGGCACAGGCGAGCCAGATTACAAAACCTGTATCGCCATCAGCACCGAAAGTGCCTTACGGGAAATGATATTACCCGGCTCTTTGGCCGTGGTTGTGCCGTTGGTGGTTGGTTTTGTGTTGGGTAAAGAAGCCCTCGCGGGCCTGTTGGTGGGCACTATGTCATCCGGCTTTTTATTGGCAGTGATGATGGCCAATGCTGGCGGTGCTTGGGACAATGCCAAAAAATGGATAGAAACCGGACAATACGGCGGTAAGGGGTCTGATGCCCATAAAGCCGCTGTGGTGGGTGACACCGTTGGCGACCCGTTCAAAGACACTAGCGGCCCGTCCTTGAATATCCTGATCAAACTGATGACTATCGTCAGCTTGGTGTTTGCGACTTCATTTGGTTCAGGGTGGTTAAGCTTTTAAGGTTGATTGGGCATTAAACAGGAATGCAACAGGCGTAGGGCTTGCCATTTAAGGTCTGATGGCATAAACGGCAACGTCTAAAGCCGTTGCACTCCTGGGCTACCAACTTAAAGCGGGACATTCGCGAAGCTTAACCGTTCGCCCTGAGCTTGTCGAAGGGTGAACGGTCAAGCCGTTCATGGTTCGGCAAGCTCACCACGAACGGCTTAACCTTAAACTGTCCCTCATTAAGTTGGTAGTCCACTCCCGGACACAAACACCGAACCCTTTTCGCATTTAGCCGTTTGGTTTTATTGCCAATCTTTATGGATGGTAATTTCCATGCCGGACTGTTGATATTGGCGGTAACGGTTTCTGCCTGCGGCTTTGGTGGTTTCGCTGTTGTCCAGTATTTCTAGGATGCGTTCGGTTTGTGGACTGATTTCCGGGTAGTTTGCCGACAGGTTGAACAAGGTTTTTTGCCAACCTTCCGGTGGGTTTAAGGAACCGATCAGGATGGTTTTTTCAAACGCGGGCAGGTCGCCAGTGTATAGTTGGTGCGGGATGAAACTGCCTGCCCTGAAAGTCCAGAGCAGGTCGTCCAAAAGGTAGCTTTGTTCGGTATTGTCCGTCAAAACATAACAAAAACTGCCGCTACGGTAAGCTTTTTCCATCAGTTTGCAAGCAAACAAATAGCGCTCCGGTAAGGAACTGGTCGGCAGTATATAAAAGCTGACTTCAGCCATACGCCCGGTTTATGAGGTATTGGCTCAATAAGGGGACAGGGCGGCCAGTTGCGCCTTTATTGGGGCCAGTGCGCCACGCGGTGCCAGCAATATCCAGATGCGCCCAATGGAAGTTTTCGGCAAATTGCGACAGAAAACAGGCGGCGGTGATGGTGCCTGCGTCTTTGCCGCCAATATTGGCTAGGTCGGCAAAATTGGATTTCAGTTGCTCCTGATATTCTTCCCACAAAGGCAAGCGCCACAGGCTATCAATGGCGGTTTCACTGGCTGCCAACAAATCGTTGCACAAGGCATCATTATTGCCCAACAAGCCGCTGGGGACGCGGCCTAAAGCCACTAAACAAGCGCCTGTCAGAGTGGCCATGTCAATCACCACATCGGGGGTGAATTTTTCGGCATAGGTTAAGGTGTCGCAGAGTAATAAACGGCCTTCTGCGTCGGTGTTCAGCACCTCGATAGTTTTGCCGGACATGCTGGTCAAAATGTCGCCGGGTTTATTGGCATCACCATCGGGCATGTTCTCTGAGCTGGGCACCAAACCGACGATGTTCAGGGGTAGTTGCATCTGTGCCGCAGCCAGCATTGTGCCTAAGACTGATGCCCCGCCGCACATGTCGTATTTCATTTCGTCCATGCCCAGGCCGGGTTTTAAGGAAATACCGCCAGCATCAAAGGTAAGGCCTTTGCCAATTAACACGATGGGCTTGGCATTTTTTTCGCCGCCTTGGTAATTGAGGGTGATCAATTTGGCAGGTTGGCGGCTGCCGCGTGAAACCGATAATAAGGCCCCCATGCCCAGCTTTTCCATATCCGCTTCTTCAAGGACGCTCACCGCCAAGCTGGGGTATTTTTTACCCAGTTCAAAGGCTTGTTCGGCCAAGAAGCTTGGGGTACAAATATTGCCGGGCAAATCAGCCAAATGTTTGGTCAGATTGATGCCGTCGGCAATGGCTTGGCCTTGTCTCAGGCCAGATTGGGCTAAATCGAGATCGGCTTCAGGCGCGATGACACTGAGTTTTTCAAGTTGGCTTTCCGTTTCTTTGTTGGTTTTGCAAGCGGTGAACTGGTAGGCGGCATCACTGAAGACTTCAACGATTTGCCGGGTTTTCCACTGCCAGTCTGCGGCGGTGACAGTACATTCAGCGAGGCTACAGACAACCGATTTTATCGGTGTTTTTTTCAGGCTGGTAGCGGCGGCCAGCAGCGCTTTACGGTAATTTTTAGCGGATAGCGCTTGGTTTTCGCCTAGGCCAACTAACAAAATACGCTCGATAGAACTGCTGGGGATGGCATTAATCAAGACAGTTTCGCCAATTTTTCCACTGATGTCACCGCGACCCAAAATTTTATCGATTAGCCCTTGCGTATTTTGGTTGGCAATGCCTGCTGACGCGCCTAGGATTTGGTTTTGGTAAACACCGACAATCAGGCAATCACAAGTTAAGGTGTCTAACGGTGCGGTCTCAATAGCATAGTCCATAATGTACTCATAAATAGTGCTGAAAAAGGTCTTGTCGTGACTGGGCGGCGGAGGGCGCATCAAGACAAGCGGGTTAGCTGTGGATTATACAACCAATAAGCCCGCTAAACAGCCACTGCGGTTTATTAAATCAGGAATGGGGTTAAGGCGGGTGATCGGTGGGAAGTTTAGGCGTGTGGTCGGGCAACAGTTTTATCGTTGCCCGACAATGCGGTGTTCGTTGATATAACAGCAACGATATCCGAACAGCCCGTAGGGTCTATAGCCGCTAGCGCCATACACCAAAATAGCCGCCCACACCGCACAGGCTTAAGGAGGGCAAGTTGATGGCTGGTGTAAGGTGGGGGCAATCGGTGTATGGCGCTACGAGACTGTGAAAGTATTCCGAAATTAGGCAAAAATACGATTTTCGACCACCAAGAATCAATGGCTTACAGCATATTTTCCGCTGTTTTTAGTGATTTTTTGCAATACTTTCACAGTCTCCTACGCTTATACACCCTACATTCTAAGGGCAATGGTTGGGGAATTTTTGCGGTTGGGAGACACAGCAAAACACCAAGCGAATAAGGTTTGGGTTGGTCACCGCTTAGCCGTTAGGGTTTTTGCTGGTTTTATTGGGCGGCGCTAGGCATAGCAGCCACGCTGTCTTTGATACTGATCATCTGTTGCAAAATGGCTTCCGTATCGGCCCCGGCTTGGGTGACGGTTATCAATAGGGCATCATCGTCTTGTAAAGTCAGTAATACATGGCCTTGTTCGCCTTCAACGATGATGTGCTTGATTTTCCCACCCACCAGTTTGCTGATGCAATGGTTACCCGTTGCAAAAAGGGCGGCACCCATTGCACTGATTTTATCTTCATCCAGTACATCAGGCTTATCTTGCGCGGAATAGGCCAGTGCCAGCCCGTCTTTGGAGGTGACGGCGGAGCCTTTGATTTGGCTGTCGGTGTCATTTAATTTGGCAAGTATGCTGAGCATGATGGTGTCCTATGTCTACAGTGCAAAGAGTGGTATTTCCATACCCAAGCTGTGGAAGCTGGCGCTTATGGATTCCCAATTATCAGTTATTGCAACTTTAAAAGCAATGGTTTGCATTTGCAGTTTCATCAGTGATGAGCTGGCGTTTATTTCATTGGGCAAATTAAATTCTTGTGCTTGGGATAAGCATTGAGCCAAAGCAGTGAGGTTTAGCCCAAGCGAAAGAATTCTTTCAACAAAATTTCAACACTGTAACTGACCAGCAAACTAATAAGCCCCATTGATAGGGAAATTGGCAGGATATTGGCAGTGCTTAGCCAGCTGTTTTTGACTGTTGGTTTATTCATGGCCCTTAGCCCCATTTGGTAAAGTTTGGGCGATTATGGCATTGCTACGTTAAAGCATGATGACAAGGCCCTGATTTTTGGCTTGCCCCTAGCGATTTGTCAATCCTCAGCCTGGTCTATCCGAAAGCCTTCCAGCATGGCTTTGTTAGTACCGGGCATTATTGAGGCAACATAAATATGGTTGTTGGAGACTAAGGGCGAGGAAATTTGCCGCCCAGCACCTTTTAATGATTGTTTGGCGACTAAGGTGCCATCTTTAATGCGTATGCCATACAGCGTGCCTTGCCGGCCAATGTCCACCACCCACACGCTGGCATCGTTGTTTTTATCGGGTTTGGCCAGCACGGGTAAAGAGGGGTGGCTTCTGAAGGTGCTTAGCGCTTCCAGGCTTTTTGGGTCGGGAAATTGCCAAAAGTGCTTAAATTTTGGCTGACCGTTTTCTAGCACCACCTTTAAGGCGACCAGCCCTGCCGGATGGGTTTTATCGGCTACAAAGGTCGGGATAACCACCACTGGGGTATCATCAATGGTTTGCGCCACGGCTTGGGTGACTATCATGCCCATCCAATCAAACTTACACTGATCAACAAGCGTCCCACACAAGTCCACAATTTGTAGGCGGTCATATTGGGTGCCCAAATGGTCTGCATCAAGCAAATAGACACTGCCATCTTTACTGGGCTGCACCAATACCGATAAGCCATTGGCCATATTAACCTTGGTCGGGGCACTGCCACCCAAATCATAATCCATCCAAGCCAGGCATTCATAAAATGATTTGCCGTCACATTCGCCTGAGGCGGGTTTAAGGGGGGTGCTGCCTTTAGGCAGGCGTGGGATGAACAGATTTTGACAGGAAGCCAAGCAGGCATGGTCGGGATCAACCGGATTGAATTTGGCACACAATTTTGCATCGCAGGCGGCATCAAACACCAGGCCGGGTTTTACCCGCATCAGCGCATTGGCATAGTCATGGCGGTTTAGGTCAGTTTGTCCGTTTCCGGTGGGCACAATGATTTCATAGCTATCATGGCTAGGATAAATTTGTGGCCCAGCCGGTGTCCAAATGCCACCCCCGCAGACCATTTCCTGATTGCCATATTCCCGGGTGACGGGGCAATCAGATTCGGGCGTGGTCAATAACACACTGCTGATGACTGGTTTTGCAGCTTGGTCGGCAGCCGCAAAGCTGGAATCGTGCCACGCTTCCAAATCAATCTCAAATAACCAACCGTGATAAGGCTGTTCATCGCCAGAATTGCCAAACGCTGCATAAATAAAACTGCCTGCTGAATCTGGTTTGGGGGCATATTTTAAGGCGGCATGGGAAAAGGCGGTAGGTGGGTTGAATTTTATGGTGCTTAGGCCGTCTGCACTGGGTTTTTCTGCGTTTAGCACCAGCACGGGAAAATCTGGGTCTAAACGCTGTTTAAGCAGATCGATCACCGCCATACGATGGCTAGTGCGTAGACCTTTTTCCCAGCACTGATAAATGATTATGAGTTTGTCGCCGATGATTAGCGGGGTGGAAATCAAATGCGCCAGGTGGCCTTCAGGTGTAGGGACGTTGATTTGCCACACCAATACCCCGGTTTCCGCATCTAAAGCGGCCACTAAGCCATTGGAGGAAGGGGCGATGACTAAGGGCTTGCCAGTTGACGTATCCAAGATAGGCGAGGCGATAATGCTGTCGGTAAAGGTGATGGACGGATGTGCATCGGTGGGGAATAGCGGGGTCAAGCGATAATGTTCAGCCGGGTTGGGCTGGACATAAAAGAAGTTGGCTGAAAACAGTAATGCCAAACTTGCCAAGATGACAATTACAGCAAAAAACTGGGGTAATGCGAATTTGATGGCGATGTTGTTCAAGCGCGGCTCGTAGGAAGAAAAAAATACCTTCCTACTATACTGATGGCGTATGACAAGATTGTGAAAGAAAAATATCTGGTTTAGAGCAACACCTTGTCACGCTGAACCTTGGCCCAGTCATACACCAAAGGCTGACAGGTTTTACAAGCTTGGGCACTAATCAAGTCTTGGATGGTTTTTATACGTCCGGCGGTATCTGGGTGGGAAGAAATCCATTCGGGTGGGTTGGCACCGGGTTCTTTTTCGAGTTTTTGTAAAAATGTCACCATGCCGCCGGGGGCAATATTGGCATTGATTAAAGCTTGCAAGCCTAAACGGTCGGCTTCATCTTCCTTATCGCGGCTAAAAAACATGCCGCCCAGTTCATGGGTAATCATTGCCATGGGTGTGCTGACATCGCCTAAAAACACCATGAGCACAGTTGCCCAGCCCAAATTATCCACCATGCTTTTTAGGGCATGGCGTTGCTCCACATGCTGCACTTCATGGGCCAATACAGCGGCCAGCTCATCTGGCTTATCTATTTTAGTGAGCAGTGCTGAATGGACGATGATCACACCGCCGGGCAGGGCAAAGGCATTGACGGTTTTCTCTTTTTTTATCAACCATTGGTAGTGGTAAGCGGAGTTTTTAGTCAGCCGTTTACCGATGGATTGAACCGCCTCAAAAGCCGGGCCTTTGCTGATTAAGGGTTCATCGGTTTCCATTTGCGCCAACACCGACTTGCCAAATTGTTCTTCTTGGGCAACAGTGATATGGCTGACCAACCAACAAACCACTTGGTCATAATGCCACCATAATAAAACCACCGACAAGACACAAACCCCTGTGATGGCCGCCAAGCTAGACCAGACCAAATGGATGCGGCGCTTACGTTGATGCCATACCCTACATTGTTTTTGTAGCGATGGCGGCGCGTGGGCCAGCACAAAGGCAATGTCCGTTTTAGTAGCCAGTTTGAGTGCACATTCGCCGCCGAATTCATCTTGCCATGCCAAAAAAAACGCATCGTGCTCAAAGCCGCCGACACTCATGGTGATGTCAGCAACATTAACTGATATGTCTACAGGCGCTATCACTAGCTTGCTACCGAGGAAATAAGCCTCGGCTAGGCTGCCTAAAGGCTGGCCAGGACTATAATAGGTTGCGCTGAACGTTTGCATGGGTAGGCTAGCTTAAGCGGGGTTAAATTCAACATAAAAAGAATAGATCACCGCTGCAATGATCAACAGAAAATACAACTTGCCGCCAAAGCCCTTGCCGCCTGTCAAGGATGCCTTCATCAGCTCTGCGCCTAACCGCCGTTCGGGCAACGATTGCAGCCAGATTTTGCCCGGCCCTTTCAGGCTGGCATAAAACAAACCTTCGCCGCCAAATAAAGCGGTTTTTATTTTACCCGCGTATTTGATTTCATAAGAAACAGCGGTACTTAAGGCCACTAAGCAACCGCTATCAACTTGCAGGGATTGTTGCGGTGCCAAGGTCATTTCTGCCAAGGCACCGCTGGCATTAATAAACACAATGCCTTTGCCAGTGATGCGCTGCATGATGAAACCTTCACCGCCAAAAAATCCGACGCGCAACCGCTTTTGGAAGGCCAGTTTTGTTTCTATACCTTCTTCACCGGCCAGGTAAGCGCCTTTTTGGCAAATCAAATCGCCACCCAATTCACTTAAATCAATCGCCACAATTTTGCTGATACTAGAGGAGGCAAACGCCACCCGTTGCGGGCTAGCCGATGTATTGCGGTAGCGGCTGCTAAACAAAGATTCGCCAGTCAATGACCGTTTGACGGCTTTAAAAAATCGGCCTATCGCGCCAAATGATGAGGGTGAGCCATCCCCTAACACCGTGGTGACATTGATATTGTCATCCATATACATCATCGCCCCTTGTTCCCCGAACACCGTGGCATTGGGTGGCAACACGACTTCCACATATTGCAAATCGGAACCTTCAATCTGATAGCTTATTTTTGACATGGTTAAGGCCTCTAGGGAATGGTTTATGTCAGAGCATTTGCTTTAGTTTAGCAGGGTTTTATACCAGCCTGAACAGTCACCAAAGCTATTTTTATGCTTGACTTGGGTCTGTCATAGAAATTTAACCTGATTGTCATTCCTGCGTCATCAATCGGACACGAAACTGACATCTTGATTGATTACTGTATGCGCATCTTTTATACCGCGATGTGGATACATAATGAAAAAATCAGATTCTGCTAAGCCCGTCAAAGCTGCAAAAAAATTGGAATGCTTTTTAGCTGACACTGAGGCTTTGGTGAAAGAAGCCCAAGCCTTGCGTTACCGTGTATTCGGCCAAGAAATGGGCGCTAAGCTAAAGAGTGGATCAGAAGGGCTGGATTATGACGACGTTGATACTTACTGCGACCATTTGGTGGTTTTTGATACCGTAAACCAAAAAATTGTTGGCTATACGCGTTTGCTTAACCAATATCAGGCGAAATCATTGGGGCGTTTTTATTCGCAGGATGAATTCAATTTGGATCAAGTTTTGGCAATGCCAGGCCGCTTTTTGGAAATAGGCCGCACTTGCGTAGATCCCGATTACCGGGGTGGCGCAGTATTGACCACCTTGTGGTCGGCCTTGGTGCAATATGCCCTGGAAGGCGAATTTAATTATCTATTGGGCTGTGCCAGCATCACCCCTGGCCCTAGCGGATTTGCCGTCGATGCCGTGTACCGGAATATTGATGCAAAAAATTTGGCCCCAGCCTCCTTGCAAGTAAAACCCAGCATTCCTGTGCCACAAGCCTTAAGATGCCAGCGCGATGAGTCGGGTATCCCGCCTTTGTTAAAAGCCTACTTGCGTTTTGGTGCTCTGGTTTGTGGTGAACCGTATTGGGATGAAGATTTTAATTGCATGGACTTATTTGTGCTATTGCCGCTAGACCAACTGAAAGACCGTTACAGCAAGCATTACATGAGAGACTATCGGGCAAATAATGAAATTGAAACTGCGGCTGCTTTATAGGCTAATCCAAATTGCCTTGCTGTTCAGCTATGGGGTGATGATAGCGGGTTTGGTTTTTCCGCTACTGGGCTTATTGTTTCCAGAAAGCCAATACCAACGCCTCAGTGGCGAGTTAAAAACCCATTGGCTACGCTGTTTTAGTGCTATCCTTAATTTGCGAGTCAACCAAGAAGGTGTCTTACCCGATCAGGGTACTATGCTGGTCAGCAACCATATTTCTTGGTTGGACATTATCGTTATAGGACAGTTTTTGCCTGCCTATTTTGTCGCCAAAAGCGATATTTCCGGCTGGCCTGTGATTGGCTTTTTAGCCAAGCAGGGCGGCACGGTTTTCATCCGTCGGGGTGATAAGCAGCAGATCAAGGCCACCAGCGAACAAATGCTCGGCTTATTAAAGCAAAACAGCACAATTATTGCATTTCCTGAAGGGACAACGACAGCGGGGCAAGACGTGCAACATTTCCACGCCTCGTTATTTCAACCCGCCTTAATGGCCCAATCAGCGATACAAGCTGCGGTTGTCCAGTATCAAGGCGAAGCTAGGGTACAAGCGCCGTTTATTGGTGATGATGAATTTGTCAGCCATCTACTAAAAATGCTGGCCTTGGATAAAATTGAAGTGAGCCTTAGCTTTTTACCTGTCATCGATAGTGCCGGAAAAAGCCGCCAAACAGTCAGCCTTGAAACTAGGGAGCTGATTGCACAACGGATTGCCGAAGGGTAGGGCGCTGGAATTGCTGGATAAAGACCTGCGAGGTTTATAAAACCTCGCAGGTCTGCCGCTATTGCCCATAACTACTCAGAAGTTACGGGCGTGGCAACCTCTTCCTCAGAGCATAAGTGTCTACATAAATCTTAAGGCCGTCATTTCTACAGGGATGCCAAAATCCTGTGCCATGGACGGTCGTTTATTCAAAACGTAGGTGCTGGATTTGCTGCCATCGTATAATTGCAGTTTCACATCCGTGTGACTGGATACTGGCATCCATGCCAGTATGACGAAGTTTTTATGATAAGCCCAAGCTTGTGTAGAAACCTATGCCCATCAACAGACCAGCCAAAGGCTGGAATATGGATAGCAGACTTTACTTTATGACGGGCATTAACTTTGCAGAGCTTAAACAGCTTGAAGGCATCATCAAACAATTGGGCGACAGGGCCCGAATTGAGATTTTAGAAGAGATAAACCACAAAGGCCAAACATTCCCCATCCATTGCATAAGCTTAGGTTCTAGCGAACCTGATGTGCCTGTTTTGGCATTTTTTGGCGGGGTGCATGGACTGGAAAAAATCGGCAGCCAAGTGATCTTGTCTTATATGGAAACCCTCAGCCAATTGTTGGATTGGGATGGTGAATTGCTGGCGCGTTTAGAAAAATCCCGGTTGGTGTTTGTGCCTATGGTCAATCCGGTAGGGGTTTATTGGGGCACACGCGCCAACGGAAATGGTGTGGATTTGATGCGCAACGCACCCATCGAAGGCGTAGGGGCAACACGGCTGTATAGCGGCCACCGCTTGTCGCGGCATTTGCCTTGGTATCGGGGGGAGGGCGCAGTAATGGAAAAAGAGGCGCAAGCTGTCTGCCGCGTGGTCGAACAGCAGCTATTTGGTGCACCCTTAGCCATCGCCCTGGATTTACATTCTGGTTTTGGTATTCAAGACCGCTTGTGGTTTCCTTACGCCTCACGAAAAACACCTTTTGCCAGCATTGCCGAAATATTGTCCTTAAAGGAACAGTATGACCGTTGCTATCCCCACCATATCTACCGCATAGAGCCAACCTGCCACGAGTATGTGATTAACGGCGATATCTGGGATTATTTGTTCGACGAATTTTGCCAGCGCGTTGGCGATAAGGCCTTGTTCCTGCCATTGACCCTAGAAATGGGCTCTTGGCTATGGTTGCGTAAAAGCCCCACCCACTTGTTTTCGCGGCACGGTTTGTTCCATCCTTTGTTGCCGCATCGCCAGCAGCGCATCTTCCGCCGTCATTTTATGCTGTTTGATTTTTTGCACCGTAGCCTGTTGTATCCAAAATGGACCCAGCTTAGCCCTGCACAAAGGACTGCTTACGAAACCCAAGCCCAAGGACTGTGGTATGGATAAGCCAATTGGCCAAAATTGGTTGTTGTTAAGGGGGCTCTCGCGTGAAGCAGCGCATTGGGGCGATTTTATCCCACAGCTGCAAGCGGCCTTTCCTGATGCCCGGATAAACGTATTGGATTTACCGGGCACTGGTCGGCATTATCAAGCAACCAGCCCCAAAACCATCCCGGCAATAGCGGCCAGCGTACGTAGCGAAGCTTTGGCTAACGGCCTGTTGGCACAGCCTGTCACCTTATTGGCCTTATCTTTAGGCGCAATGGTGGCATGGCATTGGCTACAAAACCATCCTGATGAAGTCAGCGGGGCTGCTTTAATGAACACCAGTTTTGCCGATGTCAGCCCGTTTTACCAGCGCTTACGTTGGCAAAGTTATCGGGATTTTATCGCCTTGACCATGACCCGAAATATCCCGCAACGGGAAGCAAAAATCTTGCAGTTGGTCAGCAACCGCAGGCAACACGATGAACAGCTCATTTTGGCGTGGGCAAAAATTCAACAACAGCGCCCTATCAGCCTAGGCAATAGCCTAAGCCAAATCATGGCGGCGGCCCGCTTTAAGCCGGGCAGCAGCAAGCCCAGCCAACCCGTCTTATTATTAAACGGGCAAGGCGACCGCATGGTGTCGCCAGCCTGTTCGGAAGCCTTGCACAAAAAATGGGGGCTGCCGCTACAGTCTTGTGCTGGCGCAGGCCACGACTTGACGCTGGATGATGGCGCTTGGGTGGCAGGGCAGTTGCAGGCATGGGTGCAAGCGGTTAATTGTCGGTAGTTGCCTGGCATTGTCCTTCAACGTCAATAAATGAATTTATCCGATTGGTCAGGTGTAGCTTAAGCCACACTAAAAATTTTTTTGTGCGTGTAAAGTAAATGTGGCCACAATAAGATTTATTTCATAAAAACAGTATAAACGGTATATACTGTATTTTTTATGACTCAAAGGCAACTACCATGACCACAACAAAACCAAAAACCAAACAACCAGCCGAAGCGCCAGTTGATGCTGACTTGGCCCCCGTACCTGCTGTTGAACCAGCTCCCGCCAAAAAAACCAGCAAAAAATCCCCCGCAGTAAGCCCCGCGATTGAAATAAATGAAACCATTGCTTTGGTTGAAATAGATTTGGATGTGCCAGTTCCAGCTAAAAAAATAAAAGCCGCCAAAGAAAAAGTCATCAGGGACAGCTTTACCTTCCCAGAAAAAGATTATCAGAAAATCTCAGAACTAAAAAAAACCTGCCTGGCCGCAGGCATCCATGTCAAAAAAAGCGAGATCCTCCGCGCCGGCTTGCATCTGCTGGCACTACTCAATGAAGACGAACTCAAACAAGCCCTTGGCCAAGTGGAGAAAATCAAGACGGGTAGGCCAGCCCTGTAGGTCGGAATAAGGCGGTTTGAACGGGAGTGAAAACTGCCGTTTCCGGCGCACTGAGCGCCCGATATGCCGGAAACGCCGCTTTTCGCTATCGCTCAAAGCGGCTTATTCCGGCCTACAACCAGATTTGGAGTAAAACGGTTTTAGACGTTTTACGCGGCGGCACGGCAATTTTTTTCGTTCCCAAACTCTGCTTGGGAATGAGGCAGACTGTAGAGACGCGATTTATCGCGTCTCCAATAGCGACCCAATTGCTGACGGAAACGCGAATATTACAGACGCGATAATCCAGACGCGATAATCCAGACGCGATAATCCAGACGCGATAAATCGCGTCTCTACGGTGTTCGTTCCCAAACTCCAGCCGGGTAGGTTGGGCACATGCTTTTCGTGCCCAACATTTCAATGCACTGACTTGGGGATAGTTTTGGATAATCCCACTTGCAATCCCTATTCGAATACCACTGCCGTTTTACTATCGTGCGCCGCAATGTTGGGCAAAGATAAAGCTGTTGCCCAACCTACTCTATGACCTTAGATTAAGCCGGGTAGCAAGTAGCCTACAAGAATATAAAACCATACACTGTTTTTGATGTTTAAATTACCCTACAATGACCAAGCCTAAGAAAAGGCAATACACTGCAAAACCACCCATAACAATAATTTAACCCAAACGTAATTATCCAGGCTTTTCCAAAGGGGCTGGATACTTACACCCGAACCAGCACCAGAGGATTTGACCATGAGCGACTTTAACCCGTTTCCTGACTACGATGAAGTCCATGTGATTTCGGATATACACATGGGCGGAAAACCCGGCTTTCAAATATTAGGGGAAACGGCTCGGCTGGCCGCGTATATCCGTTGGGTGGCAAAACAATGCCCTGAGGGTAGGGTGGCTTTGGTGTTGAATGGTGATGTTTTTGATACTTTGGCCGAGGATATGCCCGGCTATGTGGCAACCGACAATGCGGTCTCTATTGTCAAACGCATTATGGATGATGTGTCTTTTGTGGATATTTGGAATGCCATGGCGGAGTTGGTGGCGGCCACTCAGCGGACGCTGGTTTTTGTGATAGGCAACCACGATGTGGAAATGGCTTACCCTACCGTGCAAAGCCTGATTTTATGGCGCTTGGCGGGCGACAAGCCAGAAAATCGCGCCAAGATCGTGTTTTCGACAACGGGCGCAGGTTATACCTGTAATGTCGGCAATGCCAAGGTGTTTTGCATCCACGGCAATGAGGTGGATGCGTGGAATTTCAACCGCTATGAAGATCTCTCAAGAGTGTCGCGGCGTTTGAATGCTGGGCTGACGCTAGACGCTTCTGAATGGCAGCCGAATGCGGGTTCACGCATGGTCAAGGAGGTGATGAACAAGGTCAAGGAAACCTATAAATGGATAGACTTATTAAAACCCGAAACCAATGCGGCAGTGGGGGCGTTGGTGGTACTGGATCCCTCACAGGCAAAAAAAATCACCCAATTGCTGTCTATCGTTGGCGAAAAAATCAAAGGTAGCAAACAAGTGGACCAGCGCCTTTCGGCGGATGGTTTTCAAACCCCTGCTGAAACCAGCACGGCAAACACCCCAATTGACCAGCTGCTAGGTGCCAATGTGGTTGCCAGTATGCACTCAACGACCAGCCATACTGCTGATAATGTCGATGAGATGTTAATGGATGCCGAGCAAAATTTGGGCAACCCAAAAGCCTTGGTGGGTGGGCCGGATCAGGCTTTGGGCGCACCGCAATTGGTGTGGGACAGCCTGACTGGTTGGATTACTGGGGTCGGTAAGGATGAGGCTTTACGCAGGGCTTTGAAAGATTGGTTGAAGGATGACAAAACTTTTGTGCTGGATGATAAAGACGACACCTATACCGATGTGGTGGCTTCTGTAGGCAAATCGATGAATTTTATCATTACTGGCCACACCCATTTGGAGCGGGCCATCGGCATTGATGTGAACCGATTTTACTTTAACTGCGGGACATGGATACGCTTGTTACGGTTCACTGATGCCATGCTGAAAGACACCGCGTCTTTTAAGCCTGTTTTTGACTTGCTGGTCAATAAAGAAGGTCGTATGGATTTGATTGACAAGGCCAAGTTTGATGATGGGACGGGCACTAAAGTCCCCTTTTTGTTAAACCAAACCAGTGCGGTGTCGGTTAAGAAGGAAGGCGGGAAGGTAGCTGGTCGCTTGTTGCATATAGAGCTGGATGGCAAAGGTGTTAAGCCGGTGGAAATCAAAAAATTCGTGAGGAGTTGAAATGAAAAATAAATCCGCAGCTATTCCTAAAGTTAAGCTGGAGTTATTAAGGCCTGGCCCCGCCCATAACCAATTGCTGTCACCGTTGACACCTTATATTGCCTTATGTGGTGCAGATGGCCCAGTGACTGTCCACCTGCCGTTTGAACATCGCCAGCTGTTGATGCGCTTACGGCGCTTGCGCTACCCCGAAGATAAAGACCCGGCTAAAGATGAGCAACGCCAAGGCGAAATCAGGGACATTGGTGAAACCATCGGCCAAGTGTTGGCCCAAGTGCCAGCCTTAGTCGCAGAATTGGGCTATGTGTCCACCGGTAAAGGCGAACTGATTCATCTTTGCTTGGCCTTGTCAGGGTTTGAACTGGGCATGATCCCTTTTGAATCGGCGATTTCCCCTGATGGGTTTCCCGGTTCTGGTTCACCCTTATTTTTACAGACCCGCACACCCATCGCCATTACCCGTGAAATTCGCCGGGGTAGGGCCTTGCCAGTCAATTGGGATAGGCCGCCGCGCATTTTGTTTGCCTATGCCGCACCCAATGGCCTGTACGTTCCGGCCCAAGCCCATTTACAAGCCTTACGCGAAGCCATAGAACCGTGGGTGGCCAAAAAAGATGACAAATTGGCGCGGGTGCAGGAAGTTAAAAAAATGCTCACCATCTTGCCGGATGCCAGCCTTGAAAAAATCCGCAAGGCCTGTATTAACAACGAATTTACCCATGTGCACATCCTTGCCCATGGTGCCCCGTTTAAAAATGCGGGTGAAGAGCACTATGGCATGGCCTTGTGCAATGAAGCGGAAGCGACCGCTGATATTGTTGACGGAGAGCGCTTGGCCATTGCGCTGACTTCGCGTGATTCGTCGGGTACGACCCGCTATTGCCCAACCGTAGTTACCTTGGCTACGTGTGATTCAGGGGCAATAGACACAGTGGTGGCTCCCGGTGGTAGCATCGCCCATGAGTTAAGTGCCGCCGGTATCCCATGGGTGATTGCTTCGCAATTTCCGTTATGGATGAAAGCGTCTGCCATTGCCGCTGAAGTGTTATACCGTGGCTTGCTGAATGGCAAAGATCCGCGCTGGGTGCTTTATGAACTCAGGCAACGCTTACGCACCGAATCCCCAGGTACCCATGATTGGGCAAGTATTGTGGCTTATTCCACAGTGCCAGGGGGATTTGATCAACAAGTCTGTAATTTTCGTGACAAACAAACCCGTAAAAGACTAGAAGTGATGTTTGATCGGATAGACGAATTGGTCGGTGCCAATAAGTCCGTTGAGTTACAGTCCATACTGGAATCCGAAAAAGTGACGGAGATTATCAATTTAGTTCGTTTGATACGGGCTGAGTTTAACAAATGGATGGAAGAGCCTGATGCCAAGGCGACGCCTGAAGTTAATGCCGAGCGTTTAGGGCTGAATGCCGCTAGTGAGAAGCGTATTGGTATTGCCTTTGGACTGACTAGTGAAGTTGAACTGAGCAAACAGGCTTATGAAAAGTCACGGGATTTATACTACAAAGCCATACAAGCCGATCCAAACAAATATTGGGCCATTACCCAGCATTTATCCTTACATGCCATCCTTAGCTGTCTGGACCATTCTAAATTATCTGATGAACACCGTGATTTATGGGGTCAAGTTGTGCAAATTGCCCGATGGCAGCATTCATTTGCTAATGCAGAAAGTCGGGTCGGTGTGCTCAGCTGTTTAGCTGAGCTGGCTTTATTGGGGTCAGTTTACGATAAGCCAGATGAGTCTGACCCTAAAAAAACTGCCAAAGAAATTAAACAATACTGTGAAGAAATACGCAATTTAGTTGATGAACAAGACTTTGCCATGCTCTCAGCCCAGCGGCAATTCAGGCGCTACCTGAATGTTTGGAAAAATGATTTATGGCAAGAACTGGCTAAGGTGGCGCTAGTGGCTTTAGGGGATAAGCAAGCCAAAACACTAGTATGATGTTTAGCCCAGGCCGGAATAGCGGGTGTGAAATCGGTCGATTTTAGCATGCCGCTACTTGGAGTAAAACGGCTTTAGACGTTTTGCGGGGCGGCACGGCAATGTCTAAAGCCATTGCACTCCAGCCTACAGGGCTGTTTCGGCCAGTTTGTAGGTGGGGCAATTACTTGGCTAGAGTTAATTGCGGGTAACGTCGCCTAGTTGACCATTGTCGTGTTCTCATCACACCAACGGCTCATCGGGAAATAGCAGCTAAAACAGCTGCCTTTGCCCAATTCACTGCGGATATCCAAATGGCCGTCGTGGCGCATTAGCACATGTTTGACGATGGCCAAACCTAAACCGGTGCCGTTCACTTTTTTTACGCGTTTGGTTTCCACCCGATAAAACCGCTCGGTCACACGGGGTATGTCGGCTTTTGCGATACCTTCACCTTGGTCTTCTATCGCCAAAATGATCGATTTGGGCGATTGTTGCCAGCGGACTTTAACCACAGAGTCGTCTGGCGAGTATTTAAGCGCATTGCCCAATAAATTAGTAAAGGCGCTACGCAATTCCTGTTCGTCGCCGATCAAATGGGCGTTGGTTTCTAGGCTGAGTTCTATACGCCTGGACTCATTTTCAAGGCTGTCGCCTTCTTGGCAAATCTGGCTTAACAGGGCAGGGACATCAACACAATGGGATTTTTTCTGTTGCGTTTCCAAACGGGTCAACAGCAACAAATCATCGACCAAGTGCTGCATACGTTCGGTTTGTCCTTGCATTTGCAAAAATGAATTGGTCAATAACGGCGAATGCCCGTCATCCAAATCTTGCAAGGTTTCCAAATAGCCTTTCAAGACCGTCAATGGGGTTCTTAGCTCATGCGACACATTCGCCACAAAATCCTTGCGCATGCGCTCCATTTTTTTCAGTTGCGTCACATCTTGCGCCAACAATAGGCGCAGCCCCGCGCCATAAGGCACAATCCGCACTTCCAAACTCATACGGTGGTCAACAGGGGAGGGCAAAATCACGGATTCTTTGTAGTTTCCGGACTTGAGGTAGCGGATAAAGTCAGGATAGCGGATCAAATTGGGGATGCGTTGGCCTTTATCGGAAGCTTGCAAACCAAACACTTCCCGTGCCGCTTTGTTGGCCCAGTCTATCTCATCATGGATACCCAAAACTACAGCGGCATCCGGCAAGGCTTCGGTGGATTGGCGAAACTGGTCTATCATCTTGCTGAGTTTCTTTTTACGGCGCTTTTCTTCCTTTTTTATCCGGTAAACGTGGTAATAAATTTCTTCCCACACCCCGGTTGTTTTAGGGTATTTACCCCGCCCACCCGTGCTGATCCACTTTTCAAAGCGGCTGATATGCACCACTTGACGCATAATGATCGCCAGCATCAATATAAACAGCAAAGGGATAAACAGCCCTGTTAAGCCACCAACGATTGCGACAGCGGTGAACAGCAATAGGACGGTAATGATCTCTTTTTGCCAGATACCCATAAGTTTGGATTAATCCACTAAAGAAAACCGATAGCCGAAACCCCGCACGGTTTGGACTATATCCTCGCGGCCATATTCCCCTAAGATTTTTCTCAAGCGGCGGATATGGACATCAATCGTCCGCTCTTCAATATAAACACTGCGCCCCCAGACCTGATCCAGCAATTGGGTGCGGGTGTAGACTTTATCAGGATGGGTCATAAAAAAGTGCATTAAGCGAAATTCGGTGGGGCTGACTTCCAATTGTTTGTCACCGATGCTGAGCCGATGCTGTTCGGTGTCAAGCAGCAAATCGCCCACGGTGATTTGTGCCTGACCGGGGATTTTTCCGCTACGGCGCAATACCGCACGGATGCGGGCGATGAGTTCTTTAGGTGAAAAGGGTTTGCTGACATAGTCATCCGCGCCAATTTCCAGTCCGCGCACCTTGTCCTCTTCTTCGCCACGCGCAGTCAACAAGATAATGGGGATGTCGCGGTAGATGGGTTCTTTCTTCAAGCGTCTGGCCCATTCCACACCGCTGATGCCCGGCAGCATCCAGTCCAGTAAGATCAAATCCGGCAGATTGTCAGCCAAGACTTTTTGCGCCTCTTCGGCATCCGCAGCCGCCATCGGCATAAAGCCCGACTGCTCAAGCACCATCATTAACATGCCTCTGATAGCATCTTCATCTTCAACAACAAGAACATTAAAACTGGACATAATTAATTAACAGCATGTAAATGGGGTATTGTAACAAACTATGTGTTACTTTTTGATGACAAAAGCCTAGCCTTAGGCCGGGTGCTGATACTTGGCAGCGGTTGGAAAATACCCTCTCCCAAAGGGAGAGGGAATCTTGTGTCGCTTTACCAACTTCGTACTCTATATTGGTTTGCGCTGGATGCCGTGTGGCGGGTTGCTTTAGCCATAGATAGTGCTTAAAGCAACCCGCTAGTTGGTGGGGTATTATCAGGCTTTGAAAAACCGTAAGCCTTCGCTGTCTACATCCACTTTGATGGTGTCGCCAGCGGCAAAATAACCGGACAATATTTCTTGTGCCAGCGGGTTTTCCAATTGTTGTTGAATGGCCCGTTTCATTGGCCTTGCGCCGTAAACGGGGTCAAATCCGGCTTCGCCCAGTAAATCCAAGGCTGGGTCGGTGATCTCAAAGTGGATGTCCCTATCCAGTAAACGCTTACGCAAAAAGCCAATCTGGATGCCGGAAATGGCCCGGATTTGCTCGCGTCCTAAGGGATGGAAAACCACTGCCTCATCGATACGATTGATAAATTCAGGCCGGAATTGCTGGCTTACCCGTTCCATGACTGCGGCTTTCATTACCGGATAAAGTGCTTCGCCAGCCAGTTCTTGGATAATGTCCGAGCCTATGTTGGAGGTCATCACAATCACGGTGTTCCTAAAGTCCACCGTCCGGCCTTGGCCATCAGTCAAGCGGCCATCATCCAGCACTTGCAACAGGATATTAAAAACATCGGGATGGGCTTTTTCAATCTCATCCATCAAAATCACTGAATAGGGTTTGCGTCTGACCAGTTCGGTCAAATAACCACCTTCTTCATAGCCGACATAGCCCGGAGGCGCTCCAATCAGACGGGCGACAGAATGCTTTTCCATAAATTCGGACATATCAATCCGCACCATGGCATCCACTGTGTCGAACATAAATTCCGCCAGTGCCTTGCATAATTCTGTTTTACCCACACCGGTAGGCCCCAAGAACAAAAACGAACCATTCGGGCGGTTGGGGTCGGACAAGCCAGCCCTAGAGCGGCGTATGGCATTGCTGACGGCTTTTAGGGCTTCTTCTTGGCCAACGACGCGCTTGCTAAGCTGCTCTTCCATACGCAACAGCTTGTCCCGTTCGCCTTCCATCATTTTTGACACCGGAATCCCTGTCCATTTTGACACCACTTCGGCGATTTCTTCGTCGGTGACTTTATTGCGCAACAAAGTCATTTTTTGGGCTTCATCAGGGTCAGTGGCCGTCGCCAATTGTTTTTCCAACGCTGGGATGATGCCATATTGCAATTCGGACATCCGCGCCAAATCATTGCTGCGGCTAGCCACTTCCAGCTCTGTCCGCGCATGTTCCAGTTTTTCTTTGACCATTGCCGAACCTTGCAAGGACGCTTTTTCGGCTTTCCAGATTTCTTCCAGCTCAGAGTATTCTTTTTCCAAATCGCTGATCTCGTCTTCCAATATTTCCAAACGCTTTATGGAGGCCGGATCTTTTTCTTTCTTGAGCGCGACTTGTTCGATTTTTAATTGGATCAAGCGCCGATACAGCTTATCCATTTCTTCGGGTTTGGAATCCATTTCCATGCGGATGCGGCTGGCGGCTTCGTCGATCAAATCGATGGCTTTGTCCGGCAGCTGGCGGTCAGCAATATAACGGTAAGAAAGCGTGGCAGCAGCCACTATCGCAGGGTCAGAAATGGTGACACCGTGATGTACTTCGTATTTTTCTTTCAAGCCGCGCAAAATGGCGATAGTGTCCTCAACGGAGGGTTCATCAACCAAGACTTTTTGGAAACGGCGTTCCAAAGCCGCATCTTTTTCGACATATTTGCGGTATTCTTCCAAGGTGGTTGCGCCCACGCAATGCAGTTCGCCACGCGCCAAGGCGGGCTTGAGCATATTGCCGGCATCCATCGCGCCTTCTGCCTTGCCAGCGCCGACCATGGTATGCAATTCGTCGATAAACAAAATGACTTGGCCTTCTTGTTTGGCAAGATCATTCAGCACCGCTTTCAGGCGTTCTTCAAACTCGCCCCGAAACTTTGCGCCCGCGATCAATGCCGCCATATCCAAGGCCAACACTTGCTTGCCTTTAATGCCTTCCGGCACTTCGCCATTGACGATGCGTTGCGCCAAGCCTTCGACAATCGCGGTTTTGCCCACGCCCGGTTCACCGATCAACACAGGGTTGTTTTTAGTGCGCCGTTGCAGCACTTGAATCGTGCGGCGGATTTCATCATCCCTGCCGATGACCGGATCCAGTTTGCCTTGTTCGGCGCGTTCGGTCAGGTTGATGGTGTATTTGTCCAAGGCTTGGCGTTGGTCTTCAGCATTGGCATCATCTACCGCCGCACCGCCGCGCATTTTGTCTATCGCCGCCGCCACTGATTTTTTGTCAGCCCCAGCTTTTTTCAGCAAGTCATTTAACACGCCTTTTTCTTCGCCAGCCGCGAGTAAAAACAACTCGCTGGCGATGAATTTATCATTGCGTTGTTGTGCCAGTTTATCGCAGAGGTTAAGCAAGCGGGACAATTCGTTGGAGATTTGCACATCCCCGCCCGAACCGCTGACCGTCGCAATACGCCCCAGTTCTTTTTGCAAATCAGTGCGCAATAGCTGGGTGTTGACACCCAGCTGCGCCAATAGCGGCTTGACACTGCCGCCTTCTTGGTCGAGCAAGGCCAGCATCAGATGTAATGGCTCAATAAATTGGTGGTCTTTTCCCAAGGCCAAACTTTGGGCATCAGCCAATGCCGCTTGAAACTTGCCGGTTAATTTATCCGTCCGCATGTTACTCACCTTTTGAAATGTATTTTAGATAAAACTTATATGGGGGTAGCAGCGCGGATTTCAAGCGGGCGAGTGGCTAAAGATATAAGGCATCGGCCTGTAGGTGCGAAAGACCATCACGACTGGCTTGCCTTATGTTAAACCTATCCAGCCTTGGGGATTTAAGTAAGCCCCAAACCACTGGGCTATTTCTTTACTGGAATTATTGTTGAGGCAAGCACCCAAGTTTGGGATTAGCACAATAAAGCCTAGCAAAGTTATACCGGGCAATAATGCCGGCATTCGTAAGCTAAGGTATTTTCTTATGTCATCAAAAGCTAACAGCGGGATTTTATTGTAAATCACGGCTATGTCAGTAAGCCCTTTGTGCTGCATAAAGTTGACGCAGAGTACGGTGTCGTCCAGTGCCGCGCCTATGCCGGGTTTGCCGACAAACAGCACTTTGCACGGCAAGGACAAGGCCACGTCCACATTCGATACGCCGATTACGCTGCCTGATGAGGGGCCGCCAAGCGCGTCGATAATGACCACTTTTTTATCTTGGCCTAAGTTGAGTATCGAATTGCGCACGTTGGCCAGCAGTTCGGCACTAGACGGGGTTTTGCCATCAATAAAGTTTTTGCTGTAGCCTTTGCTAAAAATCAGCGGCGGCGCTTCTTGGCTAGGGATGTTGTGCTGGCTGCAAAATAACGATACGGCTTGTTTGTCGGTGCATTGGGTGATAGGTTTGGTATAAGCCAGCTCCCCCGGCAAATAGCCTGCCGTTAATAATAGCGCCAAAATCCCCAGGCAAACAGTGCTTTTGCCTGAACCGGATTCTGAACCCATAACATAGATGTAGTGTGTGGTCATTGTCTTGGGTTTGCTGGAAGTGGGTTAAGGTGGACTTGTTTTGTCAGCACAAGCTTTAAAGGCTATAAAAACATTAATATGCACTGCGCAACAGCCCCCTCTCCCCTAGGGAGAGGGTTGGGGTGAGGGGGTAAAATCAAGCAGTTAAATTCCCTCATCCCAAGCTTCTCCCTGAGGGGGAAGGGGCTTTCTGACTTGTGTAGATACCCTATGCCCCTAACCCCAACTGTAATGAATGGCTTTTTTTGATTTAGCCGCCATTCCCGATGTTTTCCCAGACATTGCTGACGGGTTTTTCCAGTAGGTGCAAGCTGTCAGTGATTTCCCGCTGCTTGGCCCGCAATAGGGCAAGTTCTTGGTCGTAGCCTCGCTTGGCTTCTTCAGTGGCAAGTCTGGATTTCATCACTAACAAATCTATTTTTACGCTTTGGGCAATGAGTTCTGCCACTATTTCAAGGGTGTTATCGGGCGTTTTCATGGCGGCTCCAAGGAATAAAGTGGTGGTTAAGGTGTCGTTAAGCGCTTAAGCAGGTTCAAGCGTAGAATGTTTTTGGTAAGCATTGAAGGCCATATCAGAATGGATAATATGTTGTCCCCAACTGGCCATAAATTCCTCAATGTCACTGCGTTGCCATTCGACCAGGGCGATTTTTTGTTCCATTTGCAATAGCCTTTCCAGCATGGTCTGATGCTCCCGCGCATGGGTTTTAAGATTACGAAAACCCATGTTCCCCATCAGTTCTTCTTCAGCCTTAAAATGGGCCTGCACATGCTGGTAAATTAAACGAATATTTTTAACCAAGGCCTCATGGCTGGTAGATGAGGCCAGTTGCCCTGCCAGAACAAAAATATCCTCATGCTCCCTATCCGCCAAGTCATCACCCATAAGATAAATGTCCTGCCAGACAAAATGGTACATGCTGCCTGAAGCTGGGCTTTTTGCTGCGTCGGGTTGTTGGCGGTGTATGGCGATGTTGTCGGGGGTTGTGGTACTGTCGTTGAGCTTATGGACAAAGCGTTTTCTGGCATTGTGATAGTCCCCGTTGCCATAAAAATTTTCATACATTTGGGTCAGTTCAAATTGCCTGTAGGTTGCCAAGGCTTTTAGGGATTCGTCATAACAGCGGGTTTTGGCTTTGGCATTTAAGCAGGCTTGGAATAGTTCGGCATTACTTGCAAGCGTATTTGCCAAGTGTTTGGTTTGGGCGACAAAAATCTTATGGTTTTTATCCAACACCTTGTCTATCATGCCCAGCCGCCATGCCTTTTTGGCGCTGATAGGCAAGCGTTGCTCAGTCAAGGTGGTCGCCATTTTTTGACCAACCCGTTTGGGCAATAAATAAGTCCAATATTCAGAACCGTAAAGTTCGCCCATGTTTTTGTAATGCGGGTTAAAAATAACCCCGTCGCGGGCAATGACTTGGTCGGCAGCCAAGGCCATAATCGCACCGCCAGCGCCCGCGCTGCCAGCAACGGCGGCGATAGTGGCTTTGTCCAAGGTGGTGATGATTTGGTAAATCAGGTCGTCTATCGCGTTGATGTTTAGCCAAGATTCATCAGCGGGGCTGTCGGCGGCTTCGATGTGGTTCAGGTGTATGCCATTAGACCAGCATTCTTCGCCGCCCATTAGCACGATCACTTTGATCGGCAAGGTCGCGACATGCTGGTAAACCGACAACAGCAAGTGGCATTGTGCAGTGCTCATACCGCCATTATGGAAAGGCGAGTAAATATACGCGACATCGCCTTCCAGCTCATGCCACACTTCTTGGCAAGGCAGTTGCCGCCCCGGTTTACTGTAGTCTATGTCGATGGCGGTGATGGTTTTTGCTAGCCAGCTTTTCAAACCTCGGGGGTGGGGTTTGGGCAGTATGTCTTGTAACACCCTAGTGGCAGGCAGTTTGATGGTTTTTTCGCCCGCCACAGGTTTTGCCTTTAAATGGCCGATCCAGATGGCACCATCGACCGTTGCCATACAAATGGCTTCGTTAGCCGTGGCGATAATGTCGCCTGCTGAGCCAGTTAAATGGGGTTCTTTATGGGCATTGAACAGGTATACAGCCCGCCCACAGATTTCGGAAAGCACGCCCGGGCTGCCATCGGCTGCATGAATGCGCCGTAAAATTTCTTCGGTGCGATGTTTTTTCCAATGAATGGCACGGTCTTCTTGTTTCATGGCTGGCAAGATTTTGCCCTTATAGTCTGGCCTGTTGTAATCTTGGACTTCGGGCTTAAAGTCGGGGGCGTTGACATAACTCAGGACTTCCCATAAGCAATCAATGGCTGCTTGCGTCACTTCCCGATAAAACAGGCTGCTTTTGGTTGCCAGCCGCATTGGAAAGGTTTTATTAGACCAGATGGGGCCGGCATCCATAGCTTCCGCCGCTTCCAATAAAGAAACCCCCCATTCGGGTTGTTTAGTTTGTATTGCCCAATCTAAGGACGACGGGCCCCTGTCACCTTTGATGCCGGGGTGGACAATCAGGCATTTGTAATGCCCATAAATTTCTTCCGGTAGGCGTCGGGTTAAAAATGGGCAGAGTATTAAATCGGGCTTGAACAAGCCCACGCCTTCAATCAATTGGGCTACGTCGCCTAAGTGCAGCTCTACGGAAACCAAAAAACCAGCATCTTCAAGTTCTGTATAAAAGCGCTGGGTTAATCCAGAAAATGCGGAAGAAATAAGTAAAATACGCATGACACACCTACCTTTTTGTTGATTGTTATAGGAGCCGAAGCTGGTAAAGCGACATTTGAAATACCCTCACCCTAACCCTCTCCCAAAGGAAGAGGGAATCTTGTGTCGCCTTACCAACTTCGTACTCTATAAGACTGCACTTTGGGTAAAGTGCTTAGCTGCTGGCCGTAGTTGGTTTAATGGCGCGTCGGGTGCGGCTCCGCATCGCAGAAGCGGTTGCGGTAATTTTGCGGGTTGACCCCCAATTGGCGCACGAATGCCCGGCGCATACGTTCCGGGTCGGCAAAGCCGGATCTTTCGGCGACCGCCTCAATGGAAAGCTTGGTGCTCCCCAGATAATGGCGGGCGGCATCAATACGCGCCAATTCAACAAATTTGGCAGGGGTCATGCCCGTTTCGGTCAAGAAGAAGCGGGCAAAATTGCGTGGGCTCATGCACAGGTGTTCTGCCATAGTTTCTACGCGTAAATCGTCGGTTAAGTGCACCATGATCCACGCCTGTAAATCCCTAAGTTCGGGGCGGCTGGCTTCACTGGTTAAGTAAGCGCTGAACTGGGATTGGCCGCCAGGCCGTCTGAGGAACATGACCAAGAAGCGGGCGATGCCCAAAGCCACTTCGCTGCCCCAATCTTCCTCGACCAGCGATAGGCTCAAGTCTATGCCGGAGGTTATGCCGCCTGAAGTTGAGATGTGGCCATCGCGCACAAAGATCCGGTCGGCTTCAACAGTGATGGCGGGATAATCACTGGCCAAACGGTCACAATAATGCCAATGGCTGGTTGCCTTTAGGCCATCAAGCAGGCCGCAATCGGCGAGCAAAAATGCGCCCGTGCAGACTGAGGCCAAGCGTCTGACCTGTGGTGCCATTAATTGGACCCAGGTTTTTAGCGCTGGGTCACACAATAAGCAATCGATGTTGGGTGTTCCTGCAATGATCAAGGTGTCCAAGTCGTCCAGCACCTCGCCATAAGCCCGGTTAGCGATAATCTGTAGGCCACAGGGAGCTGTTGTCAGTGGTCCAGGTTGTGCCGCTAACAGTTCAATCGCATAAACGGGTTCTTTGGACATTTCCAGCTTTTGCAGCATGATGTTGGCAAACGCAAACACTTCCATTGGGCCGGTCACGTCGATAATCTCAACGCCTGGATAAGCAACGATGCCAACCAATCGGGTTTTAATTTCGCCAGATGGTGATAGGGTGCCGGTATGGCCGTTTGCTGACGGCGAATTGAGGTTTTTCATGGCAAGGTTTTCCTGTTCACTATTACTATCTAAACGGACAAACCTAGCTAGCCGGGGGAAGGAAAATCCGTAATTGTGGCGTTATCGACCATAACTAAACTGATTGTTAGCCTGTAAATTCAAGATATAGCGTCCGTAGCTTAAACCCCCTCACCCTACCCTCTCCCTCTTACACGTGTAGGTTTTTTCACTCCGCGCACCCAACCGCAGTAACCCAAGCCGCCTGATTGATTCCCGGTAAGCTAGGCCACGCCTCCGGTCGGCCAGGTTTGACAGGGAGCAGTTGATGGTTAAGCAA
>JAPLRR010000059.1 GCA_026399075.1 Methylococcales bacterium
GGTATAGTTCTGGGTGGCGAGACATGGCGGTACCTTCGGTAAATAGATGTTGATGACTCTCATCAATTTACCTCAACGCACTGTCTCGTCATACTTTTTATTAAAAACCTACACGTGTAAGGAGGGAGAGGGTAGGGTGAGTAGATTTATCAGCTTCGGATTCTATAACTGACATTTTGACTGTCTAACGACCAATCCGGCAAAAATGCAGGATTGGTCAGTTTGATGGATTAATCTATTTTTTCCAAAGCGGGTGTTTTCTCGTTAAACACTTCTGCCAAGACTTCGATGGGGCCTTTTAGTTGCGGGATTACTGGAATCTTCCAAGCTTTTCCAGTGATGCGGGACAATATATTGCTTAACCATAACTTGTTTGATTTTGCCCGGTGCAGAATAAACCGGTATGAATCACCGTCGTTAAAAATCGCAAAATCTTCCAGTAAAACCTCTATTGCAGAGTCTTCGCCCAGCAACCTTGTTTGAACGTAAACTTTTCTGGCATCCAAGTCAAAATTAAACTCTGTCATCTCGGCAATGCCCTTTAGCACAAAATTGGCCCCCCAAATAATGAAAACATTGGGGGTCATTTTTATGGCCATTTTTAGTAAACTGGATTTTATACTCATTGGTAACCTTCATACACTTACAGGATAGGGGGGGTAATTTTACCGATTCTTCTTCCACTTGTGTAAAAAATAATATAAAAAACAAAGCCTACTAGTGACTGATTGAGGTATTGCTTACTCCTGGTTACTGGCAACAGGCTGTATGGGAACCATGAAATCTATGGGTTTAATGGCTTCTACCGGCTCCAGTTCGGGTGCCTGCACAAAAATATCGTGGTCAGACACATCACCCGGCTTAGCGAGTGCCGCCTGTAATATTGCGTCATAATCATAAACATCCGAGTAAAACGACAAATTATCATGGTGGTCAATAAAAGAAGTCATGTAAAAAAACGTCACTGGTATCGATTTTTTTAACACCACCCGCCGGGTTTTTTGGGTTGCCAAGGCTTCATGTATTGCTTCTTTGCTCCATTGGTTTTTGAGGGCAAATTCCGCCAAGCGGTCAGGGTTTGCAACCCGTACACAACCATGGCTAAAATCCCGGCGCGATCTGCTGAACAAACTGCGTGAAGGAGTGTCATGCAAATAAACGTCACTCTTATTCGGAAAAATAAATTTTACCTTGCCCAGTGCATTCTTTTTACCGGGCCGTTGCCTGACCCTCAATGACCCTTGCTTAAGTTGGGCAATCGTGCCGCTAGAGAAGCCAACCGCTTTGGTCTCATTGCCAAAAGTGGACACCAACTCCATATTTTGGCTGGCTAAATAGCCCCGGTTTTTCACCAATTTAGGCAGTATTTCATCCTTGACAATATTGTAAGGGACATTCCAATAGGGCATAAAATCGATAAAACTCATTTTTGCCATCAAGATGGGGGTTTGGTTTTTTAAGGCTTTGCCCACCACTACCCGCATTGTCGGCATATCACTATTAAACTCGTCAACATCGTCATACGCCCACAATTGAAAAGCGGGGATGTTGACAATAATGGATGCGCCCGCACTTGGTTCAGGCAACCAACGTAAGCGCTCCATGGCCAGCTCAATTTGCGTTGCCCTGACACTGAAAGGCACGTTGATTGCAGCTACCGTGCCCTTACCCAACACCCCATCCGCATTCATGCCATGCCGCAGCTGAAATTTTTTGACGCCGTCAAGCAGTTCACCTGAATAATGGTTAGATTTTTTGGGTTCGCCGCCTAGTGCAATCGGCATATCACCCACCGCCTCCAAATAGCGGCTCAGTTCGTCAGCTTGCCCTGGGCTCAGGTTACCCCCAGGATTGATGGGCTTATTGACCGCCAAGGCCAATGGTTTTGAATCATTGGCTAATGAACGATACTTGGCTAAGGCCTGCTTTAATAATTGGTATTGTTTTAGTTTTGGCTCGGCCATTGCGGGCAATTGCAAAACTGTGGCGTGTTCTTGGCTAGATTTAATAAGCGCAGGCAAGTCAATCTGCTTTAGCTCCCGTAATTTGAGATTGAAATTGACGTCTTTGGGGTTGACCCGGCCATAATGCAAATCATGCAAAAAACGCAGCAAGGCGATGCTAATGGCGGTATCGTGAAGCGCCAGTTGCTGATAATTGTCTGGCATAAGCAATAAAGCAGCAGGTATCTTTTGTTTTAGCATCACCACGTCATAACGGCTTGTTTCCAAACCATTGAGGCCGGCTTCTTCCAGCACCTTCAGCACATCAGCCGTGTTTTTTTCTGCTTGGGGATTGCCCAGCCACAGCAATTGATACCCTGCCGATTTATAGAGCGCATCCAGATCTTCGGCGCGATACTGAAAATCTTTGAGCTGCATAAAAGGATGCTGCTTGCTGTTAATGATGGACATCAGTTCACGCGAAACCCCAGGGGCTAAGTTAGCCATTTTATCGGCGGGCATACCCACTGCCGGATTATCAATGGGCATTGGGGTGCTGGGCGGCCCTTCAGCGAACAAGGTCTGAATCGGTAGATTTAGGAAAACAAACACCAGCAACTTGGGTAAGCCCACCCTATTTTTCACTGCATCTTTTTGTGGCAAAAATAATTTTCTTAAATCCAGCATACACACCCCATTCCCCAATATTCTTAGCAGCAAACTACACATGCCCAACCATAAAACCATCATAACATAACAGATTTATATTTTACCGCAATCGGATGTGGGCGATGTTAACACCCAACGCTTTTTTACGGCAACAAGCGGCTGATGACGTATATAGGGTAACCCTAAGCCATAACCCTACGGGCTATTTTACACTAACTTAAATGGGAATACCGATGGCGACACTTGCCACGCGCTTCTTTAAGGCTGGCTTCCCGTTTTTCCCTTGAGTTTCGCTATGCTTGCCCTGACTACTTCCGGTCAACCCCTTTCAGATAATGATAACAAGTTGGTAGCGGGTAAAATTTGTGACCCCTCTAAGTTTGTATTCCAGCCAGCTTAAGTTTAACTACAGATTTCACCCACCAGCGCCCCGCACCAAGCTGCTTGCAAACGGGATTATCCTATTTCTCTAGCTGAAAAGACGGCTTGGGGGGGATTTTTTAAATAAGCTTGTTATAATGGGCGGAGTTTGTAACTGTATCAATTCTGATCGAGAGATTTCATGATTCAAGGTAGTATCGTAGCATTAGTGACACCGATGTATGCAAGCGGGGCAGTGGATAAAGACAGCCTGAAAAAACTGGTCGAATTCCACATAGCCCAAGGGACTGATGCCTTGGTTGCTGTTGGCACAACAGGGGAATCTGCAACCCTGGATGAAAATGAACATTGTGATGTCATTAAGTCCGTCGTTGACTATGTGGCCGGCAGAATACCCGTCATTGCAGGCACAGGCGCAAATTCAACCACTGAAGCGGTTAGCCTCACGCGCAAAGCCAAACTGGCTGGTGCGGATGCCTGCTTGATTGTGACACCTTATTATAATAAACCAACCCAGGAAGGTTTATATCTGCACCACAAAGCCATTGCAGAAGCCGTTGATATCCCGCAGATTTTGTATAACGTCCCTGGCCGCACCGCTTGTGATATGTTACCGGAAACGGTAGGCCGCTTATCTGCCATCCCCAACATTGTGGGTGTTAAAGAAGCGACAGGGGATTTATCCCGTGTCAAAAAAATCCGTGATTTAGTGGGCCAGGACTTTGCCATCTATACCGGGGACGACGCGACTAGCCGCGAGTTCTGTCTGTTAGGCGGCAATGGCACTATTACCGTCACCGGCAATGTCGCCCCGCGCTTGGTGCATGAAATGATCATGGCGGCCATGGCTGGTGATGAAGCCACTGCCTTGGCCATAGACACAAAATTAGCCGGCCTGCACAAAAACCTGTTTATCCAATCCAACCCAATCCCGGTCAAATGGGCGCTTGCGGAAATGGGCCTAATGGGGACTGGGATCCGTTTGCCATTAACTTGGCTAACTGAGGACTGTTTTGATACGGTCCGTGACGCCATGCGCCAAGCTGAAGCCATCCAATGAAAATAAAAGTTTACCCCCTGTTTTTATCGGCACTGGTGCTAGCTAACCTATCAGCATGCAGTTATATCAAAAGCCTGTTCCCTGACAAGGAAAAAGACTACCAATATACTACCGCCATACCTCCGCTGATTTTGCCGGCTGACCTTAAGAACACCACTATTCCTGGTGTCATTATTGCGCCGGCCCCAGTGCTTGCCGAAGCTGTGACGCCAGTAGTTACAGAACCAGTCGCCCCAGTTGTTGAAGAACCTGTCCCCCAAACTAAGGTAGCCCCTGCCCCAACAGTAGACGAGTCGGTTGTAGCCCCTCCTTTGCCCCCCGCAGCTGCCACCAATGAAGCCGAACAGGCCGCAATACCCGACTCCGCCATTACCATAGAGCGCATTAAGTTTGATGATGGCGAAAACCGTTTACGCATCAATGTGCCCTTTACCAAAGCGTGGCGCATAGTAGGTAAAGCCCTCACCCGAAAATCGATAGAAGTGACTGGCCGCGACCCGGAGGCCCGGCTATACACCATCCAATATGATCCCGACGAGCAAGCCGTCGCCGACGATTCTTATTGGGATGAAGTGAAGTTTGTGGTCTTGGGCATAGACAATAATGACAAAACTTACTGGCTTAAACTGGAAGAACAGCACCAACATACGGACATTGTGGTGGTTGACGGTGACCAAAAACTGCTTTCTGATGCCGCCAGCGTCAAATTGCTGACGCTCATTGAAACCACCATCAAAACAGATTTGGCGCAGAAAAAATAACACCCCATCATTGCTGGTTGGCAAACGCTAGGCCATAAATTTGATAATATGGCACAGCCGCCGAACAACCCTAGACGCAACTTATATTTTGTGGATGATTTGATGGCCTGTACAATCCCAAACACAAGAAACAAACTAGACCAGTCTGTTATTTAAGCTAAGGCGCTGCCGAAAGCCATCAAAATTGCTGATGCTTTGAAGATAACTGCAATATGGCTTTACGGGCTGTTCTTACAAAACCTGACAAACAACCTAAAGTTGATAGGTAATGTACCGACCAATAGATAAGCCCTTATGCTTTAGCCCACGCTGAACCTGAACCCACAATACCGTCGTACTGATTATGTTAAAATTTACTGGAACTTCCGCTTTATCTGACTTTCGCGTAAAAAAACTGCTGTCTGAATTAGCTGCCCTAGCGCCAACTATTCAAAATGTTTCAGCACGGTTCATCCATTTTGTCGATGTGGAGGGTGAATTGGACAGCTCCCAAACAGCCATGTTAAGCCAGCTGCTGTCTTACGGCGAAACATCCCTGCCAACAACTGGCAATGGTGAATCCCTATTGGTCGTTCCCCGACCAGGCACGCTATCACCGTGGTCCAGCAAAGCCACAGAAATTGCCCAACGTTGTGGCTTACACACCATTAGGCGTATAGAGCGGGGCATTGAATACACCCTGACCAACACACACCCGCTAAGCGCATCCGTTAAGACACAGCTAGCCACTTTGCTTCATGACCGCATGACCCAAACGGTCATTGATGGACTTGCAGAACCGGATTTATTTGCCCAGCATACGCCTAAACCCCTAGTTACGGTCTCCATCCTCGAACAAGGTCGGGCAGCGCTAGTCCAAGCCAATGCCGAACTGGGCATGGCCTTATCCGATGATGAAATCGATTATTTAGTCGCCAGTTTCCAAAAACTTGCAAGAAACCCGACCGATGTCGAGCTGATGATGTTTGCCCAAGCAAATTCCGAACATTGCCGCCATAAAATTTTTAATGCCAACTGGACTATCGATGGTATTGAACAAGCGCAGTCTTTATTCAGCATGATCAGGAACACCGCCGAAAAAAGCCCGGCTGGCATTTTATCCGCCTACAGCGACAATGCCTCCGTAGCCGAAGGCTCCAGCGCACAGGTTTTTATCCGCAATGCCCTGTCTGGCGAATATGCTTATGTTGAAGAAGCCGCACATTTGCTGATGAAAGTTGAAACCCACAACCATCCTACCGCCATTTCGCCATTTCCTGGCGCTGCAACGGGTTCAGGCGGTGAGATTCGTGATGAAGGGGCAACCGGACGCGGTTCAGCCACCAAAGCAGGCTTGACCGGATTTTCGGTATCGCATTTAAAAATCCCTGGCTATCGCCAGCCGTGGGAACAAGAAAACGGCAAACCTGAACGCATTGCTTCTGCGCTGGCCATTATGTTGGAAGGCCCGCTAGGTGGCGCGGCCTTTAACAATGAATTTGGCAGACCCAACCTGGCAGGTTATTTCCGCAGCTATGAACAATCGGCACCCGGTAATAACAGCAATGAATTTAAAGGTTACCACAAACCGATTATGATCGCCGGCGGCATGGGCAATATCCGCCCCATGCTCATCGACAAGCACCCTATACCTGCTGGCTCATTAATTATCATCTTGGGTGGCCCCGCCATGCTCATCGGCTTGGGCGGCGGCGCTGCTTCCTCCCAAGCCTCTGGCTCGGGTTCTGAAGACTTGGATTTTGCCTCAGTGCAACGCGAAAACCCGGAAATGGAACGCCGTTGCCAAGAAGTCATCAACCATTGCAATTCTTTGGGTAACGACACCCCCATTATTTCCATCCATGATATAGGTGCTGGTGGTTTGTCCAACGCCGTACCGGAAATTATCCATGACTGTGGTCGTGGCGGGCGCTTTGAATTACGGAATGTGCATAATGCTGACATTGGCATGTCCCCTATGCAAATCTGGTGCAATGAAGCCCAAGAGCGTTATGTGGTAGCCATCAAGCCGGAGTCATTGCCGTTGTTCAGTTCTTTTTGTGAACGCGAACATTGCCTCTATGCGGTCATCGGCGAAGCCACCGAAGCTGAACATTTGCTGCTCAATGATAATTTATTGGCTGATAAACCCGTGGACATCCCCATGTCCATCCTATTCGGCAAACCGCCGAAAATGCACCGCAAAGTCGGCCATGTCAAACCGCAACTACCCGCTTTGGATTTTAGCCTCGCCAACATTCAGGACGCTGTAAAACGGGTATTGTCTTTTCCGGCGGTTGCCGATAAAAGCTTCCTCATCCACATCGGCGACCGATCTGTCACCGGACTGGTTGCCCGTGACCAAATGGTCGGCCCCTGGCAAGTGCCCGTCGCTGATGTGGCGGTTACGGCCTCGGGTTTTTACGCCCTAACCGGTGAAGCCATGGCCATGGGTGAACGCGCACCGATTGCTGTCATTAATGCCCCTGCCTCAGGCCGTATGGCAATTGGTGAAGCCTTGACCAACCTTGCGGCAGCCAGGATTGCAAGCTTAATCCATATCAAAATTTCTGCCAATTGGATGGCGGCGGCTGGTTTTCCTGGTGAAGATGCGGCCCTATTTGACACGGTTAAAGCGGTAGGCATTGATTTATGCCCTGAACTAGGCATTGCCATACCGGTAGGCAAAGATTCCTTGTCAATGAAAACCGTTTGGCGTGACGATTCCGCTGAAAAAACTATGACCGCGCCAGTGTCTTTGATCAGCACGGCCTTTGCCCCCGTGCTTGATGTCAGCAAAACCCTGACCCCGCAATTAAAATGGCTGGACAACGAAGCAACCCAATTGTTGCTGATCGATTTGGGACGCGGCCAAGCCCGTTTGGGTGGCTCGGTATTGGCACAGGTTTATAATCAGTTGGGTGATAACTGCCCCGATCTTGATGATCCGGCTTTGTTAAAAGCTTTTTTTATAGCTATCCAACAGCTTAATGAACTCGGCCTGATACTGGGCTATCATGACCGTTCTGATGGTGGCTTACTGGCCACCGTTTCAGAGATGTTGTTCGCCAGCCGATTGGGGGTTTCGTTATCCCTAGATAATTTAGGCAAAGATGCCCTGTCCGCCCTGTTTAATGAAGAATTGGGTGCAGTATTGCAAATCCGAGCCAGCGATGCAGAGCAAGTGATGGGCCTGTTAAGCCAGCTGGGCTTAAGTGACTGCACAAGGGTCGTTGGTCAAGTTCATAAAGAACCCCAGTTAAGCATCTATTTCAAAGACGAGCTGATCTATTCCGCCAAACGGGCTGATTTACAAGGTATATGGTCTGAAGTCAGTTACCGGATGCAAGCCTTGCGGGACAACCCAGACTGCGCCCACCAACAGTATGGGCGTATCAGCGATGATAATGACCCTGGCTTAAGCGTTTCCTTAAGTTTTGACGTGGACGAAGATGTAGCCGCGCCTTACGCAAGCGTTAGGCCCAAAGTGGCCATATTGCGGGAACAAGGTGTCAATGGCCATGTGGAAATGGCGGCGGCATTTGACAGGGCTGGTTTTACCGCCATTGATGTACACATGAGTGATATTATCCAAGGCCGTGTCAGTCTGCAAGATTTCACTGGACTGGTTGCCTGCGGTGGTTTTTCTTATGGTGACGTATTGGGTGCTGGTGGTGGCTGGGCAAAATCGATACTGTTTAACCCCCTCGCCCGCGAGGAGTTTTCAGCATTTTTCCAACGTCCTGACACCTTTGGTTTAGGTGTTTGTAACGGCTGCCAAATGATGTCAGGCTTAAAGGACATCATCCCTGGCGCTGAACATTGGCCCCGGTTTATGCGCAACACTTCAGAACAATTTGAAGCGCGGGTGGCTATGGTGGAAGTCCAAAAATCGCCGTCAATTTTATTTGCCGGCATGGAAGGGTCGGTGATGCCTGTGGCGATAGCGCATGGCGAAGGCCGCGCAGAATTTGTGGGCACACCGCAGGCGGCAATTGACGCAGGGGCTGTCACTTTGTGTTATGTTGACAACTACGGGGCAAAAACTACGGATTTCCCTGCCAACCCCAATGGCTCACCACTCGGCATAACGGGCTTATGTAACGGTGACGGACGCTTCACCATCATGATGCCCCACCCTGAACGCTGTTTTAGGAGCTTACAAAATTCATGGCATCCTGATGACTGGAATGAATATGGCGCATGGATGCGGATGTTTAGAAATGCAAAGGTTTGGACCCAAAAGCAAAAATGAATGCCTCCGCGTAGGGCTTATCCCTACGCCCATTTAAATAAATAATAGATAGGATAGCGGATGACTTTAAGCACTTCCCAAAAAATTATTTACAGCTTGGTACTCTTGGGCATTGCCATTTTGGTGACCATACCCGATGTAGTGTTCAGTTTTTTGTTTGAACTGTTCCATCTTTTTTTCGAGTTGCTGTTCATCTTGTTTGAATGGCTGGAGTCATCCTTGGACACCGTCATTGAACATCTTTTGGAAACTGAACTCCATCAAACCCAAACCATTGTTTTTTATTTGATCGTACTGATTATTGCCTATCCGGCTTATTATCTTTACAAAAAACTTAAGCAGTTGTATCTTCGCTTAAAGAGAAATTTCCAGACCGCGCAGTCTTCGTTGAACAACTTAAAATCCGATGTGAAATTTTTCTGGCACGACATGACCTTAATTGACCGCATGAAGGGGTTGGTGATTACTATTGGTTTATTGTATCTGGCTTCCTTTTTGTTTATGTGATTGGTCAGCCAACACTTATAACTGATGGCAATCACGCCATATCACCGCAGTGCCCAACCCTTCAAAAATAAGGGGTAAAGCCGTTTTGGCTTTCGGGTGGACATCATGGAACAACAATACGCCCCGTCGTTTAACCAACATCAACGCCAACAAACGGTTGGCCATATCATTGCTGTCAACTTGGCTGTTCCAATCTTGGGAATCTAAGTTCCACAAGGCGACTTGCAGGCCTTGAGCTTTAAAAAAATCGCCGCTGTCTGATTTGCGTTGCCCATAAGGCGGGCGGAACAAGGGTAGGAAACTACCGGTAGCATCCGGGTCTTGAGGGGCAAAAGTTGTTAAGACTAAGGACTTTGTACGTTTAACCGAGGCTTGCCAATTTGCCCATTTTGCGTGGGATTGATGTTCCCAGCCATGTAGCGCCAAACATTGATGTTTATAAAGTGCCGCTATAGTTTTGGCGTTAGCCTTATGCAGCCGATTTTGCAGATTTTCACCCAATACAAAAAATACCGCCGTTTTATTATTGGCGGCCAGCATCGCCAAAACATCATCCGTATTGCCCTGTGGATTACTGGGGCCATCATCAAAAGTCAGCAGGAATTGGCGGTCGGCAAAACTGTCACCATTCCATTCATTGCCGTTAAAACGGCCTATTTCGCTGCTGACTTTGGGGAACAAGGCCGCCAAACGCAATTGTTCAGCAATATAAACACGGGTGAAGGTGGTAAAGTTTTGCTGCCAAGGAGACAGTGCCGATGGAATTTTTTTTTGCCATGCCCGCGCCTGTTTTACTAAGTCATCCGCCGTAGTGATAGTGCCCGCACACGTCCAATCTTCATCCACACAGCTTTTCCCCGCCGCTTGGTAATTGTGCAGTGCTAGTGTAAGCTCTTGGTCTATCCATTGTTTGATATAAGCACGGTTAAGGCTTTTAATTTTAAACGCCGCCAACATGTCGCTATCGGTCAGCTGACGACTATCTTGCAAGCTGGAAACATACACCAATACTGCGGCACGCGAAGCTTTATCAAAACTATCTGGCGTGTTCACGGCCCCTTGCCAAAGCTGCCTATCCGCTTTGGCAACCACTACAGGGCCTGCGCCATAGGCAAAGGATAAGGATAAAAATAGCCACGCCGCTGCCAACAAGCGCAAAATGGCCATTAGTTGGCCCCCTGATATTGCTTACGTCTAAGGGCATAGACAGCCAGTAACAACAATAAAAGGCTAAGTTGAATAAGGATAAATTTCATATTACGGACAAACATCATTGTGTAATCTGCTCAGTTAAGTTTTCGGTTTCATACAGGTTGGCCGGAAGTTGTAGAGACGTTGCACTGCAACATCTTTTGTAACAGTCACTTGATTTAACAGATTATTTTATAAGTGTTTTAGCATGACTGTTTTCGTGGGCAATGTCGTAATGCAAGACGTTGCTGAGCAACGTCTCTACAACAAACCGAAAACTTGACCGTTTAACGTATAAATGCAGGCTGGGTAGCGTAAACATCAATCTTAAAAGACCATCGATGACGGTTTTAAGGTGAAACTTCCCACGCCGCTAATCGGTCGTGGACATCTCCACCAACAAGCGCAGAAAATCCATCACCCTACCGCCAAACACATCGTTGTGGTCGGCTATCAGGGTTTTATCGACACGGATGTTCAAATACGGATTGCGCGGTGTGGTTTTGTTTAAATGCGTCAACACGGTAGAGCCAAACTGGGTAGACCCGCCTTTCGTTTGGGTGCTCCAAATATTTTTCATGGTGCCGTAATTGACGACAGCCATAGGCTGGGTCTGGCCGGCCAGGGGTGTCAAGGTATGGCTTAGCAAAGGTTCAAAATGGCCAACCGCACTACGGTCAGCCGCCCCTTCATCAAGGCTATACGGCAAATTGCAGTCATTGCGTTCCACGGTATCATGGGTTTCAAAAAACGTGGACACGGCTTGTCCGGCAGGAAAAGCCAACTTGGTGGCATAATCGGCTTCTGAAGTCAAAATGGCCAAACGCGGGACTTGATTGTCAAAATAACTGCACCGGGCTTGCGCCAAATCATACGACGGCGCGTAACTGAGCGCTTCAAAGGCCGGGTTAAGCAACACCACCAAATCGCCAAAGCCTTTGGCGGTATCCACATAGCTTTTCCCTGCCCTCGTATCAATGAAGCGGCTGGCAAGAATCTGCGAAGTTGCGCTATATACCACCGCGCCACCAAAACTATGCCCCATAAGGACTAAACGGCTTTTTATCGGCGGCGACAAGGCGTTTTTGACATTGGCAATTTCTTCCAAGTTAAGGAACAATTCAGTTATGCCCCTATGCCCCACTTCCTGTGCCGTCCCTTTACGATCCCAAAAGGTCAAATAATTGATGCCTGGCAAGGTGATGGATTCGCCACGCCAACCCACATAAACCCCCACCACCTTACGGCTGGCAGTATGCTTGGTGAGGCTTAGGTCATGCTCTATCCGGCTTAGCCGGGAAAGTGCACCCTTAAAACTCTCAATATTCGGGTCGCCAGGGCGGGCATTATGATGCCAGCCATGGACAAACACGTTGATCACAATACTGTCATCCACCGCAATTTGGTAGAGGCTATCAATCAAGGCCCGCATCTGGGCACGGTCACGTAATTGGCCTTGGTCATCAATTTCCACAAAGCCCAGCAAGAATTCTTGGTCAGTCCCGACATGATGCTTTTGCAAAGAATGTTGGCTACACTCAGAAGCCGTGGACACCACACAGGGATTGTAATCAGAACGGTAAATCCCGTCGTATGCACAACCTGTTACCAGCAGCTGTATAGCCAATGTCCAGAACAGGGTCATTTTAGTTTGCCCAACCATAACCAATCTCCAGCGAAAACCGAAAGCAAAACCCGTACAAACTGTTAAAAATTGTCAGCACTAGCCCATCACACATGCACACCCAATCAATTAACTTACTTTGTAGTAAAAGAAAACTATACTATCTAACCGTGCATAATGTATGTACATCATTGAAAAATGGCGTTTGGACTAGGCTGGCACTATTCCCCAGGCACATTATTTCCATCTTGCAAACAGGGTGCGATAAAAAGCTCGCCACACCACGCCCCGCAAACCGTGCGCTTGCCAACCACCAACCAGAGTATCGCCAAGGCAATGACCATAAGCCCGCCAAATAGCTTAAATGCCAGAATCGGCAATATGGTTGATAACTTCAAGGTGGCAACGGCATAAACACCTAGCGGGAAGGTATAAGCCCACCAACCCAAATTAAACGGAAATCCCTCGCGCAAATAGCGTAGCGTAATTAACAAAGCCACAGCCAACCACCACAAGCCATAGCCCCATAACAACACACCGCAAAACAGGCTGACACTTTTTATGCCCAGTGCATAACTACCTAATTGTTTAGCCAGCAAAATATCCGGTGCTGCTTCGCCCAGTAACAGCAACCCCAAGGCCCCGGTACCAATAGGCCCTAGCGCCAACCAGCAGGAAGCCGCCATATTGACCGGTGGCAATTTGTACAAAACCATACGCAATAATAAGATTACCAATAGGCTCATGGCCACAGGCACTGAGCAGGCCCAGAGCACATAGCTGGCAATCAGGGTGTGTAATTGGCCGGTGGCATCGGTCAAATACGGGGCGAGTAAACCGCCTGTGGTCGCGGCAACTTCGGCGGCCACTACAGGCAATAGCCAAACAGCGGTCATTTGGTCTATCGAATGGTTTTGGCGGGTGAACATCATAAAAGGGATAGTGATCCCACAAATAAATGCCAACACCGCGTCAAAAATCCACAGGGCATTGGCAATATTAACAGCCGTAACCCCCCAATGGGGCACACCAAACACCAGCAAACCGTTGATAATGGTGGCAAGCCCCATAGGGATACAGCCAAAAAACATGGACACCACGGGATGGCTAAAAATTAACCGTGCACCGGTAAAGAAAAACAGCCATCTGGCCAAATATAAACCTGAGAATAAGCAAAACAGACCGATGTTGAAAATCCATAAACCCTCGGCCACTGATCTTAAGCCAGGAATTTGGAGGGGAAACTGGGCCAAAGCCAAGGCTAAAATGCCGGTTCCCATCGTGGCTGCGAACCAGTTAGGGGTAAACTGGCGCACCAGTTCGCGAGGATGGGTCAGTTTACCCAGTGGCTTTAAACCATTTGCGATGTCAATCATTGTTCCCCCAAAAGAAGAAGCGGCCAAACCTTGTCAGTGCTTACTGCGCCAACAAAGTAATGGTTTTGTTCTGGTAATTCCACGCGGACACATAGTTTTTTAAAAACTGATAACCCATCACCATTTTATTTTCAGGGCCAATTTTCAGCTCAAGGTTGTTGATGTCCGCTAATATCCGGTTTTTATACCTTATTTTTTTTACGCTGCACGACAAATAGGGCTTGTAAGCCCCGTACCACTGGTCATCATGGCTTACTGCCAAATAACCTTCGTTTTCTAATTTTGCCTTCGTGGCTTCGGTCAAATTTATCGTGCCTTGGTTGCCTGTATCAAATACGGCGATTATCGGCTGCCCCCCGATTAGAAATTCCACTTCCGGCATTTTGCCATCGCCTTTGGACGTAAAATTTAGCGTCGTGATGATTTTATCTTTGTACCAAGTAGTTTGTTCTGAAACCAAGGGGTAAAATTCAATCGTTTGCTTATCATAGTTTAAGACAAACAAATGGTCTTTATTGTAGCCGTGGCCAATAAACCCTAGATAGTTTTCGCTGATGCCCTCTTCTATAAAGCCAAAATCCGCATGGGGCACTGCTGCCAAGTTTATAATCTGTAGTTGCCCGCCCAAACCTAAAGTCACAGGTTTGCTTTGGGAATAAAGGGTTAGCTGTTGCCCTGAACCGGCGAAACCTTGGCCAATATAGCTGTCTTTAGCCAACGGTAAATAATGGTTGTTTAGGAAAAAAGCAAACGGCGTTCCGGTGTCAAACATAAACCTGCCATTTTTACCGTTTACATTGCCTTCTATGAGCAAAAACCCGTCAACCAAATGGAAAGGTAAGGAAAATTGGGGGGCGATGGCCAGATCTTGGTTTACGGTGCTGGCCACTTTGTCGGCAGCCAACCAAAAGCCAAGTGGCGCGGCAATAAGCAAGGCGGTAATTAGGGCTTGTTTAGTGCGCTTGATGATCATGCGGCTAGTCTATAGTCTTCGCGGCATAAGCTGCATGGGCAGCTCGCCTTTCGGGCGCAAGGTCAGCCTGGATTCATGGGTGATATCCTGGCCTAAAGGCAAAGTCAGGCGCACTTGCTTGGCGATTACCGCCAAACATAAGGTGGTTTCCACCGTACCAAAAAACTGGGCTATGCAAGCCCTAGGGCCGATGCTAAATGGCAGATAAGCAAATTCAAGCGGTTTAACCGGCGCATCCGCTAAAAAGCGTTCGGGAATAAAGTGGTCAGGTTTTTCCCAATAATGTTTATGGCGATGCAATAGCCATGGAACCACCAACATAATCGAGCCTGCCGCAACCGGACGCCTGCGGATTTCATCTTCGCCACCCGCCTCCCTTGCCAAAATGGGTACAGGTGGGTATAAACGCATGGTTTCTTCGATGATGGCGCGGGTATAAACCAATTTGGAAAAATCCCCATAACTTACCGGATTAGTGCCTAACACGGCATCAAGTTCTTCATGTAATCGCTGCTCAACTGCCGGGGATTGCGAGATCAAATACCAGGCCCAAGCCAGCGTGTTTGCGGCGGTCTCTTGCCCCGCCATAAATAGCGTCAAGAGTTCATTGCGGATTTGTTCGCGGCTTAAGGGGCTGGCGCTTAACTTTGTATACAGGCAACCCTGTTCACCGCTGGCGGCCACATCCACCATTAGCTGGTCGAAAATCAGGTGGATACGGCTGGCAATCTGGGCCGCTTGGTTTCTTTTAACGCCGGGGATCCAACTGGGCAAGCCAAAAAAGGTGTTGAGATCCATTTTGCCTATGGCCGCGTGATAGTCAGCCATGCAATTAATAAGTTCTGGGATGACCGTTACATCCGCTTGTCTTCCAAATAGGGTTTTAAAGATAATCGTGGTGCTTAACTTCAGCATTTCCGGCATGACATTAACCGTAGCCCCAGGTGCCAAGCCTGCCCAATCCTGCACACACGCTTCGGTAGCGGCCACCATGATCTCAGCATATTCGGCAACTTGGTCGGCAGCAAACAGCGGGGCTTCTTGGTTTCTGCGCTGATGCCAAGTTGCACCATCACTGATAAACAAGCCATCACCCAATAAGGGTTCAAACGCCTTACGCAGCAAAGGGCTCTTTTTTTCATAATTACCCGCGTTATCCGCCAACACATGGCGGACTACCTCTGGGCAATTGGCAATAAACACCGAACGGGTGATAATTTTGACAGATACAAATTGCCGTTCAAAGGCTTCTTCTGGCCAAATGGACAACAAATCTTGGCTAGCGAACTTGATGGTATCCAGCGGCCCTAAGGATTTTTTATGGCGTATTGGGTAAGGCGGGATAAATTCAGTCATAGTGGTCGCTGCCTCAAGGGCTAAGGGGGTTTAAGGGCTATCAGCCCAAAGGGATACAAGCGGGCTGGGCATTGGTTACCGAGTTACCGAGTTACCGAGTTACCGCGTAACACTAAATTGATTTTATTATAGCTGGCTCAAGTAAAGCAAAGATTCTTGACAGGGCACCTTGGTTATTTTCAACAAAGGTCTTGCCTTTGACGGCCAAAGCCATCCTAAAATCCGGCTGGGCATACAAGGCCAACAACGCGGCAATGATTTCATCTTTGTCTTGGCATTGGATTGCCGCATCGTGGCTTAACACACCACGGGCGATTTCCTTAAAATTATCCATAAACGGGCCAAACATGACAGCAACACCGACCGCCGATGCTTCCAAGATATTATGCCCGCCCCTAGGCACCATGCTACCGCCCACAAATGCCACATCAGAAGCGGCATAGAGCATTTTTAACTCACCCATGGTGTCAGCCAAATACACAGCGGTTTCTAGTTGTACTTGGCCGTTTGCGCTACGCTTGACTACAGTAAGCTGCAGTTGCCCACACAGTTTGTACACTTCATCAAAACGTTCAGGATGGCGTGGCACGATAACCAACAATAATTCAGGGATACGGGCTTTTACTTGCTGAAAAATTTCCAGGAATATCGCCTCTTCACCCTTGTGCGTGCTGGCAACCAACCAAACAAAACGGCCTGCAAAATTATCGGCCTTGAGCTGCAAGCCTTGCCCGATAGTGGCTGCTGGAATCTCAACCGCAAACTTTATATTGCCTAAGGGTTTAACTTTATCAGGGTCGGCACCGATTGCCACAAAGCGTTTGGCATCGGCTTCGGTCTGGGCGGCAATGCCTTGTAAATTGGCCAAGGTGTTACCCACTAAAGTTGGGATTTTTTGGTAACGATGGGAAGATTTTTCAGATAGGCGGGCGTTGATAATAAATAAAGGAATGCCGTTGTTGCCGCAATACGCATACAAATTCGGCCAAATTTCCGTTTCCATGATAACGGCAAGCCTGGGCTTAAAACAGCGCATAAAGCGCTTGACCGCTCCCGGGACATCATAAGGCAAGTAAACATGGCAGACTGAATCCTGCATAACCGCCTTAACACGGGCAGAACCTGTCGGTGTAGTGGTGGTGATTAGCAGCGGGATGGACGGATAGTGACTTTGTAACAGGCGGGCCAAAGGAAACAAAGCCTCGGCTTCACCAACGGAGACGGCATGGAACCAAATGACACCAGCAGGAAATGGCTGGCAATAATAGCCAAAGCGTTCGCGCCAGCGCTGACGGTAGGCAGGGGCTTTTATACCGCGCCAATAGAGGCGTAACAGGATAAAAGGGATTAACAGGTAAAACAGGCAGGAATAAAAACTGCGCCAAATAAAAAAGCGCAAGGGTGAATAAGCTTTCGCCTTCATCTTGCGCCTTTCACTATGCCGCCTGAAAACTTACGCTTCTGCTGCCACTTTTATCGTCAGTGTGACAATAACATCAGAATGCAGGTTGATGTCTATGGCATACTCACCAATATGGCGGATAGCGCCATGTGGCAAACGGATTTGGTGTTTTTCAACCGCAACGCCCGCCTCAGTAATCGCTTCGGCGATGTTGTGGGTGCCGACAGAACCAAACAAACGGCCTTCATCACCCGCTTTGTGGGTAATGACAATGGCCAGCTTGCCCAAGTCGTTGCCCACTTTTTGGGCTGCCGCCAGTTTTTCGGCAGCGGCTTTTTCAAGTTCAGCGCGACGTGCTTCAAATTCTTCGATTTTCTTGGCTGTTGCAGCAACAGCCTTGCCTTGTGGAACGAGATAGTTTCTGCCGTAACCTGCTTTAATAGTGACTTTGTCACCCAAGTTACCCAAGTTTGCTATCTTTTCAAGAAGAATAACTTCCATCTTTAAATCCTCATCTTTCGGTTTTTAACCGGCTCTATACGCCATCAGGCGCGTGTTAATTCGATTTTTTTTTGCGTAAGTCCAACCACGGGTCCAACAAGCCAATTAGCGCAACCAATAACATGGCATGGGGTATTAAAAACAGCGTGATATAAAGCATGGGCACCATATAACGCCCCAATTTTTTACCCGCAAATACCGTATGCAATACTGACGTGCCGCTGATTGTAAACAACACAAACAGCAAAATACTGACATTCCAGGCCAATTCAGCAATCGCCCCGGAACTGGCCAAAGCAACCGCAATAACGGCGACGCTGCCTATAGTCAGCCTAGGTTTGGTTTCCAAAGACAAAAATTCTTGTTTGAAACCACCGGGGTTATAAAGGTTTGCCTGCCACCAGCGTCCTAAAAACAAGCCAAACAGCAAGCCAAAAACGGAGCCGGCGGCTACAATGCCTGTCATGTAACGCGAGAGCACATCAATCGTGCGTTGTACTTGCTCAACTGGCGCGTCCGCTGGCACCATCTGGCCCAGCACCGCTTTCCACATCGCAACGGGCTCAGGGACATAAAGGTAAAAGCCGACCACGCCCAGCATACCGATCAATACCGCGATTTCGACTGCCAAGGATAAATGCCGCCCTTCCCTGAGCACAATGGAAATCAACCAGACCGGCAACCACAGCACCATCACATACAATAATGCAAACTGGTAATTGCCTAGCGCCAATAACCCTAACAGCCCGGCTGCTACCGTGGAACACATCAGGACATAGAAGCCCTCAAAAGCGCCTAACCTTAAGGTGACGAGGGCAACAGTGGCTGAACTTACAACACTGACGGGGGGCAGCATCAGCGACAACAAAGCGAGCGTTGAGGCCACCAACATGGCCTGCATCCGTCCCCGCATTATGAATGCCGCCAAAAAATTCACCGCCCCTCCCGTTAATTATTTGTGTGCGTCGCAGAACGGCAGCAAGGCAATAAAACGCGCACGTTTAATTGCAACACAAAGCTGACGTTGATACTTGGCGCTAGTTCCTGTGATACGGCTAGGGACGATTTTGCCAGTTTCTGTGATGTAATCACTTAATAAATCCAGATCTTTGTAATCGATCTCGGTGCCACCTTCTGCACTGAAGCGGCAGAATTTTTTGCGTCTGATGTTACGCGCCATAATAGTTTCCTTAAATCCAATGAGTTAAAAGTGTTAGTCAACAATGATGTCGTCAGCGTCGAAATCAACATCGTCCAAATCAACATCGTCGTCGAGATCGCCGGTTGCTGGCACTATAACCGCTTCGCGTGCCGCTGCATCTTTGGCACGTGATTCAGCCGCCCGGTTTTCTTCCGCTGTAGAAGTGGCAATGGCAGAAGGTTCAGTGATGGCAACTTTTTGCAACAAAGTCATGCTACGCAAAATGGCATCATTAAAACGGAAGCTGCTTTCCAATTCTTCTAAGGTGGCTTGGTCACACTCAACATTCATCAGCACATAATGCGCTTTGTGAATTTTTCTGATTGGATAGGCCATGTGTCTGCGGCCCCAGTCTTCCAAACGGTGGACTTTGCCAGAAGCGGCTTCGATGGTGGCTTTGTAACGGTCTATCATCGCAGAAACCTGGGAACTTTGGTCAGGATGAACTATAAAGACAATTTCATAATGTCGCATTATTTTTCCTTTCGGGTTAAGCCTTCCGCCTCTGTCTTAAAAAGGGGGTAAAGCAAGGAGGAGCGGTATGCTCCGTTGAACCGCCCATTATAAAGCTTTTTTGTGGTATTGGGTAGCAGATTGGCGAAAAACCGCAAAGGTGGCTGTCCGTTTAGATGTATAACGCCGCCATGCGCCGCCAATAATAGCCGCTATGCGCCCTGTCATCCCACTTCAAAAATTGGTGGTTGACTCCTTTTTCGGCCAGAATCCCGCTTAGCTGCTCATTGTTTTGTAAAAACGGGTCTTCTTTGCCGATCACCATAACAATATCCATTTCCCTTAATTTGTTTAAGCGCCAAGAACAATCCAGGCCCGGCAAAAAATGGCTGGGGGTATGAAAATAAATATCGTCATTATAATAACCGTCGAACAAGTCGTTAAAGCTCTCGACACTCAAGGTCAAATCATAACGCCCAGAAAAGGCCACCAGTTTTTTAAAAAACTGCGGATAACGGAAAGCAATATTGGCAGCATGAAAAGCGCCTAAACTCAAGCCATGGGAAATCACACATTCATTTTGGTTTTTGCTTTGCATAAACGGCATCACCTCATTGAGGATGTATTCCTCAAAATCGATGTGGCGCTGGATACGCCCGGACGGATGCGCCCAACGGCAATATAAACTTTCCGCATCGACACTATCCACACAATAAAGCTGCAACCAGCCCTGCGCTATCTTCTCCTTTAAAACGTCGACTATGCCTAATTTTTCATATTCATAAAACCGTCCGAAGCGGGTTGGAAACACCAACACCTTGGCGCCGGCATGGCCGAACACCAACAACTCCATATCCCGCTGCAACCTTTCGCTCCACCATTTGTGATATTCGCGGTTCATTTAAAAATCCTGTCTCTGTCCATTACATTATTCGCTAAGCGGGGCAAAAAAAATCTTAAGTGCATTGATAAGCTCGGCCTCCTGATGGGCTTGGTTACGGTAAACATGATGCCCGGCATCTAAAATGAACAGCTGTTTTTCGCCAGCCAAGGCGTTGTAAATGGCAAATTGCCCAGGCGGCGCAACACAGGGGTCATATTTTGCACAAGCACATAACACGGGCATGGTGATGCGTTTTGCAGCCACAGCCGCATCATAAAAACGCAATACCCTAAGCGTCTGCTTTTTGTGGCCCAGATAGTAGCGCTGCAAACTGTGGGCGCTGCCATTGCTGGCCAAGCGCAAACGCAAGGGCTGGTGGCCAAAAGTGGCGATATTCAAGTGGCCACGGCTGATGCGACGCTCCCAAGCCAAAGCCAAAGCCCCTATGCCACCGCCAAAACTGATGCCCAAATAGCCTAAACGGCCCGCTGTCTCAGGAAACAAGCCCAGCATGGCTGTGGTCGCAAGCCACACATCTTCAACACAGCCGCCCAAAACATAGCGGTTTTTATCGTTGATATAGTGCAGCACATGCCAATTGGGTTCGGAAGAAATCGGCGGCCTGGCACTCAGCCCCAAACCCCGAAAACACGGGAACAACAAGGCGGCATCGTGGAACGGCAAATGAAAATCCGGGCCATCACGTCCACCATAACCATGGCCAATAATAAACCCCCGCTTGACCACGCCAGAAACCGGCACCAACAACCAGCCCCGGATAGGGAAATTATCAGTCGATGTATAGCGTATGGCAAACACCCGCCAGCCATGCTGGTTTTCATGGAGCAAGGTCAACTGGGGCGCGGCATCCACTGCCAAGGCATGTTGGTAACGGGCCAGCCAAAACGCGTCAAAGCCCTGGGGTTCCTTAGGTGTAGGCACAGCCAGCAATTGCTTGAGCGTATAGCCATAAGTCGGGTCAAAATTGTAGTTTACGGCGTCCAAAACGCGGCTATTGTCGTCAGACATCGGCTCCTCTTACTAAAACGCTTCTTTATAACACACAGTTTATGACAGGATTATTTATGGCCAGCACTGCATCAGCCAACCATCCATCATTTTTCAGTGCGGATTACCAAGATTAAAAAACCGCCTATTGTAGCCCGTTAGGGCCAAAGATGTAAAAGCATTGCCTACACAGCTATATCACGCAGGGGCACAACGGCTTTAGGCGCAGGAGCGCAAGGGCTTCAGACCTTGCCGTGTTGGCGATGAAACCACTTGCCCCTTAACGGTAGGCCGGAATAAGGCAGTTTGAACGCAAGTGAAAACTGCCGTTTCCGGCACACCGTGCAACCGCTACGCTATGCTTCGTGAAAACACATGCCTTATCGCTTCCAGGAACTACTCGCCTCCTGTCTCTCAGCGAGTGTGCAATTCATCGCTTGGACAACATAAACTAAATCGCACGTTTGTGGAGTAGTTTTTGATGGGTCTAGAATTTTATTTAGGCTTTGCTAGCTCAACTTATGCAATTGTTTTAGGTATATTTGTATCTTTAAAACCCGTTAGGCATCAAGATGGCGTAAAGTCTTGCGTCAAATAGGATGTCTAAATATACTTAGCCCTTTCTACTTTCATCGAGAACATTATGGCGCTCAGTAGCTCAGTTCAAATCTCCACCAAAGTCGCAGGAAGAGAACTTCTTACTTCCGGCGTCGTTCACTTTGAAGGCGAACACCAAGTAGCAGTCACGATAGATGACCTGAAATTCGTCTTCGAATTCAAGCGTGATGATGGCAATCCACGATATGTCGGAAGGCTTGAGGGTGATGTACTCTATTTTGAACTCTATAACCACAAAAATTCTTTGGGCGAGGGATTGCTTGCGCCGCTAGACATTGCCCAACTAAATAGTCGCGCCCTTTCGTTCACATACTTTACAAATACTGTGAATGCTGAAATGAACTCTAGACGTTTCGAATATGCGTTTTACTTGGATGAAGTAAAGTGAGTAACAATATCCCTAATCAGTTCATAAAGCCTGAGAATACAGAAAGAAGCCAAAATAACAAAATAACAGGCAAGAAGGTTTCCGGTTCCCCTACTGAAGGAAAAATCACGGCGACTATCGGTGTCGGCGAAAACGCAAAGAACTCATTCATTTGGGTAACCATCAAGTGGAGCTTTCTTATCGGCGCCGCTACCACTCTGGCTATCTACTTTCGACCAACTTATTGTCAGGCTGAGTTGCAAGGCAATTTGCTTGACGACATTAAATCTACGTGGTCTATTTTTATGCCAGTGATTACCCTTGCTCTCGGGTATACGTTTGGCAAAGGTAATTGAAATACTTACCAACCAAAAAATAACCGGGATCAGCTCAACAGGCTGGGCACATGCTGTTTGTGCCCACGCGCAAATATTAGGGTACGGATAGAATTGCTGGTCGCCATGTGGAAAGCCAGATAGGTCGGATTAGCGATAGCGTAACCCGACACATCGAAGCCATAAATTGTCGGGTTACGGCTAGCGCCTAACCTGGTCTACACGCTAAATTTTTTTGAGGGGGGGGATTTAAATGAAAACGGGTATTCCCTGCCCATAAGTTTTTTTGTTGATGATTAACTGCTCATCAAGTCCTAATGCTTTAATGTATAAACTGAAAGCCACCAAATTAAATATACCAAATGGATTTTGAAATTATAAGCGAAATCAAATATCCTGAAACTTTCGCCCGTGGCTCTGGTATTCGGGAGCTGGCTAGGCTCCAAAGGATTTATGGAATGGGCATGTGGCGCAAACGTAAAGGTTTTGCCACTGTGCGCTTGCAAGACGGTTCAATTCGTGAAGCTGAAATTCATTGGTATGAGGCAAACGGTGTTGGTAAACGGGAATTTAAAATTAAACGCTATATTGGTATTTAGATATGAAAGAACATGAATTTGCTATTTGCGTGAATAATCAGGGATATGAAGTATCATTAGAAACGAGGAAGCTTTATGAGATGTTACCTGATGATGATGCGGAAAGACACGGTCAAATCCGTGTTATTGATGAATCAGGTGAAGATTATCTTTATCCTGCGGTGCTATTTGATTGTATTGTTCTTCCAATCCAAACGATTGAACGGGTTTTCCATGTAAAAGTCTAAGCCAAGGTTCCAGCGGTGCTTCGCTATCGCTCAGCCTGCATAGCTTTGCCTTAAGCGTTCTTGGCTGGACATGCTGTTCGTACCTAGTACCCATCGGCTTTGTATCAACTGACCACACACCACATAAACCAGCTTAGCTTTAAACAAACCTTACCCAACGGGGATGACAGTATGAATAATTACGAACACAGCAAAAAAGCCCGGCGTGTGGCATCGGTGGTTTATTTATTGATTATGGCGGTGATATTGGGCGGGACGTATTTGTCCAACCAACAAAAAGAACTGGCTGCACAATCCGCAAAAGAAGCGGCCTTAGTGACCGCCGCCCCTGCGGTGGTGCCAGATGCCCTGAAATAAAAGGGATTTGGCGACTGCTTTTCATCTAAGGTACGCGCAGCGTACCTACAACCCCGCAACAAACTCAAGACTCGGCTTTTTGTTCCCGCGCCAATAAGTTTTGTACTGCCGTCAGCGGGTTCAAGCCTTCGTATAAGACTTTGTAGGTTTGTTCGGTAATCGGCATGTCTATGCCGTATTTTTTTGCCAACAAATGGGTTTCTTTGGCGGCGGCAACACCTTCTATCTCTTGGCCTATGGCTTGGGTGGCGGCCAGGCGGTCTTTGCCTAAACCTAAGGCCAGACCAAAGCGGCGGTTGCGGGATTGGTTGTCTGTGCAGGTTAAGATAAGATCCCCCAAACCCGCCAAGCCCATAAAGGTTTCTTGTTTGCCGCCCAAGCAAACCCCTAAGCGGATGGTTTCGTTCAGGCCACGGGTAATCAAAGCGGCCCTTGTATTCGCGCCAAAGCCTAAGCCATCGGCGATACCTGCGGCGATGGCCAAGACATTTTTGACCGCGCCCCCCACTTCCACGCCGATCACATCTGAACTGGTATAGGTACGGAATTGGCCGCCGTGCAAAATATCCGCCAGTTGTTTGGCAAAGTCGGGTTGTGCTGAGGCAATGGTGATGGCGGTAGGTAAATTGGCGGCGACTTCGCTGGCGAATGTAGGGCCGGAAAGGATGGCGGCGGGCGTATCTGGGCCGATAATGTCAGCGACGATTTCATGTAGCAAACAGCCGTCGTCGGGATTGAAACCTTTGCTGGCCCAAGCTATTTTTACCTTATCGGACAAATAGGGCTTAAGCTGGAGCAAGGTGTTCTTGAATGCGTGGCTAGGCACACAAACCAGTAACAAATCGCTAAACGCCGCGACTTCAGCCAAGTTGGCCGTTACGGTGAGATTGGTGGGGAAGCTGTGGTTGGGCAGATAGCGTTGGTTTTGCCGGTCTTGATGCAACGCGGCTATATGCTGGGGGTTATGCCCCCATAACAAGGTTTGGCAGCCATTTCTGGCTGCCAATAATGCCAAGGCCGTGCCCCAAGAGCCAGCCCCCAATAGGGCTACTTTTTGAGTATCCACACAGATTAGTTGAGTGTTCCAGGCGCTTGTTGTTGTAACTGTTGCATGTGTTGGGCATAAAGGGCGTCAAAATTGACTGGTGCCAACAACAGTTGTGGGAAACCGCCTTTTGCAACCAATTCTGACACGGCTTCGCGGGCATAAGGGAACAGGATGTTAGGGCAAAAGCTTCCAACCATAGGCCCCATTTCTTGGTCGGTAAAACCCGCCAAGGCAAAAATGCCAGCTTGGTTGACTTCAACCAGATACGCGACGTTGCCACCACTTTTTACGGTGATGGTGACAGTCAGGACCACTTCGAACAACCCGTTTTCTAAGGTTTCAACGTGTGAACCTAAGTTAAAGTCTACGGAAGGCTCCCATTGTTCGGTAAAAATTTTTGGTGAGTTTGGGGTTTCAAAAGACAGGTCTTTGGTATAAATTTTTTGGATGGAAAATTGTTTTTCTACTGCTTGCTCTTCGGCCATGATGCTCTTTCTTTTATGTGTTTAGTGGTTGGTGGGCTTGAGTATGGGCTGCAATACAACGTCAACTCAGGCAGCGGGTTTCGGTTTAAGCTTATTTTTGCTGGTGACTTTAACGGGGAATTTCTCGTTTTCCCACGCTTGCATGCCACCGGTGATGACAAAAACTTGCTCAAATCCGGCTTTGGTCAAAACTTTTCCAGCTGACGCGGAGCGGGTGCCTGATTGGCAGGCAATCAAAACCGGCTTGTTTTTATGGTCTGCTATTTTTATCAGGTCTTCGGCCAATTTGCCTAAAGGCATGTTTAAAGCATGTTCAATATGGCTATGGATAAATTCATGCGGTTCACGGACATCAATAACCAAAGTGTCGGTGTCGTTCATTTTGGCGACGGCCAGCAAAGGTGAAACCTCGCCAAACTTTTTAAAAGCCGCATCAAACGCTTCCTGGATCAATAAATAAGTGACCACTGCCAAGGCAAGTGACAAAATGTAATGGTTTAAAATAAATTCTATGTAACGATCCATGGAGTTTGTATCTAGGTTAGGTGGAGGTAAGGTGTCAGCCGACGGTACAAAAAACGTCACGCATCATTTTGATGAGCTGTAACATCCGTTCGTCGTCAATATAGTAATAAACCCGGTTGGCTTCTTTTTTGGAGCCTAAAATGTTTTTTTCGCGCAATATGGACAAATGCTGGGAAATATTGCTTTGGCTAGTCCCGACTTGCTCAACAATGTCTTGGACGCTGACTTTATTATTGCCAAGGACGCATAAGATTTTTAACCGTAATGGATGGGACATGGCTTTTAAGCAGCGGGCCGCCCTGACGATATCGGTATCGTCATATAAAATAGAATGGTCTTTTGTGTCCATGGTGCGTCTTAATGCTACGGGTTTAGGGTGGCTTAATTGAAGTTTAAGAACCCATGAAGAATTATTTATACACACCGTTGCCAACGTGTATTAATATAATGTTTATTGCCTGTTTACCAAAACGGACAAATCTAACAAAATGATACCTTATTTTCAAGCATTTTGGGTAATGCTTAATGCAGGCGCGTTGGTATTCGGGCTGTTCCCTGCTAGCCTTTGCCACTTTTTACCGTGCAAGACCCGATAAGCCCTTAAGGTATAGCCTTGTTTTTTGGCAATGTTTATAGTTTCAAGAAACCCTGCCGCACTAGCCTAGTGTTAGTACCGATTTTATTTTTGTATGTGGAGTTAAGTAAAAAATGTTGAATAGACCAAAACCCTTAGTATTGCTGATCCTGGACGGGTTCGGTTACTCCTTGGAAAAAGCAAACAACGCCATCGCCATGGCCAACACACCGTGTTGGGATCAGTTGCAAAAAGATTACCCAATGACCTTATTGGATTGTTCAGGCCGCTCTGTGGGTTTGCCTGACGACCAAATGGGCAATTCTGAAGTGGGCCATATCCATATTGGTACAGGCCGTTATGTGCCACAAGATTTTTCTAAAGTGAATGATGCCATTGAAGATGGCAGCTTTTTTACCAACCCCGTGCTTTGCCGTGCGGTTGACCTGGCCAAGGAAAAAGGCAGCGCCTTGCATATCATGGGTTTGTTGTCTGCTGGTGGTGTCCACAGCCATGAAGAACAAATCGTTGCCATGATTGGGCTGGCCGCAAAACGTGGCCTAAGCAAAATTTACCTGCACGCGTTTTTGGATGGCAGGGATGTTCCGCCCCAAAGCGCCCAATCGTCTATTGATTTAATGGAAGCAACCTTTAAATCCTTAGGCGTAGGCCGCATTGCTTCGATAGTGGGGCGTTTTTATGCCATGGATAGGGATAACCGTTGGGAGCGGGTAAAAACGGCTTATGACTTGATCGCCAAAGGGGTGGGAGAATTTACTGTCGCTTCAGCCAACGAAGGTTTGGCTAACGCTTACGCAAGGGGCGAAACGGATGAGTTCGTGCTGCCTACGGCGATAGCTGGCGCTGAAGGCCATACGGTCGCATTGGAACCGGATGATTCGGTGGTGTTTATGAATTTTCGGGCTGACCGTGCACGGGAAATTTCCCAAGCCTTGACCTTACCAAGTTTTGATTCATTCGACCGGGGTCGCGCGCCGCACCCTGGCTATTTTTGCACCTTGACCGAATACCACCAAGATTTTGCTTATGACATCGCTTTCCCTTCGGTGGACATTAAAAACGGTTTGGGCGAATATCTGTCCAATCTAGGTTTAAAACAACTGCGTTTGGCTGAAACCGAAAAATATGCGCATGTCACTTTTTTCTTAAATGGCGGCATAGACACGCCTTTTCCTGGTGAAGACCGCATATTGGTGCCCTCCCCTAAAGTCAGGACTTATGACCTGCAACCGGAAATGAACGCGCCGGAAGTCACCGACCATTTGGTCAAAGCCATCACTGGCGGTGAATATGATGTCATTATCTGTAACTATGCGAATTGTGACATGGTTGGGCATACCGGTGTCATTCCGGCCGCCATCCTCGCCGTGGAAGCGATAGACCATGCCCTGCAACGTATCCTCGATGCCTTAAAGTCAGTGGGTGGCCAATTGTTATTGACCGCTGACCATGGCAATATTGAGCAAATGGTGGATAAGGAAACTGGCCAACCGCATACTGCACATACCACCAACCAAGTGCCTTTGGTGTATGTCTGTGGGGATAAACCTTTGCTTGCTGGTGGTGGTTTGTCCGATTTGGCGCCTACCATGCTGGCTATTTTAGGCATTCCAAAGCCCGTCGAAATGACTGGGCGCTCACTGCTTGATTTGGCTTAATTGTGGATGGGAAAGCTATTGTTTTGCCTGCTGTTGGCCTTAAGCGCTGTTGCCTCGGCAGAAGATGCGCAAACCAACGCCGAACTCTCCCAAGTTGAATCCGGCATCGATACTGTCAAGCAGGACTTGCAACGGCTAACCCAAGAACGGGAAGCCTTGCAAGACCAGCTGGCAGGCATTGAAAAACACTATGGTGAAACCGCCGCCAGGCTCAGGACTTTGCATCTGCAAATCCAGCAGAAACGTGACAGCCTGGATAATATCCGACTGGACATGCAGGCTTATCAAAATGACATTGATAAACTGGAAAAGGAGCTGGCCACCCAAGTAAAAGCGGCCTATGCAATGGGGCAGCAAGAAAAACTCAAGTTGCTCCTTAACCAAAAAGATCCGGCGCTTTCCAGCCGGATGATGGTTTATTTTAACTACATCAACCAAGAACGCTTGGCAAAGCTGAAAAGTATAGAAAAAGTCATTAAGCTTCTGGGTGAATTGGACAAGAAAAAACAATTTGAAACAAGGGAGTTAGAGCATGATGTGGAAGAAACAAAAAGGGAACAAGCCAACCTAGATGCCCACAGGAAATCAAGAAGCCAATTACTGGCAAAACTGAACAATGAATTTTCTTCCGGAGAACTTCAACTAAACCAGTTACAAGAAAACCAAAATCGGCTCAAAAGCTTAATGGAATCTTTGCCCATCACCGAAGAAGAACTGGCTGTTGACCCTGGGCAAGCCACCGAATTGCCCACCAGCCCAGTAAATCCAGCTGTAGCCAGCAGTGATTTTTCAGCCCTTAAAGGCAAATTGCCTTGGCCCATCAACGGACGTATCGCACACAACTTTGGCAGCCCTAGGGCCGAAGGTGTATGGGACGGCGTTTTGATTGACGCCAAGGAAGGTTTGGAAATACAAGCCGTCACCGAAGGAAAAGTGGCTTATGCTGGCGAACTTCGCGGTTACGGCTTATTAACCATCATCGACCATGGACAAGGCTATATGACCTTGTATGCTTATAACCAAAGCCTTTATAAACAAAAAGGCGAGACAGTAGAAGCCGGCGAGATAATCGCATCGGTTGGGCTGAGTGGTGGCCAGAAACAGGCAGGTTTATATTTTGGGATACGCAAGCAAGGCATACCCATTGATCCGTTAGAATGGTGCCAAAAATGATCAGCCTTTAAGTAGCGCGCCGTTAGGTTATAATATAAACAACATTGAGGATTTGGAGTCTTAAAACACATGCTAAAAAAGAAAGCAATTTTTATTTTATCCTTAGGGATTATGTTGGGCGTTTTTATGGGCCTATGCGGCAGTGTGTTTGCTGAACGCGATAAACCCGACGTAAATCCCGACACCGAAACACTCCCTTACGAGGATTTGCGGACGTTTACCGAAATTTTTGGCCGGATCAAACGGGATTATGTCGAGCCTGTTTCCGATAAAAAATTATTGGAAGACGCTGTAAAAGGCATGTTGAGCGGCTTGGACCCCCACTCTGCCTATTTGGTCGCTGAAGAATATCAGGAACTCAAAGAAGGCACCACCGGACAATTCGGCGGTTTAGGCATAGAAGTGACTATGGAAAATGGCTTTATAAAAGTCGTTTCCCCCATAGACGACACGCCTGCCCAAAAAGCTGGGATGAAAACGGGCGACCTGATTATCAAACTGGATGACAAACCAGTTAAAGGCATGTCCTTAACCGAATCAGTCAAAATCATGCGCGGTGAACCCGGCAGCAAAATCGTGCTCACCGTCGTCCGCGAAGGCGAAGAAGCACCCTTAAAAATAACGCTGACCCGTGACATCATTAAAGTCAAAAGCGTCAAGAGCAGAACCTTGGACAAAGGTTACGGCTATATCCGCATCAGCAGCTTTCAATCTGGAACTGGTGAAAGCCTTAAAGAATCGATTGCCGCCCTGAAAAAAGAAAACGGTGGTGCACTGAGAGGTTTGGTGTTGGATTTACGCAATAATCCTGGCGGTGTTTTAAACGCGGCTGTAGAAGTCAGCGACGCTTTCTTAACCAGCGGCCTGATTGTTTATACCGAAGGCCGTATTGAAAATTCTGAAATGCGCTTTAATGCTGCACCAGACGACCTCATCAACGGCGCACCAATTGTCGTCCTGATTAATGGCGGTTCGGCTTCGGCCTCTGAAATTGTCGCCGGTGCCTTGCAGGATCAAAAACGTGCGGTGATCATGGGTGAAAAATCGTTTGGTAAAGGCTCAGTGCAAACCATCTTGCCAACCAGCAACGGCGCAGCGGTAAAACTGACCACTGCCCGCTACTTCACGCCTTCAGGCCGCTCAATACAAGCTGAAGGCATAGAGCCGGACATTGCCTTGGCGCGGGTTAAATTGGAAAACTTGGACAAAACCGATTTTGTACCGATAAAAGAAGCGGATTTGTCGCATCATTTACAAAACGGCAACGCTGCGGAGAAAAGCAAAAAAGAGGAGCTTGACAAAGCCAAAGAAGAAAAATTGGATTTGCAAGACTATGCTTTGCATGAAGCCTTAAACTTATTAAAAGGCATTAGCATCATCAAAAAGTAAGCTTATAACCCACACACAAAAACCGGATGCCAAGCAACTGGCAATCCGGTTTTTTTATGCCTGTTTTAAACGGGCTAGAATCTTTTCGCAAGTCTCCAAATTATGCGCAAATGATAGGGTTGAACCGAAACTACCGTGCTGCCCCACCCTAAACCAACTTGATAAGGCTAGAAACTAAGTACCAAGGACACCGCCAAGGCATCTGTAGCAGTGCGTAATTGCAGGCGTTTGCCGTCCAGTTGATAAGTGGCGACGGTTGCTAAGGCTTTCAGGAACTGCGCTTCTTGTTCCATAACCCCTACAGGCGCGGCGCACAACTTTCGGGTGGAAGCTGGCATTTCAATTTTTAGGCTTTTGCCTGATGCGGTGTAAGCGGCCGTGTAATTATTGCATCCGGCGGAGCCGCTTAGCCTGCCATCCGTACCAAAATTCAGCGTCAGCGTGGTGTCTTTAACGACACTGACCACGGCTTGCTTGCCATTGTTGCTACCTGTCACCTGCCATGATGTCCCTGCCAAATCAGCGGATTGTTTACTGAAGGTGGCCAAGGATTTATGGTTTGTATCAAGCAAAACCAATTGTGCCCCATCAATCTGGTAACTAGCTGTCTTCATCAATAAGCTGGCATAAGTGCTGGCTTGCCGCATAACGGGTTCTGGGCAGGCCATCATGGTCGTGGCCATGTTTTTGGCAAAGCTGAGCTTATCCGCGTTTAAAGTATAGGCCGTATGGTATTGGTTGCAGCCATCGTTGCCATAGACCTTGCCATTTTCAAAATTGGCAGTAATTGACGGCCCAGGAAGAGGGGCTTGGCCTTGCAACGAATTTAAAGTCCAACCTGAACCTGACAGGGCATCGCTAGTGCTTAAGGGTTTGGCAGTTGTGCAGGCAAGCAAGGCAAAACAAGCTAGCGCCGCCAAGGTCAGCAAAATTTTATCGGTGTGCATAATGGAACCTTCTTAAGTTGGGTCACGGGTTAAAAGTAAGCTTGTGCGGCTGGCTATTATAGGCTTAAGCCACGTGTGGTTTAAATCGCTATGCCAAAGTCATGAATGGTTACTTAAGCCAACAATTATTGATCCAGCTCAAGTTTTTTATTGGCTTTTTTGGTTAAATAGCTGCCGTTGACAGCATTCTGCTAAGATTTAGATTGTGAAACAACATGTATTTCTCTTTAGTGACGACGTTCGTTTTTCATGTACAACACAGAGCCAAGAAGTGGTGTATGTGATGTCTTTTTAAGTCCCTTGACTTGGGCTGTTTGGTGTAGTTGTGGCAAACAAATCAAACAGCTCTTTTTTATTTTTTATCTTCAGTTGCTTGGATTTAATTTCTATCAGATCGCGGTCTTGAAAAAGGTGGATGATCCGGCTCACCGTCTCATGGGCTATGCCCAAATAATTGCCGATTTCTTCCCGTGACATACTGAGGCGAAATTCCATTTCCGCATAACCCCGTTGCTTCAAACGGTCTGAGATATGCAAAATAAAACAGGCGACACGGGCATCCGCAGAGCGGCGGTGCAACATCATTTTTTGGACTTGCGCGTCAAATTGGCTACAAGACCTTTGCAGCAATACGTGGCTCAAGCCCGGGGTTTGCGTTGCCAAAATTTCAATTTTCGCAGCTGGCAAATGGCAGTAATTGACTGTCTCCAAAGCAATCGCAGTGCAGTTATGGCGATCGTTTGCCAAACCATCGAAACCCAGCAATTCACCGGGAAGAATAAAGTCCACCACCAGTTCATTACCCTCGGAGTCTAGGCTAACTAATTTTACGCTGCCTGAGCGTAAGGCGATTATGCCCCGGAAAGGGCTGCCCGCATGATAGATGGCACCGCCTTTTTGGCACATATTATTGCGGCTCACCAATAGCCCCAACTCCCCCACCTCTGATCGTGGCAAGCCTTTGGGTATGCACAAATTGTCCAAGTTACAGTTTGCACAGGTAACGGCTGTTTTGATGGTTGATGCTGGGCTAAGACTGATCATGCCCCGTCCTTTTCAAGGATTTGCACCCGCTGGGTAATGCCACACACTAGCGTATAAGGTATGGTGTCTGCACACGCAGCGATTTCTTCAACCGCCAGCCCATCGCCCCATAAGGTCACCGGATCACCGGGTTTTGCATCCGGTTGGCTGCCTAGGTCAACGGTGATCATATCCATAGAAACCCGGCCTATTAAGGGTACACGCCGACCATTAACCAAAACTGGTGTTCCGGCCTTGGCATAACGGGGATAACCATCGCCATATCCAATGGCAACCACACCCAATGTGGTCGCTAGGCTACAGACCCAAGTCCCTGCATAACCGACTTTATCACCAGGCAATAAAGGCTTTACCGCAATCAAACGGGAATGTAAGCCCATAATGGGTTTTAAGCCCAATTGCCCGCCCGTGCTTTCAGCAAACGGCGAAATGCCGTATAACATAACGCCAGGCCGCACCCAATCACTAATCGCTTGGGGCCAAGTCAAAATACCCGCCGAATTGGCGATGCTGTGCAAACCTGGCAAAGTCGCCACAGTATCTTTAAACAAGCTGATTTGTTCGAGTGTGGCCGGATCTTGTTGGTCGTCGGCATTCGCCAGATGGGTCATGAGGCTGATGGGCTTTTTGACGATGGCACACTGGTTTAGCCGCTGATAAACACCCGGAAAATCCTTGGGCTTAAAACCCAGCCGGTTCATGCCGGTGTCCAGCTTTAGCCAAACCGCACAAGCGCCCTGCTCTGCCCGGCTTTCCAGTATCGTCAGTTGCGCCATCGAATGCACCACCGCATCCAGCTGATAAGCCAACAAGGCTTCCAGCTCTTCGGCGCAGGTAAAACCTTCCAACACGGCAATCCGTTGGCTAATACCCGATTTACGCAAACGCACCCCTTCATCAACCCGCGCCACGGCAAAGGCATCGGCGGCTTGCAAAGAGGTCGCCATGCGCAACATGCCATGACCATAGCCATTGGCCTTAATGACTGCCATGACCTTGGCGCGAGGTGCGTAGCGTTTGACCACTTGCAAATTATGCGCTGCCGCTGCCAAATCAAGCACGGCGTAAGCTGCCGGGATCATTCGTAATCCCCTGAGTTGTAATTGCCCCCCGCGAAATTTTCAAAGCGGGTAAACTGCCCCAAAAAGGTTAGCCTAACTGTCCCCAAGGGGCCATTACGTTGCTTGCCGATAATGATTTCTGCAATGCCTTTGTCGGGGGAATCTTCGTTATAAACCTCATCCCGATACACGAACACAATCAAATCGGCATCTTGCTCGATAGCGCCCGAATCACGCAAATCAGACATTACGGGCCGCTTATTGGGGCGTTGCTCAAGGTTACGGTTAAGCTGCGACAAGGCCACCACTGGCACATTCAATTCTTTTGCCAGCGCCTTTAAGCCTCTAGAAATATCCGAAATTTGTTGTACGCGGTTATCGCCGCTGGCTGGTGATTGCATTAACTGGAGATAATCGACCACAACCAATCCCAGCTGCCCGTGCTCACGCGCCAAACGCCTGGCCCTGGCGCGCACTTCAGTGGGGGTCAAAGCCGGGGAGTCGTCGATAAATAATTTGGTGCCCGCCAATAAATTGATGGCCGAAGTCAACCGCGGCCAATCATCGTCGTCCAATTTGCCCGTCCTGACCTTGTGTTGGTCTATGCGCCCCAAAGACGACATCATCCGCATTGCCAAGGAATCCCCCGGCATTTCCATACTGAACACGGCAACGGGTTTGTCACAATTGAGGGCGATGTTTTCAGCCATGTTCATCGCTATGGTGGTTTTACCCATAGACGGCCTTCCGGCCACAATAATCAAATCGGCGGGCTGCAAGCCGGAGGTCAATTCGTCAAAATCGGTGAAGCCCGTACCCGCGCCAGTAATCGCGCCTTCTTGCTCAAACAAGATTTCAATTTTATCAACGGCCTGCGCCAACAAGGATTTAATTGGGATAAACCCGCCGCCCTGCCCCTTTTGCCGTTGTTCGGCAATCTGAAAAACTTGGCGTTCAGCATTTTCCAACAACTCGGCGGTGTCACGGCCTTCGGTGTTAAAGGCAGAATCAGAGATTTCGGTGCCGATATGGATCAGCTGCCGTAACACTGAGCGGTCACGGACGATATTGGCATAGGCGACAATATTCGCTGCGCTAGGCGTATCCTTAGCCAACATGATCAAATACGGCAAACCACCAACATTATCCAACTCGCCGATGGCCTTTAGCGCATCCGACAAGGTAATCACGTCAAACGGGATTTGTTTTTCGGCAAGCTCTTCAATTTTTTTGAAGATAAGCTGATGGTTACGGCGATAAAAGTCTTTTTCGATAACCTTGTCAGCTATGGAATCCCAGGTTTGGTTATCCAGCAGCAAACCACCCAAAACCGATTGCTCGGCTTGTATGGAATTCGGCGGAACCTTCATGGCATCCAGTGAATAATCACGTTCGATGGAATAGTTTTCAGGCATGGTTATTCGTGGCTAAAAAGGTGAATGGTAACACGATGGGGGTATTTCGTCATGACTTGAGGAAAGGGTTTCTGGGTTACATGAGGTCAAGATACTTGGTTTAGCTGACCTTAAGTAAACGACCAAAAGTTTTCAGCTTCAGGAAAAAAGCAGGCATTCTCTTATACACAAGGAAATACACGAAGAAACACTTCGCTTCGTGTACTTCGTACTGGTTAAAAACTTTTGATATGTGTGGAACAGGGCATTAAACCGCGTCCCGCATAACAAACTAATCCACTCGCCCAAACAAATGATACCCCACCTCCCCTGCCACCTTGCTCTTCAACAGCTGCCAATTGTCAGGCAAACCCGCCAATTCCAGCTTGGCCTCAACTTCCACATAAATTTTCGCGTGCGGGCTTAGCCAGCCCTTGTCTTCTAGCCAGTTACAAGTTTGTAGGGCCAGGCCTAGGCCAAATGGTGGGTCAATAAAAACCACATCAAAGGGCTGTGCATCGCCAGCCAAAAACTTGAACACATCGGATTGCACGATTTTGATGTGTTCGGCTGCCAAGGCAACGGTGTTTTCTTTTAGACAGCGGCAGGTTTGTGGGTTGTTTTCAACTTGCACCACCGAGTTTGCACCGCGTGAGGCGGCCTCAAAGCCCAGTGCGCCGCTGCCTGCGTATAAATCCAGGCAACGGCTACCCAAGATGTCGTATTGCAACCAATTAAACACCGTTTCCCGGACTCTGGCCGGGGTGGGGCGCAAACCCGGCGCATCGATGAAACTGATGTTACGGCTGCGCCAGTTGCCGGCAATTATCCTGAGCTTATTTGCCACTTTGAGCTGCCGATTTGCCGACGGTGACAGTTTGCAATAAGGCCGGGTCTACCCGACGCTTAAAAGCATCCATAATCGAGGCCACGGTCACTTGCTCAATTTTTTGTTGGAAGGTATCCAGATAATCCTGTGGCATGTCATAAAACCCGATCATGGCGACATAGCCCGACAATTTTTTATTATTGTCAAAGCGCATCGCAAAACCGCCAGTGATGTTTTTCTTGGCGGCTTGCAACTCGGCTTCCGTAGGGCCTTTGCTGATAAAATCATTGAGGGTTTGGTTCAGCACTTGCAAAGCTTGGGGCGTTTGGTCATTACGGGTTTGTAAGCTGACCAAAAACGGCCCAGGCTTTAGCATCGGGATAAAACCGCTAGATGCACTATACGCCAAACCGCGTTTTTCCCTGACTTCATCAAATAGTTTTGACACCAGCCCACCGCCGCCCAAGATATGGTTGCCCACATACAGGCTGAAATAATCGGGGTCTTTACGGAAAGTACCCAGTAATCCAACTAAAACATGAGTTTGGGTGGAAGGGAATTCAATATGTTGTTGGCTGGCTTTGGTCAAGGGGGCAACGTCTGGTAATGCGGGCGGTTGCTTGCCAACAGGCAGGCCCGCCAACAATTTTTCTGCCGTTTGTTCGGCTTGGGGTTTGCTCAAATCACCGACAATCACCACGATGGCATTGGCCGCGACATAATATTGCTGGTAAAACTTACGCACATCCGCACTTTTCAGGGCTGCCACGGTTTTCAGTGTGCCCGCCTCTGGATGGGCGTAGGGATGACTGCCATACAACGCGTTATAAAAGGCGATGCTGGCAAACTCGGCGGGGGACTCTTCCTGTTGTTTTAAACCTGCCAAGGTGAGGTTTTTTTCACGTTTAAAATCCGCTTCTTTAAAAGCGGGCTTGCTTAAAATCACCTGCATTGTCTCTACTGCCTTATCGAACAAAGGCTTGTCGGTTAAGGTGCGCAACGATAACGTAGCCATATCAATAGACCCGCCTGCACCAAATTTTGCACCGACACTTTCAAAACGTTGGGCGATTTCATCGGCATTCCATTTTCCCGCACCAGTATCCAGCAAATCGGCGGTTAAGGCCGCCAAGCCAAATTGCTGGCCGTCACGTGCACTGCCCGCATCAAACACCACTTGAATGTCCACCATCGGCAAGGCATCGGTGTGCACATAATAAACCCGGCTGCCTTGCGGCGTTTTCCAGTTTTCAATTTTAGCGGCGGCATGGCTGAGTTGGCTAAAGGCCACTAGCAGCAAGCCAATTAAGTAAGCTGTTTTAATCGGCTGGTGCATTATTTAGCCCCCTTTTTTTCAGTTGTGGCATCCATAGCTTGTGGTTCTAAGTATGCAATATTGAGATGGTCTTCCAGCAAATATTTTCGGGCAACGTCGCGCACTTGCTGGGCAGTGACTTGGTTGATTTTAGGCACATATTCATCGCCTTTTTGCCAGCCCAAGCCAACAGTTTCCAAGGTGCCTAGCTGCATGGCCTGATAAAAGTTGGAATCACGCTGGTAAACATCGCTGGCCAACACTTGCGCCTTAATGCGTTGCAACTCGTCGTCACTGACCAAATTATCCTGTAGCTTTTTGACCTCGGCCTTTAAGGCCGCTTCCATTTCAGCCAAGGTTTTGCCTTCGGCAGGTGTGGCTTCTAAGGTGAATAAATCTGACATTCTGGAGGTCATGCTATAGCCCGCCCCCGCTGCGACGGCAATTTGCTTGCCGCGTACCAAGGTGGTGCTTAATCGGGCACCACTGCCGCCGTCCAAAATGCCGGCCAGCACTTCCAAGGCATAAACGTCACTTTCTTGTTCAGCGGTTGCTAACACAGGCACTTTGTAGCCCATCAGGACAGACGGCAATTTGGCGGGGATTTTCACCGTCATTTTACGCACACCCAGTTGTTCGATTTCAGTTTGCGGTTTTAGGGGCTTGATGTCGCTAGGCTTAAGCGCACCAAAATATTTTTCGGCCAAATCAAAAACCGCCTTGGCATCAACATCGCCTACGACCACTAAGGTTGCATTATTTGGCGCATACCAGCGTTGATACCAGGCTTGCAGGTCATCTACAGTGTAATTGGCAATATCTGAAGGCCAACCAATGACCGGATGTTTGTAAGGGCTGCTGGCAAAAGCCATGGCATTGAACTGCTCTTGCATTTTAGCTTGGGGATTGTCATCGGTGCGCATACGCCGCTCTTCGGTGACGACTTGCAGTTCTTTTTTTAGCTCTTCGGGCAGCAAATGCAAACCACGCATCCTATCGGCCTCCAACTCAAAACTGACGGCTAACCGGGACGACTCCATAGTTTGGAAATAAGCGGTGTAATCTTGTCCGGTAAAGGCGTTCTCATCACCGCCATTTTCAGCAATGATGCGCGAAAACTCGCCAGCGGCGTGTTTGTCCGTACCTTTGAACATCATGTGCTCCAACATGTGCGAAGCGCCAGTGATGCCACCTGGTTCGTAACTTGAGCCGACTTTATACCAAACTTGTGAGACCGCCACGGGTGAGCGGTGGTCTTCTTGCACCAGTACTTTCAGCCCGTTTGCCAATTTATGTTCAAACACTTTTGTGGCTGCACTGCTGTTATACACAGGCAAACACAGTAAAACGGCATATAATAAACGATTGTTCATAACTCCCTCTTTCATGGTGGTAAGCGCGTCGGACTATTTCAATAACTGATAGTTCACGGTATTCTATACAATAATAGTCAAGTTGGAATTTTTTAACCTATGCCTAGCATCACCGCAGTCCCTTTATGGAAGAACTACCTCACCCTCTGTAAACCCAATGTGGTTGCAGAAATGCTGTTTACTGCCGTGGTCGGCATGTTGCTTGCCGTACCGGGCATTCCGCCCATCGGCCTGTTCATTTATGCCACCTTGGGCATAGGCTTGGCCGCCTCTTCCGCTGCCGCCATCAACCACTTTATTGACCGGAAAGCGGATGCCCAAATGACCCGCACTGAAAACCGACCACTTGCGACAGGCAACTTAAGCACCACCAATGTATTGGTGTTTGCGGCAGTGTTGGGCGTGGCGGCCATGCTGATACTAGCTTTGCTAGTCAATACCTTGACTGCCATCCTGACATTTTTGTCGTTGTTTGGTTATGCGATCATTTATACCTTATACCTTAAACGTGCCACGCCACAAAACATTGTGATCGGCGGTATATTTGGGGCGACACCGCCATTATTGGGCTGGTGCGCGATGACCGGTGAAATCCATGCCTTTGCCCTGCAACTAACCTTAATAATTTTCGTGTGGACACCGCCCCATTTTTGGGCTTTGGCTATCGCCAGACGCGAAGAATACGCCAAGGTCAACATCCCGATGTTACCTGTAACCCATGGCGTCGAATTTACCCGCCTGCAAATCTTGCTGTACACCATCTTGTTGCTATGCGTGACCTTGTTGCCCTATTTAACTGGCATGAGCGGTTTGATTTACGGGGTGAGTTCAAGCTTGTTAGGCATTGGTTTTATTTATTACGCGGTGTTGATGATGCGTAAGAAAGATAATAAGACTGCCATGAGAACTTTTGTCTATTCCATAGTCTATATTACCGTGTTGTTTGCAGCCTTATTACTTGACCATTATTTTCGCGTCACCTTATGAACTTTACCCACCACGAACAATCTGACCAAGCTGAACATCCCTTTGCTGAATATGTCCGTATCTTAGGCAAAGGTAAAAAGGGCTCACGCCCACTCACCCAAACCGAAGCGTATCAGGCCATGAAAATGATCATGGCGGATGAGGTGCTGCCTATCCAACTCGGCGCATTTTTAATGCTGATGCGGGTGAAAGAAGAAAGCCCCGAGGAATTAGCTGGGTTTGTGTTGGCTGCGCGGGAATCATGCCAGCTTGCGGCAACAACCTCGCCAGTCGATCTGGATTGGTCATCGTATGCCGGAAAGCGCCGCCACTTGCCCTGGTTTTTATTGTCGGCCTTATTGCTGGCTGAAAATGGCACACGGGTATTTATGCACGGGGCAACCGGGCCTAACCAAGACCGTCTGTATACCAGCGCTGTTTTAGGCTATTTAGGTTTAACAGCCTCCAGCTCCATAGAACAAACCAAACAGCAACTTGAACAACAACATTTCAGTTATTTGTCGCTAGAACATTTTTGCCCTAAATTGCATGAAATTATTGCCCTGCGGCCACTGTTAGGCTTGCGCTCGCCCGTGCACACGCTAGTACGCCTGTTAAACCCGTTCAATGCGCCCTACACGATACAAGGCATATTCCATCCGGGTTATCGCCCCGTACACCAACAAGCGGCGGCATTATTGCAACAAGCCCACGCCGCCGTGTTAAAGGGTGAAGGCGGTGAAACAGAACGCAACCCTGATATGGAATGCTTGGTGCAAAGTGTGCATAATGGTGTCATGTCTGACGAAAACTGGCCTGCCTTATTCGGCCGCCGCCACGTCAAATCCGAACAACTAGATCCCCGGCAATTGGCGTTGCTTTGGCAAGGCGAATTGAACGATGAGTTTGCCGAAAATGCGGTTATTGGCACGGCGGCTGTTGCGCTTAAACTGTTGGGCAAAGCCGACAACCAAGCCCAGGCCCAACAATTGGCGACGGATTTTTGGTTGGCCAGGGACACCCAAAAGTATGCTGGCTAAAGCCAAAAAACGGTGGCCAGCAACTTAGGGTCTGGGCGGAATGTTTTTACTATACAATCAGGACAACTGAGATTAAAGTTTGCAGTTGAAAAACCACAGCTACCCCCTATTATCGCTATCAGAAACTATCCCCACCTTTTCCAGCAGATTATGAAAAAGCCATTTATCGTGTCCTTTTTATTGTCTTTAGCCGCCTGCACGGCATCCCCCCCACGAAATAGTGACAATATCTGTGACACTTTCAGGGAAAAAGAAGATTGGTATGCCGATGCCAAGCAATCTTATGAAAAATGGGGCGTACCTATCCCAGTACAAATGGCGATCATGCACCAAGAGTCGCATTTTGTCGCTGATGCCCAGCCGCCCCGGCAATGGTTGTTGGGTTTTATCCCTTGGTTTAGGCCAAGCAGCGCCTATGGCTACGCACAGGCACTGGATGACACATGGGAAAACTATTTGGACCAGGCTGGCGGTTTTAGTGCTGACCGTGATGAGTTTGCCGATGCCGCTGACTTCATTGGCTGGTATAGCAGCCAAAGCCACGCCAAACTGGGCATCCAAAAAGGCGATGCAAAAAATTTATATCTGGCCTATCATGAAGGACACCGGGGTTATCAGCACAAAAGTTATTTGCAGAAAGCCTGGCTTAAACGCGTGGCTGAGAAAGTTGCTTTTCGGGCCAGGCTGTTCCAATACCAATTGGGCACTTGCAAAATGAATTGAAAAACAAAACCCGTTTTTTGATAGACTATTCACTTTACGTTAACAAAAAGGCGAAACCGTGAGAAAAATCCAAACGCAAGTCATTTCAATTGTCACCGTTATTCTTATAGGAATTACTATGTTTTCATTGGCCAATGCCACCTCTCCAGAAGAAAATAAAACCGCAGGCACTACATTTCTGGCCGAAAATGCCAAAAAACCTAACATCAAAACCACTGCCACTGGTTTGCAATATGAAATTTTAACACCTGGAACGGGTTCGGCTTCGCCTAAGGCCACTGATACCGTTACCGTCCATTACAAAGGCACTACCATTGATGGCAAAGAGTTTGACAGTTCGTACAGCCGTGGAGAACCTACCTCATTCCCCTTAAACAGGGTCATCCCTGGCTGGACTGAAGGCGTACAACTGATGACTGTCGGTGCCAAATACCGCTTTTACATCCCCGCAAACCTCGCTTATGGCGAACAAGGCGCTGGTCCAATCGCCCCTAACTCAGCCCTGATCTTTGATGTAGAATTGCTGCAAATCCAATAAGCCCCCGAAAGCCAGGGTGCTTGAGCTAGCACCCTGTACACCCGCCGTCCCGCAACACCCATCCTGACCGAAGCACCAAACACATCCACCAAAATCCTGCTACCAAACCCTAACCCTTGTGCCACTATGCCCACTTACCGATTGTTTGCCACCACGCCCAAGGCGATGGAAACCCTCCTGACTGAAGAACTTAAAAGCCTAGGCATAAACAACATCAAAGCAACGATGGCTGGGGTCGCATTTGAGGGTGATCTGGAAACCGCTTATCGGGCCTGTTTGTGGTCACGGACAGCCAACCGGATCTTGTTGGTGCTAAGTTCCTTTGAAGTAAAAAGCCAAGAAGACCTTTATAACGGTGTCCAAAAAATCAACTGGTTTGAGCATATCAACCCCGAAGACAGCTTTGCCGTCTCGTTTAGCGCGAAAAATTCCCCCGCGATCAACAACACCCACTTTGGCGCCTTAAAAGTCAAAGATGCCGTGGTTGACCAAATGCGGGCAAAATTCCAGCAACGACCCAGCATCAACACCGAACAGCCAGACATCCGTATCAATGTTTATTTGCAGGGAGAAACGGCACAGCTTAGCTTGGATCTTTCCGGAGAGAGTCTACACCGTAGGGGCTATAGGGATGTCAACATTAAAGCACCGATGAAGGAAAACCTCGCAGCGGCCATGTTATTGCGTTGTGGCTGGCCCAAAATTGCCGCCCAACAAGGCACCTTAATCGACCCTATGTGTGGTTCAGGCACTTTATTGCTGGAGGCCGCCATGATCGCCGCAGACTATGCGCCTGGGCTGCTGCGCGACTATTTTGGCTTTATCGGCTGGAAGCAGCACGATGCCGGCTGCTGGAAAAAATTGCGCACAGAAGCCTTACAACGTAAAGCGGCGGGGCTTAACAAACTGCCGGTGATTGTCGGTTTTGACCAAAATCGCCACACAGTCAATGCGGCACTCAACCATATTGCCAATGCAGGCCTACAACAAAAAATCCATGTTGAACGCCGCGACATTGACGATGCCAAACCTGCTGAAAGTTGGAAACCAGGCTTATTGATCTGTAACCCCCCTTATGGTGAGCGTTTGGGCGATGAAGAAGAAACCGCCGACTTGTATAAAAAATTTGGGGCCACATTAAGGGCGCACTTTGTCGGCTGGCAAGCCGCGATGATTATCAGCAACCCTGAATTGGGATTTCGCTTAGGGATACGTTCACAAAAACCCATCACCTTGTACAATGGCGCATTGGAATGCCGGTTATTACGCTTTAACATTGAAGAAAGCCAGTTCTTCACCCCCAAAGCCCGAAACCAAGAGGAACGTATTAGCCAAGCTGAGGAAGCCAGCGCTGCTGGACACGAACCCCAAGAAACAGGGGTGGCGGCACCGATGTTTGCCAATCGGCTGCAAAAAAACCTGAAAAAAATGGCCAAATGGGCGCAACAAAACCATATCAGCTGCTATCGGGTTTACGATGCCGATTTGCCGGAATATGCTGCCGCCATTGATATTTATCAAGGTGAACATACGTGGGTCAATATCCAAGAGTACGAACCGCCCAAGTCCGTAGACCAACACAAGGCCGACCAACGGTTGGCGGGCTTGCTGGCTGAAGTGCCTAAGGTGTTGGGCGTGGGGCGTGACAATGTGTTTTTGAAAATCCGCAAAAAACAACGAAGCACCGACCAATACGAAAAACACAATGACCAAGGCAACTTCCACATCATTGAAGAAGGGGGGGTTAAGTTGTTGGTTAATTTCGAGGATTATCTGGACACAGGCTTGTTCCTGGATCACCGCCCCATCCGTTTGCAGATACAGCAACAGGCGAAAGGCAAACGGGTTTTAAACTTGTTTGCTTATACCGGTAGCGCCACAGCCCACGCGGCAGTTGGCGGCGCGATTGCAACCACCACCGTCGACATGTCCAACACCTATATTAACTGGGCCAAGAACAATATGGCCCTGAACAGCAGCGTTGGGGAGCATGAATTCATTCAAGCCGACTGTTTGGAGTGGTTAGCCTCAAGCGCCGAACTAGCCGACCGCCAACTTTACGATTTAATTTTCTTGGATCCACCCACGTTTTCCAACTCAAAACGTATGGATGATGTATTTGACATACAAAAAGACCATGTCAAACTGATCAGCAATGCCGCTGCCCTGTTGACACCCGATGGCATTTTATACTTTTCCACTAATTTCAGGCGTTTTAAAATGGATGCTGGGGCGTTACCCGACTTAATCGTCGAAGATATTAGCGCCAGCACTGTCCCTGAAGATTTTATCCGCAACCCCAAAATCCATTATTGCTGGAGGATAAAGCATGACCCGCAGCGTTAAAATTATCGTGTCTGGCCGCGTTCAAGGTGTTTACTTCCGCTTATTTACGCGCAACAAAGCCAAGCAATTGGGTGTGGGCGGCCACGCCATGAATTTGCCGGATGGTCGGGTCGAAATTTTGGCCCATGCCACACCGGAAAACATTGAAAAGTTAATCCGTTGGTGCCACAAAGGCCCGGTTACCGCGCGGGTCGATCATGTGGAGTGGTTCGAACTGGACTTGGAAGCCCATGAAATACCAGTAGTTTTTGAAATAAAATGACTGGCTAAGGAAAGTCAGAGATGGCTGGCCTTAGGCTGGGATTTAAAAATTATCTTGGTTAATAATCCGTATTTTAAACGCCACATCCTGGACTAAGCCACAAAAACCAAGATCAATGACACCCTGCTTTGCAAGTTGCTGTAGGCTAAGCCGCCGGTCTATTTCTGCCGACTTTACCAACACTAGCTCTTTCGCATTAAGTTTTCCGGCCAGCCACGCCGCCAAACTATCTGATGTTATATCCCAACTACCTGGAACACCCGCCAAATCCAACTCGGCGATAGCCGGCGACCAAATGACCGGCTTGTTCTGGGGCAGCAGTTGATGGATTTCAGGGACAGAACGGGCAATGGCAAAATCTTGTTTTTGGCTTTTGAATAACAGCGCCATCTGCTGCATAGCCAACAAGGCCATACAATGGGCCGTGTAATCATCAAACTTGAGTTGCTGCTGGGCTAGCCTGACTTGATCGGCAAACGGGCCGCCGCCAGGCACAATAACCACCGCCCTACCCTGATAGTTTTGCCCCACCTTATTCAGGCAATTAGGCAGGGTATCCGCTTGTAACAGGCTGCCGCCCAGTTTAACGACAATCACACGGTAAATTGCTGCAACAGTTCCAACAGGGCCGCCGCCTTGTCAAAACTTTCCTGATATTCCTCGTCAGCAAGCGAATCATTGACGATACCGCCGCCCGCCCAAAAGCGGATACTTTGGTTAGAATGCACCAAAGTCCTGATGGCAATATTGGTGTCCATATTGCCGTTAAAACCAATATAACCGATGGCTCCGCAATAAACTCCGCGACGGTGGGGCTCCAATTCTTCAATAATTTCCATGGCGCGTATTTTGGGGGCGCCAGTAATTGATCCGCCCGGAAAACAGCTTTTTAACAAATCCAAGGCATGGCAATCATCCACCAGCACGCCAGTAACGGTGCTGACCAAATGATGTACGGTCACATAACTTTCCACGTCAAAAATGACCGGGACTTTTACCGAACCTTTTTTACAGGTTTTGCTAATGTCATTACGCAGCAAATCAACAATCATCAAATTCTCAGCCCTATCTTTATGGCTGTTTTCCAATGATTTGATTTGCAGCAAATCCTCTGCGTCATCCAATTTCCTAGAGCGCGTACCCTTAATTGGCTTGGTTTCGACCACGCCGTGGCTCAGTTTCAAAAAGCGCTCTGGAGAAGAACTTAATACTTGCACACTAGGCAGGTTAAGATAAGCGCTAAACGGTGCAGCATTAAGCTCCCGCAAGGTCAAGTAAGCCGTCCACGGCTCCCCTTCGCACTGGGCAAAGAAGCGTTGCGCCAGATTAACCTGATAACAATCGCCCTCTTTAAGATAGTGTTTTATCCGGTCAAAAGCTTGTGTATATAAGGCCCTATCCATATTGGCAGTTATCGGGCTAAGCACCCTAAAAGGACTAGGCACTTGCGGTTTGGGCAATTGGCTAAATTGGGAGCTTAAAGCCTGCCATTGCGGCTCTGGGCATCGCCCAACCAAATAACTTTGTTGCTGAAGATGGTCGACTACGACGGCCCACTGGTAGATGCCAACCGCCATTTCAGGGATATGCTCGGCGTCCTCGGCAAGCACTGGCAAAGACTCTAGCCTACGCGCCAAATCGTAAGAAAAATAACCAATCGCCCCACCGTTAAAAGGGAGTCCGCTATCATCTTCCCATTCTGGCCCCAACTGTTCCTTAAGTAAGTCAAACGGGTTGGCATGGGATATTAGCGTCTTGCCCCCACTCGTTATGGTGGTGCAATCACCTTGGGTCAACAACGTGGTTTCGGGGTCAGCGGCAATAATATCGTACCGGCCTTGATTGCTGCTAGGATGCCCACTGTCCAAAAAGACCGACCAAGGCCTTGCTGCAAAGGGGGCAAAAAGGGCGGCACTATCTGAAAAATAAGGCAGTGGAACCATACGTTGTTTTATTGGGGGCATTTAACAGGCAATATTATTGGATAAACAAAATGTAACACAAACCATGGTTTTGGTTTAAAAGGAAACACGGCAAACACCGATGGCAGGTTTACAGTAACTTTATGCGATACAAAAACAGCACCCTTGCAGGTATCTTGTAGCGGATGCCAGATACCCCCCATAATCCATAGGCGGGTGGCTAACATCCGGGCCAACTCCCTATTCGCCATCAAGGCTGTCTTGTTGTTGGTATTTTTGTAATATTAATGCTTCAAATTCTGCTAGCGGCATAGGCTTGCCAAACAAATAGCCTTGGAATATCAGGCAGCCACATTTATGGAGATAATTCCATTGCACTGCGGTTTCCACACCTTCAGCGATAACCGTTAAACCTAAACTTTGCCCTAAGGCCAAAATGATACGGATAATGGAGGCCTCCTGACTATCCTCAACCAAATCACGGACAAATGCGCGGTCAATCTTTAGCTGGTCCAAGGGCATTTTTTGTAAGTATGACAAGGACGAATAGCCAGTGCCAAAATCATCCATGGAGAAGCCCACGCCCAATTGTTTAATAGCATACATTTTGGCAATCGTGTCATCAGAGTTTTCCATGATCAAGCTTTCTGTGATTTCCAATTTCAGCAGATTGGGGTTGGCCCCGGATTCCTGCAAGGCCAACATGACCAGCTCAACAAAATTGTCTTGCCGAAACTGCCGGGCGCTGACGTTCACGGCTAATTTCAGATGGCGGGTTGCCGGGCTTTTAGCCCAGTGCGCCAATGTCATACAGCCTTGCCGCAACACCCAATAACCAATCAATAGGATCAAATCGGTTTCTTCGGCTAGGGGGATAAATTGGGCCGGTGGTATCCAACCACGCTCCGGTTGATCCCAACGCACCAAGGCTTCTGCACTGACCGCTCGGCCATTTATGTCAACTTGGACTTGGTAATAGAGAAATAACTCGTCGCGACCCAATGCCTGACGCAAATAAATTTCCAAGGCAGTACGTTCGTTAAGTGCCGACTGCATGGCTGGGTCAAACATGCGGATGGCATCACGCCCAGCATGTTTGGCTTGATACATGGCCATGTCCGCGCGGTTCAACAATTCCTTTTTGGAAACGGTATTATCATGGAACAGCACCAAGCCGATGCTAATGCTGCAATGGTACTCAAGTGTCGGCATATTGTCCTGTTTAGTTTCCGAAACTAACCAAAAAGTTGCCGCCACAGCGTCCCTGATTTTTTTTGCTACGGATTGCGCTTGTATGGCCGCTTCAGTCGGGTTTTCGGACAAATTCTCCAGCATCACGACAAATTCATCCCCACCTAAGCGCGCCACCAAATCACCCTCACGCACACAACCATGTAGGCGCTGGGTGACGGCAATCAATAATTGGTCACCCATATCATGCCCTTGGGTATCATTTAACATTTTAAAGCGGTCCAAATCCATAAACATCACCGCCCCATAATGTTTGGTTCGGTGGCTATTGGAAAGGGCCAGCCCTAAGCGCTCCAGCATCAAACGGCGGTTAGGCAGATTGGTTAGGGGATCGTAAAAGGCCAGATGGTGGATACTTTCTTCAGCAGCCTTACGCTCACTAATGTCAAAAAAGTTGGCGACATAATGGGTGACTATACCATTGGCATCGACCACAGCGGTGATCACCAACCACTCAGGAAAAATTTCACCATTTTTTCGCTTATTCCAAATCTCGCCTTCCCAATGCTGGGTCTCCTTAAGGCAAGCCCACATCTTATTATAAAAATCAACATCGTGGATACCGGAACTTAACAGTGCAGGCGTTTTACCGATGGCTTCCTCCATGCTATAGCCAGTCAATTGGGTAAACGCATTATTGACCCGAATAATGCAGTTTTTATTATCCGTTATGACGATGCCTTCCTTGGTTTCAAAGGCCGTCGCGGCTAAGCGCAAATTGATCTCTTCCAATTTGCGTTCAGTGATGTCCGTCCATGCGCTCAGCACCTCCAAGGGTAGCCCTTTCTCGTCGCAAACCAATTGCTGTTCGTCCCTGATCCACATCACTTGGCCATTTTTATGGAAAAAGCGATATTCATAAACTAGGCTCTTACCTAAGAACAGGTCTTTTGATTCCCTTAACACACGAGGCCTGTCTTCTTCGTAAAGATATTGCAACCACCACGCCGGGCTTATGGCCTCATCAGCCGTATAACCGGTAATACGGAATATATTATCGCTAACCCAATGGGTTATCAGGTCATTGTTACGCACTTGCATAGCAAATAAAACCGTCGGACTGGTTGCAACCATATACGCCAACTTATCGGTCGATAAGCGCAATTCTTGGGTAATTTTCTGGGCTTGGCGGTAACTTTCGCCCAATTTTGTTTGGGTGCCCAACAAATAAACCAGCATCAGGGCGACCACAAACAGAATCATCAAAATAGTCCACAGCTCGATGCTATATTGATGATAAATCGTGTCAAAACTAACAACATGTTGGGCTGAAAATTTCTCAACCCGCTGGGCTAGTGCCTGGGGGCTAAAAAATAGGGTGCACAGCACTATAACAGCACATTCTGCGTAACGGGGCGGTAAATAAAAAGTTGTGAACCGAACCGCCAACATCAAATCAATAGCCCGTCGCCAATAATTGTTATGTATCATTACTCAAATAAACATGCCCCAAAAGCGACTAAGGGCGATTGTAAAAGTATTAAGAAATCCAAGGACTCGCCACAGGATACACCAAGGTAGCTGGGGCATAAACTGATGACATAACAGCGTATTATATGCGTATTCGTTAATCCAGTGTTAGGTTTAGCTTAATCGCTAGCGCAGCCACCAGACCTGTTTGCCCACTTAGCCATTGGTCAAAAATTAGCGGGCGCTTATAATAAAACATAAACTAAAATAAACTGCAACCCGCTAGCCCCTTACACTGCTGAATACAATCCAATGGCTGAACCAGAAAAACCATCAAACCTTTTATATTTAATCAAGCGTTTTTTTTCAAGAAAAATCAAAACTGTCTATTACAGCGCCAAAGAATCCATCGGCGAGCATAAACGGGAGATAGTGGTTTATCAGGTTGGGCAAGCGTGTGCCAGCCTTCAAGACACCCGCGATGAATTTGAAGGTGCGCTTGAGCGCTTTAAAAGTTTGGTTTACGTCAATGAAACAGGGCTAGGACATAAATATAATTTGCTAAACAGGCAATATCAGTTTTGCCGTTCAAAGTCGGATAACGTCAGCAGCAGGATAAAAGCAATAGAAGAAGTTAGCGAAGCCTTATTTGTTGAATGGGAAAGCGAACTCGGCGAGTACACCAACCGGGTGTTACGCAACAGCAGCAAGCAACAGCTAAAAGCCGCCAAACAAAACTATGCAAGGCTTATCAAAGCCATGCAACGGGCTGAAAGTAAAATCCAGCCCGTGTTGGCGGCATTTAAAGATCAGGTTTTATACCTTAAACACAATCTCAATGCACAAGCCATTGCTGCCTTACAACATGAGTTTATTGAGATCAGCATTGATATTTCCCAGCTCATTTTGGCCATGGAACAAACGATAGCCGAAGCCAATCTATTTGTTTCGGCGTTGGCGGATCAAAAAACGCTGCCCCAAAAAGTGCTGCCAGGGCGGTGAACCTTACAATGAAGTGGCAGCACCCTAGAGAGGCTTACAGTTTATATAACACCGAATCGTCAGGTTTGGGTTTATTGTCAGCTGGCTTAATCTTACGGTTGTCTTGATCAAGCCTTTCTTTGCCAAATTTGGCTATCATTTCTTCCCAACTTGAAAACTGCTGGTATTCCTTGAAGTTCTCGGCCTTGCGGGCTTGATAGACGGCTTTGCCTAGCTCAATGATTTCAGCAGGTGTTTTGCCATCAACCTTATCCAAAAACTCGCTATCGTCTTTGTTGGCATCCCTGACTGTCCAAAAAGAAACTTCAAATTCGATCCGGGTATCTGGTGGTAAGCGGTTTTTAAGGGCTTTTACAGACCGATAAGCCGTTTTCGTTGTATGGCCATTGATTTCTTGGCCTTTGCCACAAGCAATTAAGGTAGTGCAGCTAAGGATGATTAGCAAAGTGGCTAGTTTCTTCATAAAGATAACCTCGAAGTTAAGTACAGGTTCATGTTATGGTATTTGTAACACCAGATCACCAAACAAAGTAAAATGATCGGATATTATAACCTTGAGCAAAGCTTATATGCTGGAATTTATTCAATTATTAAATCAGCGTTACCAAATTGTTTTAGGCCAAATAGGCAATGAGGCCAACAAAATCGCCTACCAGCAACGCATAGACCAACTCGTGCTAGCGGAAGCCGTTTTGCGCAAAGGCCAACTGCTCGACCAGCCAACAGCCCTGCCCTTGCAAGTGGCGATTATAGGCCCCACCCAAGCAGGAAAAAGCTCAATTGCCAATGTGCTGCTCAATAATAATGCCGCCGGTATCAGCCCGCTGGCGGGTTACACCGTCCACCCGCAAGGCTTTTGTGCAGGCGTCCAAATTAGCGATTGCCATGCATTGACCCGCTATTTTGGCCGTTTTGAGCAATTGCAACAATCCCAATTGCCAAGGGAGCGGCATGATTGCTATTCATTGGCCGAAACCACCCCCGAGACACCGCTGTTACCGCAGTGTGTGTTATGGGACACCCCGGATTTTGACTCCATTGATTCGGCAACTTACCGCGAAGGTGTGCTCAGGACAATTGCCCTGGCCGACATAATTATTCTTGTGGTCAGCAAAGAAAAATATGCCGACCAATCTGTCTGGGACATGATGTCAGCAATTGAAGATTTGCAACAGCCGACGCTCATCTGTTTAAACAAATTGAATGAAGGCTCAGAAAGCCTGCTAATCCCCTCCCTAGAAGAAAAATGGCAATTGGCTAGATCTGATAGCTTCCCTGACGTTATACCGCTGTATTATCAAAAGTCAACGGACTTGCCTTGTTGGCCCGCCAGTCATCAAACCCTAATATTGCATCTGGCAAACACGGTAGACCATAAAAAACACCCACAGCTAATCCAAACCCTGCTCCAATCGCATTGGCATGATTGGTTAGAACCAGTTGTTGCCGAACATAAAGCATTAGCAGAATGGCACGTTTTAGTGGCTAACGCCATCAAACAAGCACTAGACCACTACCAACGGGATTACCTGAACCATCCACGCCATTATGAAACCTTCCAACAGGCGCTGGCACAATTGTTAACCTTATTGGAAATCCCCGGTTTAGCCGGGATTTTGACCTCAACCCGCAAAGCCCTCACCTGGCCGGTAAAACAATTGCTGAAGATGGGTAAGAAAAAGCCTCATAGCGCTGATAGCAGCCAAGAGATTTTTTTATTAAACCAGATAGCCGAACACTTGTTAATACAATTGGCTGACCAGCTATTGGAACATGTCGAGCAGGGCCACCAAAAAACTTGGTGGAAGGAATTTCGCGGTTTATTACGCAGGGAACGCCCTGCCCTACTCCAAGACTTCAGCACTGCGGCAACGAATTACCACCTGAATTTTCAGCAGGACGTGGATAAAACCGCATTGCGTTTATACCACAAACTGCAAGAGCAGCCGCTAGTCTTAAACAGCTTGCGGGCGACCCGTGTCACCACGGATGCCGCCGCCATTGCCCTGACTTTACAAATGGGCGGCATCAGCTTGGCGGATTTGGTGTTTGCACCTGCCATGTTGGCTGTCACCTCACTGCTGGCAGAAAGTGCGCTGGGCAGTTATATGCAAAAATTAGAAACCGAATTGAAGCAGCAACAACTTAGCACCGTAAAACAAAGCCTGTTTATGGGTAGTATCGGCCAAAAATTATTGGCGCTACCCACCCAATTATCGGCATTGGCCCATTTTAACATCACTCCCGCTCAGCTACAGGCAGCTGAACACCAACTCACAGACAAGCGACATGGCTTACGATTACTCTGATTTAGTGGCAAAATCCAAGCAATGGGCTGAGCAAGCGCACACATTAGGCTGGATAGACTCCGATTCCAAAAACTTACTGACAACTTCAGCAACCGACCTGCCGGACACCTTGTTCACCAATGCCGGGGCAAAGGTTAGGCCACTTATCGTTGCCTTTATGGGCGGCACAGGGGTGGGCAAAAGTTCATTGCTCAACCGTTTGGCAGGCAAAGCCATCGCCAAGGCAGGCATCGTGCGCCCAACCTCACGCGAAGTCACTTTGTTCCACCACCACAGCATTGCCTTACAACAATTGCCAGCCTCCTTACCCCTCGCCAATATCACCGTCGCCCAACATGACGATGCCGCAAAACAAAATATCGTCTGGATGGACATGCCGGATTTTGACAGCACTGAACAAAGTAATAAACAATTAGTTTTACAGTGGTTGCCCCATATCGACGTGCTGATTTACGTGGTTAGCCCCGAACGATACCGTGATGAAAAAGCTTGGCGCTTGCTGTTGGCGGAAGGCGCAAAACATGCCTGGCTGTTTGTCATCAACCAATGGGATAGAGGCCAAACTGAACAATACCAAGACTTTACCAAGCAGCTACATAAAGCCGGTTTTGTTGACCCGATAATTTTTAAAACCGCCTGCGTAGAAAACCCGCAAGCAGACCAGTTTGACGCATTGGACGCCAACATCACCGCCTTGGCGACTGGGCACATTGTCGGGCAGTTGGAACAAAGGGGCATGCAAGTACGCAAACTTGAGCTAATGAAAAAACTACAAACCGTGGCCGAACGTTTAGGCCCGGAACAGGCATTCCAACAAGCGCCCGCACTATGGCAAAAACTTTGGCAACGGACTGTACCACTATTACAGCAAGGTTTTGCATGGCCTATCCAACACACCGCCAAGTATTATGCCGAACATGCCGCCGACTTGCTCAGCAATCCCGCACGTGCCAACAACCCGCTTTGGGATGCGTTTGCCCAAGCCCGTTTTGACGATGCCTTGGATGAACTCATCAACCAAATTGACCAACTGGCACTACCGGTTATCCCCATTAAACAGCAACTCGCCGACATCAGGGAACAAGCGCCAAAAATCATGCACATACAAACTGAACTGGCCGCCAGACAGGCTTTAGCGCGACCCGGTAACAGCTTACAGCGCGGTTTTTTAAAAACCATGCGTTTGGCTGAAATCCTGCTGCCTTTAACCGCGATGGCATGGGTAGGCTATAAAGTGTTTATAGGCTATTACACCAGCAACATGACTGATAACCACTATTTGGGTGTTGATTTTGCCATCCATAGTAGTTTGATAATTGCAATGACGTGGCTTATCCCCTACTTTATCCTGAAAAAAGCCCAACCTTCCTTGCAAAAAAGCGCCTTAAAAGGCTTGAATAAAGGCTTAAGCAACGCCTATACCCTGATTGACGCGGCTGTTTTGGATGTGTTGGGCCAACTAGGGCAACAACATCAAATCCAGGCAAGTCAACTTTCAACCTTGATAAGCCAATGTGCGGAGACTGGGGAGGATCAAAACCTCTCAATCAATAAGGACAGCCCTCTGGCCAGGATGCTAATCCAGTAAACAACAACGTTGGGTGGCCATTATGCTTAAAATCCAGCATTTTATTTGCCCATGACTGGCATTAACACCCCGTTCAAATTAAAATGACAAGTTTGTTATGGATAACCATAACACCCCTATCGTGACATCCAACCCTTGGGATCCTAATGACCGACCATAAACTAACACACCTTAAAGAGCTGGAAGCAGAAAGCATACACATTATCCGGGAAGTAGCCGCTGAATTTGAACGGCCTGTCATGTTGTATTCGGTCGGCAAAGACTCCGCCGTCATGTTGCACCTGACCATGAAGGCTTTTTTTCCGGGCAAGCCGCCGTTTCCGCTGATGCACGTTGACACCACATGGAAATTCAAGGAAATGATCGAGTTCCGTGACAAAATGGTCGAAAAACTCGGCTTAGAATTGCTGGTGTATATCAACCAAGATGGCGTAGACCAAGGCATAGGGCCGTTCACCCACGGCAGCAAAAAACACACTGATGTAATGAAAACCGACGGCCTTAAACAAGCCCTGGATAAATACCAATTCGATGCGGCCTTTGGCGGCGCACGGCGGGATGAAGAAAAATCCCGAGCTAAAGAACGGGTGTATTCGTTCCGCGACAAAAACCACCGTTGGGACCCAAAAAACCAACGGCCTGAATTGTGGAACATTTACAACGGCAAAATCGACAAAGGCGAAAGCATACGCGTTTTCCCCTTGTCAAACTGGACGGAGCTGGATATATGGCAATACATCCACCTGGAAAACATCCCCATTGTGCCGTTGTATTTTGCCAAAGAACGCCCAGTGGTCAACCGCGACGGTATGTTAATCATGGTTGATGACGAGCGTATGCCCATTGGTGAAAACGAAACCGTGGAAATGAAAAAAGTGCGTTTCCGGACTTTAGGCTGCTATCCGCTGACTGGCGCAGTGGAATCCGAAGCCACCACCTTACCTGAAATTATCCAAGAAATGCTATTGACCACCACGTCTGAACGGCAAGGTCGTTTAATAGACCATGACCAGTCTGGCTCTATGGAACAAAAAAAGCGCGAAGGGTATTTTTAACCATTCCGCTAGCCACTGAAACACGCTTTTGATTATGTCGATTAAATTGTCAGCATTAATGCTAATCGCATTAACTGCCAGCAATAGCTGGGCTGAGGTCTACAAATGCACCAACGCCCAAGGCCAGCTGTTATTTACCGATATACCCTGCGGTTCAACGGAAGGGCGCAAGACACCACCACCCAAACCCAAGGTGGCAGTGCCTCCGGTCTTATCGGCACCCGTTGAAAAATTACAAAGCCTAATCAAACGTTTTACGGATGGCAGCACAACAGAAAAACCGCTACCTAGCAATTGTGACGGTCGTACCCGATGTTCAGAAATGAGCTCATGTGAAGAAGCCACCTATTTCAACAACAACTGCACCAACACCGAAATGGATGGCGACCATGATGGGGTGCCTTGTGAAAGCCAATGGTGCCAATAGGGCATTACAATTGGCGGCAAATGCTTTTGAATGGGCAAAGATGTGCTAACCTCTTACAAACGCAGCCTAAGACAGTTACATATCATGCAATGCCGGATGAAATTCCACACCGAAGTGTGAAAACAATATAAATTTTATTTTTGGAAACCCCATGTCCCACCAATCCGATTTAATCAGTACCGATATAGACGCGTATTTGGCGCAACACGAAAACAAAGAACTGCTGCGGTTTTTGACCTGCGGCAATGTCGATGACGGCAAAAGCACGCTGATAGGCCGCTTATTGCACGATTCCAAAATGATTTACGAAGACCAATTGGCGGCCGTGCAAGCCGATAGCGTCAAATCCGGCACTACGGGTGCGGGTAAAATCGATTTGGCCTTGTTGGTCGATGGCTTGCAAGCAGAACGCGAACAAGGCATCACCATCGACGTGGCCTACCGCTATTTTTCCACGTCCACGCGCAAATTCATCATCGCCGACACTCCCGGCCATGAACAATACACACGCAATATGGCGACGGGTGCGTCTACCTGTGATTTGGCGATCATCCTGATTGATGCCCGCTATGGTGTACAAACCCAAACCAAGCGGCACAGCTTTATCGCTTCCCTGCTGGGCATACGGCATATTTTCGTGGCCATCAATAAAATGGATTTGATGGGCTATAGCGAAACTGTGTTCAACACCATCAAACAAGATTATTTGAGCTTTACCGACACACTAGACTTGCACGACATCCGCTTTATCCCGATGTCCGCCTTGGACGGCGATAACGTGGTCAACCCTAGTGAAAACATGCCGTGGTTTACGGGCGAGCCTTTGATGGCGGCGCTCAACAACGTCGAAATCGCCAATGACCACAATTTTGACGATGCCCGTTTCCCCGTGCAATATGTCAACCGCCCTAACTTGGATTTCCGTGGCTTTTGCGGCACTGTGGCATCCGGCATTTTCCGCAAGGGCGACTTGGTCACAGCCTTACCTTCCGGCAAAGCCAGCAAAATAAAGTCTATCGTGACCTACGACGGCGAGCTTGAAGAAGCCTTTCCGCCCATGGCAGTGACGTTAACCTTAGAAGATGAGATTGATGTCAGCCGTGGTGATATGTTGATCGGTGCAGAAAAGCTCTCTGCAACTGTCGCCGACCAGTTTAAGGCCAACATTGTTTGGATGACCGAAAAAGCGTTAACGCCAGGCCGCCAATACACCTTTAAACTTGCGACCCGCAGCGTGTCTGGGGCGATTGCCGTGATCCACCACCGGATTGATGTCAACACATTGGAACATCATGATGCTGCCGCCTTACAACTGAATGAAATCGGCTCTTGCACCGTGACTGTGAATGCGCCAGTGGTCTTTGATGCCTACAAAACCAACCGTGGTACCGGGGCATTTATCATCATTGACCGCCTGACCAATGGCACAGTGGGCGCAGGCATGATCACCGGCAGTGTTGAAGCCGAAAACCTGCAACCCGTCAGCGCCGAAGAACGTGCCGCACGATACAGCCAAAAAGCCACCTCGATAGCCTTGACTGGCGCCAACAGTAAAGATGTGGCCTATAAACTGGAAAGGAAGCTGTTTGACAACGGCCATGCCACAACCGTACTGGAAACCCAAAACACCTCGTTAATCCAAGCCGTCAAAAATGCCGGCCTGATTTGCTTGTGCGTCAATTACAGCACCAACATGGCGGACATCAGCTTTAACACTGATAAGCAAACCACCGATGACATTTATTCGGCATTAAAAGAGCAAAACATCGTCTATTGAAGGTATCCCTCCCCGTTTCCTGATGGAGAGGGGGAGGGAGATAAAACCCGTGATTTATTGCCCCAAATTCCAAACGCCCTCTTTTCAAAAACTGGACTTGTTCGGCTATAAAGCTATTTTAGTATTTATGTGGGTAGGTTTTTAGCCCCACCCACAAAGATGCATTAACTGTTTTGTGTGACTATGCCTATCTGTTTCACCGCGTCTAAGGCAAACTCACCGATACTGTAAATACCGTTGTTTGTCTAACGGCTATAACGACACTTTTTTACCAAAAGCAGTTGCGAAATCCCTTAAAATACTTGATACTTTGGCCTCAGCTGGCCTTGTTCAAAAGCACATAAACTAGGCCTTTTTTAAACCAAAGTGGAGGTTACCCTATGAAAAAACCAGTTTTTTTAGGCCTAGCAATAGCAGCCATTGCATTAAGTTCATTCAGCGTATCAGTTGTTGCCGACAGCAAATACCCCGCTGCGGATTTTGAACCCAGTGTCATCTATCTTTCTAAAGATGCAAACACTGCAAGTTCAAGCCAGGACGAATCTGCCGACCCCAAATATCCGGCCGCAAATTTCACACCTATCGTAGTTTATGCCAGCGCTGAAACAACCGCTGCCCCAGACCCAGTTGACCCCAAATATCCTGCCGCTTACTACACCCCAAAAGTCATTTATCCTTAAATTGATTGATGGTATTTTGGGATGATTGTAGCCGCCTTCCCCTAGTGCGGGAGCAGCGCATTCTAGTCTATTTAAAATCAAGCACTACCAATAAATGACATGCCCTACCGCATAGGTACGATCTTAATGCCCAAGGGCCAAGGCTTATTCCCCACCAAAAAGAGGGTCATAAGGTTCAACTGATTTCAAGATAGCAAATAAGATAAATGAGTTTACACATTGGGCAGAGTGGCTGTTGCTGCCTGTCAATACGGATTAAGCCACACCCAGTAAACTCATTTTTAGACCGTGCCAAGTATTTGCCCCATTGAATGGGCTATCAGCTAGGCCAAAGCCCTATCGCCTTGGTTGTGTAGACTGGGTTTTTGGCTATCTTTAACTGGAGGATTAGGGATAGCAATTGCTGCGGTGGACTGGAAAAAATTCATTACCCCCTTGCAGCAATGACACAAGCCGTACGGCTTTAGGCATCCGATGCCAAGGCTTCCCTTTCAACGATAGCCAAGCGTTCAGATTCAATCCCCAACAACAGCCTACCTTGCAACAAGCCCAGCAATTCCTTGCCTGCCATCGTATAGCGCCAGCCGTGCAATAGCGGACATTCTTCGTCATCGTTAAACATCAGCACTTCAAGATCTTTGCGCGTGGCCAGGATGGTTGGGTTTAATGCGTTTTCCTCGGCCCGTATCCTGACCAAAGCCGTTAAAATGTCCAAGATGGCTTCTTGTTGCTGGGTTTTTTTCGCCGGGCGGTCTTTCTCGTTCAGCGGCAGCGGCGGGCGGTTTTTGGCCTCGGTGATTAATTGGCACAATTCCTTGCCATAGCGGTTTACTGCCCGCTCATTGATGCCGCGCACATTGGCCAGATCGGCAACAGTTGCAGGCTGTAACTTCGCAAGGTCAAATAACAGCTCATCACGCAATAACCAGCTTTTGGGACGGTCTTCGGCTTGTGCGGTTTTTTCGCGCCATTGTGCCAAGGTTTGGATAATGGACAGTTGTTTTCCGGTCAGCTTGTTTTTGCCTTTAATTTTAAACCAAGCTTTTTCAGGCTCCACCATATAAAGCGCTGGATTGGCCAGTTCGGCAAAATCATGTGCCAGCCAATCAATCCGCCCTAATTCGGTCAATTTCCGCACCATAATTTGATAAATTTGGCATAGATAGATAACATCATCCGCCGCATACTCAATCTGATCTTGGGTTAAAGGCCGTTTGCTCCAATCGGCACGGGTGTGCGCTTTGTTCAAATTGATGCTTAACAGGCTAGAGACCAGCATGGCATAACCGGGGTTATCCTGGAAACCCAACAGCGGGGCGGCGATTTGGGTGTCAAATACCGGTGTGGGGATTTTTCCGGTGCATTGATAAAATATTTCCAAGTCTTGTCGGCAGGAATGGAACACTTTGACTATCGCCGGGTTGGCCAGTACCTCAAATAGTGTATCCAGCTCAGGCAAGGCAATCGGATCTACACAGGCCACCCAAGCGGGCGTTGCTATTTGTAATAGGCAAAATTTGGGGTAGTAGGTTTTCTCACGCAAAAACTCAGTGTCCAGCGCCAACCAAGGCTCGGTCTTTATTTGCGCGCATAAGGTGACAAGCTGCTCAGGGGTGTTGATATATTGGATAGTGGTCATGGACTTAAACAAACAGTTAGTAAAATTAGCCGAAAATGATAAGCCTCCCCATCATTGATGCACGGCTGTCAGGCAATCTTGGTCATAAGGATAATACGTCCAAACCCATTTCGCCGTTATCCATTGGGGCAGAGCTAACTTGGTTACGCATCAAGCTGACGAAATCAAATAACTGCCTATCGGCCAATTGGGACGGCGCAATGTTTTGCAGGCTAGTGAAGATAGTTTCCAAGCGGCCAGGAAATTGTTTATCCCAGCCATTGAGCATTACTTTCATGGCTTGTCTTTGCAAGTTGGCTTGGGAGCCGCATAAATTACAAGGGATGATTGGGAAATCCTTGAATGCGGCAAAACGCGCTATGTCTTTTTCACGGGTATAGGCCAAGGGCCGGATGACAATATTTTTGCCGTCGTCGCTCAATAGCTTGGGTGGCATGGCTTTAAGTTTGCCACCATAAAAGAGATTCAGGAAGAATGTTTCGAGGATGTCATCACGGTGATGCCCCAAAGCAATTTTACTGACCCCATTAGCTTCCGCATAACCATATAAAGTACCGCGTCGTAACCGTGAACACAGCCCACAAGTGGTTTCGCCTTCAGGGATCACACGCTTGACGACGCTATAGGTGTCTTTTTCAATGATATGGTAAGGCACACCTATTGACTCCAGATAGCTGGGCAACACATGCTCAGGAAAACCCGGTTGCTTTTGGTCCAAGTTGACGGCTATCAGCTCAAATTCAACAGGCGCGGTTTTTTGCAGCCCCAATAGGATGTCCAACAGCGTGTACGAATCCTTGCCGCCGGATAAACAGACCATGACCTTATCGCCCTGCTCTATCATATTGTAATCGGCAATCGCGTCACCGACTGTGTGCCGCAAACGTTTTTGTAACTTGTTAAATTGGGTTCTGGATTTTTGGGTTTGATCTGACATGGTCAGAATATATTGGGTGTTGGAGGGAAAGGTAAAATCGGGGGTTTGTTGTTCAACAAACCCCGATAAGGATAGTATCAGTCTTGGTAACGTTGGAAGATCAAGGTGGCGTTGGTGCCGCCAAAACCAAAGCTGTTCGACATGATGGTGTTTAAGGTGACGTTATCTTGGCGCTCGCGCACGATAGGTATTCCTGCCGCGCCGGGGTCTAACTGGGTAATATTGGCAGAAGCGCTCAAAAAGTTTTCTTCCATCATCAATAATGAATAAATGGCTTCATTGACACCTGCCGCACCTAAGGCATGCCCTGTCAGTGACTTGGTGGAACTGACCCAAGGCATTTTGTCTTCACCAAAAACCTGCCGCAAGGCTTCCAGTTCACGGGTATCACCTACTGGCGTACTGGTGCCATGGGCATTGACGTAATCAACTGGGCCTTGGATGGTCGCCATGGCTTGCTGCATACAGCGCACAGCACCTTCACCGGAAGGTTGCACCATATCATAACCGTCAGATGTGGCACCGTAACCTGTCAGTTCGGCGTAAATTTTTGCGCCACGTGCTTTGGCATGTTCCAGCTCCTCAATGACTAATACACCACCGCCACCGGAAATCACAAAGCCATCGCGGGTTTCATCATACGGTCTTGATGCGGTGGAGGGGGTATCATTATATTTGGATGATAATGCACCCATGGCATCAAACAACACCGACATAGTCCAGTGCACTTCTTCGCCGCCACCCGCAAAAACCACATCTTGCTTGCCCATCTGGATCAATTCCATGGCATGGCCTATACAATGGGCGCTGGTTGCACATGCAGAACTGATTGAATAATTGACGCCCTTAATTTTAAAAGGAGTCGCCAAACAGGCAGTGTTAGTGCTGGACATGCTGCGTGGCACCATATAAGGGCCCACTTTTTTAACGCCTTTGTCGCGTAAAATATCTGCTGCTTCAACAATATTGGATGTTGATGGCCCGCCGGAGCCCATCACCAATCCAGTCCTGAAATTGGAAACCACACCCTCATCCAAACCCGCATCTGCAATAGCCTGCTGCATGGCGATGTAATTGAACGCCGCGCCATCACCCATAAAACGTTTTATTTTACGGTCGATGAACTCATCAAGGTCTATATTAATGGCCCCGTGGACATGGCTACGGAAACCCATGTCCGCATAAACTTGTGCAAAACTGATCCCTGAACGGCCTTGTTTTAAGGAATCGACCACTTCATCCCGGTTATTGCCTATACTGGAAACAATGCCTAAACCGGTTACTACGACTCTTTTCATTTTATCTGGCTCCACATGACTTAGCTGCTAGAAATCTTCTGTAGAAGTAAATAAGCCTACCCGTAGATCGGTGGCTTCATAGATGACTTTACCATCTACATCCATCGTAGCATCGGCGATACCCATAACGAGCTTACGCATAATCAATCTTTTTAAATTAATCCGATAGGTCACTTTTTTTGCGGTTGGCAATACTTGTCCGGTAAACTTGACTTCACCGACCCCTAAAGCACGGCCTTTACCTGGCCCGCCCATCCAGCACAAATAAAACCCCACCAGCTGCCACATGGCATCTAAGCCCAAACATCCGGGCATCACTGGGTCGCCTTGAAAATGGCAAGCAAAAAACCACAAGTCTGGCGTTATATCCAGTTCCGCAATAATTTCGCCCTTTCCGTATGTGCCGCCTTCATCCGATATATAGGTAATACGATCCATCATCAGCATATTTGGTAGCGGCAATTGCGCATTTTTAGGCCCGTAAAGCTCACCTCTACCAGACATTAATAGTTCTTCGCGCGTAAAACTATGCTGTTTATCCATATTCTTTGTGTACCTTACCGATTATTCTTATTATAGAACCTCATATTATCTTACAGACACCAAAAAAAATCAGCTCAAATTTTAATGGGGGCGTACTTCAGTCAATAACTGGGCCAATTTCAAGGCGTTTCTTTGTAGGCGTTGCTGATAAATGATGGCGTAAGACAGCACTGAACTGACATATTTTCGGGTTTCTTTATAAGGGATGGTTTCGATCCAAACATCAGCGGGCATAGCCTTCGCTACGGGCAACCATTTATCCACCCGGTAGGGGCCAGCATTGTAAGCCGCCGCCGCCAAAGCCACATGGCCGTCAAACCGCGCCAATAATTGTTTATAGTAAAATGACCCGTATTTGATATTAAGATCGGGATCAAACAACAGGCTGTCTGACTGCCAAGGCTCATTCAGTGCGCTCGCCATTTGCTGCCCAGTGGCCGGCATTAACTGCATCAACCCCCGCGCACCCGCTGCGGACTGCGCCTCTTTGTCCAACATGCTTTCTTGGCGCATCAGCCCGAAGATAATGGCAGGATCCAAGCCTTGCAGGCTGGCATTGGCTTGCACCTGAGGGTTATAGCTGACCGGGAACCGCAGCCCCAAATCATCCCAATAGTCGGCTTTTACCAAGGTAATGATTGCAACCTGTTGCCATTGCCATTGTTGGGCTAATTTTGCCGCGACCAACAACTGCGCTTTGGACAGTTTTTTTACCGAAAACCACCACTGCCGCTTGGCCTCCGCCTCACGGTTTAACAAGGATAGTTCTTGGGCGACCCGAAAATCGGTTTGTTGGGCCAAGCCAGCCAATTCATTGCCCGGCAGAAAAACAGGTTTATCGATGACTGAATAAGGCTTATTGACGGCATCGGCGGCCATAAAGCCATAATAGCTCCTGTCTGCCGACAACTGCTGGAAAATTGATTGCCCTTGCTGCACATGCCCCGTTTCAGACAGCGCACGGGCTTGCCAGTATTGCCATTGGGGTTGCTGTTGCTCAGTTTGGGTTAAGCCCGCCAAAGCCGTGGCCACCTGTGGCCAATTAAGCGCCAACAAGGCGGCCCGAACCTTCCATTCCCTAACCTCGGCATCCGGTTCAAGCACTTTGTTAAGACGCGCATAAGCCCGGTAATCACGTGCCCTAGCCAAGGCCAAGCCTAAGCGACGCTCCAATTTTTGGACGGTTGCTTGGTCAATACTAAGCGTCGGTTTTCGGGTATCCCAAATACTAATGGCCAAATCCAGATTGGTCTTGGCCAAACGATCAACACCATGCGCGAAAATACGCCCCTGTTGCGCATCACCAACCCACCACTGGCTATCTTGGATTAAATCCGGTTTTTTGTGGACTTGTAACCAAGTTGCTGCAAGTGCTTGTCCAGGCTTGTCCAGCAAGCCTTGGAGATACTTGGCCAAGTAGGTATTATCTTTGGCCAAAGCCAAGTCCAAGCGTTGCCAAATCAAATCAGGGGTCATTACTGGCGATAACACCAAAGCCGATAATAACGGGGCGCATTCTTTCGGTTGGGTGTCGCCTACTAGCCACAAGCGTTTGGCTGCATCCAAAGCAGGTTGTTGCTTACCCAGCTGAAAATTTGCCCAATAAAACTGGCATTCCAGCGCCGTGTCACCAGTGGCTTGATAGTTCTGGACAAAGTCTTGCCAACGGCCATTGTCAGCCAAATAAGCCAGCCATTTGTTGCGCAATAATTCGGCATAACGGGTATCCTTAAAGCTAGATAAAAAGGCCAGAACTTTATCAGTTTGCGCTAAATTATTTTTTAACCATTGGTACTGTAGGTAGGGATAAAGCGGATAGTCCGCCAAATTGGCGCTCAGGCTTAAAAAACCCAGTTCATCGCCCAACTCCACCAGCTTTTCAGCCAGTAAAAAATCTTGCCGTTGCTGGTCTATCGTGGCGCAAAACACCCCTTTGGAAAAAATCACCAAACCGCACCATAAGCTGCCAGCAATTAGGCGTTTTATAGCCATATACATACCGCAACCGTCGGCAAATCAATGTTAGCCATTGGCACACAACGAAAAAGCTGGCTTTATAGCCATTACAAAGACCCCAGATAAGCCGCCACAGCTTTCATGTCGTCTTCGGCGAGTGTGCCTGCAATGGCTTGCATGTGGCCGTTTTCACGTTCACCCGCCTTAAAATCAGCGAGCTGTTTTGCCAAATAGGCCGGTTGCTGGCCTGCAAGCCTAGGCACCATGCCATTACCTTCTGCTTTGGTGCCATGGCAGCCCAAACACATACCTGCCTTCGCTTGGCCAGTTTTTGCCAAAGCCGGATCACCACCCGCGCTAACCGCAGGCCTGCTTGCATAATAAGCTGCCAGATTCGCCATATCCTCATCGCCAAGGTTGGCTGCCATATGTTGCATCATCGGGTTTTTACGTTTACCTGACTTGAAGGCTTGTAGCTGGTTCACCATATAGGCTGGCTGTTGGGCCGCCAAATTTGGCCACTGGGCACCGTTGCTCTTACCTTCAGCGCCATGGCAGCCCACACAAGTGGCGGCTTTTTGTTCGCCCGCCTTGCTATCGGCAGAATGCACAGGCGCTGCCCAAAAACAGGCCAATAATAAAGAAATTGAAACTGAATGTTTTAACGCGTACATGGTACACCTCCGCATAAGGGATAAATGTTTAGGGGCTGTTCGCCAGACAAGCTTTTGGCTGCCATATCCATTGAACTCAAGGACAACATTTACTATACAACTAAACGGGACAGGTGCTAATGAAAATTTCTAATTTTTTGGGGATGGAACTTAAGTGGCATAAAGCGTTAGCCTTAAGGTGGGATGGATTTATACGAACCGTTTCAACAAACTGGCTGTCACCCGGCAATTGCCGGGTTATGCTAATATCCGCTTAAACTTTGGTGGATCAGCGCTAGACTTTAATACCCCAAAATCTTCAAGTCAGCGACCATGTCCACATAAAACCCAGGGATGTCCACACCAGCTATATCATGCTTCCTAAAGTCCACCATATCGACATGGGAAATCCCCGCCCCATGCCCTTGCAATAAACCACGAAAAACTCCCCAAGGACAAGACGTGACTGGCACAACGCCATCATTATCGCCCTCGTGCTTTTTAATGACTTGGTAGGGCAGCGCAAACAAAGCGTCATCTAGGGCGCTGGTCATAAAAGTGCCTACGCTTTGGTAATAAACACCGGGTGCATCTTTGGTGTTTTCATTGAATTCAAGCATAGCGGCCCGGGTCAACTGGGTAATTGCCCGCTGGCTATCAGGTGATTTATCACCCAGCCATGTGGCCAAAAAATCAATGGCTTTAAACTCATAATCGTGTTCACACGGCAACAAATTGATGCCTAGATCCGCCACGCTGGTGCCTTGATGCGGTGTGCAAACACTGGTGTAGCTGGCAACTTTATCAGCCATACCCAAATGGGCAATCATATAACGGGCTTCCAGCCCACCTTTTGAATGGGCAATGATATTGACTTTATCAGCATGGGTTTCAGCCAGTATTTGCCCGACTTTGACCTTTAACTTGGCCGCGTTAGATTCAATGGCATCCCAAGCTTCCAAGTTGCCCAGAAATACCGTGGCGCCAAACTGGCGTAAAGTGTCAGGGATACGCCCCCAGGAATCGAGTAAGGCAAAATCATCCCGATAGCCTAGCCCATGCAAAAACACGAGGGGATAGCGGGTGTGGCAAGGCGATAAATCGCCAGGATCGGGGGCGGCAAATTTGATTTGGGTCATTATTGTTACTCCTACGTTAATGCAATCAGTAGCTAATAGCCCAGAAACAAAACTGGTTAAGGGCCGGACGGGTCATCCCCGCCAAAACATCACAGCCAGCTATCACCTTGTGATAATAACTGGCTGGTCAGGAAGTTCGTTAGGTTTACTGACACCAGCTGGAAAATGGCTGGCCAATATTGCCGTAATACGGCTAATCCCTTCCAATGCCCCACCCCGAAAATCGCCTAGGCGAAACGCAGTTTGCATGGTTTTTGCGACCACCTCCCATTCATGCTGGGGTACAGACTTGGCAATGCCACGGTCGGCGACAATATGGACTTCCTTATCTGCCAACAACACATAAATTAACACACCGCAATTTTCTTCGGTGTCCCAAACCCGAAGGTTTGAAAACACCTCGGTTGCCCGTTGCCGGGCAGTCAAGCCGCGCCACACCCAAGCCGATGCCAAGTTGTTTTCAATTGCAAAACGTAGCTCGCCACGATGTTGGCGCTCAGACTGTTCCACCGCCCATTCTATGGCTTTTAGCGTTTTTGCAGGAAACAGCAAGCGCCAACGCCACGGTGGTATGAAGGTATGGACTAAGCAGCGTTTAATGTTCACCATGACCCTGAAGCGCCCCCGCCGCCAAAACTGCCGCCGCCACCGCCCCATGAGCCGCCGCCACCGGAACCACCGCCCCGGTTAGTCCAGCTGCCGCCACCCGAGTGCCGTACTGCGATTAGAAAAAAAACCAAAATGGCTATCAGCACCACCACAAAACCGAAACCAAAAAACAAGGCAGCAATGGTTCCTGCGCCCAAGCCCGCCAGCATTCCCCCCATTACCCGGCCAAGGAACAGAGACAATAAGCCACCAAGCACCAGCCCGCCGACGATGATAAACATAAAAGCCGCTTCATTCATTTGGGAATGATAGGCAGGGACAGGTTCTGGCAAGGGTTCACCCGCAATCAACTGCATTAACTGGGTAACGCCAGCATCTATCCCACCCCCATAATCCCCAGCCTTAAAAAAAGGCGTGATGGTATCGCTAATCACCCGCTTGGCCACCGCATCAGGAATCGCGCCTTCCAAACCATAGCCAACCTCCAAACGTAAGGTGCGATCTTCCTTGGCAACAATCAAAATGACACCGTCATCGACTTGCTTGCGGCCAATTTTCCATGCTTCGGCAACGCGTATGCCAAATTGGGCAATATCTTCGGGTTTGGTCGTCTGAAGGATTAACACCGCAATTTGGCTGCCTTTTTCGGTCTCAAAGGCAGCCAATTTGTTTTCCAAGTCAGAAAGCTGTTGGCCATCCAATGTGCCAGTAAGGTCTGTCACCCGATGCGATAATGGCGGGATATTGACCTCGGCCCAGACTGCCATTGCCAACAACAGCAGGAAAACACCGAAGCCGCAGCGGGCTAATGCGAACATAGTGGACGCAACCCTAATGGCCGGGTGCCATTACTGGCGCAGGCGAGCCGAAATCCACCTTGGGTGGTTCAGAGATGGCTTTTTCATTTTCCACGGTAAAGCTAGGTTTGGCCTGAAGCCCAAACACCATTGCCGTAAGATTGGTTGGGAATGACCTGACAATAATATTGTAATCCTTCACTGCACTGATGTAGCGGTTACGCGCCACGGCAATGCGGTTTTCAGTGCCTTCCAACTGGGCCTGCAAGTCCCGGAACATCCCATCGGCTTTCAGTTGGGGATAATTCTCAGAAACCGCTATCAAGCGCGACAAGGCACTAGTCATTTGCCCTTGGGCTGCAATAAAACTTTTGAATGCGGCCTCATCGTTGACCAGCTCCGGTGTGGCCTGTATGGCCCCTACCCTGGCACGTGCCTCAGTAACTTGGGTCAGCACCTCCTTTTCATGGGCGGCATAGCCTTTCACGACATTCACCAAATTAGGGATTAGGTCAGCCCGGCGCTGATATTGGTTCAGCACTTCTGCCCAGGTAGCATTGACCGTTTCATCATTGCCCTGTAATTCGTTATAGCCACAACCAGACAAGCTGGCCATCAAAATGAGTGTAATCAACGCCCTAAACATGGCAACCCCGTTATCAATTTTAAAATCCACCCATTCAAACTAAGCCCAGTAGCGGATGGAATAAACATTTACTAAGTTACATAAAGGGGCAAGCGGCTATTTAACGAAAGACGCTGGGCCATTATTGCCCCGGTTAGTTCATAAACCTTTAGGCGATGGGCCATATTCATTGCTGCCTGGTTTGCTGTCCAACACCATGAAATAAATGAACACTAGAGCACCCAGCAAAGGCACCAAATTCACCAATATCCACCAACCGCTATGGCCAGTGTCATGTAGCCGCCTTATGGACACCGCCAATCCGGGAATTAACACGCCTACTGTATAAATGCCACTTAACAAACCCACACCAGTTTCTTCATTAAAAGTCCCAGTAAACATATCAAGAAATGCCAGTGCAACTGTAATAATTAAATTAAACAGGTTAAACAACCAATATTCTTTTCTACGTGCCCTGCCACTAAAATCGGCATATTTTTTAAATGGTTCAAGATACCAGTTCATCAAAAACACTCCTGCCACCCATAACGGGTCTGGCGATGTTTATTAAAAGGGAAAAAGCCACGCTCAGCAACCAGCGAACAGCTGGGTTTATAGTGTAATCCAAAAACCACGGTGGTAGAAACCATTTGCAGCCTAAGGTAAAAAGATTATCACCAGCTTATTAATTTTTGGTAGCCCAGGCTAAATTGCATCCCACAGGCTAAACAGCCAGCATCTGATAAGCCGTTGACCAGCCCATGGCTGGATTCATTTCAGAGCCTAAGTGACTATACTAAGTAACACCGCCAGCCAAGGAGAGAGTTATGTCCCAAGTCGTTGCCCTTTACCGTTTTCCGGTCAAAGGCTTTACCCCCGAAATTTGCCGAGCCTTAACCATGCTGGATGAAGGCCGCATTGCCGGTGATCGGCCTTGGGGGATGGTGGGCTTAACGAACTTTGGCTCCGTTCAAACATCGTGGTTGAAGGTTGTCTCGTTCATAAGCTATGCTTGGGAATGCCTACCCTCAAGCTCTGCTTGAAACCCATCACAAAAGGCGGCACATTGCAGGGTGATGTTGGATTTACCACTCTACCCATCCGGACTGGCATGTTCGTCAAGCCGGAAAACCCGCGTTGCACACGGTGGGCAAAAAACCTGCCCACCCTTGGCGCTTAATGAAATATTCACACCATTTTCCATTCTAAACTGGTAAAATCTGGGCTGATATTTCATGCCAAAAAGCAAAAAATACCCTATTAATAATCGGTAATAGCAAATTCCATCAAATTAAGGAGTCAACATGAAACACAACAAAATCGGCACTGTATTGATAGTTTCAGTTGCCTTAAGTTGTATCGTTATTACGCAGCAGGTAATAGCGAAAAAATCCCCCAGCCCAGCCCCCACAGATTCCGTGCAGACAACGGGCACACCAGGCTCACCCAGTGCCACAACCACTATTAGTGGTAAGCAGTTACCCGCAGTACCGCAAAAATTTAGCGGCAAAATAGAGCGCAATGCCGCACAGTCACAAGCTTATTGGCCTGCCCGTATCACACCGCCCAAAGATGCGCCGAATGTGCTATTGATTATTACCGATGACGTAGGTTACGGCACACCCTCAACTTTCGGCGGCGTAGTCCCGACACCGACACTTGACCGCGTAGCCGCTAATGGCCTACGTTACACTAACTTCCATTCCACCGCCTTATGTTCACCAACCCGCGCCGCCTTGATTACAGGACGTAATCACCATTCGGCCGGGTTTGGTATTATCTCAGAAATGGCGACAGGCTTTCCGGGTTACAACAGTATCATTACCCGCGATAAAGCCACCATAGGCCGTATGCTTAAAGATAACGGTTACCGCACATCCTGGTTTGGTAAGGAGCATAACACCCCCTCTTTTCAAGCTTACACGTGTAGGTTTTTTCACTCCGCGCACCCAACCGCAGTAACCCAAGCCGCCTGATTGATTCCCGGTAAGCTAGGCCACGCCTCCGGTCGGCCAGGTTTGACAGGGAGCAGTTGATGGTTAAGCAAAGCCGCAA
>JAPLRR010000029.1 GCA_026399075.1 Methylococcales bacterium
GCGGGGTCATGATGATCTCCTCGGAAAAACAGGGAACATTCCCTGATTTCCAAGGTAACCGTTTTTTTGAGTCAACCCAACAGAGTCATTAACCGAAATGCTGAGGGGAACTGCCACCGCGTCAGCGGTTTAGTTCAACCATAATTAGACATCCTATTCGACGCAAAAGATTACGTCATCTATCTAAATGTATTTTAAATTGTAAACAATTTTTAAATCACTTACGGCCCCGATTCTAGCCCAGCCTAAAAGAAATGCAAGACCTACCAAAAAAATATTTATGTGACTTGACGATAAGATTTCATGATTACTACGAGAGCCTCTTCGTCGTCACATTTTAAAATCCTGCCTTGATTACCTATTCGGCAATAGCTAAACCCCTTGCACTCCATCAGGTTTGCTTGACTGTCGCCCCTACCCTATGTGTCAGACTACCCTTAGGATTATGGCGAATCAAATCTCCCCCCCAAATAGCATGAATTGCCTAGCCTACCCCGCGTTTCTTCAGCTTAACAATAAGCCGAATAGTCAGCTTTTCAAGCTGATTTATAGCAGCGCCAAAGCACCTAACCCCACAATAGGCTATTGCCTACAGCAAGCCATGCTCCGCAAACGAATAAGGGCTGCCATCGCCGATGATGAAATGGTCCAGCACCCGAATATCAAACAAGGCTAAGGCTTGTTTGAGTTTTTCGGTAATTTGGCGGTCGGCTTGGCTGGGTTCGGCGATGCCGGAGGGGTGGTTATGGGCAAAGATGACTGCCGCTGCGTTATGGAACAAGGCTTGTTTGACAACTTCCCTAGGGTAAACGCTGGCACCGTCTATCGTGCCCCTAAACAACTCATCCAGTTGGATGACCCGGTGTTGGTTATCCAAAAATAAGCACGCAAACACTTCGTAACTATAGCCGCGCAATTGGGCGCTAAGGAAGGCGCGGGTTATTTCCGGGCTGGTCAGGGCGTTGCCACGCTGTAGCACTTCTTTAAAATGGCGCTTGGCCATTTCCAGCACGGCTTGCAGTTGGGTATATTTGGCGGGGCCTAGGCCCTTGGCTAGGCAAAAGCGTTGCAGGTCGGCATCCAGCAAGGCTTTTAAGGAGCCGAAATCGGCGAGCAGTTCACGGGCCAAATCCACTGCCGATTTGCCGGGTGTCCCCGTCCTTAAAAAAATGGCCAGCAATTCAGCGTCGGTCAAGGCGGCAGGGCCGCGCTGCAAGAGTTTTTCCCGTGGCTGGTCTTCGGCTAGCCATTCCTTAATTGACATGGTGAAACCTTGGGCTGTGGGTTAGGTCGCACAGGGACTGTTACAGCCCCAATTCGCTTAAGCCGGGATGGTCATCGGGCCTTCGGCCCTGTGGCCAGTGGAATTTGCGTTCGCTGGATTGGATGGGCAAGTCGTTGATGCTGGCATAGCGGCATTGCATCAGGCCGTTTGGGTCAAATTCCCAATTTTCGTTGCCATAAGACCGGAACCACTGGCCATTATCATTGTGCCACTCGTATGCAAAGCGCACGGCAATATGGTTGTCGTGAAATGCCCATAGTTCTTTAATCAGGCGGTATTCATGTTCTGTGGCCCATTTGCGGGTTAAAAATTCGATGATTTGCGCACGGCCCACGGGAAATTCGGCGCGGTTACGCCACCGACTGTCCGGCGTATAAGCCAGCGCCACTTTTTCCGGGTCACGGTTATTCCAACCATCTTCAGCCATGCGGACTTTTTGGGTCGCGGTGTCATAGGTAAATGGCGGAAAGGGCGGGCGTATTTCTTGGTTGCTAGTCATTGCAAACTCCTAGGTTAAAATGGGTAAAACAAAGGATAGGGTAGAGTTTATACCCGTATAGGATTTAATTCTACAGGGTCGCTTTTGGGGTTTTCATAGGCTTATGTTTGAGTGGCGGCAATTTGGGCTTTCAGTGATTCGATTTCAGCCACCAAGGGGGCCATAAGCTTTTCGATTGCTGATTTTGTATAACGCGGTGTAATGTGTTGTGGGCAATTCCAATCATAAGCGGCAATGTCTATAATAATGCCACGCTCAATACGCGCCCGGTAAGTAGGTGATTCGAGTTGGGCAATCAATTCCGGCTCGTCGTTTTCTTCGACAATTCGGGCATGTCCCCAAATTTTTAGCCGCCGCTTATTGGCATAATCCACCAAAATTAGGGAAACACGGTCATTGGCATTCAGGTTCCCTACGCTAATATATTGGCGGTTGCCGCGAAAATCCGCAAAACCAATGCGGTGTTCATCCAACACTTTTAAAAAACCGATAGGGCCACCCCGATGCTGTACATAAGGCCAGCCAGATTCCGATATGGTGGCAAGATAAAAGCTGTCCCGCCCGCTGATAAACCCGGCTTCTTGTTCAGACAAGCTGGGTTGGCTTTCTGTCACCCCCTCAAAGCCACTATTCGCTTGGCGGCTACCATATAAATTTTGGGCGGCTTTAACACTGGGTGTAAAGGCAATTTCTGCAAAGGCTCTGGCCATGGCTGCGCTCCTAAAGCAACCGAAGGCGGCGGGCCTTCGGTTTAGGTTAAAGGAAAGGGAGGATGACTGCTTAAGCCGCAATGTCCAAGGCCACTTTTGGAAAATCAATGTCCACACGGCTAGCTTTGCCTATCATGTTCGTTAAAAAATTCATGCCCGCATGGGTGATGATTTCGACGATCTCGGCATCGCTATAACCGACGTTGCGGGCTTCCAAAATTTCGGCGGTGGTGACTTCCCCCCGGTTGTCCACTAGCGATCTTGCCAGCTTTACCGCCACAGCGGCTTTTTCATCTTGGCTAGTTCCGGCACGGTTAGCGGCAATTTCTGCGCTGTCTAAGCCAGCTTTCCGGCCAATTGCCGTATGGGCGGATAAGCAGTATTCGCAGGTGTTTTGTTGCGCCAATCCTATGGCGATACGCTCACGGGTTTGCGGGTCTAAACTACCTTCACCAGCAATGCTGTGCAATCCTAAAAACGCCCGCAATGCTGAAGGTGAGTTGGCAAACACCCTTAAAAAATTGGGTGTCATGCCCAATTTGGTTTGGATTGCCGCCAATAAGGCTTGTTGTTCGTTGTTGGCGGTTTCGTTGGTGACAATGGTTATACGGCTCATGGTAATTCTCCAATAATGGTTGTTAATGTCTGTGCCCCGCCCTGTTTGTAGCGAGTGGGTACAGTGTATTGAATTCCACTGGCAAGAAGAATAGCCATTGTTCACAATATATTATTACAATAAATGGAATAATGATGGATAGGTTGCATTTGATGGCTGTGTTTGTGGCTGTTGCAGAAGAACAAGGCTTTGCGGGTGCTGCACGTCGTCTCGGCATGTCACCACCTGCTGTGACTCGGGCAGTTTTTGCGTTGGAGGAGCGTTTAGGCGTAAAGCTGCTGACCCGAACCACGCGCTATGTGCGCGTGACCGATGCCGGGCAGCGGTATTTGACTGATGCTAGGCGTATTATCCAGGAAGTGGATGAAGCCGATGATGCCGCATCGGGTATTAATGGACAACCCAAAGGGCATTTGGCGGTCACTGCGCCAGTATTGTTCGGTAGGTTGCATGTGTTGCCAGGTATTGTTGATTATTTACAGCGGTATCCCGACATGGAAGTGTCGGCGGTATTTTTGGACCGCGTGGTCAATTTACTTGAGGAAGGCTTGGATGTTGGCATACGCATAGGCGAATTGCCAGATTCCAGTATGAATGCCATACGCGTTGGTTCTATCCGCCGGGTGGTGTGCGCCGCACCCCAGTATTTGGCTGTGCATGGCCTACCGATGACGCCTATGGAGTTGGCTGGCCATAGTGTGGTGTCCGCCAGTGCGGTCACGCCTGTGGTGGATTGGAAGTTTGCTAATGGACAGGTTGTCCGCGTAAAACCCAAATTGACGGTCAGCAGTAATTGCTCAGCAATTGCCGCAGCGGTACAAGGCTTGGGCATCACCCGCCTGCTGTCCTATCAGGTTGCACCTTTTGTCGAGACCGGGCAATTACAAATCATCTTGGCTGCGTTTGAACCGGAGCGCTTGCCCATCCATGTTTTACACCGTGAAGGGCGTGCGGCTTCGGCAAAAGTCAGGACGTTTGTTGACATGATCGTGGCAAGATTACGGTCAGAGCCAATATTGCAATAATGCCTAACTGCCGCTTTGGTGGCAGTTAGGCGGCTGGTATTAAGGCATCCGGTTGACCATCAGGGCATCGGCTTCCAATTTTAAGGCCTTCGCTTTTTTTAATAGCGGGTTGCGCAAGGATGGAAATTGTACCAATGCGGCGGAATATTCCAGTTTATACGCGGCCTTTAATTTACTGGCAGCCTCAAGGAAAGGGATTAACTGGCCTTCGGTCAGCACTTCGATGGCATCTTCGGTGTCAGCCATTGCCAACTTAGTGACTTCCCTACCGTTGGCGGCATTTAAGGCCATGGCTTGGTCATCCAATTTATTGGAATTGCGGATATTTTCCAGGGCATTGATCGTCCGTAAAAACAAAGACACCGCCACCACTTGGGAAGAGCTGATTTTTACCGTGCGGTCTGCTTTTGATGAGGTTAGATGGCCGGGTGAGTTGTTAAATTCATCGGTATTGTAATAGGCCACGGCTTCTTCAATCGTGCTGACGCTATTATTGTGGAAAAACGGCGCGGTGTCGGCAGCTTCCACCAAAGGTGGCGTATTAAAGCGCCCGTCACCATAATTGCAGCGGGTATCTGGGTCATTATCAGAACACCAGCCCAGCTTGTCTTCATCACCCATGCCGCCATCCATCGGCGTGTTAGGGTCTAACAACACCGCCGCTTGGTCGGCCATCAGCTCAACCCCGGTGTCCCTAGTGGGGTTACCACGGGTAGTGGAGCTTATTGCGCCGGCATTGCTGTGGCAGCCGTTACAATTGGCGGATTTGCCCAAAATAGGCTTTTTGCTAACTGGGTCGACGGGGTTGTTTTTTTGGTCAAACAAGACTTTGCCACGTTGCACCAGTTCTGATTTAAAGGTCATTTTACTCAGAACCAAATCGTCACTGCGCCCTAAAGACAACATATAGGCTTGCAGGGCGTTTAATTCCGCATCCGTCGGCAAACGAAAATCCACGCCCGGGGTGCGCGCCAAGGATTTGGTAAAATGTTGAACAACTGCACCTATGGCAAATTCACGTAGCGAGCCTGTCCCCACCGAGCCGTCACCTGACCAGCCCAAGGCATTGGCATACTCCAAATCCAAGTCAAATTCACCTTTGATCAAATTGCCCAAGTCATCACGAATCAAGCCTTCGGTTTGGATGCTTTTGGCCAAGGCCAGTGTATGCGGCACACTACGCATCACGCCCGGTTTATTAAATCCATCGACGTTTGCCAAAATCAACCCCAGTTCGCGCATCAGTTTGGGGTTTTCAAACCCGACCTTGAGGGCTGGGTTAGTTTCCGCAATAAACAATGGGTCTGATGGCGGCAAGGTCGCGATATATTTGGGGTCTATGGTGTGGTTGTTGTCTAGGCGGTGGCAGCTGGCACAGGTACGGCCATTGCCTTTGAAAGTTTCTTTCACAAAAATTCGGCGGCCTTCGGCAATTTCAGCACCCATGACAGCCGCTAAATTGGTCTGGTTGGCATCTTTGGCCTGCGCCAAACCAGGTAATAAAAATGCAAAAGGTGATGGTATCGTGATGGCCGGGCTTAGCTGGCCAAGCATCGCTTTTGCCCAAGGCTTATCCGCATAATACAGGTTTTGCAAAAAATCAGGGGCGCCCGCAATGACCAAGCTTTGGTCTGGGCTTTGCCCAGCGAGGCTTACTGCCACCATATCGATCTTAAAATTAGCCAAGGCGGCTTGGTCGATTTTTGTATTTAGTGACGCTAAGTCGGTTTGGGGATTCAAGCGGCCTAACCGGACAAAACGGTCGCCAATTTCTGGCTTGACGCTATGCTGGCCACCTTCGAGATTGTCTACCAACCAAACATCGTAAGTTTGATTATCCAGCCCTTTGACTTTAACCGACACGTCTCCGGTCATCAAATCCAAATCCATCGTGCCCCGCGCTTTGGTGGCGGTGTTGGACAAGATTTTTGAATGCGCCAAAGATAAATGCAAGGTGCTGGCGTTGCCGCCCCGCGCCTCATAGTTTTTTTGCCATTCGCCATACAGGTTTTTAAGTGCGTCCACGTCGCCATGGCCTAACACCATTTCTTGGTTGTTTTGTGGGTTATTACGGGTAAAGGCAATATTAGCAAGGCCGCCTATGAACACCATTAGTGTCATAGCCGCCAACAGTCGCTGTATTTTCATGTGAGTTTTTATTAATAAGGATGGAGGATAGAAGTGGCTATGCGCTGTGGTGATGGCTAGTCTGTGGGTAGACGTAAACCTAGCTTGGCAGCTGGCAACTTTATATAGGGGACAGCAACATTTATACCATACAATAATTGCTGGAATTGCAGGGACTTAGCGGGTGGGCAGTTAATTAAACCGTGTTATATAACGTGGGATTTTGAATTTTTATGGCATATCGCGTATTGCAGGAAAAATTTTAGCCAGCAATTTGCTAGCGTGCGCATAGGTGGTTAAATTTCTAAACGTGCGCCATGCTGTTTTAACCATGCGCCACAATCACGGTAACCGGGGCAATAGATGGCGACGGCTTGCCAAAAGGCGGGTGAATGGTTGTGGTGCAAAATATGGCATAGCTCATGGATAACCACATAATCGACGATTTGCTCAGGGGCGATGATGATTTTCCAGTTATAGTAAATGCCGCCTGAACTGCTGCAACTGCCCCAACGGGATTTAAACGATTTAATGGTGATGGATGTCGGCATCACCCCAATTATTTTGGCGTAATGCTGGGTTTTTTCGGTTAGCACCGTATTGGCCTGTTGCTTATACCACTTAAGCAGCAGTTGTTGGATGGCTTTGGCAGGCTCCAGGGTTTGCTCGGGGATGAAGACCATGAGTTCATCGTGCTGTTGCCTCACCATAGCCCGTCCCGGCACAATTTTTAACAGATGGTTTTTGCCCAGACAAGGAAAGCTTTCCCCTGCCGCATAAGCTTTCGGCTTAATGGCGGTAATTTCTTGTTGGATGGCCAGTTTTTCCTTAATCCATCGGCTTTTGTTGTTGACTAAGGCGGTGATGGTGTTGATAGGCAAGGTTTCTGGCACCATGACATAAACCACACCTTTTTGAATTTTTATGGCGGCGGTTGTTCTTCTAGCGGAGCGGACTATTTTGGCTACAAAGCCATTGCCTTGGATAACGGTCATTCAGCTTGTGGTTTTCGTTGATGGCCATGTGGTGCATAGCCGTGATTAGGGGATCAACGCAGCAACAATCCAGCACCTAGCCAATCTACAATGAAGTGCCGATAATATTCGGCTTTGGCGGTTTGTAAATGTTCCAACGGATTCAGGTTGTCGGTCAGGATTACACCTAGGGTTTTATCGACAGTAAAAACCCGTTCTTGCAACCAGTCAATTTGATCTTGTACCAGTGTTTTTGGGGCGATATCAAGCGCCTGTTGGGAGGCGATAAAGATAAAGTCATTAAAATCTTTGCCTGGCTCAGAAATAAACAGCCGTTGCTGGGGAAACACTTGCGCCAAGGTTTTTGACACCGATGCCAATGCGCGGTTGTTGCTGTTTGAAAACGCCACAAAATTAAGCGCCAGCAAGCCATCCTTGGACAATAAACCTTGCAGTTGGGTCAGTGTTTCCACGGTCAGCAAATGTGCTGGCTCCGCACCACCCGTAAAGCAATCATGGATAATCAGGTCATAAGGGCCTTGTAAATGGCGGATCTCATAACGGGCATCGCCTACGATAGCCTTGCCAGTCGGGTTAAAGCCAAAGTAGCCGCTGGCAGCTGCCGCCACCGCCGGATCAATTTCCAAGGTGTCGGTGCTGATGCCATAGCGGTCATGCAGCAGTTTTGCCATGTGCCCGGCACCCAAGCCAATAATGAGGGCGCGGTTCATGTTAGGCCGCAGGGCAGGCATTAGGCCGACAATATCTTGATAGCTAAGCCGGCTTTCGCCATTGCTGATGCTGGCCGCACCAATGGCCGACGCATCCGAGGTAAGTAGGCGCAAATCGTGGGTAGGTTGGTCGATTACCCGCACCCAGCCGTAAAGGCTTTCTTGTTCTGATTGCACTTGGAACGTTGGGTCGGCCTTATCGCTATGGCCTACACTAACAATTTTAGGCAATAAGGCCATCCCCACAATAGCCAATAGCAGGCATGGCAACACGGCAGTCACCACACCCAAGTATTTTTGTTCATAGACGGCCACGGCCACAGCCAACACCAATAAAATGCAAGCCAGTCCGACGAGGATTTCGCGGGAACCCACTAGCGGAAACAGAAAAAAGCCTAAGATTAACGTGCCCGCTACACTCCCCAGTGTGCTGACCGCATAGATTGAACCGGAACTGCTGCCGATGCCATCCAAGCGCGTGGTTGCCAGCTTAATCGCAAACGGCCCGACCATACCTAAAAATGCTAAACTTGGCGAGAACAATACCAAAGCACTGACAAAAGCCCCTAGCCGTAAGCCTAATGGGTCGGTTGCCAGCAAGACTGGCCGGGTCAGCCACGGGATCAATAAGGTTAGCAGGGCGGCAATGGCAATAATCAGCGCCAGCCCTGTCCTTTTTGCCACGTCCGCCCAACGGCCACCGACAAAATAACCGATTGCGAGCGCAATCATGGTCACGGAAATTAGTGATGACCACACATAAAGGCTAGCGCCATAAAAGGGAGCGATCAGGCGTGTGCCTAGCAGCTCTATCACCATCACTGATGCCCCAGTCAGGAACACCGTCATATATAGCCCAACACGCCCGTAGCGGTGTAGTGGTTTGTCGTTCATGCCCTTGCCTTTAAAGTTGTTTAGCTATTACCAAGCCCGTTAAGGGCATCGTTAAAACGCATAATCCCAGTTGACACTTAAGGCACCTTGGCGTTCCAGTTGGTAGCCGTTTACATCGTCGCTCACGGGCTGTAACCACTCAAAGCTTAAGCTATTGCCTTGGAGGTCGCCGCTAAGCACAACCGCATTAAGGCCAAAACCGACATCCCAATAACGGCCACCATAGTTATATGGCAAATCCATGGGCCCGGACACCACATAAGGCTCATAGGCATCCCGATATTCAACGGTTTCAATGACTTCACCCGGGGCGATGACACCATCGCCATCGGCATCACCCGGTACAGTGACCGTAAATTCTTTATCACGCACCAAATGCTGGTTAAATTGGCCTTTGATAGCCCCCTGCCACGTATAAACACCACGCACCGAAGCAGACAGCCAATCGAAAATATTATAACTACCCCACGCGGTAGATTGGAACAAATCGCCCAGCGCATAACCCGATGCGTTCCTGTTGTCCAAACGCTTGGTGCCGCTAAGCTGCGCACCCCATGACCACTTGTCCATCTGACCGGTATAGGTGATGCTGGGCTTAAAATCCCACGTGCCGCTACCTAGCTGCATCCCGTAATGGATGTAGTCGCCTTCTTCATGATGGGTGTCCCGAAGCTTGATGTCAACATCGCCGGTAGGCGCACTAATGCCTAATGCAGAGTGCAGATGGTGGTTTTTGCCATCAAATAATTTAAACAGCGCATAAATGCCAGTGTCACCAATCCCCCCGGTATCATGATAGCCATTGCCACCGCCATGATTGTGGCCGCCTGAGGATGGCGGCGCCCCGTCCAGCGGCCTTAAGTTCATGTTCATGTCCATAAACTGGGGCATCAACATCAGGTTCAACCAATCCGTGGGTGCGTACATTAGGTCAACCATGATCATGTTCATATTCATTTCGCTAGGCACAACACTGCAAGTAGTGTTGCCACAGCCATTGGTCACAATGGTCTGGTCGTTCACCGAGGTTGTACCGTGTAAACGGTTGCCGCCTTCGGAACCATACATATAGCGCGCGCCCAACATGACATCGCCGGGCTTGGACAGCATGTGGCCAAACATCACCCCAGATGGTACAGGGCTATGATGATGGCTGTGCCCGCTGTGTCCGGCATGGCCGCCACTGGCGGTTGCGACGGCGGATAAATCGACTTTGACTGCACCACTGACTGTGTAATAGTTAAAATCGGCGTAATTGCCCTCACCATTGCCGCCCAACTTCAAGGAACCGGCATGGGTGTAATATTCGGCCGACGCCACAAAGCTGATGCCCTTGGCAAATTGCTTGCTTATGGTCAGCCCGCCACTTAAAGCACCATACCCAGACAAGCGGTAGTCGCTGGAAAAACTGCTGGGCAACAAATTAGGGTCATACTGTGTGTTGCCGATGATTGCTCCGGTATTGGGATCTATCACCACGCCTTGGTAAGCTTGCTGGGAAATCAGATAAGGCTTGTAGAAATTAGCCGCACTTTGCGAGTAATAGCGGAAACTGGGGGTGATAGTCCAGCCTTGGCCCAGCGGCTGTACCCAGTCACCCTCAAAGGTATGGGCGTTAATGCCCCAATCATCATGATAAAAGCGGTAATCCAAATGCAACGCAGCATCGAGGGGGGCAATATGCTGTACATAACGCAAGTTTGTCGTCACTTGGTTGCGCTCTTCGGGCCGTTGCTCCATAAAGGCTTTAACTTGGCCATAATATCCGCCGCTAGGTGCCAGAAATTGCAGGCCGGGATCGATGAAAGCAATTTCCATCACTTTATACGGATTAGCCAAATAGCCTGTGCTACGGGTATAACCCACGCCCGTTTCCAGCACCGCAGACTTGTTTAGCACTTGGGTCAGGCCAAAATGCGTCCCCCAATCTTGCCGTCTGGCATTGAGGATGTTGACGCCGGGGGCGGGATGTTCGATTTGGTTTTGATACGCGTTGGTGTTGATGTAACCAACCGTGTCGTGGTCTTGTTTGGCAGTCGTGGTACTATCCGTGTAACTCAAGCCTAAACTGGCCGTGGTTTGTTTCTGGTTAAAATCCATGCGCCCATCTAGGCTGCCCCAATGGGTGTTGTAGTCATTTTCCACAGACAGCCCGCCACCTGCATCCAATGCCGCCTCATCCCATTCATAGCCCAATTTGAAGTCGCCTTGTTTACGGGTTTCTGGTGAGGCTGAAGACAGCGTATGTACTAATTGCGTTTGTTGTTTATAGACCGGATCGCCGGTGTTGGGGTCATAGCCGTCAACCACCATGGGATTTAATTGGGAATCAAAGAACAACTCGCCATTAATATAAGGCGTTGCCCCCGACACAGTGGGTTCGTTGGCCCCGGTGTAGCCACCATTGCCGCCAAAAGCCAGCGGGGCGGTGGTGATGGGAGTTGCCCCTGACCACGTATCTTGTACGTAATTAAAGCCAAACTTAACCCTGTCGCTGAGCTTGAAACTGGTGCTGCCTTCCAGCGAGTCAACTTCTATGGGTTTAAATTTGCTTTGCTCGCCAAACAAATTACGGCTGCTTTCTTGGTAATGCCCATATTGCAAGCCGACCTCCTGATCAGCTGCCAAGCTGGCCATGGGCAACAAGCCCGGCAAGGCCAATGCCGCAGCTGTCAGTGCGGTTAAAGTGGCCTTGGATGAGGGTTGGGCATCGTTGTGGGGGTGTTCAGTAACAACCACAACCGCCCCCGCTGGCTGAGCTACCGCCTGATGCGGACTCCCGGCTACCATAATTATGCGAGCGCAACGCGCTTTCCATGGGGTAAGGTGTCATGGCCATTTGTGGTTTGGCCAAGATGCCGCGTTCCCAAGGCTGTATTTGGGCGCAGCTAGACAGGCTGATACTTACGGCGATTAACAGGGCGAGTTTGCTTGGTTTCATTACGGCTTATAGCGTTACAACACCTAAGCAAGAAACTAGGCAAAAATGGCATGGATAATAAAAAAGGAACATCAAGGTCAACCGTGCTCAGTTGTCTTGGGTCAAATCGACACTGGTGGCCGTCAAAGCAACATTTTTAGAATTTTTGCAGGCTATATCGACCGTATAAAGCTCTGCCCCAGCGGCGGTTTTGTCAACAAAGACATAATAAATCCCGACCCCGCTAGCGGCTTTTACTAAAGGGCTATAAACCTTATCTTCTTTAGGGTCGGTGGCATTGGTGGCTTTTACGCCTTTGATGGCTTGCACCTTTACCAAAGGTGTTGCCACAGGCGCTAGATCTATCACTTTAGTGTCTAAAGCCGTGGTTGTTGCCGGACAAACGACAGTCCAAATATCAATTGCCCCCGCAGGAACTCCCAATGCCCCTGAATAAGGGAGCGCTGCTGCGGAACTGACTTGCCCTAGCGCAGCCAAGGCCAATACGATGGCTAGTCTTTTGTTAAGCATGTTTTTCATAAATTTCCCCGTTACGCGGTGTCTGGCGTTACTGCCCATCCAAAGGTGTGGCTAGCTGTTTTGGCAGGCTTATTGGTTTTGATAAGGGTAAATGGTCGTACCGGTATGGCTGCCCGTTTTGCTTTCGCAATGATAAACAATACCGTACTTCTCAGCGCCTGCCGCACTTTTATTGATGATCACCAAATAACCGCCGTTACCGCCATTAAACTTTAATTCAGGGCTATACACTTTGTCGCCATCAATGGGATCGGTGGCATTTAATGCTACCCCGCCTTTAAAAATTTGGACGCTTAATAATGGGGCCGCCTTGGGCAAATAGTCTATCACTTCCAAATACAAATGTTCGGAGGTGCTGCCATCTTCACCGTCTTCACAGGTGACCAAATACATATCAGTTGCGCCAACTGCTGAACCCAATGCGCCGGATTGGTCATGGGCCATGGCAGAACCTATGGAGCCCGTCAAAGCCAGACAAGATAAAGCTTTAAGCCATTTTTTAAGTGATAGGTTTGTCATAAAGTCCCCCGTAAACGCTGGTAAGCGGTGGTAATAGTGGTGGCTGGCGTAATTGCAGGCTGCCAAACGCACCTAGTATAAGTGATTTTTTGCTATCCTGGAAACGCCACACCCCAACCATGCGTGGCATGATTGGGGTGTGGCGTCTTGTATCCCTAAACAGGCCTAAGCAGCAAGGGGCTGCCGCCTAGGCCTGCAAGCGACTAATTGTAAAAAGGCGTACCTGGCACACCGAGAGGGAATTTGCCTGTAGGCATAGGCAAATAGGTGTCAATATCGTTGCTAGATGGCTCAATTGACAAATCATAGCTGTTGTCAGCGGTGCAGTTAGCTGGTAACGCGCTAGTGCGTGTTAAGGTCATGGTTGGCCAGAATGGCGCTTCGATAGCGGGATCATAAGGGGTAGCCCTAGGCATGGTCTTTTGGTCAGCAAACTTAGTTGTAGTATGGCCTATCCAAACATCAACACGGTCAGGTGCTTTCTTGGAAGCAGTCCCCCGTTTACACCAGTTAGCCACAGCGATACGGATTTTCAGGCTTTTTGCACAAGACGTGGCTTTAAACTTGATAGCGCCATATCTGAAAGGCGATAAACCTGTCATGCTAACGGGGCTTTCTTGCAATTCAGCGCCTTTAATAGGCGTTGGCCCGCTCCAAGTATGATAACCACGGATGGCCTTAGCTGGGTTGATGGCAGGGATAAAATTAGGGAACAACGTGCCGCCGCCAGCAACTAGGCCTGCACCCATATTGCTAAAACCAACGCCTGGCAACACACCTTCAATGTCATTGGAAAGGTCAGGCAAAGGTGCGCCAACTTGCAGACCAGCTGCATTTAGCTTATAGATAACCGCATCCAAAGGATCGGCTGAGTTAGGGAACACCACACTTTGGGCTATCACATTGGAGGCAACCGCTGCTTCATTGGAATTATCGGTGCAACCATGGCCTATAGTAAACGCGTTATAACCAGCAACCCCTTCTACGGGTTTGTCTTTTACGCCAGTATGTGCCATTGCCACTTGGCTAGCGCCGCAAATAACCGTGATAAGTGAATACGCGGCTAATTTGCCGAATGTAGTGGATTTTTTCATGCTGCTCTCCTTTGAACAATTCATGTAAGTATTATTATTTTTGTCTTGATTAGGCGCTCCTAAAGCTTGATACAAAATAGCGGCAAGTTGCACCGCGTTAGGTTTCAGCTGTTAAAACGCCTGCTGGGCATCAGGATCATCCTACCGCCCTTCTTTCTAAATGAAGCTCATTCCTGTTTGCATAAAGCACGATACATGCCATAAATTCTCCTACCAAAAATAGCAGGTTAGGCAAGCTGACATTTGCCCTATTTCCGCGCTCATTTCCGGCTTATAGTGGTTTATTTTATAGTGTGCTGTGCTGTAAGCCCTGTCAATGTTGGAATCTGCTGTTGCGGCTTGATTTTTCGGGCATAAAAGCAATTTAGGGTGCGTAGCGACGCTAGGGGTGATAAGCATGATAATGCTGGCCCTACTAATCAATGGAATGGATTATTGCCCCGTCTATAATGCCGAAAATAGGGAAATTGGGGGCGTCAAGAATTAAACAGCGTTATATGACGCACAAAATAAGGCCTTTTATCCGTTTTTCGCAGTCAAGCCAGCCTGTAAGCCACATTATTCGACTGACATTAATTAAACTGTGTTATTTGACAAATTGACTGCGTCATATAACACAGTTTAATTAATTGAAATGAAAGCATCCAGTCCCCTCACAAACTATTTTGCCCCACCCACCTTACCTTGCACATCTACCCAAAGATGCGGCAGCCCTAGGTCTTGTAGCCAAGCGATGCCCTCAGTTTCTTTTAGCATGGCGATAGTTGCCGCGCTGCCCGCTACGACACAAAAATCCGCTATAACACTCACAGCCGCCAAATGATGCACAGGCCAACCCGTTTTAGGATTTAAAATATGTCCGTAACGGATGCCATTGATGGTAATGCAGCGCTCATAATCGCCGCTGCTGGCCAACGCGCCTTCAGACATCAATAAGGTATCCAACAAACCGTCTTTATTAGCAGGGTCGCGTATGCCGATGTGCCAAGGGCTACCGTCAGCGCGGGGGCCGATGACCTTGATGTCCCCACCCAGATTAATTACCCCGTGCCGGATGCCTACAGACTGGCACAGGGCGGCGGCCCTATCCACTGCGTATTCTTTGACCACGCCGCCAAAATCCAGCTCCATACCCGGCACGGTAAAGTGCAGCTTGGGCTTAAGCCAGCGCACTTTATGCCAACCCACTTTGTTGAGCAATCCATCCAATACGGCCTGTTCGGGTAACTGGCCCAGTTCAAATTTCCAGGCGCGGCGCAAAATACCTGAGCTAATATCAAACAGGCCGTCGCTTTGTTGGTGACAGGTTTGGGCATAATCCAGCAAGCCCGCAGTTTCGTCATCCACGTCAATGCTGCCGCCCACGGCAGCGGCTTGGTTAATGGCAGATAAAAAGCTGTCATTTTTATAGCGCGAATAACGCGCCTCCAAGCGTTGCACATCGGTAATGGCTTGCTGGATGGCTAACTGGGCGGCAGTTTGGCTGTTGGCAAACAGCTGTATTTCACAGCGCGTACCCATGGCGGTAAATTCCTTGCGGTAATAGCTTAGGGCATTGACCGCCATTAAAATGCCAAACCCCAAGTGGCTGTCAATGCGCCATTGCGCTCAAGTTGATAACCATTAACGTAATCTTCAACAGGCTGTAACCATTCCACACTCAAGCGGTTGCCCGCCAAATCGCCAGATGGCACCATGGCACTCAAGCCAAAACCGATATCCCAATAACGTCCACCGTAATTGAACGCGTAATCCATGGGCCCAAATTGCTCTATCAACCCGTCAAATTGGCCTTTGACTGTCCCTTGTAAGGTGTAGACACCCCGCAAGGAAGCCGTCAGCCAGCTGGTCAAATTATAGCTGCCCCACGCGGTGGCTTGGAACACATCGCCCAAGGCGTAACCGGAAGGGTTTTGGTCTTGCATACGCACTGTGCCGTTGGCTTGCGCGCCCCAAGAAAATTGCGCCGCTTGCCCGGTATAAGTCAGGCTAGGCTTAAAATCCCAGGTGCCGCTACCTAGCTGCATCCCGTAATGGATATAGCCGCCATCCACTTGGTGGTTGCGCCGCAACTCAATGTTGACATCGCCCGTCGGTGCGCTAAATCCAGTCGCCAAATAGATATGGTGGGTATCATTGGCAAACAGCTTGACCAAGGCATACATGCCCAAATCACCAATGCCGCCAGTCTCATGACCGTTTTGCAAATGGTGGGGGATATGGTTGGCGATAGGCGTAGGCAGGCCATCAGCGCCTAGCGGGTTGCCGACGTTATTATTGGCCAGTTCGTCATAGTCAGCGCTGCGCAATCTATCCATGGTCATGCTCATCGTCATAAATTGCGGCATTAACATTAGTGTCAGCCAATCGGTGGGTGCATACATCAAATCCAACATGTGCATATTCATGCTCATGGTATTCGGCGCAAGAAAACAGGGGTTGGGCCCACAGCCGCCTTCCACTATCGCCTGATTACCGACAGTCTGGCTGCCATGCAACAGATCGCCCCCTTGGCTGCCATACATAAACCGATAGCCGACCATCATATCGCCCGCCTTGGGCAGGATATGGTCAAACATCACCCCAGCCGGGGCATGGGCACCGTGATGGTGGTGGCCATGATGGCTATGCCCGCTGGCGCTAGGCGCGGATAATGCCGCCAAATCAACAGATAAGGTGGCCGTGGCTGACCAAGCATCAAAATTATTAAAATTATCCGCGCTATTGCCGCCTAGCTGCAAGGAACCTTGGTGGCTGTAATATTCAAAGCCCAAGTCCAACGCAACGCCATGGGCAAATTGTTTGCCCAAGGTTACTCCACCGCTGATCGCGCCATATCCCGCCAAGCGGTAATCGCTGGAATAATGGGCAGGTAGTTTGCTGCGGTCAAATGGCACGGTTTTATTGCTGAGGGAAAGGTCGCCATTATCCACGGCATCAGTCACATTATTGCCTTGGGCATCAACATAGCCACCGGTATTGGGGTCGATAAAATATTCTTTGCCATTGCCCGGGTTGTTGTCGTCAACATAGATTTCCCGCCCGCTCGCATCTACGGCATTGCTGAATTGTGCTTGCGACGTGACTAGGTAGGGGCTGTAAAAATTAGCAGCACTTTGGGAGTAATAGCGCACCCTAGGGGTTAGTGTCCAGCCTTGGCCTAAAGGCTGCGCCCAGTCGGCCTCAAAGGTGTGTGAGGTGATGCCCCAGTCGTCGCTAAAAATCCGGTAGCCCAGATGCACAGACGCATCCACGGCATTGATATACTGCACATAACGGAAGTTGCCTGTGCCTTGGTTACGGGTGTCCGGGCGTTGTTCCAGCAGCGCTTGGATATTGGCACAAAGCAAGCCCAAATCCGACTGGGGGCACTGGTCTTGGCTTAACGGGTCAACAAATGCAACAGTAACGGCCTTGTAAGGGTTTTCCATATAACCCGTGCTACGGGTATAGCCTGCACTGGCCTCCAATAACGCGTCCTTGTTAAGAATTTGGGTTATGCCAAACGAAGTAGACCAGTCTTGGCGGGTACCGGTGGCTATATTCGGGTTGCCGATGGTGTCGTCATCGCTGATGATTATTGAATCGTAGGCTTCATCACGGATAATGTAAGCGCTAGTGTCATGGTCATTGACGGCATAGGTGTTGCTGTGGGTATAGCTTAAACCCACCGCCAAGGTGGTCAATTTTTGGTTGAAATCCCAGCGGCCATTGATATTGCCAAAACCGGATACATAATCGTCTTCTACAGAAACGCCGCCACCCACGTCCAAAGCGCTGTTATCCCATTCATAACCCAGCTTGAAATCGCCTTGTTGGCGGGTTTCTGGTGATGCCATCGACAAGGTGTCCACTAGCTGGGTGTTGGTTTTGTAAGTTTCGTTGCCATTGGCATCGATGATGCCCTCAACCGGATTTAGGTTCTGGTCAAACAAGGCATTGGTATGGACCAGCAACGGCGTTGCGCCTGATAACACTTGGTTTGAACCAGTAAAGCCCCCATTACTGCCGAATGCCAAAGGCATACTGGCAACGGGCGTGGCCCCGCTCCACGTATCTTGTTCATAATTAAAGCCAAACTTAAGCCGATCCGTCAGCTTAAATTGGGTGCTGCCCAACAAACTATCCACTTCAATGGGGTTAAAATTGCTGCTCGCGCCATACAGGTCGCGGTGACCTTCTTGATAATGCCCATAAGTAAAGCTGGTTTCTTCCTCTGCCGCATACGCTGCGGGCAATAACAGGCCGGGCAGGCAAATGGCGGCGGCAGTTAATGCCTGTAATGGCGACAGTGAAGGCTTGTCAGCTGTTGCTTGGGATAGGATTTGACACATTGCGGTTTAACTTAAGCGGGATAATTAGGGCTGAAAAATGGTCGTTTTGCTAACTGGCTGACAGGGTGGCTTAAGTTTGTTTGTTGGGGCATGGCAGTAATTGGTTTGAGCTTTGGATTTAGGCGGTTAATGACTGTTATTAGTTTATTAGGGCCCACGACAACGTCTAAAGCCATTGCACTCCACTAACGTTAGCCAAAGCCTGCCTAATTGCAACCACACCCCCCGCCTTTGGCGGAACCGCTACCTGTGGAAGCTTCCCTGCTGCCGTAGTTATGCGCGCGGTACAGACTTTGTGCCGGATGCGGATCCAAAGCCATTTCGGGTTTGGCCAAAGTACCACGATCCCACGGCTGCACTGGGCTGCAAGCAGACAAGCACCCACCAAAAAGAATTGTTAAGGACAACAAAAACCGTTTTTTATCCATCGGTTGGCAATGCCATGGCTATTTCGCCGACAACAAACCCTGAATGGTGGATTGCAATTCGTCGGCGGCGCCTGGCCTAAAGCCTAGGTGGATATGGTGCACCACGCCTTTATTGTCAATAATATAAGACGATGGCATAGCTTGTACGTCAAAATCCTTGGCGCATTGCTTGCTGGCATCTGCCGCTACCGGAAAGCTGGCGGGTATTTTTGCCAAAAACGTGTTGGCATCGTCGGCATTTTCATCCATATTGACCCCAACGATCTGTAACCCTTGCCCGCCCAACTGTTTGTGCAGTTCATTAAGAAACGGGAACGATTGGGCGCAAGGCCCACACCAAGAAGCCCAAAAGTCCACATAAACCACTTTGCCCTTGTATTGGCTTAATTTGCCGGCTTGGCCCGCGCCTAAGGCCGACAGTTCGCAGTCCGGGGCTTTATCACCAACAGCAACGGCCGAGGCGGCAGGTGCAGCCAGCAAGGCCAGGGCCGTCATCAATAATGCCAAACTTTGCTTAGCGTTCAATAATAAAGTGGGGTAGGCTGGATGGGTAATCATAACTCAAGCGTAAGTAATTAGGGTTAAAGGGCAAAATGTTGACGTTACGTGTCTTTTACCAAAAGCTAAGGCTATTGGCCCGTATTAGTTGGGAAGCGCTTAGGCGCTTTGGCTACAAACACTAAGGGATAAATCCAACGGTTATTGATTTTGTTTTTTAACAATTGACGTACCCGCATGGATATTCGATTTAGTCATGCAATGGTAGGATACGTCATATTGCCTACTGGCGGCGGTGGTTTTATCCACCATCACATCATAAGTCCCATTGCCGCCAGCTATTGCTAACAATGGGCTATAAATATCATCCCCACCATTGCTGTCCGTCGTATTGCCCGCCAACAAACCTTTTTGCACTTGTAAACTCAACAGCGCCGTACCCGGGGTGTCGTCATTCACTTGTAACTCCAGACGGGAGGCATTGCCATGGCCATCGTTATAGCATTTAACTTGGAAATAATCGGTTGCACCAGCTGTAGGGCCTAAAACTTCGTTATTCCACGCATGGGCCGCCGCCGTACCCGCGTAAGTGCAATAAAATATTAAGGCGCAAGCCCAAGGCCAGTATTTTAGGTTGCTGTTCATCGTTATCCTCATTGCGCCTGTTTTGGCGATAATAGGTTTGGTAAAAATCACAATTATCTATGCAAATCTTAGGCCAAATTAAAACGATGGACGACCATAAGTTTTGGCTGTCTCTGTTGATGTAGTGGAGTTTTAAGTTTGTGTAGTTAACGGTTATTTATTGCGCTTTTTTTGTAAGGCATCCAATTTTGACAAGGCCAGTTGACGGATGGTTTCGTCGTCGTCATTAATGGCTTGTTGCAGCAAGGTGGCATCGTCGCCTATCCCATCCACGGCCATTAAGCGCACACCGGCATCGCTATCATGCAGGGCATTTTGAAGTGCGGCTACCGCTGCCGAACCCTCCCGATGGGCATAACTGGAAACCGCCTGCGCCCGCACCGTCGCATCCGGGTCAGACAATGCGGTTTCCAGGACATTTTTTACTTGCGCATCGCCTGGCCTGCCTGCGGACATTAAGGCACCGACGGCAGCGGCACGGACACTGGCATCATTGGATTTTGCCTGGGCAATTAAGTCATCGGTCTGGTCTGGTTCACTTTCATCCACCGAACTGGCGCTGGCTATAGCGGGCGGCTTATTGCTGGCTTGGGGACTGTTGCAATTGGTGGCTGAGTATTGGCTACCAATCACCCACATTTCGGCAGCCTTAGGCGGCGCGGCTTTCTTCCCCGGTTTGTGGTTGCGGACTATCAAATCGGCTTTATGCGCCAACAAACATTCGACAATTTTTTGCGGCGTGGATGCCACACAAGTTGCCGTCACCAAGCCTTCTGGCAAAGCCGAATAATGGATCGGCACACCTGTTTTTGCCGTGATGGTGTCTAGCACTTGGGCTAAGGGCGCTAAGCGCACTTCCAGCTGTAGCTCACTGCCAGGATCTGTGGCCTGCACCCAACCGATCAGGCTACCGTCGGTTTGCCCTGCCGCCTGCACATAAGGGCTGGCCGATAAACTGAGCGCTAAGATGAAAACCGCCGTGATGGCATTGACCTTAAGTTGTGCCATAGCCTAGGCCATCAACTCATGCCAAATCGGCACCACTTGCTGGCTGTAATCAGACACTTCAAGGCTATTGATGACGGTGGGTTCACCTTGCAAAACCAGCTTATGGCCTAAATCCCGGTAATGGCAATAAGCGGCCTTAAGGGTTTCGGCTTGGGCTGGTGACATAAACTGGCAGGCTTGCAAGCCTTCAAGCAACCTGACGTTATCGGTGTACACCGTCAATTCAGGGAATTGTCCCGCGAGTGCCAGAACCCCAAATTGGACAATAAACTCAATATCAGCAATGCCGCCTTGGCTTTGTTTTAGGTCAAATTGCCCGGCTTCTTTGGTGTCCAGCGCCTCGCGCATTTTTTTGCGCATCTCACGCACTTCGGTTTTTAACACGGTGGTGTCCCTAGGGAGGCTTAGTATTCGGTGGCGTATGGCTTCATAGGCCGTTTTTAACCGTGGGTCGCCCGCAATAAACCGCCCCCGCACCAAGGCTTGATGCTCCCATGTCCATGCTTGGTTTTTAAAATAATCTTCATAGACTTTTATATGCGTAACCAGCAAGCCGGAATCGCCGCTAGGCCGTAAGCGCATATCTACTTCATAAAGCACACCCGACAGCATCTTGGTGTCCAGTATATGCCGGATTTTTAGCCCCAAACGGCCATAAAACTGGGCGCTGGCAATCGGTTTTTCACCATCAGTCAGGGCATTGCCATCGTGGTCATCGTATAAAAACACCATGTCCAAATCCGAGCCATAGCCTAGTTCTATGCCACCCAGCTTGCCCAGACCCAGCACGGCAAAACCTTTCGATTGGCCATTGGCAGCTGGCGGACAACCATGCTTTTCGGTGAGCATCAGCCAAGCCCTATCCACCACATGGGCAACGATGCTTTCAGCAATCATAGTCAGATAATCACTGACCACCATCACCGGAATAGCGCCCATAATATCGGCGGCAGCAACCCGCAACACGTTTTGCTGCTTAAATTGCCGTAGCACAATCATCAGCTGCTCCAAGTCTTGCACGTCTATGGTGGCCAATAGCGCGTCCAACTGCGCATCAAGGTCGGCTTTGTCCAGCGGGTCGAATAAGGTGCGGGTGTCCAACAGCTCATCGAACAACAAGGGATAACGGGACAAATAATCGCAAATCCACGGGCTGGCCGATGACAGCCTTAGCAATTGTGCCAAAGCATCGGGATTTTCTGCCAATAATGACAAATACACATTGCGACCGGCCACCGCCTCAAACAAAGCCAGCAGACGCTTTAAGGTAGTATTTGGATTGTCAACTTGCGCCAAGGCCGCAATCATTAGCGGCATTAGGCGGTCTAGCACTTTCGCGCCTTTGTTGGTCAACCGTCTGATGGGGGACGACTGCTTAAAGTGTTTGATGGCCATCAGGCTTTCGTCAGCCTGTTGGAAACCATAAGCTGTCAAAGTGTCCAGCAATTGCGCATCATCAGCCGCCGCCCCTGTCCAAACCTGTAGGCTAAGCTGGTCTTGCGTTTCTTGCTTGGATAACGAAAACACTTGATCAAACACCGCATGGACGTTTGCCCTGACGCTATCCAAATGGTCTTTAAAAGTTTGCCAATCAGGATAATCCAAGGAATAAGCGAGGATTTGCCGGACGTTTGTTGTAGTCGGCAAATCGTGGGTTTGCTGGTCTTGATATTGCTGGATATGGTTTTCCACGCGCCGCAAAAAACCATAAGATTGCTGCAATTGGGCCGCGTCGTCAGCGGTCAGCAGACCTAGCTTGCCTAGCCTGTCCAAAACGTCCAAAATGCCCCGGGTTTGCAAAGATTTTTCATTGCCCCCGCGTATCAGCTGGAACGCTTGGCCGATAAATTCAACCTCGCGGATCCCGCCTGGCCCCAACTTCACATTGTCCATGCGGTCTTTACGCTTTAATTCTTGGGTGATTTGCGCTTTTAAGGAACGCAGCTCCTCAAACGCGCCGTAATCCAAATAACGCCTATACACAAAAGCTTGCAGCATCGCCATGAGTTGCTTGCCCGTGTTAAAGTCACCGGCAACTTGCCGCGCCTTAATCATCGCATAACGTTCCCATTCCCTCGCTTGGGTCTGGTAATAGTGTTCCATGCCATCAAACGTCATGATGATTGGGCCGCTGTCGCCAAAAGGCCGTAAGCGGATGTCAGTGCGGAACACAAAACCTTCCACCGTGATTTCATCCAAGACCTTGACCAATTGCTGGCATAAGCGGGTGAAAAACTCGCCATAGCTGGTGGCTTTACGGTCAGCCAACACGCCGTTTTCGGCATAAGCAAAAATCAAATCGATATCCGACGAATAATTCAGCTCATAAGCCCCCAATTTACCCATGCCCAACACAATGATTTGCTGGGGGCTACCATCAGCCAACACGGGCGTGCCATATTTTGCACAAGCTTGTGTATAGAGCCAAGCCAGGGCGTATTGGATACAAGCATCGGCTAGCCAGGACACTTCCGCTAAGGTTTCCGATAATGGTGCCCAGCCAGCCAAATCGCGCCAAGCAATCCTGACCATTTCCCGCCGCCGGAATAAACGCAGCGCCTGCATTAAACCAGCCATATCCCCAGGCTGCAAGCCCGCCAGTTTTTCGGCATAACGGGGTTCAGGATAGCTTGCCAGCAGGTCACCACTTGCATCCAAATCCAGCAACAATGCGGGTCTTCGTAAACAGCTTTCGGAAATAAATTCGCTAGCACACCACACGTTGACCCATGCGGCGGCAAGCTGGGGGCTAGGCTTAAATGCCAAGCCCTGTGCCGCCAACTGTTCCTGCCATCGGGTCAAGGAGGCGGACACAGCGGGGCGCAATGCTTCAGGCAGTTGATCAAGTTCTGTTACGGGGGTATCACTAAAAGACATAAGAAAGCCCGGCAAATAGTCCATCATACCGAAATTAAGCGGGGAGAGATATGGCAGGCCTCAAGCGAGCGTGGGAACTTGCCGGGCCAACGTGCTGAAGAGACCGAAGACAAGCGATTTTGAACAGTTCCGTAAAGCGATGCCCAAGATTCTAAAATGGTTGGGCAATGCGATGCTCACCCCAACCCACCTACGCGATACAATGCCCATCAAAGCTATAGCTTAAAAACAGCGTTGTTTCGGGTTGTACACATAAAAGAAGCTAAGGCCTCCTCGTCAGAACCAGATGTATATAAAAAACTTGGCTATTATTATAGGCTGCACAGAGCGAAAAACCGGGTGGAGCTTTGTGCCTACATTGAAAGAAATTGGGAGCACCATTTTCCTCATGTTCAAGATGCAAAATTCCACAATTGATTTGCTACTCAAAATAATTTCGTGAGCCCTGTAGCAGTGCGCCAGAATCGGCAGTTTTCACTCGCGTTCAAACTGCTTTATTTTGGCCTACAGGGCTGTAGGTTGCAATGGGGAACAAACCGCATCAATCAAGATCGATGCGGATCACTCCGTTCACTGCATCCTACGCATTTGTCCTATAACGACTGGCCTATAGCAAAACCAACTTACTTTTTATCAAAGTAGTAATAACCGCCGAATTTGCCTTTCAGGGTCATGGCCTTATCATTGATTTCAACGACGGTATAAGCTTCGGTGCGGCTGCTGCCCACCAAGGAAATTTTAAGTTTACCGTCTTCTATCTCGTAATTGACCGGGGGCTGGTCGTAATAAGTGCCTTCGCGGGGAATATGTAGGATGGTCAGTTTGCCGTCTTTAAATACCCAAGTGTCTTCGCGGGGGATCGCTTGTTTGTCGGTTAATGAATTCTTAGTGGATTCCAGCTTCCAGGTGCCCTGCACTTCTTCCTTGGTTTGTAAGCTTACATCGGCATATACCGCGCCACCAAAAACTGACAAACCCAATAACAGTGCTGCAAAAGTTAATTTTTTCATATCCACACCTATATTAATATTAGCTAATAAAGAACCCATTGTACGCACCCGCAGGCAAGAATTAAAGCATTATTAATGGCCATGTACCACCACCACAAATTACAGGTTCGCATAGCGGCTCATATCAAATAAGCCCGCTTTTAAGCCCCGGTATTTTTTATGCTGGCTGTTAAACCAATCACTTAGCGGCCAGATTTCGGGGTTGCTGCGACGTATGCCAAATTTACCGTAAATGAGGTCTATGTCTGTTGGTGTCTTGGCATTTTTGACCATGGCAATAAATTCAGGCAGTTGGTTTTCCTCAACATTAAAGAAAAAGTTGGGGTAACTGCCGATAAATCCGGGATAAATGGTAAGCCTGTCGTTCTGCGGCATACGGTGTGAATCTTCTGACAGCATTTTCGAGATGTTGCTGTACGCTTTGTCCAGTAATAAGGTGTAAGCCAAATCCCCATCCGGGCCACCAGTTTTTATCCTAAGCTGGGACATTTCTGGCAAAGCGCCCAAGTCAAGGCCTTTTAATTTGGCGAGTTTGCGTAGCTCATTATCCACCCGTTGCTGGGCAGGGGTTGTTCCAGCCCGAACGCACGGTGCTTGTTCGCATCGGTTGATGCTGTCCACAATCCCGGCGGATTTGCCTAAGCGCTGCCTAACTTGGTCAAAGAACTCTTTTTTATAGTCTGTGGTTTTAAATTTGACCTCGGTTTCATGGCTGATGCTATATAAAGCGTCCGCCGTCGTTATGCCATCGGAGCCGACATACCAACTGTTATAAATGGTCTGCCGCTGCATGGCTGGCATATAACGTAAAAAATTACTTTCCCCATCTTGGCGCAGCAAGTCCATGTACATCCGGCTTGCCATTTGATGTCCTAAGGAGCCATATATGTTGAAGCCTGCCACCAACAAATAATGCAGCCGCTCAAAAAGCGGATAATCAACCACCCAGCCTGTCCAGGGGGTGTCACCAATAAACCCTTGGGTGACGGTGGCACTGTCATAATGCCTGAAAATAGTCAGCGCCGCGTTGGGGTTGCCACCATCCCCATCCCAAATGTTATTGAGGCCAAAACCCCTGTTTTTGGGCAATACCTGATCAATGAACTCCTCTTTCTTTTTTAGGTATTCTTTGCCGAAATCATCAAAATCAAGCCAGTCAAACAAACCGATTTGATCACCTTCTTCACCGGGCAAACCCAAAACCTGGTTATTGTCAGCCAAGGCCTGCGCCACTTGTTTGGGATAAAACTCACCCGGCTGGGAAAACACCACCCAAAACTGATCCCGTATGCTATTGGTGGCAATATTGCCTCGGCATACTGGGCCTTTTATGAATCCTGTCACAAAATATTCGGCATCATCCAGCAAGAATTTGTACTTGGATGGCACTGGCAAATCAATAAATGCCTTAAATGGATTAGCCGCTGTTTTGGGCTCATAGGAAGGCAAGGCCGTCACTTGATAATCCGGCTTAAAAAACAACTCGTCATAACGTTGCATTTTTTGGTCGCTTAACTCGTAGACAAAGTGCGTTTTATCGACAATAGTCTCAGTGATGGGGCGCAAGCGATAATAAAATTGGCCTAGGCCGGGATCATCGTAAGGCCGTACTGTGTTGATTTCCACGATAGGCTGGCCAGATGGGGTTTTAGAGCGCACCAGCTGAAAAAATTCGTCATCGGGATGGCCTTTAAAATGCAGATGGCCAATAAACAAGTGCTCATAAATATACCGGAACACCAGTTTTTGTTTGAGGCTGGCACCGTTAAAATAGGTTTCCCATTTCATGACCGCTGCAACGGCTAGCTTCGATAGTGGCGGCAACGCTTCAACTTTAGCGCCTTCCTGCAACCAGCGCAGCACCGTGTACTCTTCTTGTAAGGACAAGCCGGGCATTGCGTAAGGCATACCCCAGGTGGGGTGTTCAAATTCATATTTGCTGAATTCTTCGACGGTAGGGCATTGCAAAGACCTGTCCATCTCAAAGTTAAAATCCGTACCTAGCTTGCCGAGGTTGGGCAGCGGGTTAAGGCGTTTCAAGCCAATTAATTTGGCTAAGACTGAGTTGTCGATGTTAGCCACAGGTGAATCTTTGCGTTCATTTAACACCGGATAAAAATCTTTTTTCCGCCAGCCCTCGGTGTCCACCGCATCAGTAAAAAGCCGGGTCGGTTCGGTGGCCTTCAAGCGCTCAGAGTCATACACCAAACGTTTGGTCGCGCCCCTATCCAAACCTTCAATAGAGCCCAGCTTTAACTGGCAAGGCGCGTCATAACACCCATGACAAACAACACAACGCGAATCCAATACAGGTTTGACCTCTTTATGAAAAGAGATTGCGTGTTGCTGTCCGGCCAAGATGGCCGCTTCTGGGGTTAATACCCGGGATTTGGGGGCTGCCGACCCATAAAGGCTGGCGTAATCGGTGGTCTTGTAAATAATCGAGGCGCAACCGCTCATGATAAGAAACACCAGCAACATTAGAAATTTTTTGCCGGCCATTAGTCTGAATTTATCCACAATATCACCTTCGCTTGGTCAATAATCATCTTGGACTGCCATTATCTATAACTTTTTAAATTTAACAACCTTGTTTAACGGGCTTAAGTTGATTTCATCCACCACCATCTGCGGCCTGCTAGCCAGCACATAGGACACCGCCGCCGCCACATCTTCCGGTAACAGGAAGTTGCTGGCATGGTCGCCCGGCTCAAATGCCAAGTCATCAAAAAAAGCGGTTTTAACCATGCCGGGGTTAATCAGGCAGACCCGCACATTGCTGTTGGCAGATTCCTCACGCAAGGCTTGGGTAAAGCCACGCAGGGCAAATTTGGAAGCACAATACACCGCCCCTTTGCGGCTACCTTTTAAGGCCGCCTCAGAACCAATATAGATTAAATCACTATGCGGTTTGCGTTTTAAGGCAGGCAGCAAGGCTTTGGTCAAAAAAACCTGGCCTGTAAAATTGCTGTCCATTACCGCTTCAATTTGCGGATAAGAAAACTCTTCCACCGAGCCAAACCGTCCCATACCTGCCGAAAATACCACCGCATCCAGCTCAGGAAAAGCCAATTGCAATTCCTTAAGTTTGGGCGGCAATTCAGCCAGCTGTCTTAAATCTAATTGCACGGCACTAAAATTGGCCATTGTCCGGGTAAATTTTTGGCAATCACGCGACACCCCAATAACCTTGTGCCCTGCTTGCAATAATTGCCTTGCTACCGCACGGCCTATGCCAGAACTGGCCCCAGTCACCAATACGGTACGTTTTAGAGTGTGCATGGGAAAAACTTGGCCTTAGGGATAAACTGTAATAACTGTTGGGTGCAATAGGCGGTCATTTCCTGTTCGATGTCTGCCCGGTAAGCCATCATCCCCTGCTGGTTGGCTAAGGGGCTAGCAAACAGTTTTTCCTCGGGATAAATATTGTGCATTTTTTTAAAAAATTTTTCTGGCAAGCGAAAAGCCCCCAAGCTAACTGAATGCAATTGCTGTAGGTCAAGCACCGAAAAAACCTGCTCGAATAACTGACGATACTGCTGCTGGTAGCCTGTTTGGTAAATCATCGGGTCAAACCGTAAGCCGATTTGCCAGCCTTGTTTTTGTAATTTACACAGCGCATCGAGGCGGCGTTGTAGCGTTGGAGCTTTGGCCTCCACTTTGGTGGCGATTTCTTCGGGGTTCAGGCTAAAAGCGACCACACAGCGGGGTATCGGTTCGCGGTTAAGCAAAGTCCGCACTTGGGTGCTTTTCGTCCGCAATTCCAGCCAGGCATTGGGGATTTGTGCAAAAAAGGGCAAAAATTGCCCGGCAAACTGGGTTACGGGTTCCATGGCCAAACTGTCGCAATCATAGCCGGAGAAAAAATGCACCGCCTCATCGGGCGTGTTGGCGCACAATTGCCTGATCTCATCCTGAAACGCTTCATAATTGACAAACAACACATAATTGGCTGATTGGTACATGCCTTGTAAAAAACAATAACGGCAATCGTATAAACAATTGAGCATGTGCGAAAAATAATAATTACGCGCCGCGCCTATGCCATAACCAGGCGGGGCTGGCATCGTAAAATGCCGGTATTTTTCCGCCAGTATCAAAGCGGGGTTTTGTTTTTGCAAACGAAAATTTTGGGCTTTCGGGTTAAACACTTCACCATAACGTCCGCAGGCAATCTTTCTGGCGTTTGGAAAACGCGCCACGATTGCCAACACTCGCGGATGTTGCAAGATGGCTTCTTCTATATAGATCGTTTCAATCATAAGCGTCGGTTGCGGGTGGTAGTTGCTAATCCCTTGCAAGGTTTCAGGCGATTACCTAGTCAAAAAGATTGCCGTTGCGGGGCATTTTATAGTAAAAGTGTTGTGATTGTTGGCACTGCCCTCATATTAGGTAAAATACCTTTAACACCACCAACCAATAACCACCATGAATAAACAAAAAATTGCTTTTATCGGCGGCGGCAACATGGCATCTAGCCTGATTAGCGGCCTGATTGCCAGTGGCCATTCCCCGCAGCATATTTGGGTGTCTGACATTAACCCTGACACCCTGCAAGCGTTGGCAACAAACCTCAATGTCAACACCTCAAGCAGCAATGATGCCATCATCAATGAAGCAGATGTCATTGTTCTGGCGGTAAAACCCCAAACCCTCAGCGCGGTGGCAAAAAGCGCGGCACCTTTAATCCAGCAAAAACAAGCGCTGGTTGTGTCTATTGCGGCTGGCATCAGCCAACAAAGCCTAAGCCTTTGGTTGGGCGCTGACACCGCCATCGTGCGCTGTATGCCCAACACCCCCGCTTTGGTGCTAACCGGCGCCACTGCACTCCATGCCAACCCGCAAGTCAGTGCTGCCCAACGCGACCAGGCTGAAACCATCATGCGGGCCGTGGGTATTGCCCTTTGGGTTGACAACGAAAGCGAATTGGATGCCGTCACCGCCGTGTCCGGCAGTGGCCCCGCTTATTATTTCCTGCTCATGGAAGCCATGGAAAAAACCGCGATAGAATTGGGCTTAAGTGAAGTGACTGCGCGGTTATTAGTTCAGCAAACTGCTTTGGGTGCAGCTAAAATCGCGTTGGAATCTTCCGAGTCACCTGAACAATTACGCAAACGTGTCACCTCGCCAGGAGGTACCACACAACGTGCGATAGAAACTTTTGAGCAAGGCGGCTTTGCCGAATTGGTCTCAAAAGCCTTACATGCGGCCAAAGACCGCTCCATTGAAATGTCCCTGCAATCGGAGAATACCTAATGGGTTCCACCTACCTGAGCGACCCGATTATTTTTTTAATCGACACCCTAATTTCACTGTATATATTGGCCGTATTGCTACGCTTTTTACTGCAATGGTGCGGCGCGGATTTTTATAACCCGATTAGCCAGTTTTTGGTACGGGTTACCCATCCGCCGTTAAGGATCTTGCGGCGGTTTGTGCCGTCCATTGGCAAGATTGACACCTCATCGTTAGTGCTGGTGCTGGTTTTGCAAATGCTGGCTGATTTTTCGATCTTGATGCTCAAAGGTGTCGCCATCAACATCGGCGCATTGGCTATTTTGTCAATGACCCAATTGATTGCGTTGCTACTTAATATCTTTGTTTTTGCCGTTTTCGCCAGGGCATTGCTGAGTTGGGTAAATCCGGGCACTTATCATGCGGCGGCCTCAATCTTAGAAACATTGACCGACCCTTTGCTGGATATTTGCCGACGCATGATACCCAACCTAGGCGGCATTGATTTATCGCCACTAGCGGCTTTGTTGTTTTTGCAATTGGCCAAAATGGTGTTGCTGCCGCCCTTGCATGAATTGGCTAGCTTAATCAGCTAGCCACCTCTTTGGCAAGCGGGGTTCGGGGATTTCATTACCCCCATTTTTTAAACATAGGTATCTACACAAGTCAGAAAGCCCCTTCTCCCTCAGGGAGAAGGTTGGGATGAGGGGATTTAACCAATTGATTTAATACCCCTCACCCCAGCCTTCTCCCTTGGGGAGGGGGGTTATGTGCGGAGCAACTTATTGTTTTTATGGTCTCTAAAAATTGTGTGTCTATCTATGAATTTTTAGGGGGGGGATTTGCCTTAATGGGCTTTGTCGCGCGACACCCTCAGCAACAAAGTGCCCACACCTTGGTCGGTAAACAGCTCCAGCAACACGGCATGGGGAACCCGTCCATCGATAATGTGGACGCTGTTTACCCCACCTTTCAGCGCATCCGTGGCACAACGTACCTTCGGGATCATCCCGCCGGAAATGGTGCCATCGGCTATCAAATCGTCAATATCGCTGACAGACAAGCCGGTCAACAAATTGTCCTGCTGATCCAAAATGCCGGCGGTGTTGGTCAATAAAATCAATTTTTCAGCTTTTAACACTTCCGCAATCTTGCCCGCGACCAAATCGGCATTGATGTTATAAGAATGGCCATCATCACCCACACCGATAGGGGCAATCACCGGGATAAAATCACTGCGCCCCAACATATCGACCACGGCAGGATCGATGCTGCTGACTTCGCCGACATGGCCCAAATCAATGATTTCAGGCAACTTGGCTTCTGGGGATGTCTTTTGCAGGTTAATTTTTCTGGCGCGGATAAAATCCCCGTCTTTTCCGGTCAAGCCCACGGCTTTACCGCCATGCCTGTTGATTAAATTCACAATCTCCTTGTTCACCAAACCACCCAGCACCATTTCAACCACGTCCATGGTTTCGCTGTCGGTGATGCGCATCCCGTCAACAAAGCCGGTAGTCTTACCGAGTTTGGCCAACAACTGGCCAATTTGGGGGCCGCCGCCATGGACGACAATCGGGTTAAGCCCCACCAATTTCATCAGGACTATATCTCTGGCAAAACTGTGCTTGAGTTCTTCATCAACCATGGCATTGCCGCCAAACTTAACCACCACGGTTTTACCTTTAAAGCGCTGGATATAAGGTAAAGCCTCAATCAACACATCGGCTATTTGGTGAGCTGTTCTTTTTTGCATCATCTCTGACTTTCCACTGTTGGGTTACTTAAAAATAGGGGTTAACGCTAGGCCGACAGTAAGGCTTAATGCTTGCCAGTATGGCCAAAACCGCCCGCGCCCCTGTCGGTCAAGGTAGTAAACTCCGCCACTAACTTCAATGTGACTTGGACTACGGGCACGAACAATAATTGGGCTATCCTTTCGCCGGGTTGGATAGTGTAATCGTCCACCCCATCATTATGCAAAATGACCCCGATTTCCCCATGATAATCGGCATCAATAATACCCAAACCTTGACCCACCCGAACTTGGCTGTTTAAACAAAGCCCGCTGCGGCTGGCAACAACCGCCATAAGCCCTGGATCTTGAATATTAACAGCCAGGCCTGAGCCGATCACTAGCGTTTTGCCGCCAGCGATCACAACTGGCGCATCAATACAGGCAAGTAAATCCATCCCTGCGGCCCCAGTGGTCTTGTAAGCTGGTAAGCCGTATTTCTCAAGCAAGGGATTTACTATCCTCGTTTCGATTAGTCTTTTCATCTATGTAATGCCATCCAAAATCTTTATTATAACCCACCCATTTATGGATGCCGTGGTGAAACTTTTTACCGGCCTTAGCCTGGCAATGGCACACCAGCAAGGCTGGCTTATTTTAGTCAAGCGCACAGCTAAAAACTGTAATAAGATAGCGCCAGATTCCACAATTGAAAGAGCCCAAGCCATGCGTCGTTTATTACTACTGAGTTTTCTTGCCTTCCCGGTGTTTGCGGTTGACGACAAGCCGCCCCAAATTGAAGCCGTGCCTGAAGTGCCCGAATTGCCGCTACCTGTGCAAAGTGGGGAAACAATGGAGCCAGACATCGACATTCGCAAGCACAAAGTCAAAGACAAACAATACGTCGAATATCGCCGTGGCGGCAGGCTGTATATGATAAAAGTAATACCGGATGTGGGGCCGCCGTATTATTTTCTTGATAATGATGGCGATGGTAAAATGGATGTCCGTAGCGACGACTTAAATAGGGGCAGCGGCGTCAACATGTGGAAACTACTGGAATGGAAATAGCTTGACCCGTGTCCGTTTACACCACCATAAACCAACTGCAACTCGCCCAGTTCTTACGTGCCTATGACCTAGGCCAGGCCCTCAGTTTTGAGGGCATACAAGCGGGCATCAACAACAGCAATTATTTTGTCGAAACCACCCAAGGCAGCTTTGTCTTAACCCTCTTTGAAACCTTGGATGCCGACGACTTGACGCATTTTATCAAGCTGCTGCCACATCTGGCAGGACAGGGCATTCCTTGCCCCAGCCCGCAAGCCGACAGGCAAGGGCAATGCTTGCATCAGCTTAATGGCAAACCCGCCGCCCTATTCAACCGTTTAAGCGGACACACAGTAAACCGCCCAACTAGTAGCCAATGCCATGCAATCGGTGCTTGTCTGGCACGAGTGCATAAGGCGACACAAAACTACCCATTCCCAATCAGCAATAGCCATGACTTGGACGGTTGCAAAAGCCAACTGGATAAGATGGCCGCCAGCTTACCGACCCCAGATCTCGCACTGATCAGCGATGAACTGCGGTTTCAAACTGAAAACACCCATCCAAGTTTGCCACAAGGTTTGATACACGCCGACCTGTTTAGGGATAATGCCTTGTTTGTCGGCGAACAGCTCAGCGGTATCTTGGATTTTTACAGCGCCTGCCAAGGCGTATTGCTTAGCGATATTGCCATCGTTGCCAATGATTGGTGTTGTGAAAACGGCCAGATGAATGCCGATAAAATGGCGGCTATGCTCGCGGGCTACGAAAGCGTTAGGCCATTGAGTGCTGCTGAAAAGCAACACTGGAACGTCGCACTTAGGGCCGCTGCCTTACGATTCTGGTTGTCCCGTTTGGAGCACCAGCTTTTCCCCCGCCCCGGCGATTTAATCCAGCAAAAAGATCCGCTGTATTTTAAGCATCTGCTGCTGGAACATCGGGCTAAAGTTGGCTAAGGCTAAAAACCCAAGGCATCAAAACGTTCGGTTTTCCTGCCGGAAAAATTTTCCTGGAACTGGCCGAGCACACCTGCTTCCCTCGCCAATTGGCGGAAATTGTCTGAACGGTTGGTGGTTTCTGAGGCCACCAATATTAGTTCCAATTCCAGCTGGGGCAATAACTTCATCAAGCTTTTCACCAAGCTAGGATTGACCCCGTTGCTGCCGTAATCACCCAAGGACAAGGCCCTAGAGAAGCCATAAAATTGCTGCATACGGCTTTCGCAAAGTTGGCTGTAACGCAAACGCTGGCTAGGCTTTTTAAAAGATTCCTTAATGGCCAAGGTGGCAACGGCGGCATTATAAAAAGCATTTTGTACGCCATGGGAAAAAATGGGGTCGACAAAGGCCGCTGCATCACCAATGCAATAATAATTTTCGCCGCAAATTTGCGTGGAATAATAGGAATAATCCGGCCTGAACTGCAAGGAGCCTGCTATGAAGTTGGACGGTTCCAATAGCTTGCTAAAATGCGGCAAGCTTTTGCAGGTTTGCTGGTAGAAGCTTTCCAGTTGGCTTTTATCCATGCCACGGGTGTGCGAGGTCGGCACCACCAAGCCCACGCTGGTCTTGCCACGCAAAACAATATGCCAAATCCAACCCGCTTCAACTGACATCACAAACGTGACTGGCAATACCGTACCTAAAGCTTCTGGCCCATAACTTTGGCGGTCAGCACCAACAAAGCGGGCATTTTCAAAATAACCCCACATCGACAAAAAATTGAGCTGCGGGCTGATGGTCTGGCGAACCTTGAATTGGCTGGCTAAAAATGAGCCGTGGCCACTGGCATCAATCACATAGTGGCAACGGATGCTGTTTTCAGAATTGCTGTCGCCGCGTTTGTCTGTGTAATAAACCACTGGCCACAAATTGTCGCTAAAATCGACTTTTTTGACCGCGACTTGTTGGAACACCAAAGCCCCGCAACTTTCGGCGTGTTGCAGCAGAATATTATCAAATATATCCCGCTCAACGTGCATACCAGGGCGGGTATAGCCAAAATCGGAAAACTGAATTTGGTGGATTTTGTCATTCCAGAGCGTAATTCCACCCGCCTTGGCCACAAAACCTTGTTGGGCTATTTTTTCCGACACCCCCGTCATATCGGTGAATTTCCAAATATGCGGGATCAGGCTTTCCCCAACTTGATTCCTGGGAAACACCGCCCGTTCCAATAGGACAACGGCAAAACCCGCTTGAGCCAAGTGGGTGGCGGCACTGCTGCCAGCAGGGCCGCCACCGATAACCAGCACATCACAAGATTGGGGGATTGCAGCCATTGTTAGCTTACAAATCACCTAATACCGCATTGGCCGTTGGGTGGGCCAACCATTCGGCCACATCACGCCCTAAGGTTTTGACACAGCGCCCCAAAATCCCACACGTGCCTTTATAACCAGCAAACATCCCGCCGCCTGAATAACGTCTGGCCTTAAAATTACCCAGCACCTTGCCTTTTTGGCTTAATGAACCTTTCACCGTCACCGATTTGGCACCAGACCATGCGCCACCGCCAGACCCTTGCACATCTTCAAATTCCAGTGCCAGCACTTGGGCATCCGCAGCCTCCGAATTTGAATCTGTCAAGATAGTGGCGTACTGTTTGGCGGCACTCTGTTTAATAAACCCGGACAGTTTGCTATCCAAATCGCATTCTTGTTTGACGGCATCCCTAACCACCGCATCTTTCTGGAAAGTGATGGGTTTAATGATTAATGTACCCGTGCCAGTAAAAGCTACAGACTTATCCGGCTTACTTCCTTGGCTGGCACAACCGCCTAAAGCCACCATCAAAACTAACAAAACCAAATGACCAAATTTCATAAACCCACCTCTCGACGTTGTTGTAGTATGTTAGCCTAAAAGGATAGCATCTCTTGCAATCCTTGGATGATATTTTTAGCTTGCGCCCTTAACGGCCACTGTAGGCAAACGGGCAGGAAAATTTTGCTTACTTGCCGATAGTCCGCACGTTAGGGCCAGCAAAAGTGATACAATCCAAACCTGTTAGCCGGCCTGATTTAACGCTGTTTCTAAAATTAGCCTTAAACATGGCGAAATGCTATGAGCACGTTTCTGTCCTTAAACAGCCTTGGGCATTCCCAACCACCATAGAAAACCCTGCATGTATAAAAAACAGAAACCCGTTTTGGTGGCGGTGTAAACACCATGCAGCAAGACTTTGTTATTCAGCAATGGGCGCTATGGCCACCTTTGCAGCCCGATGAAGGGCGCGATTTGGCAAGGCAGCAGGCATTGCTGGCTGGTGTCCCAAAAATGCTGCAACGCCGCTTAAGCCCTTTGGCAAGAACCGTGTTCTGTGCCGCCAACCCCTGCATTGAAGGGCAAGCAGCGATGCCAGCCGTGTTTAGCTCCAGCCATGGCGAACTGGCTAAATCGCTGCTTATGCTACAAACTTTGGCCGCAGGAGAAGAAATTTCCCCAACCGCCTTCAGCCTTTCGGTGCATAACGCCATTGCTGGGCTGTGTTCCATGGCATGGCAGAATAAACTGCAATGCACTGTGCTGGCACCTTGCGAAGAAGGCATGGCTGCGGCATTTATTGAAGCGTTAGGATTATTACAAGAAGGCGCAAGCCAAGTGTTGCTGGTGTTTTATGATGAGCCACTAGGCAATTTTTATCCGGCCGCGCCCTTTCACTTATCTAACGGTGAAACCCGCGCACTGGCCTTAGTCATCGGCAAAAGTGGCCAGGGGCAAGCACTGGCTTTATCCATATTGCCCCTAACTGGAAATGATGGCGAACAAGCCATCCAATTATCGGCCTTTATCCAGTTTCTGGCCGACACCCAAAGCCAGTTGACACTTAAAACCCCACGCCACAGTTGGCACTTTGAAAACCATGGCACGACATCTTAATTATTATTGGCGCTTATTTGCAACGGGGCTGAGCTTTACCGTGTTCGGTGTCGGCGGGGTTTTGTTGTGGGTTTTGGTTTTCCCCGTGCTAAATTGTGTGCCCGCAAGCCCCGCACAAAGAAAATTACGGTCGCTAAAATGCCTGCATTACAGTTTTTATCTGTTTATTGGCCTGATGCACCGTACAGGCATTATGAGTTATGAAATCACGGGGCTGGAAAAACTTAACCGCCCCGGTCAACTCATCGTCGCCAACCACCCCACCTTAATCGACATCGTCTTTCTCATCAGCCGGATCCCTACAGCGAACTGCATCGTTAAAGAAAAGTTGTGGCATAATCCCTTTACTAAAGGGCCTATAATTAATGCGGGATATATTAGCAACGGCGACCCGGAAAAAATGATCCATGATTGTGTCACTTGTTTACAAGCAGGAGGCATTTTGATCATTTTTCCCGAAGGCACCCGTTCGGTGCCGGGCAAAGCCTATAAATTCCAACGCGGCGCAGCGGCAATCGCCTTGCAGGCCAATGCCATTGTAACCCCTGTAACCTTGACCTGCGCCCCTAGCACCCTGACGAAAGCCGAAAAATGGTACCAGATCCCAGAACACCGCTTTCATTTGGCAATGACGGTCGGAGATGATATGGTGCTGGACGAATTTCAGGCGATGACGCCTAAAACCGTGGCTGTACGTCGATTTAACCGTTATTTACAGGACTATTTTAGCTTACAAAGAGAATGCTATGAACGGATTGGAGAATGAATTAAAACAATTGATCATTGACTCGCTGGATTTGGAGGATATCGGCGTTGCCGACATAGACAGCCAAGAAGCCTTGTTTAATGAAGGTTTGGGGCTTGATTCCATTGATGCCTTGGAGTTGGGCTTGGCAATCAGGAAAAAATACAATGTCAGGATTGATGCAGAAAAAGACGATGTGGTAAAAATATTTGCCTCAGTCGCTACGCTGGCTAGTTACATTGAATCTGAAAGTGCCCGGGGGCAAAATGAAAGACCGTGATGAAATTCTGCAACTGATTAGGGACATCATGCAGGAGATGTTTGAGATTGACGCTGAGGATGTAAGCTTGGATGCCCGCCTATACGAAGACCTTGATTTTGACAGCATTGATGCGGTTGACATGATCGTCAAGCTGAAAGAAATGACCGGCAAAGCCCTGAACCCCAAAGACTTTAAAAACGCCCGCAGCATCAATGATGTGGTGGAGGCTGTTTATAAGCTGGCCCATGAGTGATAGGCATAAGCCCCATCATGTCCACCACCTTTTTTGGGCGCTTGGCCTAGCGGTGCGACCGCCCATTTTTAACCAGGCATCGTTATGAAAACGGCGGTTATTATTCCGGTTTACAACCACCCGGAAGCCATCATCCTTGTGACCCAGGCATTAAAACCTTTCGGCCTGCCTTGTTATCTGGTCAACGATGGCAGCTCAGCGCCTTGTACTAGCGTGTTAAGGCAGTTGGCAGAGCAAGAAAAAACGTGGGTAATCCTCTATGAAAGGCCGCATAACGGCGGCAAAGGTGCGGCGGTCATAGACGGTTTGCAGTTGGCAATCGCCGACGGTTTTAGCCATGCCATCCAAATTGATGCCGATGGCCAACATAATGTGGCGGACATCAGCCGATTTTTGCAGGCCAGCCTAGCCCAGCCAGACCATTTGATTTTAGGCAAACCCCGCTTTGATGCCAGTGTGCCAAAAAGCCGCTTGTATGGCAGGCAGTTCACCAATCTGTGGATCTGGATCAACACCTTGTCGTTTGCCATCGCTGACGGCATGTGTGGCTTTCGCTGCTACCCACTGGCCCAAGTGGATAAATTGCTCAAATCCGTACGCCTGGGGCTACGCATGGATTTTGACATTGAAATTGTCGTGCGCCTATACTGGCAAGGGGTGGATGTGGTCAACCTAAGCACCGATATCCGCTACCCTTTGGATGGCATTTCCCATTTTCAACTCTTGCAGGACAACCTGTTAATATCCCGCAAACATACGCAATTATTTTTCGGCATGTTGTGGCGTTTGCCGCGTCTGCTGGCAAGGCATTGGCAATGAGGCATTGGACGCACATCGAAGAGCGCGGCATTATATGGGGCATGCAAGCCTTGTTAAAGGTCTACCTGCTGTTTGGCCGCAAAGTGCTACAAGTGTTTTTGTATCCGGTGGTCAGTTATTATTGGCTAAATAACCGCAAAGGCCGCTTGGCCAGCCAACAGTATTTGCAAAACGTGTCAGCCTGTTTGCCGGATAAAACCCTGCACACTGGCTTATATGGCAGCTATTTGCATTTCATTAGTTTTGCCAATGCCATTATCGACAAACTGGCCGCATGGAGTGGCGCCATCTCGTTGCAAGATGTGGTCTATGATGGCCGTGCGGAAATGCTGGCCCATCTAAGCCAAAATCAAGGCCTGCTCTTGCTGGGCTCGCATTTGGGCAATTTGGAAGTTTGCCGGGTGATTGCCCATCTGGGCAAAAGGGTCACCGTCAATGTCTTGGTGCATACCAAACATGCTGAAAAATTCAATACCTTGTTAAACCGCTACGGCAAAGCTGGCAGCCTAAACCTGATCCAGGTCACCGAAATGACAGCGGCAACGGCCATGTTGCTGGAAGATCGGATAGCCGCAGGCGAACTGGTGGTGATCGCCGCCGACCGCACCCCAGTTTCTAACCAAAAGCGTGTCGCCCCAGCGGATTTTTTAGGCAAAACCGCCTTATTCCCGCAAGGCCCGTTTATCTTGGCAGCGCTGCTTAAATGCCCGGTATATACCTTGTTTTGTTTAAAACAGCAGGGCAAACAGGTGATTTATTTTGACCACTTTTCTGATGGCCTGTCATTCCCCAGAAAACAGCGTGATGCCCTGATACAAGTTTGTGTACAAAATTTTGCCGACCGCTTGCAGCACTACTGTTTGCAAGAACCGTTGCAGTGGTTCAATTTTTATGACTTTTGGCAAACAGATGATGAATAATACCATCGTAAGCTGCGAAATTGACATTGAGGTGCCGTTTTTTGATGTGGATCTCATGGAAATTGTCTGGCACGGCCATTATGTAAAATATTTTGAAGTGGCGCGTTGCGCCCTGCTGGACAAAATAGGCTACAACTATATGCAGATGCGCGCATCCGGTTATGCGTGGCCCGTTATAGACCTACGCATCCGTTACGCCAAGCCCGCCCACTTTGGGCAAAAAATCACCGTCCACGCCGCCATTTCCGAATGGGAAAACCGTTTGCAGATCCACTATAAAATAACGGATAAACTGACTGGGTACAGGTTGACCCGTGGCACCACCAGCCAAGTGGCCGTGGATATGGCGACCCATGCCATGTGCTACGAATCGCCAGCCATTTTATGGGAAAAACTGGGCTTACAAAAACCGTGACAGATTACGACATCATTGTGGTCGGCAGCGGTATCGGCGGGCTGACCGCCGCCAGTTTGCTGGCCAAAGCGGGGAAGTCAGTTCTGGTGCTGGAGGGCCATGACCGCGCTGGGGGTTATGCGCACGGCTTCAAGCGCAAAAAATACCATTTCGATGCAGGTGTGCACCTGATTAGCGGCTGCGGGCCACAAGGCTATCAGGGCGGGCAAGTCATCCATAAAGTGTTGCAGGCTTTGGCAGTAAGCGAAGCCATTTCATTTATCAACATTGACCCGTTCACCCATGCCCATTTCCCAGGGCTTACCGCTGAACTGCCGCAGACAGTGGACGCGTTTGTCAGCAGACTATCACAATTATTTCCTGAACAACAATCAGGGCTGATGGCATTGACCACGCTTTGCCAGCAAGTTGCAGAAGAACTTGCCGTGGCGGATGAAGTCATGGCTAGTGCAGACCACGACCAAGCCCAACAACTATTGCCTGCGCTTTTTAAATACCGCAAAGCGACCCTAAACGATGTCGCCAAACACTTTATCAGCGACCCCAAATTGCTGGCGGTGTTTGCCAGCAACTGGCCTTATCTGGGGCTGCCGCCCTCGCAAGTGTCTTTTGTCTATTGGTCGGCCATGTTTATCGGTTATATGGTTGATGGCGCTTATTATTGTAAGGGCGGATTCCAACAACTGGCCAACACCTTGCTAAAAGGGCTTAAACAAAACGGCGGCAAAATTTTGTTTAAATCCACTGTCGAAAAAATCCTCATCGAAGACCAAAAAGTGGCTGGCGTGATAGTCCATGGCCAACGGCTAACCGCGCCCATCGTCATCGCCAATGCCGACCTACGGCACACGGTGTTCACCATGATAGGCGAACAGCATTTCCCGCCCCGCTACATCCAACGGATCAAAAAAATGCAGCATTCTTTGTCCATATTCGTGGTTTATATCGCCACGGACATCGATTTGCCTGCCTTACAAGTTGCCCATGAGTCGTTTTGTTACCGTGATTTTAACCACGACCACCATTTTGACAACACCCGCAAAGGTGAAATCACTTGGCTGAGCATAACCGCCCCCACCGTGGCAGACCCCAAACTAGCCCCGCCCGGCCAACACTTGTTAATGTTGACAACCTTGCTGCCGTATCAGGCGGCGGATTCATGGCAACAGGCCAAACCCGGCTATATGGAGGCTATGTTGGCCATGGCCGCCGATTATATCCCCGGACTGCAAGACCATATCCTGTTCATTGAAGGCGGTTCACCCGCCACTATGCTGCGTTACACCCAAAATTACCAAGGTTCGGCCTATGGCTGGGATGTGTCCCCCGCCCAAGTCGGCCCTGCACGGGTACAAAACCAATCGCCCATAGACGGCCTTTATTTTGCTGGACACTGGACTTCACCCGGCGGCGGTGTCTACGGCGTTAGCGTTTCCGGCGTACAAGCCGCCCAACAAGTGCTGGGCATTAAAAAACAAGCGGATTTTTGGGCATATCTTAACAACCACGCTGGAGTACAAGGGCTTTAGACGTTGCCGTCTACGTTTTGGTGCAGACGGACGTATTCAGTCCCCCGCTTTGGAAAAGAGGGCTTAGGGAAGATTTATTAGCCAGTGCTTGGGCGAAAGCGAAAAGCGGCTTATTCCGGCCAAGCTACGCCCTAAGGTACAAAGCCCGCCCTTATATCTTACTAAAATAACGGTTAGAATAATCACTCGGGTTAGCCCGTATCCTTTCTCTACGGGACTGACCGGGTTATATCCATTTCGAATCACCATTCCAGCTTAAGAGGTCATTATGTTACCTATCAAATTAAAAAAACTCACCTTGCCATTATGTCTTTGTGCCATATCAGTCCTGTTTACGCCATCAGTTGTATCAGCCGAAGAAACTGGACCAATCGCCGCAAGTAAAGCAGCAGATCAAAGGGCTGCGCTGGCGAAAAAAGCAGCGGAAAGGGAAGCCAAAAAAGCAGCTGAAGCAAAAAATGCGGCTGAGGCACAACAACCTGCTACAGAACAACAGGCGAATGAGACACCAACGCCTGCTGAGGAACCAAAGGGAAATTAGTCGGGTAGGCAAGGTTTTTTTATTGCCCACCGTTCAGCTAAGTTTCGCGGCATTGTCCGTGTGGGCAGATGATAAATCCGTCTGCCCAACCAACTGGAGTACAACGGCTTTAGACATTGTTGCCTAAGTTTTGGTGCAGACGGCAATGTCTAAAGCCATTGCACTCCCGTGATAGGCTAGCGCTGAACACCCTAGCCCACCAATCATAAGTTTTAGGCCGTGGATTTTACTCATCCTGATCTTCGTCTGGGCGTATCCAATAACTAAAATCTGGGGCAGTAAAGGCGCCCTCGACCATTGGGTGTTCGCGGGGATAAATACTGGCCTTGCCGATATTCGGCAACACCCGAATATCGTATATTTCTTCAACGCCTTCGGTAAACTCAAAAATACCGCTACAAACACCACGGTTCAAATCAACCAAGGCCAAGCCACAAAGCAACTCAGTGTGCTTATCATCTATTGGCAAGCCGCCAAACACGGTTTTTTCACGAATCCTGCATAAACCAACAATAGCGGTGTCACCATAAAAAGCCAAGCCGCGTAGATAAGCCGGTAATTGACAGATGACTTCTGGTGTTGAGCCATCTTTTGACAAGCGTAAAAGCTCCCCTTTGCCGGAGTTGAGCAACCATAATTGGTCACGATACCATCGGGGTGAATGCGGCATGGATAGGCCTGCCAAGACAATTTCATTGCTGGGGATATCAATCACAATGCCGCCGCTGGCTTTGTTTTCCCGCCATCCGCCCACGGTATTGCTAACCCCAAGAGCGGTTGCGGATTTAAGTTCATCATTAAGGGTAGCCAAGCCGTTTAAATGGCACAGGTCGCCAGGCATAAGCTCCTTAATAAACGGCGGCTGCCAAATCGGCACAAAACTATATTCATGGCTAACGGCTGCGATGCATGAAAAACGGGTATTGACAAAAACAATGCCGTCATGGGTAAACGCCAGATCATGGACAAACAAATCACCCGTATGAAAAATCGACCGTTCCAAATACAGCGCATCATAACGGCTAGGTTGGTCGGGGATAAAATCATCCGCCAACACGGACGCGTTTTGAAAAAACCGAATTTCTGTATCGCTAGCCAATACTAAAGAATCGCCACGTGTATCTATGCCCATTGCCCGTTGGAAATTACGGGCGTTAAGCGTGGGTCGTTGACCGTCCCAACCTAAAAACAACAACTTACCTGCTTGATAAGTGGTTACGGCTAATGAACAATTGGCTGTAGCTAGCCATTGGCTAAATGAGGTATCGACCCGGCAACCAACGTCACCTCTTACCGATTTGGGCGCGGCCATATTAATTCCTATCGTGTGACAAAGATAATCCCCAGCAAGCCGCTAGGTTGCCGGGGATGACAATTGCATAAAACCATGCAGGGATAGGTAAAATGATAATTCATCCCAGACGAACGCACAGCCTGATCATCCCTTGGCTTTATTACTTGGTGTTATAGCGTTTGGCTTTTAGGATGGACACGTTATCGGAAGCATCTGTCGGGACGGTTTTGTAATGGACACATTCCTTATAGCTATACCCATCATAGCTTACGGTTTTAAATTTGTCGCACACCTGTGTGGTATTTTCGTAATCCTTGTAATGGTCTTCATAATCGTTATGCCAAAACACCATAAAAGCATTTGTTTTTTCATCGGTCACCACGATACTGGGGCCCAAGTTTGTTGAGTTTTTCAATGTGTGCTTAGCGGCCAGTTTGGGCTTTGAGGAAACTTGGGTCGCAGTGCCAGCAACTAACTTATTCGCTTTATTGTTTACAAATTGTTTAACAAAAACCTCCGATTGGGCGGTGATAATGTCTTGCTCCCCGTATGAATTGGAGGGCGCATAGGTTACTTTTCCTGAGATATAAGCAACGGTAAAATCGCCATCAGCATCCAAAACAACGTGTGCCGACCCAAGCACTACGCCTATGCCTTTGGCACTGGCAACCACCAAAGGTTTTGTATCTTTAGCTTGCAAAGTATTATTGTAACGCCGGGAATTTATGTTTGATATGCTTGAGGATGTGTAGGTGAATCCAACATCGGCACATAATTTTTTGCCGTAATAGGTATAGCAAACCTTATGAACTTTTCTTGTTATGTCAACTTCGGTTTCATTCCAAACAACCACAAACTCACCCGAATCATTAGCGGCAATTTCGGGTTCGCCTACCACAAACGAAACACTTTTATTGGGATTTTTGCCCTCCCCAAAGCCGTAGGTGCTAATTTGTTTGCTGGCAGGGATATCGATGGTTTGATCATTGTTTTTTGTTATAGAAATCTTGCCGTTATTCGCTGTAGCCACAAAAAAATCTCCGCCACTATCCATCGCAACCGAGTCAAAAGCGCCAATAGGCTCGACAGCACCAGGCGTGTCGTTAGCAGCGAAGTTTACTAACGAAGAAACCCAAGCAATGGCGTAGCCGTCTGTCTTGGCCAAAGCCTGAACTGGAACCGAAGTGATATCTGGACTCACTACAAAAGGTGTCCCCAATGTTTTAGCTTCAACCTTAACCCCTTTAATACCAGAGGAAGTCGGCCAGCCAACCACAAATGACCCATTTGAATTTACGGCAAGCCCAGCAAAATTACTTATATCATTAGAAATACCCAAACTATCGCCATCTAAAATCCCATTATTAAAAATACGTTGGCCGTACAAATTACTGTCGCTTATCCAAGTGATAACAACATCACCATTACTCGCTTTTCCCGCTCTAATGCCATAAATGGCGCCTGCCTGCGGCAAGCCTTTAATGTCAAAAGGCTTAAGCCCTGCGTAGCTGGTGGCTGGTACTAGCGCCATGGCAATGGCAATAGAAAGCACCGATCTTGCAATATTTTTTTTATTATTTTTCATATCCTCACCCCCTCTTATTTAGAAATTCGAGGATTGAGCATAGCACAAGCACAATAAAATGTCCCTCAAGCTAATGTGGTTGGAAAATAGAAGGTTACAAGTTTGCATTGGATGAGCTGGTAAGCGTTGGGCACTTTATCAATGGCGTCGGCTTAAGCTGTAAAGCAGCCAATTCACGTTCTAGTTTGAGGGTGGGAGGAACCAATGCCAAGCTATCCCTAGCTGCATTTACAAAACAGTTGCATGGCTTGGCCGCTAATCCTATATGATAGGGCTTGGGAAGCATGGGCTTTCCAGTTTTGCATTTTCGCCACTATTCGGTTACCACCGCAAAGGCCCTAAAAAATAATGAATATTTCTAAAAAAACTGCGCTCACTTTCCTTATGGCGGTCACTTTAGGCGCCAGCAGCGCCAGCGCATTCGCGGAAGCAGCGGTTGATGGTTCTTCGGCTGTAATTGCCGCAACCATCACCCATTTGGAAAAAGCGATAGTTGAAGTAAACAACAGCGATTTTTCTGCTGCGCGTTTACATTTAAAAGCTGCACGTTCGTCTTCTGATCAAATCAAAGGCCATGACGATGTGGTAAAACCCGCCAACGCCAGTTTGATTCAAGGCCAAATTTTGTCCAACTCCGGCGAAGTCAAAAAATCGTCTGACGAATTGAACAAAGCCTTATCATTGTACAAAACACTGTAAATTTACCGGGCACTGCTGCCCAGTATTGATTGTCGAGTAGGGTGCTATGCGGCACCCTATAAGCCCTTCTTCAATTCCCCGTAAAACGCGCAACTAGCGCTCCCCTTATTTTAGCAAGGGGCCAATAACTGCCATGATTTTGTCTTTGGAAAACTCGCCGGCTTGGCGGTGGATAATCTGCCCTTGTGGGTTGACTATCACCGTATAAGGCACGGCATCAACCGTGTTGCCCAGCTGTTGCGCCAAGGCCATGCCGTTTAGGCCGCTGATCAAGATGGGATAATTGATTTTCATGGCGGCCACAAATTTTTCAACAGGTTCAGCGTCGTCTATGGCGATACCGACAAATTGCAGGCCTTTAGCCGCATACTGTTGTTGCAGCGCGATGAATTCGGGTATTTCTTTACGGCATGGGCCGCACCACGTCGCCCAAAAGTTAATCACCAACAATTTGCCCCGCCATTCGGAAATGGGGTGCAGGGCTTCTTTGCTGTCAGGCAGGCTAAAATCCGGCAAGGTGTCTGGGTTAGTTTGTCCGCTTACTGACGGGGTATGCCCACGGAACATCACCCCAGCGCCTATCGCCATGAGTGCCACAAAAAGAACGATTGCCGTTTTCATAAGCCTAGCCCCTGTAAAGTTTTAATGAAGGTTACGGCATCTTGATAGCCGATAACCCGCTGCGCGGTCTTTTCTTGCTGGTCACGGCCAAAAAACACGATGCCTGGCGGGCCGATGAGGTTAAATTTTTCCAACAGGGCTTTATCGTCATCGGTGTCTTGGGTAACATCAGCCTGTAATAACACAAATTTGGCCAGTGCTTTTTTCACTTGCGGGTCAGTAAAGGTATAGGCTTCCATTTCTTTGCACGATATACACCAATCGGCATAAAAATCCAGCATGACCGGTTGGTGGTTGGCACTGGCTTGTTGGATTCTTGCCATCAAAGCCGCCACTGAGCTGACTTTTTCAAACTTTAGCCCGTCTTCAGCAGCCGCTTGTGCGGGTTCCCCGCCCAAACCCTGTAACGGCTTTAAGGGGTTGTTGTTGCCCATGCTAAAGCCTATCAACAATAGTAGGCCATAAGCAAGCATCATGAGCCCCAAGCCTTTCCAAAGTTTTTGCCAGCCCGAACTGTCGTGGGGCAAAGTGTCTATGGCCTTGAGGTAAATGGCAGGTAAGATCAGTAACATTGCCCACAATAAAATCGTGATGCTGGGCGGCAAGATACGGCTTAGCATCCAGACTGCCACCGCCAACATGATCACCCCAAACACGGCTTTGGTGGAATACAACCAGGTGCCAGCCTTGGGCAGCAGTTTTCCGGCAGAGGCGCCCAATAATAACAAAGGCATGCCCATACCCATGCCCATAGCAAACAAGGCGCTGCCACCCAACACCGCATTGCCGGATTGGCCGATGAATATTAAAGCGCCAGCCAAGGGTGCGGCTACACAAGGCCCAACTATCAGTGACGACAATGCGCCCATGATGGCGGCACCCCACGCCGATCCGTCCCTATGGCGTTCGCTGGAATTATGCAGTTTGGTTTTTAGCGCGTTGGGCAATTCCAGCTCATAAAAACCAAACATGGATAAGGACAACACCACAAAAATAGCGCTGAACAAGCCGACTATCCAAGGTTGTTGGAAGGTTGTCTGTAAATTGCTGCCAAACAGCGCCGCCAGTACGCCAAATACCGTGTAAGTGAGTGCCGATGCCACCACATAGCTTAAGGACAGGAAAAATGCCCTGGCCGTGCTGATACGGTGGCCATGGCCGACAATGATGCCGGATAAAATCGGGATCATCGGAAAAATGCACGGGGTCATGGACAACAATAGGCCAAAACCAAAAAAGCTGAACAAGGTCACTGCCAAACTGTCATGTTTTAAGGATTGGACAATTTGGTCTTGTTCGGACAAGGCCGGTTGGGCAGGGCTATCCGCAATCGGCTTAAGGCCTTGGATGGCAGGCAACGCCAAATCGATGGTTTGGTGGATGGGTGGGTAACAGACTCCCCGGTCTGCACAGCCTTGATAACTGGCCTTTAAGCTGATGGTTTGGGCGATGTTGCTGGTGCGGATTAACGGTAGGTCAAATTCCAAGGCATTATGGAATATTTCCACCTCGCCAAACGCTTCATCATGTTTAGGTGCGCCCCTAGGCACGGCATAATTGCCAAGGCTAACCCCTTCGGCTTTAATCAGTTCAAACTGGATTTTTTCGCGGTACAAATAATAACCGTCTGCCAGCTGCCAGTTGACATGCACGGTATTGGCATTTTTTACAGTGGCGACAAATCGGTACGCTTGGTCGGCTGGTAACAAGGCATCTGTGCTTGTGCTAGACGCAAAGCTGGGTAACTTGCTGGCCAAAAATGCAAGGGGATTGGATTTTCCTACAGTGCTGTCTTTTGGCAAGGCAACCGTAAAGGTCTTTTTTTGCGGCGGGTAACAAAGCCCCCTATCAGCACAACCTTGGTATTGCACCAGCAGCTGTAGCTCAGTTGCGCCATTGGCGGTAAAAGAAACCGGCACATTCACGGTGTTGCGGAAAATGACCACATCACCAAAAATTTCATCGTGTTTGCTGATGCCGTCCGGCAGCTCAGGGTTTAAGGTTTGGATAGACGCCGTTTTGGATTTGAACTGCATTTTATTGCGGTACAAATAATAACCCTCAGCAATGTCAAATGCCACGACCAGTTGGTTTGCGGTGACGGCCTTGGTGGACACCTTAAACGCCTGGTCTGGCATTAAGGGTTCATCTTCCGCCATGACGGCAGTGGTTTGGGCAATCAGCAGAAAAAAGACAAAAAGTAGTTGTATCAATGGCATGAATCAATCCAATGCAGGTATTCAGGTAAACCGTTTTCAATTGGGACGGCAATTATTTCGGGAAGTTCGTACGGGTGCTGGTTTTTTATCAGGTCGGCTATCGGCCCAAAGCGGTCTTTATTGGCTTTAAGCAATAATAAGTGCTCTTGCGAGGTGTTTATTTCCCCTTGCCAGCGGTAAATGGAGGTAATGCCGGGCAAGAGGTTGGCACAGGCGACCAGCTTGGCGGAGACCAGTAAATACGCCAGTTTTTCTGCGGTAGCTTTATCCGGGCAAGTGCAAAAAATGAGTTGGTACGGGCTGGGCATTTTGAAGGCTAATCAGGCAAATTGGATATTATCCTAGAAATTTAATTGGTTTGCCTTTATATTGTGAATGATATACTGAAATTGCAAGGCCCCCGCCATTTTTAGCCGTCATTGTAAGGATTTAAAGTAAACCGATGAAAATTTTTCAAATACTGTTTTTGCTTGTGTTGGTCGTGCCTTTTGCAGAAATTTATTTGCTATTGCTGGTGGGTAGTGTGATCGGTGCATTTTTGACCATTTTTTTAGTGGTGTTTACTGCGGCCTTGGGGGCTTGGTTGTTGCGGCAACAAGGTTTTACCACCTTCCGGCGGTTTCAGGAAAACATGGCATTAGGCCAGATTCCCGCTTATGAAATGATTGAAGGCCCCATTATTTTGCTGGGCGGCCTGTTACTGCTAACGCCAGGCTTTATTACCGATATCTTGGGCCTTGCTTGTTTAATCCCGCCGTTGCGGAAAAAAATAGCCCAGTATGTCATTGAAAACCATCTTGTCCAAGCGGCAGCGGGCGGTTTTTCACAAACCAAAGCCACTGGAAAGAATGTGTTGGAAGGGGAGTTTCGGAAGGAGGATTAAGGCGCAAGGTAAGGCCGTAGCCGTTGATTACCTTGCGCCTAGGGCTTTAGTTGTTTTCTTCGGGTGCTGCACTAGCTTCTGGACTGGCGCCAATACCGCAGGTGTTTTTGTTCATTCCTGAGTAGGCAGGGCACCAGCCAGAAAATCCAGTGCCGACCAATACCATCCCAACCAGCAACAAAGCGATTGAGGCGGTAAAAATGGCCACCGCAATCAATGCTGCGCCGCCATAAAGACGGTATTTTTTTTCTTTTTCGCCGACATTGTGTTCAAATTTCATCATACGTTTAACATCAAAACTCATCTTAATCCCCTTCTGTGTAATTTTTAATTGTTATAGTTTTAGCAACGCCTTGGTTGGTTCAGCTATTAAAGAACCTTGGACAATATACACAGCTCCACAAAATGTGCAAGCGATAAAATAATAATGGATGTCACCTCGATAATTGATCCTTTAAATGACGCCCAGCGTCAGGCTGTTACCGCACCTTCCCAGGCCATGTTAGTGCTGGCAGGTGCAGGTAGTGGCAAAACCCGAGTGCTGGTGCACCGCATTGCTTGGCAAATTCAGGTTGAAGGCTTGCCTGCGCACAGCATACTGGCCGTGACCTTTACCAATAAGGCCGCAAAAGAAATGCGTGGCCGGATTGAAAACTTACTCAATGTTTCCGCCAACACCTTATGGATAGGCACATTCCACGGCATTGCACACCGCCTGCTTAGGCGGCATGCAGCACAGGCCAAATTGCCCGACACCTTTCAGGTTATGGATTCTGGCGACCAACTGAGGGTCATTAAACGCTTGCTTAGCACCTTGAACCTTGATGATGCCAAATGGCCACCGCGTGAAATACAGTGGTTTATCAATGCCCAAAAAGATGAAGGCATCAGGGCGAAGCATTGTGTTGAATCTGGCGATGCCCATCAGCGGCAAATGTTGGCCGTCTATCGGGCTTACGAACAACTATGTGAACGCTCCGGCCTGGTGGATTTTGCCGAATTGCTGTTGCGGGCCCATGAACTGTTGCGCGACAATCCCGAGGTTTTGGCATTTTATCAGCAACGTTTCCGGCAAGTGCATGTCGATGAGTTTCAAGACACCAACACCATTCAATACGCGTGGTTGCGGCTATTGACTGATGGCCGGGACAATTTGTTTGTGGTCGGTGATGACGACCAGTCCATTTATGGCTGGCGGGGTGCAAAAATTGAGAATATCTACAGTTTCCAAAGGCATTACCCTAACCATCAAGTCATTAAGCTGGAGCAAAATTACCGTTCTACGGGCACTATCCTTAAGGCTGCTAATAATATTATCGCCAATAACACTGGACGTATGGGCAAAGAGCTATGGACCGAAGCTGGCGAAGGCGAAAAAATTTCTTTGTACACAGCCTTTAACGAACAAGACGAAGCCTATTTTGTAGTTGAACGCATTAAGGCGTGGGTGAATGAAGGTGGCTTACGCAGCGATGCCGCGATTCTTTACCGGGCCAATGCCCAATCCCGCCAGTTTGAAGAAAAACTGATGGCCACCGGCACACCTTACCGGGTTTATGGCGGCTTACGCTTTTTCGACCGTGCGGAAATTAAAAATGCATTGGCCTATTTACGGCTGATGTCCAACCGTGATGATGATGCTTCATTTGAACGGATCATTAACACGCCAACCCGAGGCATAGGTGCCAAGACTTTAGACGAACTGCGCATCATCGCGCGTGACCAAAGCATCTCCTTATGGGCTGCCTCAATTGCCCTACTTAACCAGCGCAAGATGACCGCCCGCGCCACCAATGCCTTAGTCGGTTTTTTGGAGCTAATCAAACAACTGTCACTGCAAGCGGAAAGCTTGGAGCTTTACGAAAAAGTAAAGCTGGTGGTTGAAAAAAGCGGCCTGATTGCACTGTACACTAAAGAGAAAATGGACAAAGGCGAGGAAAAGGTTGAGAACTTGGAGGAATTGGTCAACGCCGCCAAGCTTTTTGATTTTGACCGCGCCAATGAAGAGAACATGGGCGAACTGGATATGTTTTTGACCCATGCCTCTTTGGAATCGGGTGACAGCCAAGCCGATGACTTTGAAGACTGTGTGCAATTGATGACCTTGCATTCAGCAAAAGGATTGGAATTTAAGTTGGTATTTTTGGTGGGTATGGAAGAGGGCTTATTCCCGTCCCAACAGTCTGTGGATGACGCAGGCCGCTTGGAAGAAGAGCGTAGGCTTTGTTATGTGGGCATGACCCGGGCCATGCAACAACTCTATTTATGTTATACAGAATCCAGGCGCTTATATGGCCGTGAAACCTATCCCAGGCCATCGCGGTTTTTGCGCGAAATACCCCCAGAGCTCATCCATGAAGTCCGGCTACGCGCAACGGTTAGCCGCCCTGTCAGTGTCGCCCAGCCCAAAGCGGCATCGTTACAGAATTTGGGCAGTTATAAGCTTGGGCAACGGGTCAGCCATGCCAAATTTGGGGAAGGTGTGGTGTTGCAAATAGAAGGGTCTGGTGCCCAGGAAAGGGTGCAAATCAACTTTAAGCAAGTGGGCGTTAAATGGCTGATGTTGGCTTATGCCAACTTGGAGGTATTGTAAGTCCCCCTGCGCTTGCGTTTTAACGGCAAGCACAGGGTGCAAGCCTTAAAACAAGCCCGTTATCTTGCCATCATCATCAATATCTATCCGTTCAGCCGCTGGCACTTTCGGTAGGCCCGGCATGGTCATGATGTCGCCAGCAATGGCGACAATAAAGCCTGCACCATTGGCCAACCTGACCTCGCGGATTTCCACGGTATGCCCTGAAGGTGCCCCTTTTACCGTGGCATTAGTCGAAAATGACATTTGGGTTTTGGCGATACACACCGGAAATTTGCCGTAATCCGTATTCCACGCCGCCAACTGTGCCTTCACTTTGGGGCTGGCGGTAATGCCAGCAGCGCCATATAACTTGGTGGCTATCGCTTCGATTTTCTCCCACAAGCTGAGGTTTTCATCATAAACAAAGGTAAATTCCGGTTCACGTTGGTCCACCACCTTAATAACCGCAGCCGCCAAGCTTTCAGCGCCTGCACCGCCATGCGCCCAATGTTTGGACACAACACATTCTGCACCTAAATCTTGGCATTTTTGTTGTAACAAGGCGACTTCGGCATCGGTGTCAAACGTGAAATGATTGATACAGACTACGCAGGGCAAACCATAATGTTGGGTGATATTGTGGTAATGGCGTTCAAGATTGACAAAGCCTTGCGCTAAGGCCGCCAAATTTTCGTTGTTTAGCTCGTCTTTGTTTAAGCCACCATGAAATTTTAACGCCCGTATCGTGGCGACCAGCACCACCGCTGACGGGGTCAGACCGGACATGCGGCATTTGATGTCAATAAACTTTTCCGCACCCAAATCCGCGCCAAATCCTGCTTCTGTAACCACGTAATCGGCCAGCTTTAACGCGGTTTTAGTGGCGGTTACGGTATTGCAGCCATGGGCGATATTGGCAAACGGGCCGCCGTGGATAATGGCGATATTGTTTTCCAAAGTTTGCACGAGGTTGGGTTTAATGGCATCTTTCAACAAGGCCGCCATCGCGCCATGGGCATTGAGGTCCCGCGCATACACCGGGGTTTTGTTGTCGGATTTATAGCCAATCACAATACGGCCCAAGCGTTCTTTTAAGTCCGTGCGTCCGGTCGCCAAACACAAAATCGCCATCACTTCCGAAGCCACGACGATGTCGTAGCCATCTTCCCGCAAATAACCATTTGCTGGGCCGCCCATGCCCACCACAATACTGCGCAAGGCGCGGTCATTCATATCTACCACACGTTTCCATTGGATGCGGCGCGGGTCTATATCCAAGGCATTGCCGTGGTTAATGTGGTTGTCTATCAAGGCCGACAACAAATTATGCGCCACGCCGATGGCATGGAAGTCGCCGGTAAAATGCAGGTTAATGTCTTCCATCGGCACAACTTGCGCATAACCGCCGCCTGCCGCACCGCCTTTAACGCCAAAACAAGGCCCTAAGGACGGCTCGCGCAAACACATCATGGTTTTTTTGCCCAAGCGGTTCATGGCATCGCCCAAGCCTACGGTCGTCGTGGTTTTGCCTTCACCCGCCGGGGTAGGACTGATGGCAGTGACCAAAATCAGCTTGCCGTCCGCTTTGTCCTTAAGGCTGTTGATATATTCCAAGGATATTTTGGCTTTGTAATGGCCAAAAGGATCCAAGTGTTCGGCTTCAATGCCGTACTGTTCTTTAGCCAAAGCGATGATGGGTTTCATCTTGGCCTGTTGGGCAATTTCTATGTCTGACATGGGTTATCCCGAATTAATAAAGTTTTTAAGGTAAGGAAATTTATAGCATTATAGCAATTGACGGCCAATCTAGCGCCTTTCTAATCCTTGAAATGCCAGCCGATAGTTTTTCGGGTAACTGATTAACCTACCAACGTCTCTATACGGTTTTATTTATATACGTCGTCTCTACTATCGGCTTTATAAACATAGATGAATAGCTCTGCATCTATGATTTCATATAAAAACCGATATTTTCCGATGCGTAGCCTAAAGTGCCCTTTTTTATTGATCATAGCTTTAATGTCAAGGCTTGTAGAGCGGGGATCTTTTCCCAGCTGTCAAATGCAGTGATAATTTTCATTCTTAACCGATGCTCAGATTTATCCAAAAACTTCCCAACTTGTTTAGAGACACTTAACTGATAAGCCCTCCTTGCTTTAACGCTTTCTAGTCCTATCTAGATCACTGCCTACCACTGAACACATAAATCTGGCGAACTTAAATTTCTTCCACGTATCCCAGAAGGATGGTAGGCATGGAATTTAATATTGCAATTTATATTGGCATCAATCGTTAGTTTTACCCAATGTTTTAGACTATCAACCTCAACAACACCCTTATTAAGGCCGCCCGTACACATATTAAAAATAGCAATAGGCTGATATAGATGTATACGACTTACAAAATCACGTTCACAATAGGGGTATATGGCCTTCCAAACCTTGTTTCTAATTACTGAGGCAGTTTTATCTTGCTCCATACTTGTTTTATGAATGAAATTAAGAGATGTTTGAAAAGGAACAGGGTTAATAAAACAAATACTATATGTTCCATTAGAAAGGTTAAGGCAAGATTGCAATTTAGATAAAATGTGTGACTCAAAATTATTGAAGAATTTGTCTCCTGTTGTACCATTCGCCAATGTTAAAGGGTTGAAATTTTCGTCATATTCGGATATGTGCGGTGATTCTAAAATAACTAAAATTGTATTTTGCAGTGTGTTACGGTTGGCAGGATTGTTAAGCGGCTTATCAATATGAATAAATTCTTCATTGTGTTTTTTCTTACGTTGTGTGAAAGTTAATAAATTTCCTAGGGCAGCCCGCTTCTGTACTACAGTACCTTCGAAAAAGTCAAAATCATACCTATGCACATCTGGAATTTCGGTTTTTTTATTAAAAAAGGAATTTTTTACCACAAAGAAATCGTCACCATAATTACTAAAATATCCTTGTAACTGAGGCCTTGTTGAATTGCTGTTAGTTAATATGGATTTTTCGTTCTCTTCTAATTTAATCAATGGATAAGAACAGGGATTGCTCCCAAAGTCCAACATTAAATACGCCATCTTTTAATTCCTTGCCAAAGGATTGAAAAATCTAACATCCAAAGAGCTAAAGTCTGAAATATTCCGAGTCACTAAAATTAAATCATTAACTTGTGCGCTAGCTGCAATAATATTGTCGGGTACTTTTATTTTCTTTATTTTTCTATTTTTAATCGCTTGTATTGCTATGTCCCTAGTAATGTCTATTATTTTAAAGCCCTCTAAAAATGCTTTTACATCCGCTTCTTGTTCTGGGGTAAAAGAAAAAGAAAGAATTTCAATATAGCTTATTTGTGAGATGGAGCATTGATTTTTGTTGTTGACCAAAAATGAAGTAGCTATGTTTTCACCATTTAAATGATAAATAATAATGTTGGAGTCGATCAGATACTTCATGCTTTATCGTTCCATTCATCCCTTATCTGTTTTTGCCATTCTAATGGGTCTATCATTTGCGAGGCTAATATCCCTGCCGTTTTGTTAATAATATCCGTTGATGGGTCAACCGTATTTTCTGGTTCAACAAAGGGCAGCACTAAAATTTCCACTTTAGTATTTAGGTATTCTGCGGGAATCCGAAGCGTATAATCTTGGGACTTTGGTGTAATAATTTCTCTTAGCATCGTAGATTACCTTAGATTAGTTTTGGTCAGTCCCGTTGTAATTCGATTACCTGATTAAACACTTTACTTACTTGTTTAGAGCCCCAGTGATTTATTGGCATTGTCCCCGCCCAAACCATCAACAACTACAACTTAACCAACACTTCCCCACGCCCCATTTCTGACATATCCCCGGCATAACGCTGGACGCGGTTAAAGGCTAGCGTGGAGTCGGCAAATTTGCTGTCCAGTGTTTTGAATGAGGCGAATAAAATGGGTAAGAATGCTAAGGTATGGGCACCGCAATCATTAAAGCTTGCTGATAGTTGGGGTGGGTTCCATAACAATAACGTGCCTCGGCGCATGGCGTAGCCTAAAAACCGTCCTGTTTGGCCCATGACAGCGATAGTGCCTGCGGTCATCCGTGAACCGCAATAATCCCCGGCATTGCCTTCAATCAGGATATTGCCCCGGCGCATGTGGTCGCCTGCGCGTTGCCCGACATTGCCTTTCACTAAAATTGTGCCGCCTTTCATGCCCATTTTATTGCCGGGCAGGGCTGCGCCTAAAAAGTCACCGACATTGCCGGACACTTCCAGATAGCCTTTTTTCATTTCACAAGCCGCATAAAGCCCGGCATTGCCGTGTACTTTAAGCTCGCCTGATTTCATGCCCATGCCCAAATAAGCGCCCGCATCGCCTTCAACGGTAATGCTGCCGCCGTCGAGTTCTTTGCCGATAAAATCAAGCTTGGCCGTGCTGTTTTTTATGACAATGGCTTGGCTGTCCACGCCCTCAATGGTGAATAATTCATCAACACGCAACTTGCGTTTGCCACTTTGCAAATGCAGGGCGGCAATGTCTGCCACTGCCAGGTCTTTTAACAGATGGCACACCAGCGGTGACATATCCACACGTTGAGCGGGTGGGTTTATTAGCGTAAATGTCAAAGCGCTCATGCCATAATCTCCTGTAAGTGAAAGTGGAACGGCCCCAGTTTGCCGCCATAATTACCCGCGCTTATCCGTTTGATGCCGTTTTCTGCACCCAAATCACACACGGCTTGGATACCGACACGCATGGCCAAGTCTATGTCTGCTTTGCTTAAGCCATCGATAACAATTTCCATGACTGATTCAATTTCAGGCGACAAATCGGTTTTGGTCGCGCCTTTTAAGGTTGGGCAAAAGGCATCGTTAGTCGAAGCATTGAGGGTTTTGTATTTTGAGCCAACTTTAGACCCTGAGCGCACCACGCCGCCAGGAAAAGGCATAATGACATTGGGGATTTTACGCATGGCTTCGATGGCGGCTTCGCAAGCGGCCAAGGCTTGGGGCTGGGATTGCGCCAGCACTAAAAAGTTGCCGCCGCCAATAGCATCCACTTGGCCAGTGGTGGCTTCCGATAAAAATTCCCCATCCATAACGGGTATGCGCCAATAACGCTTGCCGGCAATCACTTTGGCAATTTGGAAGCCATCGCCAAAATAGCGTAGATTTTTGCCTAAGGGGATACGGATGCCGCCATCTATGCCGGCAAACAGCGCGGAAGTCGGTGACGTTAACACGCACTGTCCTGCCCTTGTTTCCAATTGCTTAGCCAAACCTTTGCCGCCCATGGCAAAAATCATAATCGATACACCCGGACGGCCATCTGGGGTTTCGTCTGGACCCAACACCCTTTCGATGCCTGCTTCACAACCACAGGCTATCACCGATGTGGCGAAGCCGGTCATGGCTTGTGCGGAAATCATCGCCCATTTTTCGTTTTGTGCGGTGATAATGGCGCGGGTGGCTTTCATGGGAAACGCTTCGGCAAAAGTCGCGTCTATAGTGACACCGTTAATAATCATAATTTTATGCCCATTGTTGTGTGTATTTTCATGTTCTGGGTGGGGGTTCCTTGGGCGTATGGCATAAATTTTTGGCGGCTAAAAGCTGCCGAATAGCACCTAAACGCCGGACTGGCCGTGTTTATTCGTTGGTTTCGGTGATGATCACATCAATACCTTGCTGCCTTAACCGTGCCCGGTTGGCATTTACACTACCCGTCTGGGTGAAAGGCCCCATTTTGACCCGATACCAATTGGTTTTGCCCACTTTTGCTTTTTGGACTTTGGATTCCATCCCTAATGCGGCAAGCTTTTTACGGAGCTGTTCAGCTTCCTTAAACGTCTGAAAAGAACCCGCTTGCATAATATAACGGGTTTCTTTCGCCTTACCCACCCGCTCTTCGCGGGTGCGGGTCTTAATTTCGTGTTCCGCCACCACCACTTCTTTTTTGGCCAAAACGGTGTAAAAATCGAAACGGGGCGGTTTAGGGGCGGCGTCCTCTGCCGCCTTTTGTTCCGCTTTGGCTTGCTCGCCAGTCTTTGCCAAGGGTGTTGTGCTGGCTGGCTGGGCACTTACTGGTTTAGGGGTGCCACTACGCAAATAAACCAAAAAAACGACAAACGCTATTATTATTGCGGTAATTAGCATCCATCGCCACAAACCAACGCCGGACGGACGCTCAGATTTTGATTTGCGTTGCCCGGCATAGCGGTCTTTCGGTCTTGGTTTATAGTCTCTGGACATTACATCGATTCAGGTGTATTGATATTCAATAGGCCCAGCCCGTTAGCCAACACTTGTTTAACCGCACACACCAAGTTTAATCGGGCATTGCGGACACTGGCATCGTCAACGAGAAACTGATGGGCGTTGTAATAGGTATGGAACTCATGGGCCAATTCACGCAGGTAGAGCACTAATTGGTGTGGCTCATAGTGCAACGCGGCCCGCTCCAGCACTTCAGGATAGCGCGCCAAAGAAACCAATAACATGGTCTCATGCTCTTCGGTCAATTTAGCCAAACTTTCCATGCCTAGCAAACTATTTCTTTCCAAGCCTTTTTCATCCAACTGACGCAAGACGCTACAAACCCTAGCGTAAGCATATTGGACATAAAATACTGGGTTTTCATTGGATTTTGAAGTCGCTAGTTTTAAGTCAAAATCCATGTGCTGTTCTGAACGTCTCATCACATAGAAGAAACGCGCAGCATCATTCCCCACTTCATTACGCAATTGCCGCAAGGTGACAAATTCACCAGAACGGGTGGACATGGACACTTTTTCTTCACCCCGGTAAAGGATGGCAAATTGTACCAACAACACGCTTAATTTCGATTCATCCGCACCCAAGGCTTGGATGGCGGCCCTTACCCTAGGGATATAGCCGTGGTGGTCAGCGCCCCAAATATCGATAATTTGGTCAAAGCCACGATCCAGCTTGTTCATGTGGTAGGCAATGTCAGACGCAAAATACGTGTACTGGCCATTTTCACGCACCACCACCCGGTCTTTTTCATCGCCTAAGCGGCTGGAGGCAAACCACGTTGCGCCTTCTTGCACATAAAGATAGCCGCTAGCCTGTAAGCGGGCCAGCGCTTTTTCCACTGAGCCGTCATTCATTAGCTGGCGTTCTGAAAACCATTGCTGGTAGTTGACACCAAACTCCTCCAAATCCTGCTTGATGTCTTCAAGGATGTCAGCCAACCCACTTTGGAACAAATCATGGTATAAAGACTGCCCCAACAAGGTTTTTGCCCGCGCAATCAGCGCGTCAATATGGATGTCCTTATCGCCGCCTTGTGGTTCATCGGCGGGGATATTCTCCATAACCAACTCTATAGGCCGACGGTATTCGTTGTTGGCGTTTTTGTGAATTTGCCGCGCAATTTCGCGCACATAATCACCGCGATACGCATTGCTGGGAAACTCCACCAACTCGCCGCATTCTTCCAAATACCGCAACCAAACGCTAGTGGCAAGAATGTCCATCTGCCGCCCGGCATCATTGACATAATATTCCCGATGCACATCAAAACCTACGGCATCAAGCAAGCTGGCAACCGCAGAACCATAAGCCGCACCTCGTCCATGGCCGACATGCAAGGGGCCGGTCGGGTTGGCTGAAACAAATTCGACTTGGACTTTTTTACCCGCACCGACCTGGCTTAGGCCAAATTCCCGCCCTTGGGCATGGATTTGCTGGATGATTTGATACTGGGCATTGGGGTTGATAAAAAAATTGATAAACCCTGGGCCTGCCAACTCCACTTTCAAAACCGCTTCATGCGCCGGAATGGCAGCAATAATCTTTTCGGCCAGCTGCCTAGGGTTAGCTTTTGCCGACTTTGCCAGCACTAAGGCCAGATTGGAGGCAAAATCGCCGTGCTGGGCATCACGGGTGCGCTCCAAGGTGGTGGCGGGAATCACGTCCAAGCCCGCGAGGCCTTCCGCTTTAAGGGTTTCAAGGGCTTGTAGGATCAGTTCCTCTAGTTTTTGTTTCATTGCTTCACTGCGTAGTTTAATCAGATAAATAGGCCCATTATCCCTGAAAATCACCTGATTATCCATTCAAAGTATAGGGGGCGTGGTGTTAAGGGATAAATTGTATAACACGGCCTGCTGGCAAATGCTTTGTTGGGGCGCTTTAATACAAGTCCACCGGATCAACATCCAATGACCAGCGCAGTTTTTTTGCCTGCTTGAGTTTGGCAATTTCGGGTATCAGCTTATCCAACAATTGGTGCAAGTCTTTACGGCGGACATTTTGGAACAGCAATTGATAGCGGTAAAAGCCTGCCCGTCTGGCCATGGGGGCTGACACTGGCCCTAATATATGGGTTTGGCCGCTGTTATATTGTTGTACCAAATCGGCAAGGGCTTGGAAAAACAGCGCCGGTGTTTCGGTATCGTGGGACTCTACGCGCAACAGGGCCTGATGGCTAAATGGCGGCAGTTGCGCGGCTTTGCGTTCTGCCAATGCGGTTTTGGCAAAACGCCGGTAGCCTTGCTGGATTAAGGTGGTCAACAAAGGATGCTCTGGTTGCCTGGTTTGCATAATGACTTTGCCGGGCTTTTCCGCCCGCCCGGCACGCCCTGCAACTTGGACCACCAGTTGGGCCAATTTTTCGGGTGCGTGGAAATCAATGCTAAATAAGCCGCTGTCCACATCCAATAGCGCCACTAAGGTCACGTTAGGGAAATGATGGCCTTTAGCCAGCATTTGCGTCCCTAAAATAATGTCCACATCACCTTGGTTGATTTGCTGCAAATAATTTTCCAAAGTTCCTTTACGCTGCGTGGAATCGCGGTCCAAACGTACGATCACCTGTTCGGGAAAGCGCAAGGCCAAAGCTTGCTCCACCCGTTCAGTGCCTAAGCCCAAGGCCGTCAATTCCCCGGTCTTGCAAGCCGGGCAGCGCCTAGGCAAAGGATATTCCTTAGCGCAATGATGGCAGCGCAAGCACTTATCATCGGCATGAACCACTAAATTGGCATCACAACGCAAACAACGCGCCACCCAGCCGCAACCGTGGCAAATCAGCGTGGGCGCAAATCCACGGCGATTTAAAAACAATAACACCTGCTCTTTTTTCGCCAGTGTTTGCCGCATCTCCCCTATGAGTGCTTCTGATAAGCCCTCGAACATCCGCTTATTCCTAATGTCCAGCAACTGCAAAACAGGCGCGGTGGCGCTGCCCGCCCTATCCGGCAAATGCAGCCATTGGTAACGGTGCTTGATCACATTATGCAGGCTTTCTAAGGAGGGCGTTGCCGATCCCAGCAACACCGGAATATGCAATAACTTCCCACGCACGACGGCAATATCCCGCGCTGAAAAACGAAAGCCGTCTTGCTGCTTAAATGAAGCGTCGTGTTCTTCGTCCAGGATAATCAAGCCCGGATTTTTTAAGGGCGTAAACAATGCCGAGCGCGTACCTAGCATAATGCCGCACTGGCCTTGCTGCATTTGCTGCCAAGCCATGCTGCGCTGCTTAGGGGTCAATTTGGAATGCGACACGGCAATCGTAACCGCAAAGCGTTGTTTAAAGCGGTCTTCCAGTTGGGGTGTCAGGGTAATTTCCGGCACCAGCACCAATACCTGCTGACCCTGTGCTAGCACTTTGTGGATCAGTTGCAGATACACTTCGGTTTTGCCGCTACCCGTTACACCCTCCAGCAGAAACACCCCAAACTTTCCAAAACTGGCACAAACAGCATCGATAGCCGCTTGTTGCGGCGGATTACAGGCCAAGGCCTGGCTTTTTGTTAGCAGTTCAGGGCTTTTTGCGGCGACTGCTGCCTGTGAGGTTTGCAGCAGTTCCTTGGCCATAAGCTGCTTGACCGCAGGCCGCCAATGGCTGTTCCATACCGATAGTTCGGATTCTGACAAACCGCTGGGATGGCTTTGAAATTTTTCCAGGACACTTTTTTGCTTGGGGCTGCGTTGCAGTTGCTGGGGAGTAGCCAGTTTGCCCAAATCGGTCAAGGTATAGTGTTTTTCTGTCTGCACACCTAACGCTTTACCTTGCCGTAATAGCGCAGGGAAAGCCGTGCTAATCACCACACCGACAGGATGATGGTAATACTGGCTGGCCCACAACAGCAAACGCAGGTCTTTCGCGGACAAAAGCGGCTGCGGGTCGATTATGCGCACAACTTGCTTTAACTTTTCTGCCGCCACCGCGCTGTGGCTGACAATCTCCAACAAAAAGGCAATTTGTTTGGCTTTGCCGATGCCAAACGGCACTTCCACCCGCACCCCCGGCTTAATGTCAGCCACCTCGATAGTGTCCGGCGCAAGATAATCAAATAAGTGATAAAACGGTTGGGCGATGGCGACCCTAAAAATCAGCGGGTCGCCAGGGGATAGTTTAGGCATTATGGAGGGTGTCCCGCATTGATAATCCTGATTGTTGCGGCTTGCAAAACATTATGGGCAACCCGGCGCTAAACCGGAAAATTGGCGTTACGATGCTTGCCCCGGTTCATCCAAAAATTTCCGGTAGTTAATGGCGACTTTAAGCCCGGCAAAGCGGCCGCTCATCCTCACCAACTCCCCCGTTTTTTTATCAAAGCTCAGCTCCACTACGCTTAAGGCACGGTCTTCATAGCCCTCATCTATGTGCGGGGTTTCCAATAGGAAGTGATAGCTGTAGATTTCCAAATCAGCCTCATCTTTAACCGACAATGGCGGGCCTAAGTGCGCCACAACCACGGGTTTTTTCGGTAAGTCTTCGGAAATTTTATCAATCAGCAGGCTGTTGGCGCGCAGTTGTTTCTTTTCCTTATCAATTTTACCGCCACCTATGGAGCGCAAAGACACTTCTAAAAACTTGGGCGGAGCAATTTGCAAAAATAAGGATGAAAATGACCATGACGTGATGCGGCCTTCTTGATTAAAAATTAAGTCCGAATAAAACTTAATTTCTGGGATTATCACCTTGTTTTTAGCATCAACCTTGCGGAACCAATAGCGCCAACGCTTACCGGTTTTATCGGGATGTTCTTCACTGGGATTTAGCCTCGCCAAAGACACAAAATCTTGGCTATACAAAATGGGCTCTTTAAATTGCAGGGTAAATTCATCCGTGGTGACGGTTTTAAAATACTGGTCAAACTCACCCATCTGCAAATAAGTCTGATAAGCGCGTATCCAGTAAATGCAACCGGAAAGAGAGGCCGCCATAAGCACTATCAGGATTATCCGCAAACCCCGTTTAATTTGTGTTGTTTTCATACCTTGCCCTGCTGGCCTTGAATAAACGCCTGATACCGCCTTAAATCTTGCGGCGTATCAAGATCCCACTGTTGTTTAAGTTCGTGATGGCTAAGATTGTACCGCTTAATGCGGCTGCGGGTAAGCGCCGCTATCTCAGCCGAACCCCAGGGCATGTTATCAAAAAGTTCGGGATGCGCTTGCTTAAGCCCAATCAACACATAGCCGCCATCTTCTGCTGGTGCTAAAACACAATCTGTTTGTGGGTTCAAATGGGTTAAAGCCTCCTCCAAATCGGCCTTATTTAAAGAAGGACAATCGCAACCGATGAGTATCGCTTTCGGGTAGCGCCCAAGTGCCTGGCAAAATGCGTGGTGCATCCGTTCACCCAAATCAGCGCCTTGTTGCACTTGCAAGGTAATGGGATAAGCCTCAGCACAGCGGCTAAAAAATTCATGCTTATCAGACGGCGAACACCATAGCTGCACTGGGCATAATTGGCTGGCAGCCGCCCATTGCAATAGGTTATTGGCCAATTCCATTTGCAGTTGGGCCGCCGCTTCTGGGCTAATTTCAGTGTATAAGCGGGTTTTGACTTGGCCTGCAACCGGGGCTTTACAAAATACCATCAACACCGCATCAGGGTATTTATAAGCCATCATTATCGCTTCAAAGCTTTAAATGGCAGTAACAATAGTTGTAAAAAACCCAATTGTTGTTGCTGGCGGTAAGCGGCTAAGCCTAGCGTCAGGCTGGTTTGCGGCTGTTCGGGTTCGGCGACATAGGTATTGCACAGCCTATCCCAACAGGAAATAGAAAAGCCATAATTGCTGTCCATTTCAGCTCGTAAGCTAGAGTGGTGGATACGGTGCATATCCGGGGTGACCAGCAAATAACGCAAGGCTTTGTCAACGGCGGGGGCAATCCTGACATTGCTATGGTTAAACGTTGCCGCACCATTGAGGATAATTTCAAAGGCGATTACGGCATGAGGCTCAGCGCCCAGCAAATAAATGCACAACACCTTATACAGCATGGAAATGATGTTTTCTAAAGGATGGAAGCGCACCGCCGTAGTCGCGTCAAACTCAAGGTCAGTATGATGCACTTGATGTAATCGCCATAATAAAGGCCAGCGGTGCGACACGATATGCTGGCAATAAATGGCAAAATCCAGAACCAGCAAAGTGGCAATAACCGCCAACCATTGTGGTACGGCCAAACTATGCAACAGCCCCCACTGGTGTTCTGAGGCATTAACCGCACTGAGATAAGCAATGCCGCCCACCGATAAACGCATAATCAGCAAATTAAGCGCAGCCAAGCCAAGATTGATAGGCCAGCGTTTTTTACGGCTAAGGTGTTGGCTTCTTCTGGGGCTGAAAAACTCCCAGCCCACCATGATAAAAAAAATTCCTAAGGTAGCGCTTAAACGGATGATAGTTTCCATGAAGTTCCCAAAGTAAAATGACGGTGTAAGCTTAGTGTGGCAGTAGTATTGCCAGACCGTTACTTGGCTAGCTTATACAATGAAACGCTGTCTTTGGGTACTTTTCTTTGCATGATGGTTCAGGGCTGACCTTAAGCTTGCTACAACTGACAGTCAATCCCGCGACGAATGTATGACCCAAGCGTATTGGAGTGGGCACTATAAGCTTGCTCAAGTGGGTGAATGTTTTGGCGTGAGTTAGGCCACCGTGAGCCGGGCAGTGAAACAGGCCGAAAAGAGGGTGGGTAATGTCAAATTTAAGGCCTGACCCCGTCTTTCCGGTAATGTCAAATTTAAGGCCTGACCCCGTCTTTCCATATCAAATTTAAGGCCTGACCCCGTCTTTCCATACATTTTCCCTTCTCACAGGGCAATGGCTGGACTTCCACCAGCTAGCTGACTATCATGCCAGTCGCACCGCTATCGCTCATCCAACCTACGTGAATCCAACATACGCATTAATTATTCCGCCGTACGGTCGTACTATTCATAAATACCATAAAACTCTTTAACAATTGACAATTTATCGTCAGGCAATTCCTTTGGTCTATTAAATGAATAACTGTTCCCATCGAAAACATACCTTTCTGGGTAGTAAGAATAATTTCCATCCAAAGCTCTGCCGCAACACACACATTTTAATTCTTTAATCTTTTCCGACAAAGGAGGACCGATATAAACTTCTTTAACAACTGTTACAGCATATATCTCACCACATTCCATGCACGTAATTAAATCATGTCCGGAATTATCTTCTGGATATGTTATATATAAAATATGCGGTTTGATAACTCCTAGCTGGTAACTTTCTAACTCCCAACATCTAACTAACACTTTATTCATGGAAATATACCAGTTGGTCTTGCAGAGCCATTTATAATGTTTGTATTTACAGTTCCGGGTGCTCTGAGAGACGGCGCAGAAATACTATCTACATTTAACACAAGACGTGGTCACACAAGACGGGGTCACACACAAGACGGGGTCAGGTCTCACAAGACGGGTAGAGTAGAGAACAGGCTCTCGCCTGCCCTCCCTCATCAAACCGTGCATGCGCTATTAACGCACACGGCTTTCCGATGTTCTTCACACCAAGGCATGCGCTGTTTTCCAGCCAGCCTTTGTCGGAACCTTGT
>JAPLRR010000057.1 GCA_026399075.1 Methylococcales bacterium
TCAGTCATAAAGACCTTCAAAAACTACATGCAAGATGCCAGTAAAATTCTTTGCGTCATGAAAAAAATGCGTGAGGATTTTGCGATCGCTGGATGATTTTTATTGGCTTGAACCGGAAGTTATTTATCTGAAAGACTATAGCACCAACAAAAAACCAAAAAACACTTTGTTACGGTAACACCCGGCAAAGAAAAACACCGCCATGGACGCATCGGGCAGATGCAACAATTCGCCAAAGTGGTGATACCGTGTCACTACCATCAGTGCAATCAGGAAGATCGGGATAAGCCCGTCGTATAGCCATGATTTTAAGGTCATCAGTTGTTTCCAAGCATTCAGATAGGCATTTACGCGTTAACCCTAAGCAGTAGGTTGATATTGGCTGAAAAATTATCCTAGTCCAGGGGGCATTCGCTTTTGGGCAAACAGCAAACCCTACCTGCCATAGCGCACTTAGAGATTAAGGTAGTCAATATAAGTGTAGTTATCAATATGCTGTAATTTATGCACAGAACCTGGATCAATTCGGAATTGGAAAGCGCTGGCGGCAGGCAGGTTTAACACCCGCGCCAGTAAGGCACGGATGACACCCGCATGGGTCACAATAATAAGCTGTTCGGCATCGCTGCTTATCAGATCTTGCCAAAACTCGCTGCTACGTTGGTACAAATCGGCGAAGCTTTCGCCATTTGGTGGTTTTTCAGTGGCAAAATTATCCATCCAGTGTTGTAGGGCTACAGCGTCGATGTCGTCAAAGCGTTGCCCTTCCCAATCACCAAAATAAAGTTCTTGGATACGCGCATCAACCTCAACCCCGTCGAACAGGCTTTCCGCCAACTGCTTACAACGCGTAAGGGGACTACTGATCACGCGGCAACCATCGCTAAAATCCGGCAATTTGTCGTCCACATCTTGCAGGTCTTCTGGAAAACTGTCCGCTAAACCGACATCAGTCTGGCCATAGCAAAAACCGGCCGCATCGGCGGCTTGGGTATGGCGAATTAAATAAATGTCCATAAGGCACTCCGGATTGAAAAAAACAACAAAGACGTGTTCCTAAACAAATCACCTACCGCCGTTATTCAGCCGCGTCTTGCTGTTTTTTGTGTTCAGGCAGTGATTTAAACACATACACAGCCGTCCAGCCCAGTACTGCATAAACTAAGGTGGCACCTAAATACATCGGATAATATTTGGCAGTACGCGCGGTGTATTCCAACCAAGTCAAATCCCCAATCTTGTCTGACAACAGATAAAAACTGCCGTTAGAAATCAGGAACGCCAGCGAGGTTGCTATCAGCAAATAAGCGCTTGATTGCGCCAATTGGATCCATGTCATCACTTGCAGGCGGGCAAAGTTTCGTCCGGCAAACCACATCACGGCATAGGTGGGGATTAAAAAAACATACGCCGGGGAGATGCAATAAGCGCTGGTGCCATTGGCGATTGCAAGGTAATCGATTAACGCCGCCAACACCATTAAAAATCCCAGCAAGGCTTTTTTACGGTAAAACCCGGCAAAGAAAAAAACCGCCAAGGATGCGTCGGGCAGATGCAAAAAATCACCAAAATGATGGTAACGTGTCGCTATCATTAAGCCAATCAGTAGGACAGGAAAATACTCGGCACGTAAGCAAAGTTTTAGCTTGTTCATAATTTATCTCCAAAAGTTATAGGTGTGGTCATTTTTTCAGCCGATTGCGGCTACGTTGGTGTTCATAAGATTGTACCTGTGGGAACGGCATTAGCCACTCCCACGCGTAAAATCCATCATTATTAAAGTTAACTAGCTGTGCTGCCAATAGGCCGTGTAGCGATCCCCAATCTGTCTTTTCCATCGATGCCGCCCTTCCGTGGCAGCTATAACGTAAATAACGGGGGAAATCAGTTATTATAATGCACAGTCACAAAAAAATTCCGATCCGGCATATTGTAAGTGTCGGCGGTCTGGTAGTTTTTGTCCAACAAATTGTTCAGCGTGGCGGATAACTGCCAATTTTTGTTGAAATGGTAAGCGGTGCGTAAATCGACAGTGACATAGCCCGCCACACCAATGGTGTTTGCAGGATTATCATAACGGTCGCCTTGCGCCAACACATGCGCACCCACATCAAAGTCACCAATAGACCTTGACAAATCAAAGGTCAAGGTTTGCTTGGCGCGGCGTGGCAGGCGCAGATTGGTTTCCCGATTTTCTGGGCTTAACAGGCTCATAGTGAGCTTGCCATTCCAGCCTAACAACTGCGTCCCAATTTCCGATTCGATACCATCAATCAGCGCCTTGCCAATATTTTCCGCCATATAATCGTAAGTGATGGGATTAACCAAAACAGGCGTGATCAGGTTATCGATATTGGTGTGATAGGCGCGAATTTCCCATTGCAGCCAATCATGGTCGCCCACTATGCCCACTTCAACCGTGGTGGATTCTTCAGGCTTAAGGTTGGGGTTGCCATAATTCGGGTAATAAAGGTCATTGAACGACGGCGCCTTAAACGCATTACCAAAGCTTGCCAAGGCACTGAGACCGTAATCCCAATTAAATCGCCAGCCAATATTACCGGTTACATAATCCCCAAACGCTTCATTATTATCATAACGCACCGAGGCGGTGACAAAATGGTCGTCCCATAATTGGCTATGCAATTCGCTGAACACACCGACATCATAACGCGAGGTTTGGGTATAAAGTGTTGAACTGTCCACTTCATCCAAACGGTAATCCGATCCAAAAACCAACTGGTGTTCCTCAGACAAAGCGTATTGGTTCAACCAAGTAACATTCCAGCGGGTGCTGTTAAATTCGCTGGAAAACGTGCCGTCCGGGGCAAATTGCTCACCGTCATCGCGGCTTTGCCCCAAACGCAGGGTTGAGCGCCAGTCTTTAATAATATCCATACTGCCGGACGTACCGACGACTTGCTCGACAAAATTGGTTTTATCCTGATAATTGCCATCATAATCGGTATGCCCTTGCGCACGCATAAAAAACGCCTCAAGGTCGGCATTATGGGCATCAAAATGGTGGCCCACACGGGCATTGACTGCTGCATTATCGTAGCCATCATGGTCTGGCTGGTCTAATCCATAAAGTCCGGGGATAGCCTCCCGTGCATTAAAACCATGGGAACCCAAGCCGGATGAACCCAAGGTATACCACGAGTTTTTCCACTTGCCGCTGACCGTGCCCGCAACGCGGTAAGTGTCGTAAGAACCACCACCCGCATCAATCGATACACTGGGCTGGTCTTGGGCATTATTCTTGCCTTTACGGGTAAAGATCTGGATAACGCCGCCGATGGCTTCTGAGCCATACAAGCTGGATTGTGGGCCGCGTATAATCTCCACCCGCTCAATCTGGTCTATGGGGATAAATTCAAACGGGGATGTGCCAGAAGTCACAGAGCCGAATTTAATGCCGTCTATCAACACCAACACTTGGTCAGAATTGGTGCCGCGCATAAACACACTGGTGATTTTACCGTAACCACCGGTTTGGGCCATGTCGATGCCGGGAGTGTTCCGTAACAAGTCCGGCAAGGTGTTGGCTTGTAAGCTTTCAATGTCCTTGCGGGTATAAACCGTGACCGCCGCCGCCAATTGCTTTTTGGCAACGTCTGACCGGGTTGCCGTGACCACCATCGTAGGTAATTCTAAGGAATTGTTTGTGGGGTTTTCTTGTGCTTGTGCAGGTGTATTAATCCCTGCCAGCAATAATGAGCTAGCTAGTATTTTTTGCATGAATGTCCTGTGCGCCGCCCGCGCATAGCGATTTAAAATAACAGCGAAGGACACAGAATTGACCGGCACGAACGCGCCAGCATCCCGCAATACAGCCCTCCGCTGTTGCGATAATGCTTAAGGCCGGTCTCCGGGCTTATAAGTGGCGGGAGCCTGATTTATCACCTTCCCATGCGTAAACACAGTGGCGTAACTGATAAACCTTTACTTATATACCGTTGCGGGGGCAGCGTCGGACTTGGGTTTCCCCTTACCGACTTCCCGTTTAACCGATGGACTTGACTATCCACCGGAACCTAAAAGCAGGGGGCAATTATAGGGGCTAGACGTTATAAAGCAAGGAAAATATAGAGTACGAAGTTGGTAAGGCGACACAAGATTACCTCTCCCTTTGGGAGAGGGTTAGGGTGAGGGTATTTCAAATATCGCTTTACCAGCTTGGCTCCTATAACTGGCCTAGCTTTGGCAATGCCGACAAAACACCGTCGCCCGGTTCGCAATGCGCTGGTCAGTTAGTGGCTGTGCGCAATTGATACAAGGAAGGCCTGCACGGCCATAAACCCGCAGTTGTTGTTTAAAGTAACCGGGGTTGCCCGCTTCATTGACAAAATCGCGTAGGGTAGTGCCACCTTGGTCTATGGAATGTTGCAGGACGACGCGGATACAGTCCGCCAATTTTTCATAACGTGCCAAGGCGATTTTTCCGGCGTGGCGTATAGGCAAAATACCCGCCATAAACAAGGCTTCGTTTGCATAAATGTTACCCACGCCCACCACAATATGACTGTCCATAATGTATGATTTAACGGGCACTTTGCGGTTTCTGGAGCGCGCGTAGAGCAATTCACCGTTAAAATCCGCCAATAAGGGTTCAGGCCCCAAGTCTTTCAATAAAGGGTGGTCGGCAACTGGGGACTTAGTCCATAAAACAGCACCAAACCGACGGGGGTCGTTAAACCGAAGCACGGTGCCGCCGTTAAAAACAATGTCGATATGGTCATGTTTACCCGCCACCTGCCCTAGCTTGACTATCCTTAAACTGCCGGACATGCCCAGATGGACGATTAAGGTGCCTAGGCTAGTGCTAATCAGCAGGTATTTTGCCCTTCTGGTCACCGACTGTATGCTTAGGCCTGTTAGCGTTTGTGCCAGGTTTTCCGGTACTGGCCACCGCAGTTGGGCTTGTCTGACGATCACTTGCGCTATTGTGTTGCCGATAATATGCGGCGCTATGCCCCGGCAAGTGGTTTCAACTTCGGGTAATTCTGGCATGGTGTAAACCTTGTTTTGTTACAATCCCTTTAAGTTTACCATGTTTAAAAATCCCTGTTGGTGGCCTTATAGCATTGCCAGCCCAAGTGATTTAGCCTATATTGCCTTGGGTAAGCACACAGTGGTTTTAAGGCGTGTATTGGCGGTTTAATCAGCCACAGGCCAGCCCTGAGTCAGTATCCGCTGTGGGCAGTGCCATTTTGCCGACAAAATTTTTTCCTACACTTTTTTAGAGGTGACCCACAGTGAACACTAAAATTGTAAAACCCAGACCAATCTTTGACATTAGCCTTGCCATACTTACAGTTGTTGGCCTTGTCATCTGGCTATCACTGTATTTTTTCTCCGCCGAATCAATACCCTGGGCGTTGTTGGTCGGTGCGGTGGTCTATTTAGGTGTAGGCCTACCCCGTTGGCAGGGCATGAAAATACGGCGCGAACTTGCCGAAACCGCCAAACAAGAAGAACGTGGCAAATGGGGTTTTAATAGCCGTGACCGTGAAGGGCCTTGGTTAAATTTTGTTGACTTACCTGTGCTTAAACAAACACCGATTGCCGCGAATAAACGTTTCTATAGCGAAAGGCTGATCATCCACAATGGCCTGATCATTGTTAATCCCGGCCCTTCACGGATCATTGACGGTATGGTTGAATATGATTTTTCGGTCAGACGGGCTTATGCGTGGGATGGCTGCACCCCCAAAAGATGGTTTTTTTGGCTGGCTTTAATTGGCACACCCGATTGGGATCAAAAATCCGAAGTCATCAGAATACTTGATGCCAGCCAACCCTGTTTGCAAAAAACCGTATTTTGGCAACGCGCCCATCATGCCAGCTTGGTGCATGATGCTTTATACCAGTATATAAACACTATCCCCATCGCTAAAAAAGAGGTGGATCAGTTGTTTTATGATATGTTGCTGGCCTCGGGTTTTTCGGTCGCAATCGCCACCTTATACCGATTGGCCGTCCGTTATTTTGGTGCCCGGGAGGTCAAGGAGAATGACCCCAAAGCGAATAGCCAATTACAACTGGTCGCCAATTGTGCCAGCTTGTTGGCAATAACCGCTGCTTGCCAATTGCCGGATTAACGCCCCCTCGACTTCACCAAAGCACCCTTTAAGAAGGTCATTATGAATACCCCGACTCATGCAAGTAACGCCGATTTCCTGCACAAAATATTAGAAGCCACTATCCATATTGGTTTGCTATTAATCATCACCATATCCTGTTTTAGGATTGTCGAGCCTTTTATCTTCCCGATTGTGTGGGGCATCATTATTGCCATTGCCATCTATCCACTTTATAAACGGCTTAAACAAGCACTCAATGGGCGGGAGAACCTTGCTGCTACGGTGTTCACCCTTGCCTTTCTGGTCATTTTGATACTGCCGACCGTATTACTGACAGACACCATGGTTGTCGGTGTCGAAATGGTGGTAGCTAAGATACGGGAGGGTTCTTTAACCATTCCGCCACCACCAGAAAACCTTAAGCACGTCTTGATTATTGGTGAACCCTTAGCCAAATTTTGGTCATTGGCTTCAGAAAATATCCACGATGCCTTGTTGCAATTGACTCCAGTTCTTAAAATCATAGGCAGTTGGTTGTTATCGGCGGCTACAGGTGCGGGTATGGCCATTTTGCATTTTGTGTTTGCCATTATTATTGCGGGCATCTTATTGGCCCATTCCAGCGGCTGTAACCAAACAGCCCAAGCAATTGCCCAACGTTTGGCCAAGGAAAAAGGCGCTGATTTTGCCAGTTTGACCGAAGCAACTGTGCGCAGTGTCGCTAGTGGTATTTTAGGGGTGGCCTTGTTGCAAAGCCTGTTGGCGGGCCTAGGTTTTATGGTTGCAGGTGTCCCGGCCGCAGGACTGTGGGCATTGCTTTGCCTGATAGGCTCTATTGCCCAAATCGGCATAGCCCCAGTTCTCTTGCCCATCATCATTTATTTGTTTTACACCGCAGACACCTTCACCGCCGTGGCTTTTTTGATTTGGTGTGTACCGATCACTTTAATTGACAACTTGTTAAAACCGATCTTACTTGGCCGTGGTGTAAAAACCCCGATGGCGGTTATTTTTATCGGTGCGATAGGCGGCTTACTTAGCTCAGGGGTTATTGGCCTGTTTATCGGTTCGGTGATTTTATCACTCGGTTATGAGCTGTTTTTCTTGTGGCTACATTATGAAACTGAAACGGACGAACCCATCAACCCGTAATCTGTTTGTGGCATGGCAGTAAGGGGACCCCCGAATTTACTGTATGCGCACTTAATCGGCTAGCCTAAACAGGTATTTCTAATGCTTGTTGTTATGTTTCATGCCAAAATATAGCTTACCTATGTGCCACTTCGAGAACCTATGAAAATTGCAATTCTATCCCGCAACCCAAAACTTTATTCAACCGCCCGCTTGGTTGAAGCCGCCCAAGCACGGGGACATCAAGTCAGGGTCTTGGATGTGTTACGTTGTTATATGAATATTACCTCACACAGCCCCTCCATCCATTATCGGGGCGAGGACTTAACCGGGTTTGATGCCGTCATCCCCCGGATTGGTGCCTCAGTGACCTTCTATGGTACGGCTGTGCTCAGGCAGTTTGAAATGATGAATGTCTTTCCGCTGAATGAATCGGTGGCCATTTCCCGGTCTAGGGACAAATTACGGTCTGTGCAATTGTTGGCAAGAAAAGGTATCGGCTTACCCGTAACCGGTTTTGCCAACAACCCGGACGACATTGAAGACTTGATTTCCCAAGTCGGTGGTGCACCCTTGGTGATTAAGCTGTTGCAAGGCACCCAAGGCATAGGTGTGGTATTGGCAGAAACCCATAATGCCGCTGAAAGCGTTATCCAAGCATTTATGGGTCTTAATGCCAACATCATGGTACAAGAATTTATCAAAGAAGCGGGCGGCAGTGATATCCGCTGTTTTGTGGTTGGCGACAAAGTGGTGGCGGCCATGAAGCGGCAGGCATCAGAAGGCGAATTCCGCTCCAATTTGCATCGTGGTGGCTCAGCAACCCTGATAAGGCTAACACCTGAGGAGCGCTCCACGGCAGTACGCGCCGCCAAAATTATGGGTTTGAATGTCTGTGGCGTGGATATGCTACGTTCCAACCATGGCCCGGTCATTATGGAAGTCAACTCATCACCCGGTTTAAAAGGCATAGAAGCCGCCAGTGAAAAAGATATTGCCGATTTGATTATCCAGTTTATTGAAAAACGCTTTGAAACCATGGAAACGGCAAAAGACAAATCCCCAACCCGCACCCGCACCCGGGGTAAAGGTTAGCCAGTGTTATGGCTAAAACCCTTACCGCACGGCTTAGGCCATTAGCCCCTGTCTTTCCCTTGGAACCCCTATGAAGCACCTTATAGTCGCCATGATTGCCTTCATGTTGCTGGGCTTTGGCCAACATGCCGCTGCCCGCAAAACCGTTAAAGCGCAGCCAGCAGCCTTGCAATGCGCTGCGTTCAGCCCTTATGTAGGCACCCTGAACCCCAATTATGGGGCGCATCCGTCCAAAGAATTGATCACCACCTTGGTAGATAGGTTAATCAAACAAACGCCGTTTCGGTGCATTATGACTTACGGCGTGTTAAACGGCTTGGACACGATTTTTGCCGTGGCAAAAGAGCGGCAACTGAAAGTTATCGCCATCGTCTGGTTGGATAATGACCCTGCCGTCAATTCACAATCTATCAGCAAAGGTATAGAAGTGGCCAAGGCTTACCCCGACACCATCATCAAACTCAGTTGTGGCTCCGAAGTTCGAACCCGCCATGGCTATGCGTTTGACGGGGAAATCAGCCGCTGCATAAGCGCCTTACGGGAAGCAGGTGTCAAACAACCCATTACCACCATAGACACTTGGTGGGAATGGTGCAACCGATCGTTGACTTGCGCACAATCCAGTTTTACCAAGCAAGTTGATTGGATAGGCACCAATATTTTCCCTTGGTGGGAAAATAAGTTTTCCGGTGTCCACAATTGCACACCCGCCGATAAAGCCGCCGACTTCCATATCGCCAGGCTGGAAGACATACGCCGCACCTACCCCGGTAAAGAAGTGATCATGACGGAATTTGGCTGGCCCAATGGCCCGGAGGGCGGCACTGAAATCAACTCAAAAACGGGTCAGCATTGCGGTATTGCAAACCAAAAAAACCAAACGCTAGTCGTGCAATCCACGTTTAAAAAATTGGCGCAAAAGCGCTGGTCAGCGGTGGTGTTTGAGGCCTTTTCTGAAAACTGGAAGCCCAGTAAAGAAGGTGATTTTGGCAGTTATTGGGGAATTTGCCAGGGCCAAGCCCCGTATAATTGCACAAAAGGCTTGAAGACCCGCTAAAAAACCAAAGATTTTGAATAGATTAATAAAATAGCATTTTATCAACGCCTATGGTTTGATAGAATACCGCTGCTAAACGACACGGGCTGCGTAGGCCCGTGCTTTAAACGGTGTATGATTTGCCCTATCCCGCTGTTGTATCCGCCTAACTGTAGATTATCCGTACTATTGACTTAACAATCTACGACTGTACCGTCTGCAACCTTTCTTCTTGGACACCAGCCCAAGGGGATGCATAAAGCCACCCAGTGGGCAGACCAAAAACCCTAAGCAACTACCAATGAACATTGTGAAACCATTATTACTTCTTTTGCTGCCTGTTTGGTTATTACTGGCGCCTGTATCCAGTTATGGCAGCCATGCCGCCGTGTTGATCGACGCTGATAACGGTAGCGTACTGCATGAACTCAACGCGACCCATTCATGGTATCCGGCCTCACTTACCAAAGTCATGACCCTGTACATGACTTTTGACGCCTTACGGATGGGGCAAATCCATCTGTACGACACTTTAAGCACCTCTTACCACGCCTCCCGCCAACCGAACAGCAAGCTTGGCCTGCGCACTGGGGAAACGCTGACCGTGGAAGAAGCGATACTGGCCGTGATTACCCGTTCAGCCAATGATGCCGCGGTTGTTCTGGCCGAACACTTGGGCGGCACTGAAGAAAGCTTTGCGGTAAAAATGACCAGCAAGGCCCATGCCTTGGGCATGTACGACACCCACTTCATGAATGCAACCGGACTGCCCCACCAATGGCAAGTCACGACACCCCGCGATTTGGCCATATTGGCTTTAAAAACCCTGCGGCATTTCCCCAACTATTACCCGTATTTTGGGGCGCACAGCTTCTATTTCAGGGGCCGTGAACTACCCGGCATCAACAAATTCACCGCCAGCTACCCTGGTGCGGAAGGCATGAAAACTGGGTTTACTTGTGGTTCGGGCTATAACTTGATCTCAAGTGCCAACCAAAATGGTAAGCGCCTGATTGGTGTCATCATGGGGGGGATGACCAGTTCTGAACGTTACCAATTAATGGTCAATATGATGGATGATGGTTTTGCCAACCGTTTTAACCCCTATCCGGTCAAAAACGTCACCACCATGACCACCCGCTCGGTCGGTAGCCCACCTTATCAGTTAGGTTGCGGTAATTTGGCCCCGACCCATATCGGTTCTAGCGATAATGACGGCGCCTATAAGCCACGCCCGAAAGCCATCAGCCGTGCCCAGCCTAGGATTTATCATCCCCCTGTCGCCAAGGCCAAACCGGTTATAAAAGCAAAGCCTGTCAAACCAAGCCGGACTGCCAGCAAAAAAACCGTTGCCCCAAAAGCCAAGCCCGTCAGCAAGGCTAAACCAATCAGCAAACCCAAATCGACTAGCAAGGCCAAATCTGCCCCGCCTGCCAGCAAACCCAAAGTGGTTGCCAAACCTGCCAGCAAGGCCAAGCCAAGCAAAACGCGCTATCATCATTAATGACAACAAACCGTTGGGTACATCAGCCCGAAACCATTCCAGCAAGCCCAACCGGGGGGGATGCCAAACTTTTTGGTTAGCAATGGGAAATTAGCTGACTGATTTTGCGATTTTTTCAGCGGCACGATGCAGCTTGGCATTAAACCAACGCCGTAAAATATAGCTGCGCATGATACTAATAACAGTGAACCAAGCGCCTATCCATAGATTGGAACTTAGCGGTATATGGATGTTAAATAATGGGAAAAGCATGAGCTGGGAGGCCAACGCTATAAAATAGCCAATAAACGCATTGGCCACTGATTCGATGAACGATGCCAGACGCGGTTGGTTCATTTTGCACTCCAAAACGGCATTCGCAAATTAGTTGCTATAAAACATTTAGTTGATAGGCCAATCATCTAGCCAGCACTGCCGTTAACTTGGATACAAAGGTATTAACCTTTGCCATATATGCCCCCTTCCTGAGGAGTGCGCAAGAAATATCGTGTGCATTGGTAAGGACGGCAAATTCGCCTTAGGCGGCAAATCTACCTAAACCATAAGCAACTATAAGCTTAGGTAAGTTATAAGTCAGGAAGTAAAGCGACATTAAATCCCCTCACCCCAACCCTCTCCCTCTTACACGTGTAGGTTTTTAATAAAAAGTATGACGAGACAGTGCGTTGAGGTAAATTGATGAGAGTCATCAACATCTATTTACCGAAGGTACCGCCATGTCTCGCCACCCAGAACTATACCAATGGATCG
>JAPLRR010000046.1 GCA_026399075.1 Methylococcales bacterium
CGGCAACAACGGCGGCGCACCAGTTTGCTTGGTGACCATAGCGAGCGTGAACCACCCGATCCCATCCCGAACTCGGAAGTGAAACCGCTTAGCGCCGATGATAGTGTGGCAGTTTGCCATGCGAAAGTAGGGAATTGCCAAGCTCCTAAATTAAAACCCCTACCAAGTTCAACCTTGGCTGGGGTTTTTTTTTGACTAAAATTGCACATCCACACTTAGGTGCGGTCGGTACGGCTAAAAAAGAATTAAGAGCACACCAATTTTGGCCGATAAAGCCATCTTTGGATTTTGAAACCACATCGCTTTGAATAATAAAGTATAATTGTACTTTTTTATTGTAAATCCAGTCTATTAAGCATGTCAGAAATAAATTCAGAACTGCAACGGCGTCGTACTTTCGCCATCATTTCACACCCTGATGCGGGTAAAACCACGATTACTGAAAAACTCTTGTTATTCGGGGGTGCCATACAACTTGCTGGTTCCGTAAAAGGGCGCAAGGCGGCGCGTCATGCAACCTCCGATTGGATGGAAATGGAAAAGGAACGGGGTATTTCTGTAACGACCTCGGTCATGCAGTTTGAACATAAAGACTGCATTATTAATCTGCTGGACACACCCGGCCATGAAGATTTTTCTGAAGATACTTACCGGACGTTGACTGCGGTCGATTCGGCCTTGATGGTTATTGACGTGGCCAAAGGGGTGGAAGAGCGCACCATCAATTTAATGGAAGTGTGTCGTTTACGGACTACGCCTATTCTTACCTTCATCAACAAATTGGACCGGGAAGGCCGTGAACCGATTGAATTGATGGATGAAGTTGAGAATGTGCTAAAAATCAAATGCGCGCCCATGACCTGGCCCATCGGTATGGGCAAACGTTTCAAAGGTGTCTATCACCTTTATAAAGATGAAATTCATCTGTTTAGCGCCCAGCATGGCGGAAGAATTGCCGAAGCCGAAGTTATAAAAGGGTTAAACAACCCTAAGCTTGACGAATTGCTTAAATATCAGGCGGAAGAGTTACGCGATGAAATTGATCTCGTCAAAGGTGCCAGCCATGAGTTTGACTTGGAAGATTATTTGGCAGGAAATTTAACACCGGTGTTTTTTGGTTCTGCCATTAATAACTTTGGGATCATTGAATTACTGGATGCCTTCGCTGAATATGCGCCTTCGCCTAGGCCAAGACAAGCAGAACAGCGGGAAGTCGCCCCTGAAGAAGACAAGTTTTCAGGCTTTGTTTTTAAAGTCCAAGCCAATATGGATCCCTCGCATCGTGATCGGGTGGCTTTTCTGCGGGTTTGTTCAGGCAAATTCGATAAGGGTATGAAAATTTACCACGTCCGTTTGGGCAAAAGTGTGCAAGTTTCAAATGCCATTACTTTTCAGGCCGATACCCGGAAAAGTGTCGAGGAGGCTTATCCCGGCGACATTATTGGATTGCATAACCACGGCACCATCCAAGTCGGTGATACCTTTAGCCAAGGTGAAGCACTCAAATATGGCGGCATCCCTTACTTTGCCCCAGAATTGTTCCGTCGGGTCGTGTTGAAAGACCCCTTAAGGGCCAAAGCCCTGCAAAAAGGCTTGGTGCAATTGACCGAAGAAGGGGCTACGCAGTTGTTTAAACCCTTGAAGAATAATGACCTTATATTAGGCGCCGTGGGGATTTTACAATTTGATGTTACTGCGTTCCGGCTTAAAGGCGAATACAATGTTGAGTGCGTTTATGATGTGGTTTCAATCTCAACGGTGCGCTGGGTTAGTTCTGACAAGCCTGCGAAACTTGAAGAATTCAAGGTGAAAGCGTTTGATAACCTCGCAGAAGACGGCGGCGGATATTTGGTCTATTTGGCGAATAGCCGGGTGAATTTGCAATTGACGGAAGAACGTTGGCCGGATATTAAGTTTAGCGCTACCCGTGAGTTGTAAAAGGTAAGGCACTAAGCCCCACGATTATTGCAATCGTGGGGCTAGCAACTAACCAGCTTATTTCTTAATATAAAGGTCAGTAATCGTCCCTGTAATCATTTCAGCAGCAAAGCCGAATGTTTCTGAAAGCATAGGATGTGGATGTATGGTTAGGCTGATGTCTTCAGCATCTGCCCCCATTTCCAGTGCCAAAACGGCTTCTGCAATCAGTTCGCCCGCATTGGGGCCAACCATACCCGCACCCAATAAGCGCCCAGTTTCTTTTTCACAAAGTATTTTAGTGAGGCCTTCTTTTCGGCCTAAGCACAAGGAGCGTCCGCTGGCTGCCCAAGGAAACACGGCTTTATCGTATTCGATACCTTGTTTTTTGGCTTGGTTTTCAGTCAAACCCATCCAAGTGACTTCAGGGTCAGTGTAAGCCACCGAAGGGATGGTTAAGGCATCAAACCCGGCCTTTAATCCAGCTGTCACTTCAGCGGCCACTTTGCCTTCGTGTACGGCTTTGTGTGCAAGCATAGGATTGCCTACGATGTCGCCCACGGCAAAAATATGGCTGACATTGGTGCGTTGTTGTTTGTCAACGGCAATAAAACCCTGCTCATCAACATTAATGCCTGCAAGTTCCGCGTCTATCAGCTTGCCATTGGGTCTGCGGCCTACGGCTACCAGCACAGCATCGAACATTTCCGATTCCGGTGCGCCTTTACCATCAAAGAATACTTTTAAGCCTTCGGCATGCGATTCTATGGACGTGACACGGGTTTCTAACCAGATGTTGTTATATTGTTTTTTGATCCGTCTAAATAATGGTGTCACCAAATCTTTATCACAACCGGGGATGATTTGATCCATCAATTCAACAACGCTGATTTCTGAACCAAACGCATGATAAACCGTTGCCATCTCCAAACCAATAATGCCACCACCGACGATCAACATTTTTTTGGGGATTTCTTTTAGCTCCAAAGCATCGGTTGAATCTAGCAAACGCGGGTCATCGTGCGGGAATATGGGGATTTTGGTGGGGTGTGAGCCAGCCGCAATAATCGCTTGGTCAAATCGGATAATGGTCGAGCCATTTTCGGTTTGCACGGCAACTGTATCAGGCGAGGTAAATTTACCCGTACCTTGGATCAAATTGACTTTGCGTTGCTTAACTAGACCTGCCAAACCTTCGTTTAAGGTTTTGCTGATACTTTCTTTCCAGCCCCTGATTTTATCGATATCAAGTGTCGGCTTGCCATAACTGACACCGTGTTGCTCGAACTCTTCGGCTTCATGGATTATTTGTGCCGCATGTAGCAAGGCTTTGGAGGGGATACAGCCGACATTAAGGCAAACGCCGCCCAAAACGGGATAGCGCTCAACCAGCACAACTTGTTTGCCTAAATCAGCGGCCCGAAACGCTGCACTGTAACCACCAGGGCCACCACCTAATACCAATACTTCCGCGTGTAAAACTGCTTCGTTCATGTTGAATAATTCCAATAGAGAGGATTCAGGGGGCTAAAATACCATTGATTTTACAGGCTCCCCAAGCCTACCCCAACTGTTAGGGGCAGGCCGCTTTGAAAGGGTGATTAGTGTGCTGGTGGAAGCTTAAAGTAACAAACGGCGAATATCACTTAAGTTTTGTTTTACCAAGGCCATAAAGCGCGCGCCTTCAGCACCATCTATCACACGGTGGTCATAGGTCAAATCCAAAGGCAACATCAGGCGAGGGATAAACTCCTTGCCATTCCAGACCGGTTGCATTTTGGCACGGGTTACGCCCAGAATGGCCACCTCAGGGGCATTGACTATCGGCGTAAACGCCACGCCGCCAATCCCGCCCAAACTGGAAATAGTCATACAGCCGCCTTGCATATCACCCGGCAATAACTTACCTAAGCGGGCCTTTTCACTTTTTTCAGCCAGTTCAACCGCAAGCTCGGTGATGGATTTGGTATTGGCATTGCGTAAGACCGGGACAACCAAACCGTTAGGTGTGTCAACGGCAATGCCGATATTGAAATATTTTTTAAGGATTAAGCTTTCGCCATCGGCTGATAACGAGGCATTGAAGCTAGGGAATTGCTGCATGGCAGCAACCAAGGCTTTAATGATGAACATTAAGCCAGTAATTTTCACTTCGCCTTTGGCTTTTTCCGCATTCAGGGCATTGCGGAATGCTTCCATTTCGGTAATGTCGGCTTCTTCATGGTAAGTGACCATCGGCAAATTAAGCCAAACACGGCTTAAGTTCTGTCCGGTCAGGCGTTTAATTTTACTAAGTTTTTGGACTTCAGTTTCGCCAAAGGGGCTAAAATCAACCGCAGGTATGCTCGGGATGCCAGAACCTGTGGCAACGATGACTTCCGTCAACACCTTTTTGACAAAGTTCTTCACATCTTCTTTTAAGATGCGTCCCTTGCGGCCACTACCAGATTTTATCTTAGCGACATCCACACCCAACTCGCGGGCAAACAGCCGTACGGATGGTGAGGCATGGGCAATTCTGGCAGGCTCATGGCTTTCATGCGCAGCTGTTTGCACGGCAGCGGCGGTTGCAACTTGGGGAGCGGCTACAGCGGGTTCTGGCGCTTTGGCAATGACGGGTTCAGGTGCTGGTGTTGCCACTGGAGCGCTGGCCGCGGGGGCTGGCTCTGCCGCCGCCGCAGGGGTTTGTTCGCTACTCGCCAAGACGGTTGCAATCAGTGAGCCTTCTGAAACTTTATCGCCGGGTTTGATATAAACTTGTTGGATTGTGCCTGCGGCGCTTGATGGCAGCTCCATACTGGCCTTATCGGTTTCCAGCGTGGCGACGGTTTGCTCCAGTGCAACCACATCACCCGGTTGTATCAATACTTCAACAACGTCGATTTCTGCAACATTGCCGACATCTGGGACTTTGATCTCAATTAAAACTGTCATAGTTTCCTTCCATTAAATGAGCCAAGGGGCTTTAGCGTCGGCAGAAATGCCGTATTTAGCGATGGCCACATCAATTTTGGCGGGTTCAAACTGACCTAAGTCGGCCAAACTTTTTAATGCTGCGATAGTAATGTGATACCTGTCAACCTCAAAAAAGCGCCGCAAATTTTCGCGGGTATCGGAGCGACCAAAACCATCAGTACCCAACACCGTATAAGGGGCTTTGACAAGGCTACGGATTTGTTCCGCAAAGGCACGGGTATAGTCGGTGGCGGCAATCACGGGGCCAACGGCAGGGTTTAAGCAGGCCGCGACATGGGATTGTTTGGCGGGTTCGGTAGGATGCAGGCGGTTCCAACGCTCACACAATTGCCCATCCCTTGCCAATTCGGTAAAGCTTGGGCAACTCCATAAATCCGCTTCTACGCCCCAATCTGATTTTAACAAGTCAGCGGCAAATTCAACTTCACGGAAAATGCTGCCAGAACCCAATAATTGAACGCGTGGTGCAGAAGATTCCGCACCTAGCCGGAAGCTGTACATGCCTTTAAGAATATCCAACTCGCTGCCTTTAGGCATGGCGGGGTGGTTGTAATTCTCATTCATGACAGTGATGTAATAGAAAATGTCTTCTTGATCGACATACATACGCCGCAAACCATCTTGGATAATGACAGCCAGCTCATAAGAGTAAGTGGGGTCGTAAGCGACGCAATTGGGCACGGTTGCAGCCATTAAGTGGCTGTGGCCGTCTTCATGCTGCAAACCTTCGCCATTTAGCGTAGTCCTGCCTGCGGTGCCACCCATTAAAAAGCCACGGGTGCGTTGGTCGGCAGCAGCCCAAATCAAATCGCCCACCCGTTGGAAACCAAACATTGAATAATAGATAAAAAACGGGATCATCGGCACATTATGGGTTGAATACGCTGTACCAGCGGCTATCCAATCACACAATCCGCCAGCTTCATTAATGCCTTCCTGTAAAACTTGGCCGTGCTTGTCTTCTTTGTAGAACATCAGCTGGTCAGCATCTTGCGGGGTATACAATTGTCCGACTTGTGACCAAATACCCAACTGCCTGAACATGCCTTCCATGCCAAAAGTCCGGGATTCGTCAGGGACAATAGGGACAATCCGTTTGCCAATGTTTTTATCTTTCACCAAGATATTCAGCAAACGCACAAAAGCCATGGTGGTGGAAATTTCTTTGCCTTTGGCGCTGGCTTCCAACAAGGATTTAAAATCACTTAAAACAGGGACATCCAGCGCATAAGATTTGGCACGTCTAGCTGGCAAATGCCCACCTAATTCGGCACGGCGCTGCTGCATATAAACCAATTCTTTTGAGCCTTCGGCAAAAGTCAGGTAAGGCAGCTTTTGCATCTCTTCATCACTGACAGGCAGCTCATAACGATCCCTAAAATGCGTCAGTGACGTATCACTCATCTTTTTTTGTTGGTGGGAGATGTTCTGCGCTTCACCTGAAGATCCCATGCCATAACCCTTAATGGTTTTGGCTAAAATCACCGTAGGTTGGCCTTTATGGTTTACAGCGGCATGGAAAGCGGCATAGGTTTTGGCAGGATCATGCCCGCCCCGGTTCAATTCCCAAATATCGCGGTCAGACCAGTCAGAAACCATGGCTTTCAATTCAGGGGTGTTAAAGAAATGTTCGCGCACATACGCGCCATCTTTAGCCTTAAATGTTTGGTAGTCACCATCGACACAAGCCATCATCCTTGCCGCCAGCAAGCCATCCTTGTCGCGCGCCAACAGCGCATCCCAGCGTTGTCCCCAAACCAATTTGATGACATTCCACCCTGCGCCACGGAATTCGCTTTCCAATTCTTGGATGATTTTGCCATTGCCGCGTACCGGGCCATCCAAACGTTGCAAATTGCAGTTGATGACAAAAATCAGGTTGTCCAGCTTTTCACGGCCTGCCATGCCAATCGCGCCTAATGATTCAGGCTCATCGGTTTCACCGTCGCCCAAAAAGCTCCACACCTTACGGTTAGAAGTATCGGCAAAGCCACGATCCTGCAAATAGCGCATAAAACGGGCTTGGTAAATCGCCATAATGGGGCCCAGGCCCATAGACACTGTTGGGAATTGCCAGAAATCCTGCATCAACCAAGGGTGCGGGTAAGAAGACAAACCGTTGCCATCAACCTCTTGGCGAAAATTGTCCATTTGCTCAGGTGTAAAACGACCCAACAAAAAAGCACGGGCATAATCGCCTGGGGTCAAATGGCCTTGGGTAAAAATCAAATCGCCATCATGCTGTTCAGACGGTGCATGCCAAAAATGGTTATAACCCACATCATATAAAGTAGCCGCAGAGGCAAAACTGGCGATATGGCCACCAACATTGGTGTGTTTATTTGCCCGTAACACCATCATCATGGCGTTCCAACGCACATACGAGCGGATTTTTTGTTCGATGGTGGCATCGCCGGGGAATTGGGCTTGCCGTGCCACAGGAATGGTATTGAGGTAAGCGGTATTGGCGCTAAAAGGAATATCAAATCCAGAGTGCCGTGTCGCTGCAACCAGCTGCTCAATCAGAAAGTGGGCACGTTCGCTGCCATCTTGTTCTAAGACCGATTGTAAGGCTTCTATCCACTCTTTGGTTTCGGTCGGATCAATGTCATTTTGTCCGGTAATCTCTGAAATCAAGCTGTTATTCATGTAGTATCCTGTTGGGACGGGTTGAGCTGGCTTAAAAAATATGTCACTGGGAAATTCACTGCGCTTGTGGGATTTACATTGCCCTGTCCGGCAAGCCCACCCAATAAGCGCATGAACAAAGGCGTTTAGAACGCCTACGTATAAGGCATAGTATATACAAATCAAGGGATGCAATACACCCGTTTTAGTAAATGCACTAAAGCCAAAGGCAAAACAAACCTGAACAGCTGAACCGTGGACTAGGCTTAAAGCCTATAGGAATGGGTTAAAAGCCAATATTGCCAGCAGGGCGCTAAGGGGTAAAAAACACGCATACCTTAAGTACCTGGCTTCTGCGTAAGCTTGCAGTTGAATTTTTAACCTAAAAACCAACCGGTAGGCTGCCATGCAAAGTGTCCCGCTTTCACCAAAAAAGCTGTAAAATGCCCCTTTTTATCCATTATTGTAAATACTTATGCGCACCACTCAATTCCCCTTAAATACCGTAAAAGAAACACCTGCGGACGCAGAAATCGCCAGCCATCAATTGATGATACGTGCTGGGCTCATACGCAAACTGGCGGCAGGCCTTTACAGTTGGTTGCCCTTAGGGCTTAGGGTGTTGCGGAAAGTAGAAAAAATTACCCGTGAAGAAATGACCAAGGCAGGCGCATTGGAAGTGCTGATGCCCGCCTTGCAGCCAGCTGAACTGTGGCAGGAAACGGGCCGTTGGGAACAATACGGCCCCGAGTTGGCACGCTTAAAAGACCGCCATGAGCGTGACTTTTGCCTAGGCCCCACCCACGAAGAAATCATCACCGACTTGGCGCGTAATGAAATCAAAAGCTACAAACAGCTACCCATCACTTATTATCAAATCCAAACCAAATTCCGGGATGAAATCCGCCCGCGTTTTGGGGTGATGCGTTCGCGCGAATTCATTATGAAAGATGCCTACTCTTTCCATTTGGACCAAGCCTCATTGCAAGAAACCTACGACGTGATGTACCAAGCCTATACCAATATCTTTAACCACCTAGGCTTAAAATTCCGTGCGGTCATTGCAGATTCCGGATCCATCGGCGGTGCGGTATCACATGAATTCCATGTTTTGGCCGATTCCGGCGAAGATGCCATCGCCTTTTCCACAAGCAGCGATTATGCCGCGAATGTAGAAAAAGCCGAAGCGTTGCCACCCCAAACCGCCAGAGCCCAGCCTACCGCAAGCTTGGAAAAAATCGCCACACCCGACCAAAAATCCATAGCAGAAGTCAGCGCATTCTTATCGGTAAGCCCGCAACAAGTCCTAAAAACCTTGGCAGTGATGCAAACCCTTAAAGATGCCAAAGACGAAGCTTACGAAGCCTTTTGCCTGGTGTTTTTACGCGGCGACCACGAGCTGAATGAAATTAAAGCCGGTAAACTACTGGGTGATTTCCGCTTTGCTACCGACGACGAAATAGCCGCGCACCTCAACTGCCGCGCTGGCTACATCGGCCCCCAACAAAAACCCGCCGCCCCAGTAAATTGGCTGGCCGACCATTCAGCCATCCATTTGACCGACTTTGTTTGTGGCGCAAATGAAGCAGGCTACCATTTTAAAGGCTGCAACTGGGAAACTGACTTTTTAACCGCCCCAATTACCGACTTATCAGCACATATCGCCGACATCCGCACCGTCGTCGAAGGCGATCCTAGCCCAGATGGCCAAGGCGAAATCACCTTGGCGCGTGGCATAGAAGTCGGCCATATCTTCCAACTAGGCACAAAATACAGCGCCGCCATGAAGGCAGGCGTAATCAACGAAGGCGGCAAAAACCAAATCATGCTGATGGGCTGCTACGGCATCGGCATTTCCCGCGTGGTTGCTGCCGCCATCGAACAAAACCATGATGAAAAAGGCATCATCTGGCCCACCCATCTCGCACCGTTCCAAGTTGCCCTGTGCCCGATGAACATGCACAAATCAGAACGCCTAAAAGCCGCATCCGAACAACTCTACCAAGACTTATTGGCCGCTGGAATAGACGTGTTGTTTGATGACCGCAAAGTCCGCGCCGGCTTTATGTTTTCCGACATGGAATTGATAGGCATCCCGCATTGCATCATCGTCGGCGACCGTGGCCTGGATAGCGGCACCGTCGAATACAAAGGCCGCACCGCCGCAGAACACGAAGAAATCCCGTTTGCGGATATTATTCCGTTTTTAATGGCGAAGTTGGGGTAAGCGTAAGTATTCAGTTGCGTCGGGTTAGCTTATTGAGCGTAGCGAGATAACGTAACCCGACGCATCGAAGCCCGTTAATGTCGGGTTACGGCTATCGCTTAACATGACCTACCTGGCTTTTTTCAACTATTGTTAATGCGTAACTTCCATTAGTTAAAAAAACAGCAGCCCTTTAACTGAGAATAAAAAATGCAAACCCTACAAATCAGCGACCAAACCGCCCAACAATTCAACGATACGGCAGCGCAAGAACACATATCCGGCAGCGACTTAATAGAGCGGCTAGTAAAAAAATACAGCCAAGAGCTCACAAAACAACGCGAATTAAAAGCGTTTTTCAGTCCCTATCAAAAGGACATGACAGGTTTTAAATTTGACCGGGACGAAGCGAATGCCCGGTGAATTTATCGACACCAATATATTGATTTACAGCTTGAGCGATAACGGCCAAAAACAGGATAAGGCCTTAGCCATACTGGCAAGCAAGCCAGTGATGTCGGTGCAAGTATTAAGTGAGACCGCCAATATCACGCGGGGGAGATCTCCAGCATGAGAGCGCTGGAGAAGTCAGCAGGTGCCGTATTAGCATAGAAGCCTTGGAAACTGGGCAGCGCGAAGGGTCGAAGGAACTGAGATACGACGAAAGACTTCTGTGGAAACACGAGTAGTCACTTGAAACAGGACGGAGCAGCCGCGCGCGACAAGCTACCCGACTGCTCTGTTTCGCTGGGCTTATGGATTCCAAGAATGGTCGAAGCCGAAAGTGGAAAATATAGTAACAGGTCTTTTACAGCGTAAGATATATCGACAAGGAGTAAAACCTTGAGCGGCGATAGCCGTTGGTTCCAAAGGCTAGCGGATGCGGAAAACCGCATGTCCGGTGGTGTGGCGGAGGTGGCGGGCACAATCCCGTCACCCCGAGCCGATCTCGGCTAATTATCGGATGAATCCAAAATATTGTTTAATTGCTTAACAGCATCTACTCCAGAAAGGATATGAACATAGCTCTCTCCAAAAACAGAAATTAAGTTTTCAAGGGAAAGATCCTGAATTGTTTTCAGTTCTTGCGGCGTGGTAATTTTCCTAGATTTTGTTGCGTCTAAGATTCTTCTTTTTAAAATCTCATCCGCTTCGGTATACAAGAAAAAAACATAATCAAGGCTTAATGCAAGCAGAACTTCGGGCGGAATCCAAGAAAGACCAGCATCAACTTCAATTACGTTATGCAGTTCTATTATTGTATTTGGATGCACATTTTTCAACTCATTGTATTGATTAATTAAAATCTCTTGATTCCTGGAAATTTTATCATTATTCAATGACTTATAATTTATTTCATTTCCAGCACTAGCTATTAAATATGAAGCAGAAGTACCAAAATAGTCTAATTTATCATGCAAAAAAGATTTAGTTAGCGTTGTCTTACCTGTTCCAGATATTCCAAAAACGCCTATGTGCATTTTTCCGCCTCTATAAAATTAAGCAACAAACTGTTAGGATAGCAAAAAGATTGCGGTGGCTTGAAATTCACTAAAGATAATTTTGTTAAAGGTATTTTGTTTTTGTACTCCATCACCTCACGAAGAAAAATTAAATATCCATGAGTGCATCCCAAAAAGTATGCGTCAAAGTCGATGGAGGATATACACGCCTCTGCTAAGTACCGCTCTTTGATTGCATCTACGGTGAGAAATTCAATCCTTAGGATTTTTGCTTCCCCAGATATTTGCTTTACAGGGCTAGATGTATAAATGTATATTGTTCGGTTTTTTGTAAATCTGAGTCCGATTTTTCGTCGAAGCTCTACAGTTTTTTGTTTTGAGTAGATTGCATTACTGAATTTAGGCTTGATGCTTAAAATTATTTCGTTCATGTCACTATAAATTGGGAGTCTGTAGATGGCTAAAAGCTTAGCCTTTTGGTTAGAAGGTAGCAAGAAAGAAAATACATCTATCGAGCTTCACTTCAATTTTTGGCGTTTGAACATGGGGTCAAAAAAAGAAGAGATTAACTATCTCGATGTTGGGGTGAAGTTTAAATGCTTGGAAAATATCGATTCAATAAAAATCTTTTTTCCTTTTAAGATTACAAAAGACAATTATGTTGATAGTCTTGGGCGCACACTTTCTGAAAATAAGGAATTAATTGCTGCGATTTTTAATGCACGGGTCGATTCTTTGAAAACTGTAAGCCAGAATGTAGTGGACATCTGTTTTGTGAACAATAAAAAAGATACGTTACGAGTATTTAGCCAAATAGAGCTTAGCGAACAAGGTAGTAGTAACGGGGTAAACATTACACACCAAGATGGAGGGTCTATCTTATCATTCCCTAAAAATCTGATTATATGTTCTACTAATGGCAAAAATGATGATATTTTTGGATACTTTCGATTTAGAATAAAATTGAATTCCGAAGATAAAAAAAGTATATCTCAGCTTTATGTTTCAAAGGATGCAAAGTTTTTAAGTCGAATGGAATCGATAGAGATAGTCGATTTTAGGGTAAATGAAGTTAGAAATCTTCCGCAAAAGATTGTGAGCTGTCTAAGTAACGATTCATGTATAACAAGTGTTCATTTTTTTCTGATTAGAGAGACTAATTCTGAGCATAAGCTATCACACTCCGAATTTAAACGCTGTCGGATTCTTGAAAAAAATCTTTGGGATAGTTATTTAAGCGTACCCTCTGATATCTCAATTCCTGATCAAATGCTGATATATCATTGGAAAGAACCGCTACAGAAACTGGATGAACAAAAATATTTAGACAACTTCTCAGCATTTGCAAAATTTAGTACTATCACTGTGACTTGGGGGACAGTATGTTTCTTTTTGGGTTTTCTCCTAATTTGGGGAGCGTTCTCTGGAGTTCTAGGCAACGCTCTTTATTCTATTCCATCAAGATTTGCGGATGCACCTACAGAAAGTACTTGTCACAATGAAAATACAAATATACTAATGGACAATAAAACTAAATTTGAATCTCCCCAACCGAGGAAGCCACAATGATTGCTTTAAATTCAAAACCGAAGGTGATTTTTGAACACATAGAGAGCGAAAGTATTAAATTCTCTGACCTCGCCAAATCCATATCTACTGTTGGTGCTTATTATCCAAATTTTAAGAATTGGTTGTACTTTACTTTTAGAAAAGAAATGATTGAGGGTAAAAGATCAATCATTATAGCTCGCGCTGGAAATAGCATTGCTGGCTTGTCACTTTTAAAACACAGCCTTGATGAGAAAAAAATCTGTACGTTTTATGTTTCACCCTCTTATAGAGGCATTGGAGTTGGTCATCAATTAATGGATGCTTCAACATCCTATCTTGGAGACAAAGACAAAGACAAAGACATAGCAATAACTGTCGCAGAAGAGCGAAATTCAGAGCTTTACCCACTACTGAAGAGCAAAGGATTTTCTATTGAAAATAAAGTTATTGGATATTATCGGGAAAATATTAATGAATATTTTTATTCACTTAAATAATTGATTTGTAATAACTGAGTAAGCGCTTAGCAAAAAGTTAGCGTGTATTTTGAGCCAAATCCACTTCCGATCTCATCAATGGCTTGCTCAAGCTCGTCGGGAGTAAACGTTTTGAAGGGCAACCATTCATATTTCATTTTGCGCCACAGCAGCTCAATGCGGTTCAGTTCCGGGCTGTAAGACGGGGCCAACAACTTAAAGCGGGACATTTGCGAAGCGTAACCGTTCGCCCTGAGCCTGTCGAAGGGTGGACGGTTAGGCCGTTCATGGTTCGACAAGCTCACCACGAACGGCTTAACCTTAAACTGTCCCGCCTTAAGTTGGTAGCCGTAAGACGGCAAAAAATAAAACTGTATGCCTTTTGCTTCCAACAAATCCCAATAAGGTTTCAGTTTCTTGGCTTTGTGTATGGAGGCATTATCCAAAATGACCACCATTGGCTTGCCCACTTGTTCGATCAAGGCCATCAGGAAACCAAAGAACCAGAGCCCGCTGACGTTTTTCCACAGCTTGGCCAGCGCCAAGTTGCCCGATGATAGCATTGCGCCGATGACATTCATCCGCTGGAAGGAACGGGGTCAGGTTTTGCAATGTCGCATAAAAGTTGCGTCGGGTAAGCTTATAGAGCATATCGAAATAACGTAACCCGACACATCCACACCCATGAATGTCGGGTTACGGCTAACACCTAAAACGACCTATCCGGCAACCTTATACAGTCTCCAGAACTTAGGCACTGGATACATTGGCTCAAAAATACCAAATAGCGTTGCCTATCTTTGCTCACCGAATTACGATAGTTTCTCTCTCTTTTTGATAGGGCCTTTGATAACTGGTGGTCTAAAATAATGGGCAGTATCCTACTGAATCGGTGCAAACCAATCCATCCTACGCCCTAGTGCTTTTCCGCCAACAATGTTAAATTGCCTTACGCACCGCCTCAACCGCTTTTGACACAATGGATTGGACAGCACCCCCGCTTGCATACTGTAGCCTCGACTTAGAAACCAACAAAAACGGTGAAATTTTTGCCTTGGGTGCGGTCTTTAACGATAAAACCCTGCACCGCAAAGCCCCTTTTACCGTCGCCACCGTGTTGGCGGAACTGGACAGTTTTGCCCAAGAGGCGGATTTTATGCTGGGCCATAACCTGCTCCAGCATGATTTGCCGCTATGCCGCGCGATCAACCCCCGGCTTAAGTTGCTGGACAAGCCTGTTATTGACACCTTATTGCTGTCGCCCTTAGCGTTTCCCGAAAACCCATACCATCATCTAGTCAAAGATTACAAGCTGGTCAAAGACAGCTTAAACGATCCCTTGGCAGATGCCCGCTTAACCGCCAGCCTGTTGCACGAACAACTGCAAGCCCTGCAAGCCCAGCACCACGACGGCCTGTTGTCGTTTTACCATTACGCTTTTTCTGGCAACCCCCAGTATCAGGGCATCCAACAGGTTTTTAGGGCATTAGGCGCAGAAGCCATTAAAGCCAGCAAAGCGTTCGATTATTTCAAGCAACTCAGCACAGGCCGCGTGTGTGCCAGTGCGTTTACCCAAGTGGTGTTGCGCTATTTGCCGGATGCCAACAAACGCGTGGCCTTGGCCTATTGTTTGGCGTGGTTGCGGGTAGCGGGCGGCAACTCGATTATACCGCCGTGGGTCAGATTGCATTTTCCCGAGGTCGCGCCCATCTTAAGCCAATTGCGTGACATACCTTGCCAACAGCCCGGTTGCGGGTATTGTGTGCAAACCCACAATCCCATCAGCCAATTGCAACGCTATTTTGGCTTTCCGGCGTTCCGGCCTTTACCTGCCGATGCCCACGGCGGCAGCTTGCAACAAGCCATCGTCCAAGCGGCGATGGCTGACAAACCGGTGTTTGCCATTTTGCCCACCAGCGGCGGCAAATCTTTGTGTTTTCAGTTGCCAGCCTTAGTGCGTTACCAGCGGCGCGGTTTGCTGACGATAGTCATTTCGCCATTGCAAGCGTTAATGAAAGACCAAGTGGACAATCTGCGCAACAAAACTGGCGCACCCAATGCCGCCGCCCTTAACGGCTTGCTGACTGCGCCCGAACGCGGCGCGGTCTTGCAAGCCGTGCAATTGGGTGACATCGCCATTTTGTATGTATCGCCAGAACAATTGCGCAATGCGGGCTTTAAAAACGCCATCAGCCATCGGGAAATTGGCGCATGGGTGTTTGACGAAGCGCATTGTTTGTCGAAATGGGGGCATGATTTTCGCCCCGATTATGTCTATGCCGGACGCTTTATTAAAGAATTCGCCCAGCAACAAAACGCCGTGCTGCCACCCGTGCAATGCTTTACCGCCACCGCCAAACAAGATGTGCAAGACGAAATTCTGGATTATTTTCGCGCCAATCTCGGGCAATCATTAAACGTTTTTGCCGGGGGCGTAGAACGCCGCAACCTAAATTTTGAAGTGCAAACCGCCAATAAGGCCGACAAATACGCCAACATCAACCGTTTGTTGCTGGAGCGGCTGGACAAGACGGCAGGCAGCGCGATTATTTATTGCGCCACCCGCGCCCACACCGAAGAACTCGCCGAATTTTTGCAAGGCCAACAGTGGGATGTTGAAGCCTTTCATGCGGGTAAAGACAGTGCCGAAAAACGGCACATCCAAGAAAACTTCATCACGGGCACGACGCGCATCATCACCGCCACCAATGCGTTCGGCATGGGCATTGATAAAGATAACGTGCGTTTGGTGATCCATGCCGACATACCCGGGTCTTTGGAAAATTATCTCCAAGAAGCCGGACGCGCAGGCCGCGACCAACAAGAGGCCGATTGCGTGTTGTTGTTTGATGCCCCGGATATTGAAACCCAGTTCAAAATGTCCGCTATGTCGCAGCTTAACCAAAAAGATATAGCCCAGTTGTTGCGAGCCTTGCGGCTAGGCAAAAAAGACCCGCTAGGCAATGTCATTGTCACGACAGGCGAATTATTGCGCGATGACCACATCGACCTCTCGTTTGAACATGACGCGCCCAATGCCGCGACCAAAGTCATTACCGCCGTGTCGTGGTTGGAAAAATCAGGCTTTATAGAGCGCAATGAAAACCGCACCCAAGTTTTTCAGGGCAAACCCTTGGTCAAAAGTTTGCCGGAAGCCGAGCAAAAAATCGCCCAGCTGAATTTGTCCAAACACCAGCAAGCGCGTTGGCTGGCAATTGTAGCGGCGTTATTGAACGCCGATAAAGACGAAGGCTTTAGTGCCGATAGCTTGGCTGAACTGGGTGAGTTTGCCGACACCGAGGCCGAGCGCGCCGATCCAAAACATCGGCAAACCGCTAGCCAACGCGTTATCCGTACCCTGCAAGACATGGCGGAACGCGGGCTTATCCAAAAAAACTTATTGCTGACTGCGTATTTGCGTTACAAAGTTGCCGATGCCTCGACCAGCCGCTTAAGCAAAATCTGTAGCCTTGAACGCGCCATGCTCCAACTGTTGCAAGAATACGCACCCGATGCCGATAGCGGGCAATGGCAAGCATTGTCGTTACGCGCACTTAACCAACAACTGCTGGATGGTGGCCAGCCTGACAGCAATCCTGAACTGCTGCGCGGCTTGCTGATCAGCCTCGCCGAAGACGGGCGCGGGTTGGCGGCGCAAAAAGGCAGCCTTACTGTGCGCTATCGTGGGCAAGATCACTATGGGATAAAACTCAACCGCGATTGGCAAACCGTCATACGCATCTCCGAACGCAGACAAGCCTACGCCGCCATCGTGTTGGCGGGCATCATCGCCCGCATCCCCGAAGGCACGCCCGCCAGTGCCGATGTATTGGTGGAGTTTTCCGATAGTGATTTGTTGGCGGCACTCAAGGCCGATTTAATTGCCGCCGCAGAACTCAAAGACCCGCTTGCGGCTATGGAACGCGCCTTAAATTTTCTGCACGAACAACGTGTGATTACTCTGCAAAAAGGTTTGGCGGTGTTCCGCCAAGCGATGACCGTACACATTTTGCCGGAAGCCAAAGGGCGGCGTTACAGCAAAGGCGATTTTGAACCCTTGGCCCAACATTACAGCGAGCGGGTGTTCCAAATCCATGTGATTAACGAATATGCCCGCTTGGCCTTGGAAAAAATCAGCCATGCCCTGCATTTCGTCGGGGCTTATTTTGGGCAAGACAAAGGCGAATTTGTAAAACGCTATTTTGCCGAACGCAAAGACATTTTAGAACGCGCCACCAGCCAACAATCGTTCCAACGCATTGTCGGCGATCTTAACAACGCCCAACAAACCACTTTAGTTGCCAGCGATGAACACGACAATTTGCTGATCTTGGCCGGGCCAGGCTCGGGCAAAACCCGTGTGGTCGTGCATCGTTGCGCTTATTTGCTGCGGGTTAAACGCGTGCCTGCGGCGGCAATTTTGGTCTTGTGTTTTAACCGCAATGCCGTCACCGAATTGCGCAAACGCTTAACGGATTTAGTCGGCGACGATGCCAAAGGCGTGCTGGTGCAAACTTATCATGGCTTAAGCTTGCGCCTGACGGGCCATGCCCTCAACCACAGCGACCACAACACTGTGCAATTGGATGCGCTGATCCCCGAAGCCATCCAACTGTTAAAAGGCGAAAAACCCATCTTAGGCTTTGCCGCCGATGAAATCCGCGACCGCTTGCTGGCCCCTTACCGCTATATTTTGGTGGATGAATATCAGGACATCGACGACGACCAATACCAATTAGTCTCCGCCTTAGCTGGGCGCACTTTGGAAGAGGAGCAAAAACTGACGATCTTGGCGGTCGGCGATGACGACCAAAACATCTACACCTTTCGCGGCGCTAACATTGGCTTTATCCGGCAATTTAAAGACGATTACCGCGCCACCGAACACTATCTGGTCGAAAACTACCGCTCCAGCGCACATATCATCGCCGCCGCCAATGCTCTAATTGCCCACAACCAAGACCGCATGAAAACCCAGCATCCCATCCGCATCAACTCAGGCCGAAAAAACCTGCCCTCAGGTGGACGCTGGCAACAACTCGACCCCTTGGCGCAAGGGCGCGTGCAAATTATCCGCTGCGCCAACGAAGCCGCACAGGCCAGTGCCGTACTCGAAGAAGTGCTGCGCTTGCGGCAATTGGACAGCACCTTGGAATGGTCTCAATGCGCGATACTGACCACCCAATGGCAGTTGCTCAGCCCCGTCCGCGCCTTGCTGGAAGCTAATAACATCCCGCTGAGCCTCATGATCGCCGCCGACAAACAAGCCCCGCTGTCCCGCATCCGCGAATATGCCCAGTTTTTGGCCGCGCTAAAACAGCAGCCAAACCACACTGGCCGCGCCAGCGACCACATCGCAGCCGTTATCCGCCAGCTTCAGGAACACCCCGATAATCCGTGGCTGGCGCAGCTATTGGACAGCTTGTTGGATTGGCAAAAAGAAACAGGCGACCACGCCGTCCCGCACCAACAAACCTTAGCATTTTTTTATGAGACCTTCGGCGAACAACGCAAAGACCGCCGTTTAGGCAATGGCGTGTTGTTAGCCACTATCCACGCCGTCAAAGGCATGGAATTTAACCATGTCATCATCTTGGCGGGCGGCTTTAGCCATTCGGAAGAACAGCGGCGTTTGCTGTATGTCGGCATGACCCGCGCCCAAGAAACCTTGTGCCTTAGCCAACGCTTAGATGCCCACCACCCGTTTATTGCTGAACTGGACGGCGACTTTGTCCTCCGCCGCGATGCCCCCGTACCCGACCCCAGCGCACTAACGCCGTTAAGCCAACACTACGCGTGCTTAGGCATGGGCGATTATTATCTGGATTTTGCCGCCTTGTTCCCCGCCCAACACCGCATCCATGCCACACTGGCGGCACTCCAGCCCGGCAGCTTGCTAACCGCCAGCCTTAACAACGGCAAACTAGAGCTGCAAGCAGACGGCATCAGCGTCGCCCGCCTCTCACACGAAGCCCAACAAACCTGGCAGCCCCTGCTAGCGCGTACCCGCCGCATTAAAGTGATAGCAATGGTGGTGCGTAATCGGGACGATAGTCAAACCGACTATCAGGCGCGTTGCCGTGTTGAGACTTGGGAAATTCCGATGGTGGAGTGGGTGTATGGGTGATGGGGGAGTTGTGGGCTGGGTTTGCATTTTTGCTACAACTCCGCTTACGGGCTTTTCAAAATCAACGATGCTGACCCGCGAAACCTGAAAACACCAAGTCGCTTCGTGGCGCGGGTGCGCTGGAACGGACGGTTAGGCAAGCAGCTTATCGTATTCCGCATGAGTGCCTATCCAAACCCAAAGAAAACCACCCTCAATCGGTGTGGCGACCGCTCGGTAATTCGAGCCGACACGGGCAGACCATACTTTGCCCACTTTCTTGAATTGCAAAGAAGGGTGGGAGTGATCGGCTTTTAGCAGTTGAAAGTTCTTCTTGGCGAGACTGCGAATTTCCAAGGGAAGGTGTGCATAGCAAGCCCAGAAGCTGGATGCCGTTTTGTGTTTCAAAGGTCTCTCGTTAGTCCGGCTTCATGTTCGGCAAGCGCGGCATTGATAAGGAAATCTAGTTTTCCAGCATTGGAATCAGCTTCTAATTGTTTATCCCAACGTGCTTGGTCAAATTCAATAAACCAATCGCGGAGTTTTGAAAAGGAAACATCGTCCAATTCCGCGATGTGTTGTTCTAATAACTCTACTTGAGTCATAAATACCTCGTTTTAAAATGTCGGGCAACGATGTAAAGCCGTCGCCCGATCTGGCTACAGCCCTATGCAACATCGTCCTTTAGTTTATGGTCGCTTATTTTGTGTCCGCAACGTGGGCACTTTTTCTGAAAAAGGTTAATCAACCCATATGTGCCAATCTGCAACGTTGCTCACACAGGAAGCCTAGTCAGAGACTTGATTACCAGTTCAGTACAACGCTTGCAATCACGGCAAGCTTCTTTTTTTGCCATCCTAAATCCCCTTTTGGTTGAAACAGAGGCCGTTAAAGAAGCACTTTCAGTTTGGCCAAAGAGTCGATTTGTTGCCTAACGCCCGCGTTCAACGCCCCGCGCCTCGAAACCTGAAAACACCAAGGCGCTTCGTGGCGCGGGTGCGCTGGAACGGATTGTTAGGCAGGTAAATCATGAGATTGGGTAATAGTTTCCCGATACCGTGGTATCTGGGCTTGTATGCCACTTAAATCCCGCCTATCAACAATCTTACAATCTGGGCGTTTTTGAAGTTCTCGAAGATCAGCCAATATTTCAGCTAAACTGTTGTGATTTCGGGCAGTGTAGGCATCACGGTTCCGCCATACCTCGGCGATAACTTCATCACAATACATCATTGCTATCCTCCGTTAATAGTTCCATTGGGGTACAAATTTCAGGATAAGAATAACCCGCCGAAACACAAATAGCGCGAATGATGGGTTTTCTTGTGGCGTTGTCGATATGTCGGCAATTCCAGGTAAGCAGGTAGTCCACATTATGAACTGCCGCAACCGAGACATGTAGCGCATCTGCTTTGGCTACCTCGGGTATTCCACCTTCCGTAATTAGCCTTTCGGCAAATGCGATTACTTCTTCATCAATTAGCAGTTCGGCTATTCCTTGTAGGGCTTCCAAACGTCTTGCAGCGGCTTCTGGATGGCCCTCCGATGCTTCAGCGATAACCAAAGCAGAAGTGAAAAGCTCATATTGATTCCTAACCTCATCCCACCATTGGGCTGTTATTTGTTGCCAAGCCGCAGCCCTTACGTCACGACTTGGTCGCGCCGTAAGATAGCTTGGAATGGAAGTTTCTATATAAACGCATTTTTTCATTTGTTGATTAAGTTTTTCAACGTGATACGCCTAGTAGACAAGCTAAGGCTGATCTAAATATTTGGCAAAAGGAAAGACCTGACCGCATTCTTCCGTTACTCGAAAGTAGCGGAAGAAATCTAAACCAATTAGCGCATCTATACCCCAAGATGGTTCAAAATAGGAAACACAAGCTTTGAAGTTCACAATCTGATGACCACACAGATCGACCAAAGGCAATTCAATTACGCCATATTTTTGGGTCTGTAATCCAGGTTTAAGCGTTGCGTTTTCATTGTTGTCGCTAAGAAATCCTGCATATTTTAAAAACTGGTCGGAGAATTCGGTTCTTGGCGCTCCGGTATCAAGAATCCCGACGACACTCTGCAAGACACCACTTGAATCGGTTACGCTGAATTCTAAATAAATAGGGTGCCTGCTGGTATCAAACGACGTGATGTGTTCCCGCATGGCTTCTTAACCCAGAAAAATTCGATTCACCTGTATAACGAAATGCCGCTGGCTTCTTTATTGCAGTTGGTCGATAAACAAAATCTTTTTGTTTGGAATGTCGATTAACAACTCCTGCAAGTATATGGCCGGACGCATCCAGATCGAAATCCGTAATCAGCAACCATTCATCTGGGTACTCATTTTTCATTTCCTCCCATGAAATTTTCTGCATAATGGACACCTTTTTAGTCTAAATAATTGGGTTGAATCCACGAGTCTGGAATGGGCTGCTAATTTCATACTATACCTAACGCAAAGTTCAGCGGGCTGAGCGTAGCTCCGCTGGAACGTTGGGTTAGGCAGATACAGGAACATCAACAAAGATACTTTTAGAAGCAGGTAACGGAACTGAATCACCAATAATTTTTAAATCTTCAAGATGAAATTGAATTGCTTCTTCAATAAGACTAATAACTTCCGATTCAGATTCACCAACGGCAATACAGCCTGGTAAATCAGGAACAAAAGCCCCGTAACTGGAGCTGCCTTTTTCTACGATTACCATATAGCGCATATATCTACTCCTTCAATCCAGCTTGTTTGAGGGCACTGTTTAGTGTCCCACTTGGAACATCAACACTTAATTTTCCAGAAACCGTAACTGTACCTTTCTTGGTGGGATGATGTAATTGGCGATGACTCCCGCGTTGGCGGACAATAAACCAACCATCGTTTTCCAATAATCTCAATAAGTCAGATACCTTCATAAAAACTAAAATCAGGTTTTGCTAGTTACTGTTAATCCCAAAACTCCGTAGGAACATTGATGGGCAAATGCACAACATAACACGCTATTTGCAAACACAACAATGTTATTGAAATAACTGCTCGTCGAAAGTGTAGTAAGCAACGCCATTGATTTCTATCGAAACCAATACTTTTTGTTTTTTGAAACTGGATTTTTTTTGTCGTAGTTTGACAAATTATCATTTGGGTCAGGAATTTTTGCCGATTACAAATCAGATGCGTTGAAAATCGGCGGGAGCCGTCCTGCTGTAATTGCAGAGCGTAATTCGTCCATAAGTGTCATAAATATACCTGATCGAAATTGAATTGAAAGCCTAACGATTAGCTGTGGGGCGCGTGACGCGCAGCGGCACAGCGTCCCACACGAGCGCCTTGTTGGGTGTTGTTTTCACAATGCTCCTTCTTGATCGGCGAGAAACATAACTCTTGCTGCCTTCTTGAATTCGGCAAGCTGCGTTGACTCGAAAATAGGTATATACGACGCAAGGGATAGCTGAAGCGGCAGACTGCTTTGAATTCCAACAGGAGAACGTTTCGCAGGGGAACCACTTTGTATGGACGAGATAAGGAAGTTGGAAAATTTCTCCTCCGGTGTGATTGCTTTGAATTTCTCCTCGTGTGAGTACGCAATACTACGGTTCATAAGCAAATCTTCTGGCACAGCAAAACTGGCTTTGCTTGAAATGAGCGAGCTTGTAAGGTTTGCCGAAATCTTCAAACACTCGAAATAGTCACTGTCTTCTGTTTCGTCATCCTCGTCGGTATTTAGAAATTCACGCATCAACCAGTAGTGGCAGAAAGCAGCCGTCTCGAAAGCGACGCAGTCATAGGGATAAGCGCTATTGGTTTTGAACGTCTTTTCGATGGACGTGAGCATCTCTCGCAGTCCTGAGGAGAAACGATGCGAAAGGTATAAAACCCACGTAGACAAAGCAGCCGGAACCCTAAGGGTTGGGTCTTTGACTGATCGGTAGCTCCGTGGGAACTGCTCAGGCGTAATGATGCCAATAAATTCCTCAAGCGGGGTTCGCTCATTTCTTTTGCGAAAAAGTCTCGAAATAAAATTGCTCAAGTTACCCCCCCCCTGCTGCCTAGACGCACAACTATAATTAGACATCCTATTTGACGCAAAACATTACGTCATTTGTTTGTCTAAATGGTCTATAAAATGTAAATTCATTTTTAAATCATTTACATACCTAATTTTAGCGCAGCCTAAAAAAACACCTGGCCTATCAAAAAACGACCTTATTTCCAAAAAACGCGGCCTAGTAACTGAAAGAGGCTAATCAAGCTGGTTAAACGTAAAAACAACATTGCCTTAACCCTCTTAAGTCTAGTAGAAGACTGGAAAAAATACTAGCCAAGTCAGCCGAAATAAGTGGTTTTAAACTTAACTGAAAACGGGTACACCACAGCTACAATTTGCCGGAAACACCGCTTTGCGCTTACGCTCAAAGCAGTTTATTCCGGCTACAAGCTTAACGTGATCTGTTACAGCACGAAGTGAAACCACCCTACGGCCTAACCGACATCTTAATAAACGTAATGGCAAGATACGATACTTCCCATAATCTAGTCAGGTACTATAATAGACAGTAGGTCAACAGTTGCTTAAATCAGGTAGGCATCGTTAATGAATAAATCCACGCTAAAACTGGCATTGCTGCCGTTATTCATCACCACAGGCCCATTGCCTGCGGCAGCTATCGGCAAAGTCCATACGTTTGGTAAAAATGCGCCGTTTACAGTAAACGAACTCCCGGCTGGCAGCCAGTTACGGAGACAGTTGGACGCATTGCCAGAAAGCATCCGAAAACAGGCAATGCAACATTTGCATGAATTCAACTTTCCGGAAGAGGATGCCGAACACTTAAATGTCAGCCCGACAGGGCGGATTTTTTATACCGACCCACCGCCCGCCAAAGCCAAGCCCAGTTCACCGTTAATCATGCGGGCGGAACCACAATCTATGGCAGCTTTGCCTGAAATTGACGTGTTTAAACTACACACCCACCCTGGTTCAAAAAATCGTGTGTTTCTGGATTTTGATGGCATGATCTTAACGGGCACGGAATGGAATGTTGAGGCGGGCAGAAGGACATTGCGCGCTAGCCCCTTCGACTTAGATGGCAATTCCAGCACCTTTAATACCGCAGAACGTACGGCCATCCACGAAATCTGGCATCGTATTGCCGAAGATTATGCGCCTTTTAATATTGATGTCACCACCGAAGCGCCTGTCGGTTTTACGCAGACCACTGGCCACATATTGTTCACCCGAAGCCGGGATACCATGGGTTACTTAATGCCGTCCTATGATGCGGGGGGGATTGCGTTTTCTGGGGTTTGGGATGACCCGGAGTATGTAAGCGCCTATTCACCTGCCTTGGTTTATTACGACAACTTGGGCAACAGCGATTCCGATTCTATGGCGGAGGCGGGGGCGCATGAGTTTGGCCACAACTTTGGTTTATCCCATGATGGCACCTCAAGCAGCGGCTATTATGAAGGCACTGGCAGCGGCTTTGTGTCATGGGCGCCGATTATGGGGGTCAGCTATTACGATCAAGTCACCCAATGGAGTAAGGGCGAATATCCAAATGCCAATAACAAGGAAGATGATGTCGCCATTATCGGCGGCTTATTAGGGGTGCTAGCCGATGACCATGGCAATGATCTAGCCACTGCCAGCCAATTGCAACTCGACAGTGATGGCAAGATCAGCGTCACCACCCCACAAACCGATCCGGGTAATACAGACCCCTATAACAAAGGCATCATTGGCTCCCGTGCCGATATCGACATGTTTTTTTTCGACACCCAAGGTGGAACGATCAACTTTGTTATTGAACCCGCTTGGACGGCGTTTTACCGCAATGAGACGCGTGGTGCCAATTTGGATATTAAGGCAACCTTGTACAACAGCGCAGGAACCGCCCTCAAAATTGACGACCCCACTAATGATACCGATGCCAATATCACCACCTCATTGGGCAAAGGCCGTTATTATCTCGCTGTTGAAGGGGTGGGCAATAGCCTTACACCCTATTCTGATTACAATAGCATGGGTAAATATTATATTTCCGGTGCCATTACCGCCCCAGATACAGAGCCACCCACACCCAACCCGATGACGTGGGCTTACCCACCGACACTATTGACGGACACCAGCATAACCATGACCGCCAACACCGCAACCGATAACCTGAGTGCTGTGCAATACCAGTTTGTCTGCACTTATGGCGGAAGCGGTTGTGTTAGCAGTGCCTGGCAAGCCAGCCCCAGCTATGTGGCCAAAAACATCAGCAAAGGCACTTATCGGTATGTGGCTAAAGCGCGCGATGCGTCTGGCAATGAAACTGCCAGCTCGGAAGAGCGTGCCGTTCTGCCCAATGTATTAGCAGCGACGGACGACCATGCCAGTGTTGCTGAAGATCAGTTCGTCATTATTTATGTGCTAGATAATGACACTGACCCTAACGGTGGAAAACTAACCATAAGCCGTTACACCCAAGGTGCAAATGGCAAAGTGATAAAAAAACAGGGTGGCTTGCAGTACAAGCCCAACAAAAATTTCAACGGCACCGATGGGTTTAGCTACACGGTCGCCAATAGCCGCAAAGGCAGCGCTACTGCGACAGTCAATCTTACCGTCACACCAATCAACGATGCCCCTAAAGCAAAAAATGACAGCGTCACCCTCCGCACAAACGGCTTTATTGAGATTCAGCCCCTGAGCAATGACAGTGACATCGATGGCGATACCCTTAAGGTCAGCTCGGTCAGTTCTGGCAAGAAAGGGGTTGCCAGCAACAATGGAGGGACAATAAGCTATCAAGCCGGACAACAGACTGGGATTGACAAATTTACCTATAGTATCAGCGATGGCCATGGCGGCACAGCGCAAGCGGTTATCAGCGTAAGCATAAAAAAACCGTAACTAGTGGGCCTATTTACTTGCCAAATGCTTTCCGGGCACGAAAAGCATGTGCCCGACTTGGCTTAATTCGATTTAGACGTGCCGCCCTCAGGGACAGGGCGCTTTTTGACTAGTGTAGATTCCTGGGGTTATGTGGCAAGTATTTACTTTGCCTCGTCAACCATCTGTAGGGTTTGTTCTTCAACCTCTTTAGCAACTTGGGCTAACACGGCGTCCTGAGAGAGTGCCGAAAGCATTTGCGCCGGTTTAATAAGGCCAATCATCGTTTTGCCTTTCTCCGTATACACCGAGATACGGCACGGCAGCGCCATGTTCAGGCGCATATCGGTAGACATAACTTTTGCAGCCTGGCCCGGATTACAGACTTCAAAAACCTTGCACTGCTCATCAAATGCAATGCCTTTGCCGCGAAGTGTGGTTCCCAAGTCGTGGACATGCAAAACCCCGAAGCCATGGCGTTTAACCGCTGATTCAAGGTCTGCCGACGCTTGGTCGAATGATTTGTTAGTTTCAACTATGTAATACATGGGTCACCTCGGTGGTTGTATCAGAAATATAACGCAAAGTGTAATGCGGGAATGTCCGTGATGCCACCCGTATTGCGAAAGCCCTATAGGGTCTACTTGCTGACTTATTGGGCTTATAAACAACGAACAGCGAAACCAACACACAATTTACCTATGCTAAGCTCACGGCTCAACGCCTCAATAGCCCACTGATTAAGACTTTTGCCAACTGCTTGCGCCTTGACTAAGGCAGCGGCATGAAGCTCTGGTGGAACCCTGAGCTATAGCTTACCGCTAACGGGCTTGTCAGGTGATTTACCAACCTTTTTACACGCCTCAAGGTAATCATCTACAGCCTCTTCAAATGCTGAGTGTAAATCAGCAACATTATCGGCGTGAAAGCCAATAATATCTTGGATGCCAAGCAACCTGCCAACTAGGTTATTGCCGCGATCGTCGAAATCAATGCGGGCGGTGTAGCCCTTATAGCTTAGTTTGTTCATGGTTTAACTCCGATAGCATTTAAAAAATCGCGGGCCCCAACCCAGCCTACGGGCTATCTTGGCTACTGGGTTGTCGGCGTATTATCCGGACACTGGGATAAAAACTGCTCCACGGAAGTGCCTACACCCGGTAGGCTGCTCCAGCTAGGTTGGCCAGACTTAGTCTGGACCATGTAAGCCCAGTGCCCTACTTGGAGTGCGTTTGATCCAGTAGACATTTGGTTCACCATCGTCCACTGCCCACTTTTTGCAACCATTGTTCCTACCCCAATCGTTCGGGCACTATCAGAAGAGTAGGGGAGAATATTAAACGTAAGGTAAACCTTACCCTCAGGTGTCACTGATCCGACAAGAGACTGACAGCTAAAGGTATTGGAATCAATCTGGCCGACGACATTCCCGTAAATATAGCCATCAGCGTACCCGGCAATATGAAACACCGTCTGATCGGACAGCAGGCGTAGTTTATTGGTAATGGGTGAGTAGCTGTATGCAGGAAGATTCTTTGTTGGGACATACCAGTAAGTGTCAGCAAGCCAAGCCCACTTCTTAGTGGTCGCTGCTTCAGCGGACAAGCATACAGAGAGGGATAGGGCTAGCACGGAGATGATTTTGATCATGATACCTTCATAATTAATGATTATTTGACGCAAAACATTACGTCATTTGTTTGTCTACTGGGTTTTAAAAATGCAAACACTTTTTAAATCATTTACATGCCTGATTCTAGTATAGCTTAATAAATGCAAGACCTATCAAAAATAAGCCTGTGCCAGTCAGTAAATTACTCGTAAGATCGTTTGAACCGCATTGTTCGCGTAGGATGTTGTTCGTTGCCAATGGCCTTTCATCATACGGGTTTAATTGAGCGTAGCGAAATAACCTAACCCGACTAGACGGCTTTTGCACATCCAGGGGTATGTCTGCAACCGTTTAATTGAATAGCTTTGGGCAGCGTATGCAGCGCTATTATTTTGAATCGCCAATAGTGTTGTATTGGTGCTATAGTGCCATAGTGCAGTAATACTCTGGAGGATATAATGGCAACAGTAACGACCCAACCTTGCGTCAAGGTCATTGGCGCAAATGGGCAAATCTCACTGGGCAAGCAGTACGCAGGCCGACAAGTTCTAGTGGAAGAGCAGGAGCCGGGGGTCTGGCTGGTACGCACAGCGACCGTCATGCCAGACAACGAACGCTGGTTGCATCAATCCAAAACGGCGGCTGATCTGCAAAATGCCTTGTCTTGGGCGCAAGCCAATCCACCCACCGATACCAATGTTGATACCCTGCTGGAGCAGTTGAATGGCCAAGATTGACCCGGATGGACTGGTCAGGCTTGATCTTAACAACCCCGTCTTTCAGGAGAATCTTCTGACACTGCAAATGGCAGAACGGCACGCAGCCATAGAAACACTTAACAAACTTCGGCAGATGACTTGGAGCCAGGTCTATCGCGACAGCGGCCTCAAGTGGGAAAAAATTGTCAGCATCAAATCACCCCCTGGAATTGATGCGCTGTATTCCTTTCGAATAACCCAAGCACGACGGGCAACGGCCTATCGTGATGGTGAATTTATCCGTCTTCTAACCATTGCCCCTGATCACGATAGCACCTACCGTAAGTAATGATGGATTTTTCTCGTTTTCTTTCCCGTTCCTAAACAGAGCTTGGGAACGAGCAATATTGGCACAGGGGGGGCGCTAGTTGAACATCCTTTTGGCACGTTAAAGCGAAGGGCTGGATGGGATCATTTTTTGATGCGTGGGCTAGTGAAATCAAAAGGGGAGTTCAGCCTGATGGTGCTGGGTTACAACTTCACACGCGTACTGAATATATAGGTGATGGTCAATTTTTTTAATTATTGCCGATGTGGCAACCTTAAGGCAAACTGGCGTTTTGAATACTTTCACAGTCTCTGGCGCTTATACACCCTACGCGCTACTGTATCAAACCCGTGCATGACGCACATCGCGTGTAAACGCACGACTAAAGGCTGCTAAGCCCAGCCCAAGCAGAGCGAGGAGAGAAGGTTCGGGAATCGGGGAAGGCTCGCCAAAAATCACATCATCGATTGCTATACCATCCGGCGGCGGATTCATTAACACCGTGTTGATTGGCTGCGAGCCCCCGGTGATGAGCACTCGGCTTGCCAATACGCCGGAGTCGAGAATAACCCCAAGAAACGTCAGCCCTTCGGACTGCACACCGGACGGTGAGATGAAACTGTCGAAGAGTATCACGTCATTTGCTCCGTACAAGGTGAGTTTAGAAGTGTTCGCGAGGTCAACGTCGACAAATACTGCGCCGAAACCATGCACACCAGCACGTTGTGATGTGCCAGGAACAAAGAAGCTTATCTCCGTGAAGACGCTGTCGATCGGCGCGAACATTCGCGGCGAGCTGAAGCTGGAAAGTTCGATGGGACCCCATGGGCCCATTCCGGGTATGGTTGCAGTGACATCTGCAAACTCGAACGAGGGACTCCCAACGTCGCCGCTGACCTTCATTCGTGTACCGGGTGTCGAAAATTCGATTCCTCGCGAGGATTGAAAGAAAGTGCCTGGAAAGGAATCAAGTAACCCAGTGGGAATAGCGTCCCAATTTACTTCCCGCCGGCCACCCGCGAGCCCGCCAGGGAGAACGCCATTGTTGGTGCCCAATGCAGCACGGAAGGCGTCGACCGTGCCTTGAATGGCGGCAGCGTTTGCGCCCGTCGACGAGAAGATGGCTTCGGCGTTCACCATTGTAGGCGCCCCGGCCAAAATCAGCGCCAAAACCGCGCTGGACAGATGGATCATCGGCCACAGCCGTGTTGAGCAATGTTTTTTCACGCTACGCTCCCGAATGAATGACGGAAAGGAAATCCAACCGCCTCAAACGAAGTATCCCACCTTAAATCCATTATCACAAGCGCAATTTAGCTCAGACCCCAATACTGCAAACTTAATTTTTATTAATTTAACAATCAATAGGTTATACATTAAAAGTAGGCAGAAGCTTAGCGCCGTTGGGTTGCAACTTTTCGCAAGCCAACAAACTATGGCGTTAATGGTGGGTTGATAAAAAGCGGCAACCCAACACTGCTATTACCGAGTTCGAGCGTTGAATTTTGGGCGCGAAAAGTATGTGCCCGACCTGGCTAAAGGTGGAGAGTGTGCTTCGCGCACCATTGATCGTTTACGGGAAACCCATAGGCCCGCAGATGCAAAATAAGAAACGGCCAACGAAGATTGTGGTATTAATTTAGCCCGTTTCATATCGGAGTTTTAAGGTACGCACCCTAACAAGCAGTGCGATGCGTATGTCAAATGTACGGCCTGCCCCCATTACATTTTTTGGTTTAAACCTTGACCCTTTTGTTGTTTCAATATAAGGATTTTTTGTTGTGATATACTTTTGGTTTATTTTTACGGGTTAGGGGATTGGTATGGCGACGATTACATTTGATACGTGTTTGCCAATACTTTGAAGGAAGCCGGTGTTCCATCAGCACAAGCGGAGGCTGAAGCGACTGCACTTTCTGAGGCGCTGGAAGTTAACCTCAAGGAGTTGGTCACCAAAGATGATTTGAGGCATGAGGTGGAGTTACTACGCCGAGACATGCGTGATATGGAGCAACGCTTAATTATTAAGCTAGGCGCACTTATGGCGTTTTCAATTGGCATTGTTGCTGCGTTGGTTAAGTTGCTTTGATACGTCTATCTGGATTGTCCCTGAGATTGATTTGATAGCACAAAAAATGCATAGCCCATGGTGTAAGCCGTGAGCCGTGGTGTTGACTCTGTAGAACAGTGATTTTTTAAACATAGGTGTGGGCTAAGCTAAAGCTAAGGGAAGGCATTCCCAAGTAGAGCTTTGGAACGAGAAATTTGCGTGTGCGTTTGTCAAATATAAGGCCTGACCGTTCGCAGTAACAGCAATAAATCTAGCGGGTTAAAGTCCCGTCCAAGGAATTGTCCGTACGCCTTGGTAGTATGAGGAAGCGGCATCGTGGTAACACGGTGTCGTGAGTTTCCAAACAGCAAAAGAG
>JAPLRR010000019.1 GCA_026399075.1 Methylococcales bacterium
GTGCCCACTACCACCCAGCTTGCCCAATGCCGTCTGGATCAATCCGCCCATTAACATTCAGGAGAACCACGACCAGAAAATACACATCAGTTAGACACTAAATAAAACAGCTTGGTGTCCCAAAGTCATTGACACATTCCGCTATCAAGCAATTCCTGCGCATGTTTCCGTTGATCGTCAGACAGAAGGCTTACGCCCTAGCTTTGTGCCGCGTTTCTTTGCGGCTTTCAGTCCTGCTTGTGTGCGTTCCACAATCAACTCCCGTTCAAACTCTGCCAGTGCGCCGAGGATATGCCCCATAAGCCGCCCCGCCGCGCTTTCGGTGTCTATGGCTTCGGTGAGTGTTCGGAATGCCACCCCACGTCCTTGCAAGTCAGATAGAACCGTTACCAAATGCGACAGTGACCGACCCAAGCGGTCAAGTTTCCAAACAATCAGCACATCTCCCGCCCGCAGGGATTCAAGGCAATGGGTGTGTCGGGGCGTTTTTTGACCGCGCCGCCGATTGTATCGGTGAAGATATAATCACACACCGCTTTTTTGAGTGCGTTAATCAGCAAATCCGCTTTTTGATCGTCGGTCGAAACTCGTACGTAGCCTTATTTCATAACGGTGGCTTCAGTCAGGTTATGTAATTATTGGAAAAATAAATTTTAGAATTGCTTGTTTAGCCCTGCCTGATGTAATGCAGCGTTTGCGGTGTACCTTGATTTAATCTTGCCATCAACGACAAAATAATTTTTTGTGATAGTGGGCTGTACCAGATTTCATGATCGCCCTTGCCCTGCCGGACAAAATAACACCCATGAGCTTTTAGAATCTTTTTAATGGAGGTGTGAAGTCACCCATTACCGAACGTGCGGGCTAGTTCTGTTAGCAAAAAAACCATTAAGCACGAAAGGCAGTTCATTATCCGACATGTCCTTATGATTGAGTTCAATCAGCTCTGGAATGATGATTTTTAGCCGTTCAATCAAAGCATCCATTGTGCTTGCTTCAATGGCTAAGCCATTTATATCGTTGCTAGTCGCTACCCAAACTGAGGCTTCATTGTCCCATTCTGCATTTATTTTTAGTGGCTGCATGTTACGTTGTCCATGATGATTATGTTTTGCCCCATTGTAAATGGCATTTAAACGATTACTTAACCCTATTTCATGAGGGCATTGTTAGACAAAATTGCTGGACTTGCAAGCGCTTGTTTTTACGCGCTTCTTGTTGTGTATAAAAAACCTTCGTTATATTCAAAAATATGAAAGAAACAAAATCACAAACCGCCCGTCTCGAAGCTCGCTTGCCAGCCCATGTCCATGCGATGTTGAAACGCGCTGCTGAAATACAAGGGCGAACACTGACAGATTTTGTCGTTGCGGCCCCTGGTGAGGCAGCACGGCAGGCTATCGAAGCGACCGACATCATCCGTCTTTCGATTGACGACCAACGTCTTTTTGCTGAAAGCATCCTTAATCCACCCGAACCGACAGCCGCCCTCTATCGGGCTTTTGAGAAGCATCGCGAGTTGTTCGGTGTTAAGTGACCGCCCCGTTCCACCTCGAAGCCTTAGCAAGCAGCCATGACCGCTTGGCGTTTGCCAGCGGCGAAGCCCAGCTTGACCACTATTTCCAGACGCAAGTCACGCAAGACATCCGCCGCCGAATAGCAAATTGCTTTGTGGCCGTCGAAGTTGTGACCAGTCAAGTGGCTGCCTACTAAACGATAGCATCGGGCGTTTAGCGGTAGATAGGCGGTACCAGGGGCGCGGATTAGGAAAAGCTTTGCTGGCGGATGCCAAAGACGGACAAGCGGTAAACTTTTATAAGCACCAAGGCTTCCGTCAGCTTGGCAGTTTGCCAATAGTTCTCTTTTTACCTTTGGCTACGTGTAAATGACAAATCCATTCAGCCCGCATTAAGCCAGTGCCCTGTAACATGATGGACACTTACAATTAAGGGGATGCTATTAAACCTATGGTAATTATCTTGGCAAGCAAAACCTTATTTAAGTATTAGCATTCCATTACCCTGATAATTTCAGGGTTGGTAAATCCAATAATTCTTATAACGACAGGACAATACAATGAAAACCCAATTAATCATCGCTTCAGGTTTAATTACTTTGGCATTATTGGCGGGCTGTGGCAAAGAAGAAGAAAACACTGCCACAAGCAGTGCCGGTGCACCTGTACCCGTTGCTGCGCCAGCTCCAGTAGCTGCTGAACCCGCACCAATTGCAGCGCCGGTTATGGCCCCTGCGCCAGCGGCCAATACCCAAGAAGCGGCGCCCACTGAAGCAACAACAAAATAATCATCGGCCAGTGGCTGCTCCGCCAGCCACTGGCCTGAATTAACGGAGTACAATGGCTTTAGACCTTGCTGTGTAAGCGTGAAACAATGAGGGCTAAGCTAATCCCGTTGCATTCCTGCTTTCCCTGATCCCCTGCCATGGCTGGGGATTTTTTTATTGCCTAGACTAGGATTAAGGCCTATCCACCGTTACCCGATCTTGTAACTGGGTTTGCAATCCACCCTGACGAATCGGGCATCCTCTCCGATTGCACTTCTGAGTTATATGTAAGGTGGCTTTAACTCACAGTCCTTCTGAAAAATGACGTTGCCCATGGTCTTGTTTAATCACGGTATCAACCAATGCAGGCAGCCCCAATTCATCGGCCATACCCGCAATCAGGCCGTGTGATCCAAATTATGACTGCTGTAATAAGGTTCGTTTGCCCACAAGCTTCTGTGATGGTAACTATAGTTTAAATTATTTTTTAACTCGGGGGGATGTCGGTTCTTTATTGAGTTTGGATGATTACCCTATTGATTAGGCGACCCAATTAAGCGCGAAGGTCGTGGTTTTTAGCCGCCATCGATTATCAGCGGCTCGATCAAATCCAGGATTTTTTCAAACTGGAACTGGCGCACGGCTTTTTTAAGGTATTTGGCCAAGACGGATTCTGTTTGGGGGATTTCTGTGATCAGCGCCAACACCCCTTCGGCATCGGCTTCTAAGGCGGCAGCCGACAAGCGGAGCAGCCATTGCTGGGGCATGGCACGGAAAAGATCGGTTGAAATGGGCTTGGCTGGTGGTGTATCCTCAGCCGTTGGGAGTTGGTCGGCATAACTATAAAGCACCCCTAGATGCTTGGCCAGCATATCAAAAATGATCTGTTCCCTAAATGGCTTGCGGATTAAATCATCACAACCCACAGACAGGACAATGTCCTTTTCTTCTTCCAAGACACTCGCAGTTAAGGCAATAATGGCGGTGGCATTGCCCTGTGTCGTTGACTTGATGGTGCGGGTTGCTTCATAGCCGCTCATTACTGGCATACGCATGTCCATCCAGATCAAATGTGGATGCCATTGCTCCCAAATAGCAACGGCTTCCAGGCCATTGCCAGCCTCTTTAAGCTCAAACCCTAAGGGCTTAAGCAGTTTGAGCAATAATTGGCGGTTGGTGGCTTTGTCATCGACCACCAATAGCTTGTAGCTGGGTTGGTTTGGGGCCAAAGCGACGATTTGGCGTTTATCTATCGGTGTGGCATCACTGATTTCCTTGCCCAATTGGGCTTTGATGGAGAAATCAAAGCGGGTGCCTTTGCCCAACTCACTGGCCACTGTAATGTCCCCGCCCATCAATTGCACAAACTGGCGGCTAATCACCAGACCTAAGCCCGTGCCTTCTTGGGCGCTACGTCCGGAGGCCGTTTGCGAAAATGGCTCAAATAAGGTGTCAAGTTCTTCTGTGGCGATGCCTGCACCCGTATCGATGATACTGAAACTCACGCTGAGGTTTGGGCTGGGATAGCGGGTTTCGGCCCTAACCTTTAACAGCACTTCCCCGTGGAGGGTAAACTTGATGGCATTGCCCAAAAGGTTAATTAACACTTGGCGTAATTTTACCTCATCGGCATGGAGGTAGCGGGGTACGTTTTCGCTGCGGTCAAAAACCAATTCCAAACCACCATTAAAGGCATGAAGCTGGAGCATTTCCTCCAAATCGTCCAATAAGCGATAAAAGTCAAAATTCTTTGGGTTAAGGGTGGCTTTGCCCACTTCGATTTTAGAAAAATCCAGCACATTATTAATTAAGGCCAATAAATATTCGCCACTGCGATGGATGATGCCGACGTTTTCATAATGCTCGGCTGGCAGGTTGGGTGAACGTAACAACACTTGGGCAAAACCAATGACGGCATTTAGTGGCGAACGCAATTCATGGCTCATATTGGCAATAAACGCACTTTTTGCCTGGTTGGCAACCTCGGATTTTTCTTTGGCCACCGCCAACTCGGCGGTGCGTTGTTGCACCCGATTTTCTAAGGTGACAAACGACACCGATAATTGCCGGGCCATAAAGTTAAATGAATCTGCCAAGGTTTCCAGCTCAGCAATGCCTTTGATATTCACTTCATAATCCAGTTCGCCATCCGCAATCGCGCGGCTGGCATGGCTTAAACGCAAAATCGGCGCGGCAATCAAATTGGAAGCCACTATCCCTAAGCCTGTGGCTATAAGCAGGGTTATGAGGCTCAGCAAAATAGTCGTTTGGGTATTGGCATTAATTTCTGCCATAAACTCGGCTTCAGGGATAACCATCACCACCTGCCAATCCAACCCGAATTGGTCATGGTAGGGGATAACCCGGACAAACGGATTTTGCCCAAGCGACGGCCGTAACAGCTGTGGCTGGGTGATGGCCTGCAAACTGCCAAAATGGGTGATCAAATAATGGGTCACGTCCCTGATCATGGGTTCTCGGCTATGCAAGGCGCTTAGCCGTGTTGCTTTACCATTAACCAGCAAGGCGGGTGATTCTTCAACTGAACTGGCCACCATCAACCCGGATTGCTCGATGATAAAAATACAACCTGAGCGTTGGCTGTTCAATGCCTTCAAAAATTGGCTAATTTTTGAAAGCTCCAAATCAATGCCAAACACGCCCAGCAATTTTTTCTGGCTGTCGTAAACTGGGGTGCTGGCGGAAACGCTGATATGGCTTTGCAAATCACCCCAGGTGTAAATGGAACTCCATACCGGCTTACCCGCTTTTATCGCATCTAAGTACCAGGCTTCGCTGGTTATCCTTGAGTTTTTAGCGGAACTGTTTAATTCAACGCGGTTGCCTTGGCTATCCGTTGGATAGATATGTAGCCTACCTGGATCGGCGTAGGGGATTTCGGTGATCTCCATCTTATAATTCAGGCCATATCCGGCTCCGATGTAGCCACCTTCGGTGTTGCCAAAGGTCATATAGGAAAAATCGAAGGTTTGTACTTGGCGGTAAAAATATTTGCCTAGGGCCTTAAAGTCCTTCAGGTCCAAAATGCCGGACTCAAAGGCATCCAACTGGTTACGGTTGATTTCCTGCGCTTCGCCCAAATAACGGTTCAAATGTTGGTCTATGCGGTTGGTGGTTTCGGTCATCAACTCATTGACCAATTTGGCGACGGCTTGTTGTCCGCTACGGTAAGACAAACAGCCGACCAAGCCAACGGCGAATACGATGAGCAATACAAAAGGCACAATAAGCAGCCACTTAAGCGGGGGACGCCGTTTCTTGCTGACAGGCGATTTAGTGGGCAATAAATCTGAAGAATTGTTGGACATGGTTTTAGTTGGTGCTTTCTGGACTAAGCCAGTGATAAAGGTGCCGACAAAACCGCCTGCACCCGATTAGGGAAATCGGAAATGATGCCACTGGCACCAGCGGCGATTAGCTGCCGCATATCGTCTTCATCATTGCAAGTCCATACATTGACTAAACGGCCTTGTTCCCGTGCTTCGGTTATGCCAAAAAAATTTAATTGCGGTTTGCCAGTCGCCTCGTCAACACCATAGCCGTTGGGGTGGTAAGCATCCGCATCCAGCTTTTGCAAGTAAGCCGTCAAGCCTTCCAGCCGATCAGCTGTCAAGACAGCGGTTGCAATGGTGTCAGTAAGCGCCCGCACAGCCACCAGCAGGCTGTGGTCAAATGATGACAGCAAAACGCGGTCGGTCATGCCCATGGCCTTAACCAACTTTACCACTGCGGCCACCAACACTTGGTTTCCGCTAGGCTGGGATTTGAGCTCAATGTTCACCATCAGCCCAGTGCGCTGTGCCAGCGCCAAGGTTTGCTGTAAGGTCGGCAACCTTATTTCGCCTGAGGCATAGTCGCTCAGGTCTTGCGGGCTGACGTAGCGGACAAGTTCATCTTCTGTCAAGGCTTGTAAGTAGGTCTGCCTAAGCGGGGGCGGCAACAACAATTCGGCAACATACCAACTGCCCGCATCCAGTGTGCTTAATTCATCAAGGCTATAATCCCAGATAAAATGGCTGTCACGGTTAGGGAATTTTGCCTTAACATCGGTACAGCGGGTCAGTAGTTCGTCATGGCAAACCACCAGTTCCCCGTCCTTCGACAAGCGCACATCCATTTCAAACAGCTGGCAAGCAAAGGCTTGGGCTTTTTCAAAGGCGGCCAAGGTGTTTTCGGGGGCAAATGCCCTGGCTCCCCGGTGGGCAATATTGAGGATGCTGGCAGGCGGGTTGCTTGGCATACGCAATGAAATCATAGTGTCAAATCCTAGCTGTTGGGGTTTGGCCTGCTATATCGGGCAAAAATAGCGCCTAACAAAAGCCTTGGCTATTAATGTTACTTGCCATAATATCAAGTTTTGGGTTTAAAATTAACAAAGCTGTCAGTTGACGGCGATAACCGCCCAAGGTATTTTTAAAGGGCGTATTATAAGCGTTGCTCTACTTACGCCGTTCACTTGCTACTCCCCTTATTATGGGGCTACCCCTACTGTCAACTTGCCTAAAGGCCAACAAATGTAAACCATAGGGCGGTTCGGGGTAAAGAGTGATGCGCTGCCATCAAAACATAATACCAAAGTTATTAATCCCCCTTTCTTATTAGCTTTATTGTAAGTTATCAGCCCCCCCTTTGAAAAAGGGGGCAGGGGACTAGTTACACTTTCTCTAGCCCTTTCGAGTATCGCCTATGCAACACAAAAGCGGATTTTTTATCCAGTTCATTCGCTTGGCAGCCCCTTTCTGGCGCTCCAAAAACCAAGCCATTATCCGAAGAAAAACCTTGGCATTAATCGTCCTGACCTTGTTGCAAATAGCCATTGCCGTTTTTATCACGGAATGGAGCGCCGCGCTTTTTAATGCCTTGGAACAACGCTCCATGCCCGAGCTATACACACAGATTGCGCATCTCGCTGTGATTTTTACCGCCAGCATGGCGGTCACTGCACTGCACTTAAAAGTAAAACGGGATATACAGATCAGCTGGCGCTCTTGGCTGACCGCGCAGGTGATCGGGCTATGGATGAACAAAGGCCATCATTACCAAGTCGCCCATGATATGACCGAGGGCCATGATAACCCGGACGGACGGATAGCCGAAGATGTCCGTGTCGCCACTGACGAAGCCATCAGCCTGAGCCACTCATTATTTTATAGTTTGCTGTTGCTGATCAGTTTTACCGCCATTTTATGGGAGCTTTCTGGCAAAGTTATTGTTGATTTGGGGACAATAAAAATAACCGTTTATGGTCACTTGGTTTGGATTTCTGTCATTTATGCAGGTGTGGCATCCTTGCTGGGTTGGTGGGCGGGCCGCCCGCTGACGTTAACAACCAATGCCATGCAAACCGTTGAAGCCAACTTCCGGTTTGGTTTGGTGAAAGCGCGGGAAAACGCCCAAGCCATTACCCAAAACCACGGTGAAGCCAAGGAAAAAAGACGGTTTCTTAGTCTTTTTCATGACATAACGGGTATCTACGACCTACAAACCCATGCGTGGGCAAATATTACCCTTTTTAGCTCAGGCTATGCCGTTTTGTCCATGGCTTTCCCTATATTGATTGCTGCACCCAGCTATATTATGGGCAGCATTACCTTGGGGGCATTAATGCAATCGGTGCAAGCTTTCCAGCAAATGTCCGCAGCCCTATCTTGGCCAGTTAATAATATGGCCGGCATTGCGCAATGGCGGGCATCCGTGGATCGGGTATTGGGCTTGGTCGATGCGTTGAATGACCTAGAAGCCTCAGAAATGGCGCTGCCCGCACCCCCCAATGACAACTGCGATAAAGGGGTGTAACCCCCGTGGATGCCGATGCTGCCCAAAGGATTGGTAACACCCTGGCGTAGTAAAGATGACAGGCTTAAGCAGCCATTTTTGATTGCCCCGGCAGAGTGGCGGTTATTTGCCAAGGAGTGAATGCGTAATGCTTACCGTTACGTTACTATATGCCCACTTTAGGCGATAAATCATATAGCGCAACCACCCCATTTACATGGAGAATAATCATGCAAGGTCATGGCGAATTTCTTATTCAATTTATTCGGTTAGCCGGCCCTTTTTGGAACAGCGACAATAAGGCCCAGATCCGCCAGCGGGCGGCCATCTTAGTCGTCCTCACCCTGCTGCAAATACTGCTGGCTGTGCTCATCACGGAATGGAGCGCTGCCCTTTTCAATGCGCTGGAACAACACTCCATGTCCGGCTTAGTCACCCAAATTGGCCAATTGGTGTTGATATTTGCAGCCAGCATAGGGGTCACCTATTGGCATATGACAATAAAGCGGCAATTGCAAATCGGCTGGCGGGCTTGGTTGACGGAACGCGTCATTGGGCTATGGATGGTCAAGGGCCGCCATTACCAAGTCAACCACATCCAAACTGGCGCCCATGACAACCCTGACGGGCGTATAGCCGAAGACATCCGCATTGCCACTGATGAGGCCATCGCCCTTTGCCATTCATTATTTTACAGTTTATTGCTGCTCATCAGTTTTAGCGAAATCCTCTGGCGCTTATCGGGGGTTGTGGTCATCGATTTGGGGGTGTTCAGCCTGCCTATTTACGGGCATTTGGTGTGGATTGCCATCATTTATTCAGCTGGCGCTTCACTATGGGGCTGGTGGGTAGGCAAACCCTTAACGCTCACCACTAACGCCATGCAAACCGCAGAGGCCGATTTTCGCTATGGCTTAGTGAAGGCGCGGGAAAACTCCCAGGCCATTGCCTTGATTCACGGGGAAAGCAACGAACAGCATCGGTTTCGTGACCTGTTCCAAAAAATAACGGAAACCTATGGGCAGCAATCCCACGCCTGGGCCAACATACTCTGCTTTAATTCCGGTTATTCAGTTTTATCGATGGCGTTTCCTATCCTTATTGCGGCCCCCCGCTATATTCTTGGCAGCATTACTTTAGGTGCATTAATGCAATCGGTGCAAGCCTTCCAGCAAATGTCCGCCGCCTTATCTTGGCCAGCCAATAATATGGCGGGTATTGCGCAATGGCGCGCATCCGTTGAACGGGTACTGGGTTTGGTCAAGGCACTTGAAGATTTGGAGATGGAAATCGCCCGCCCTGACCCGCAACGCATCCTGCTGGAAAAAATAGCCCAGCCCACATTGCGCTTACATAATATGTGCATCTCTTTATTTGACGGGGAGGTGCTCATTGCTGGCGTCAATGCCGAAATCAACCAGGGCGATAGGGTGCTTATGGGCGGTGATGCCGCCACTGCCGCCAAACTGTTCAAGGCAATTGCCGGGCTTTGGCCGTGGGGCTGCGGACGTATCGAACTACCCGCCGGGGAAACCTTATTTTTCATGCCACCAAGACCCTATTTACCCTATGGGACGTTACAAACATCGGTTTGCTATCCCTCACCGCCTGAACAATTTAGTACCGCATTGATAGTAAGCTTACTCAATCTGGCGGGTATTGATGAATTGGCCGACCAACTTGGGCAAACCGAATCGTGGGATCAGGTGCTGACCCGTGAACAGCAACAGCGCCTAGGCCTAGTGCGTTTGCTGTTATACCGGCCTAATTGGATACTCTTGCAAGAAGCCTTTGATTCGCTAACCCCTGATGGCGAAGAGCAAATGTTCAGGCTGATTTGCCAAGAACTGCCCGATGCCGCTATGGTGACCATCACTAACCAACCTACGGCACAGGCATTCCATCAGCGGCGGATTATCCTGTAAACGGGCACTGTAATTAAATGGCAAAGGGCAACCTCATGAACCCACTGTTTACTAATAAATGTGGCAAAAAAATCCGTGGTGTTAATCTAGGCGGCTGGCTGGTCATCGAAAAATGGATGACCCCCAGCCTCTTTGACGGCCTGCAAGCGACTGACGAAACCTCGTATTGTGTTGAGTTGGGGGACAAGGCCAAGCAAACGCTAAGCAAGCATTGGGAAACCTTTATCACTGAAGAAGACTTTGCTTGGCTAGCCCAAATCGGCATCAATGCCGTCCGCATCCCTGTCGGCCATTGGTTGTTTGGCCCGGACTACCCCTACCATCCGACTTATGGCGCAAATAAGCATCCGTTTGTTGAAGGCGGCATAGCGATTTTGGACCAAGCATTTGATTGGGCTGAACGCTATGGCCTGCTAATCGTGCTGGATTTACATGCCGCACCGGGCTGCCAAAATGGTTTTGATAACGGCGGCATCCAAAATGTTTGTGACTGGGCCAGCCTAGCGGACTATATCAATTTTTCAGTGAATTTTCTGGGGCGCTTGGCCGAACGCTACCATGAGCGGCCTGCTTTACACGCCATCGAAGTGCTGAACGAACCGCATTGGGAAACCGACCTCGCCCTATTAAAAAAATACACCACAGATGCCTACCTTAGCATCCGGCAATACTGTAAAGCGTCGGATGTCGCCATCGTTTTCCATGATAGTTTCCGCCCGTTCCGGGAGTTCGTCGGTTTTTTTCCAAAGCCAGCATTTAGCAATGTGCTATTGGACATCCACCGTTACCAATGTTTTGGCCGCTCCGAAATTGACTCTGATATTTATGGCCATTTGCGTGGCGCGGTAGTCGAATGGAAACAAGAAGCCGATGACATCATCCATGAACTTGAGCTAGGGACTTATGTCGGTGAATGGAGTTTAGGGCTGGATTTAAAAGTTGTTTCCCTATGGGAGCAAGGGCCTTTTAACCACACCCAGCAACACATGGATGACTTCCAAATGGACGTGGCCTATCGGGGTTACGCGGCTGCCCAACTCATGACCTTTGAAAAATACCAGGGCTGGTTTTTTTGGAGCTACAAAACGGAAACCACCCCGGCATGGTGCTTCCGTGAATGCGTGAAAAGGGGGTGGTTGCCTGATAAGTTCATTGACAGCGACATGGACACCGGACATTTTCGAAAATTTGCGTAGCTTAAAATCCGCCCAGTTCGGCAGAGAAGCCCTTAACCCCGGTTTCAACCACTTTTCCTGACATGAAAAAAACTAAGGCGTTTTTGCCATGAATTGTCCACCGGCCTTGCTGGTAAGGGTAATAAGATGGTCACTTTAAGCCCGCCCAATTGGGAGACCCCTAAAATCAGGTCGGCATTATGGATGGCGGCAATCCGCTGGACAATGGAAAACCCTAGGCCCGTCCCTTTGGCGGTATTCGCCGTTTCCACACACCGATGAAAGCGCTCTAGGGATTTTTCATATTGGTCGGGGGCAATACCTGGCCCGGAATCTTCCACACAAAGTTGTAAATACCGCTCTTGGCCAGTCACAGTAATCAATACATTGCCTTTAACCGGCGTATATTTGATCGCGTTATCAATAATGTTGCGGATTAAAATGGCCACCAAAGGGCCGTTGACTACCACGGGCACGGGGTTGTCCTCAACAAACTCCATGAGGATTTGTTTTTTGTGGGCTTCCGGCTCCAAATCGGCAATAACATGGATAACCTCGCGGCTCACCATCGTATTTTGCTTGGTCAAAAACTCCGTGTTGGATTCTATCCGCGAGAAGGTCAGCAACTGCTGCACCATATAAGACATCCTGTTCACCGCTTGTTTGATGCGGGACAGCGCCTGTTTACGCACCTCTTCGTCGCTAGTCCTTAACGCCACATGGGCTTGGGTCAGCAGCCCCGCCAGCGGAGTCCTCAATTCATGCGACGCATCTGCGGTAAAGCGGCGCTCATGTTCAAACGCCCGCTCTAGCTGGACGAACAAGTTGTTGATCTCATTGACTATCGGCACAATTTCATTGGGCAAGCGTTTAATTGACAATGGCTTGAGATAACTGGCCTCACGTTTGGCCAATGCCCGTTCCAGCCGATTTAACGGTTTTAAGGCGCGGCCAACAATAAACCAAATTACAATCCCTAAAAAAGGCAGGCCGATAAGGAACTGGATGCCCAATTGCGAGGATATTTCGTCGGTCAATTCTGCGCGTATTTCCTCTTTTTGGCCGACATGGATAATATATTCACCCGTAGAATTGGCAATACTGAACACATGCCAGGCGTAGCCATCAACATTGGTTTCACTAAAGCCATGGTCAGCCTTTGAAAAGGCAAACTTAGGGGCGCTTTCTGAACGTAACATCAAGCCGTCTTTTTGCGACCACAGCTGAAAGGCAATTTTTCGTTCGTATTTGTGCCCCAAGGTATTGACCTGTAACAGGTCATCAAAAAAAGGCCATAAAGGTTCATTAATATTGGTTTGGCTAAAATTATGCTCGGAAAACGACGGCGTGTTTTCAGAATGCAACTGTAAGCCATCATTCTCAGACCATTTTTGAAACGCACTTTTGTTTTTAAATTTACGCTTTAAATTATACGTGTGCAGGATCTGGTCGGCCTTTTCTTGTTCCAAACTCCAATGCCCCGACAAAGACCCTTCACGCAGCAAGCTTTCGACAAACGCGTTCAGCACTTTGGCTGATTGCGCCAATTCCGCATCAAACAGGTTGGCGACTTCATCCCGCGTCACTTTGTAGTTTAAATAGGCGGCAACACCCCAAGTCAACATGGATGCGGTCAACAGGCTAACTAACAGTAATTGGCGTAGCGAATAATTGTTCATAGCTCGTCGTCATTATCAATGATGTAACCCACTCCCCTGACGGTGCGGATTAGGGCGGGGTCAAGTTTTTTCCGTAGATAATGGATGTGGACTTCGACGGTGTTGCTTTCGACATCGGAATCCCAGGAATAAAGGCTTTCTTCCAGCCGGGAGCGGGAGATGACCTTGCCGATATTGCTCATCAGAAAACTTAAGACCTCAAATTCTTTTTGTGACAGTTCCACCTTTTCATTATTAAAGGTGACCAAATGGGAAGCGGGGTCCAGCACTATCCCCTTATACTCAATAGTGGGCGCACTCCGGCCTTCGCTACGCCTGGCCAAAGCCCGTAGCCTTGCGCATACTTCATCCAGCTCAAACGGCTTGATCACAAAATCATCCGCACCGCTGTCCAATCCCAACACCCGGTCTGGCAGGGTGTCCTTGGCGGTCAGCACCATTACCGGGGTTTCGTCTTTACGCCCCCGCAAGGCTTTTAAAATCGACATACCATCCATATCCGGCAGGTTCAAATCCAAGACAATCAGTTCATAACTATTGAGCTTTAAGGCTTCATTAGCCAGTTTGCCATTGGTTAGCCAGTCGACGGCGTAACCTTCCATTTTTAATCCGGCAACTAAACCATCACCGAGTATTTCGTCATCTTCAACCAATAAAAGTCGCATTTTTTCTCCAAAAACCAGTTGGACTAAAAATAGCACCGTTGGTGCCATCATCAAGTTTTATTCAATGGGTGTCACTTTATCATTGGACGGCATTGTGTGGTTAAATAAACCAAGCATAGGTGCAAAAACCACCAGTGTCTCTGCGGTGGCTAATGAAACTGTCATACTATTGTAGCGACTTCTTGCTAAAACACACATGCTTGCGCAATCTATGGCACTATGAAGCCGCTATGCTGTTGGCAAACACGGCTGCCAAGCCAGGGCTTTTGCCCGATTATATGCCTAACGCCAATCCGGCCAACCGAAAATTTATTATCGACTCCAAACCAATAAAAGGAAGCCACTATGCAACAAAAGTCTGCAACAACCCAAGAACCCATCCATGAACTACTGCAAATGCGCTGGAGCCCAAGGGCCATAGATTCGGGACGTGATGTCAGTGCAGCCGATGTGACCGCACTTTTGGAAGCGGCACGGTGGGCACCTTCGTGTTTTAATGACCAGCCGTGGCGGTTTGTAGTTTTTGTTAAATCCCAAGATGAAGCAAGCTGGCAACAAGCACTCAGTTGTGTGGTCGAAAAAAACCAACGCTGGGCCCAAAATGCCCCCGTATTATTATTGGCGGTGGCGATGGGGAAATTCAACCATAATGGTCAGCCTAACCGTTGGGCGATGTATGACACTGGCGCGGCCAGCCTTAGTTTATGTTTGCAGGCAACGGCATTGGGTTTGGTTACCCACCAAATGGGTGGTTTTGATGCGGCAAAAACCCATGGATTATTTAACCTTCCTGACGATTGCACTCCCTTAGCCATGATTGCCGTCGGTTATCAGGCTGAAACTGAAATATTGGACGATGAATTTAAAGCCGCTGAATTGGCCGAACGCAGCCGCGCCGCATTAGGCGAACGGTTTTATTTGGGGCAGTGGGGAACTGGGTTTGAATAACCCCGCTTATGATGGCAAGGCACCCAGGTTTATTTAGGCTGGTCTGGGTACGCCCTGTCTACCATTACCATCTCCTATCATTTACCCTATCCTATGAAAAAATATTTGCTGGTTATTAACGCGGGCTCATCAAGCATCAAGTTTGCCATCTACCAGGTTGACCCTTCTGGGGCGCTAATTGAGGATGCAACAGGGCAAATTGAAGGCATCGGTTGCCTGCCTAATTTTACGGTTAATTGTGTGGATGCAAATGCCAGCACCAAGCAGACGCTAGCCAAGGAAACAGCACCTGACCATGGCAGCGCCATCGGTTTTGTGTGCCAGTGGTTATGGGCATATTTTGCCCACGGGGAATTATTGGCGGTGGGGCATCGGGTAGTGCATGGCGGGGCGCAATACGCGGTGCCAGTTTTGGTTGATGCAGGCGTATTGGCAGATCTGGAGGCTTTAACGCCCTTAGCACCGCTGCATCAACCGCATAACCTGGCAACTATCCGCTCTTTACTGGCAAGCAACCCAGCTTTACCGCAAGTGGCTTGTTTTGACACCGCGTTCCATAGCACGCAGGCGCCAGTCGCACAACGCTTAGCCTTACCCCGGCGCTATACTGATGAAGGTTTGCGGGCTTATGGATTTCATGGATTATCTTATGAATACATCGCCTCAGTTTTACCAACGCATGAGCCAACCTTAGCCCATGCCCGCGTCATTGTCGCCCATTTAGGCAGCGGGGCCAGCTTGTGTGCCTTGCGTGACGGGCGCAGTGTGGCCACAACCATGAGTTTTTCGCCACTAGATGGTTTGGTGATGGGAACGCGTTGCGGTAGTTTGGACCCTAGTGTGCTGCTGTATCTTATGGATCGCCATGGTATGGATGCGCGGGCATTGGAAGATTTGCTTTACCATCAATCCGGTTTGCTGGGGGTTTCCGGCATAGCCAGCGATATGCGCACTTTGCTGGCGAGCACCCATCCCGATGCCCTAGAGGCCATTGAGCTTTTTGTCTATCGCATCGGGCGTGAAATTGGTTCTTTGGTGGCGGCACTCGGTGGTCTTGATGCCCTGGTGTTTACTGGGGGGATAGGCGAACACTCCCCGGAGATTCGTGCGCAGGTCTGCCTGCAAGCGGCGTGGCTGGGCTTGGCCATAGACGAAGCCAGTAACGCCGAAGGGGCCATACAGATTTCCAGCGTAGATTCCAAGGTGTCTGCGTGGGTTTTGCCCACTAACGAAAACCTGATGATTGCCCGCCAGACCTTGGCTTTAATCCCTTTGCCTGCCCAATAAGCCGTTTACTAGCTTCCCCAATTGGGGAAGCTAGTGTATGGCCTACACCTTGGCTATCAATAAGGCCATTGCCAGTGGTCATCTTCAGGGCGGTCTATGCCATATTCATACGCGTAATTGCGGCATTCAATCTGATGGTCACGCAATTTTTCCTTAACATGTGCACCAGAAACCCGTAATGCAGGTAAGCGGTCAATGGCGTCGATAGCTAAACTGAAACGGTCAGTTTCGTTTTGGATGGCCAGCTCCAAAGGCGTGTTGATGCTGCCTTTTTCTTTGTATCCACGCACATGCAAATTGGCATGGTTGTTACGGCGGTAAGCCAAACGGTGGATTAACCACGGGTAGCCGTGGAAGTTGAAAATAATCGGTTTGTCCAAGGTAAACAAACTATCAAAATCGCGGTCTGAAAGACCATGCGGATGTTCGCTGCTGGGCACTAATTTGTACAAGTCCACGACATTGATAAAGCGGATTTTAAGTTGCGGGAAGTTCTCGCGTAACAACACTGTTGCCGCCAAGGCTTCTTTGGTGGGGATGTCACCCGCGCTTGCCATCACCAAATCAGGTTCACAGCCTTCGTCGTTGCTGGCCCATTCCCAAATGCCGATGCCTTTGGTGCAATGCTTGATGGCAGCATCCATATCCAAAAATTGTAGATGCTTTTGTTTATCACAAACGATGACGTTAATGTAGTTGGTGCTTTTTAGGCAATGGTTAGCGACCGATAACAGGCAATTGACATCCGGCGGCAGATAAATGCGGGTCACGGAAGGGCTTTTGTTCACCACCAGATCGATAAAGCCGGGGTCTTGATGGGTAAAGCCATTGTGGTCTTGCCGCCAAACCGTGGACGTTATCAATAAATTCAGCGATGACACAGGTGTGCGCCAAGGCACGGCTTTGGCCATGGCCAACCACTTTGCATGTTGGTTGAACATGGAATCTATCACATGCACAAAAGCTTCATACGTAGAAAAAAAGCCGTGCCGCCCGGTTAGCAAATAGCCTTCCAACCAGCCTTCCAGTGTGTGTTCGGAGAGTATTTCCATCACCCGGCCATCGGGTGCCAATTCGCCGCCATCGGCATCTTCCGGCAAGTAATCCGCCAACCAGGTCTTTTTGCTGGCCGCATAGATGTCATCCAGCTTGTTGGAACTGTTTTCATCCGGCCCGAACACCCGAAAATTGTGCATATTATCGCGCATAATATCGCGCAAGAATTTCCCTAAAGGCCGGGTATTTTCAGCACTGACTTTGCCGGGGCTGGCAAGTGCCAGTGCATAATCCTTAAAATCCGGCATCCGCAAGGCTTTGCGCAACAGCCCGCCATTGGCGTGGGGATTTGCGCTCATGCGCTGCAAGCCTTTGGGCGCCAAGGCTTTCAGTTCAGGTAGCAAACGCCCGGACGCATCAAACAAGTCTTGGGGCTGGTAGCTGCGTAGCCAGTCTTCCAGCATTTGCAGGTGGGCTGGATTCTCTTTGACATTCGCCAATGGCACTTGGTGCGAGCGCCAAAAACCTTCCACCTTATGGCCATCCACTTCTTTAGGCCCAGTCCAGCCTTTGGGGCTACGCAAGATTATCATTGGCCAACGCGGGCGTGCCGGAATACCCGTGCTACGGGCCTGATGTTGGATTTGGCGGATTTCTGACACGCAGGTTTCCAACACGTCAGCCATTAGCTGGTGCATGGTTTCAGGATCACTACCTTCAACAAAATAGGGCGTGTAACCATAACCTTGGAACAAGTTCACCAATTCGTCATGGGAAATCCGTGACAATACTGTGGGGTTATTAATTTTATAACCGTTAAGGTGCAGTATCGGCAGCACCGCACCGTCACATATCGGGTTCAGGAATTTATTGGAATGCCATGATGTGGCTAAAGGCCCAGTTTCTGATTCGCCATCACCGACAACAACGGCCACCAATAAATCGGGGTTGTCGTAAGCGGCCCCGTAAGCATGGGATATGCTATAACCCAACTCACCACCTTCATGGATAGACCCAGGCGTTTCCGGTGTACAGTGGCTACCGATGCCGCCTGGAAACGAAAACTCTTTAAAAAACTGTAACAAGCCTTCTTCATCTTCACCTTTATTCGGGTAAATTTCGGCATAAGTGCCTTCCAAATATACCGGGGCTAACACACCGGGTGCGCCGTGGCCGGGGCCAGCCAGAAAAATGGCATCAAGGCCGTATTTGTTGATCAGGCGGTTGATATGGATATAAACAAAGCTCAGGCCAGGGCTAGAGCCCCAATGCCCCAACAGCCTGTTTTTGATGTGCTCAGGCTTTAACGGCTCTTTCAGTAAGGGGTTGGCTTGCAGGTAAATCATCCCGGCGGCCAGATAGGTGCAGGCTTGCCAATAGGCATTCATCTTGTGGAGTTCATCCGCACTTAGCGGCCCTGTAATTGTTGGCTTAACAGTCGTTGTCATTGGGTATTTCTCGAAAGGGTAATGGCTTCAAAGCAGGGGCTTTAAAGTAGGGGGTACGCAAGATTGTCGGCCACGGGTGTGACAACCGTATTAAGGGCATTTGTTAAAATACCCCATTCCACTGCGATTTTTGGGCGGGAAGCAATAGCTGATAGGATAGTAACACTAATTCTATGGTTATAACCTGAATTAATGATTAATAATCGATGCCATGAAATACCAGTAACTTTTCAGATAAGCAATACAGGCAGGTGTAAAAAGATAATGCCCGCCCCTAGCGTGGAATATGTTGATAAGCTCGATGTCATTGAAGACAAAGTATTTGCATCGATACCGCCGTCCGCCCGGCTTTTGCTAGGCCTACTGGGCATGCCTGCACCGTTGGAATAACGACGAAATAGGCAATCAGGCGAAACTGCCTAATTACCCGCCCATTCGGCCATTGATGGACGGTAAGTTTCAAAATGGCAATCGCTGTGGTAAATTGAAGCCTTGCTTCCTTATAAATTTCTATTATGTCAGATTTACAAATTGAAAAAATCCAGTGGTTTCACCGCATCACGCTTAATGATGGGCGGGTTACCCAAGGCATCGTTGACATTGCCCAACACGAAACCCGCTATCTGTTTGACCGCCTTGATTTCACCGGAAAATCCGTGTTGGATATCGGCTGTTGGGATGGCTATTTTAGCTTTATGGCCGAACAACGGGGTGCAAGCCGTGTACTAAGCTTGGACGACCCCGAATTTCGCTGGGGTGGCATGGATGGCTACAATTTCCTGCATCAGCATTTCCAAAGCCAGGCCGAATGGCGCAAAGGCTCTGTTTATGCCCTACCCGATGAGCGCTTTGACATTGTGTTGTGCTACGGTGTGCTTTATCATCTCGGTGACCCACTCACGGCCATGATCAATTGCTTTCATGCCAGCCTTTCTGAAGTGCTATTTGAGGGGCTCATTTACCAAAGCAAGAATCCTACCCTATTTCTTTTTGCACCCAAAGAATTCCATAATGACCCAACTAACGTCTATTCACTCAGTACGGCATATCTTGAAAAAGTTGCGACCATCTGCGGTTTTGAACTGGTTGAAACAAAGATGCCCCGCTATGCCGCCACCCCACTGCGCCGGTTTTTCCGTAGGGTGAAGCCTGGCTATGACCGCGCAACCATGCGCTTTAGGCGTGTCAAAGAAACCACACCGGGCTATGCGGCCAGTTGTTTTCTACTGGCCCCCAAAGCATTGACAAGCTAAAACATTGTGTTGCAGTAACATTCAACCCTTTATTTTGCTTCTTAGCTTTTCCCAGGATGCCGTACCAGTACACTTTCGCCGAAAACAAGAGGTCTACTCCCATCTTTAATGTCCCCTGAAAAGCTTTCGCCTCTTTTCATGGCACACTAGCCCTGATGCAGCAAAGCGAAATCGGGATTTTCGGCGTTCATAAAACATCGAATCCACACGCTTTTCAGCATAAACCGAACCGTTTTTTAGACAAAAAAAAGGGAGGGTTAAAACCCTCCCTTTTTTTTGGATCTGTTTTTAAGCGTTATGCTTAGAAACCAATACCGAGGTAACCACCAGCTGTTACGCCATTGGGGTTGACACCGTCAACGTCGCCTGGCGCATAGTGGTAACGTGCGTCAGCACCCACATAAAGGTTGTTCCAGATTTTGTAATCCGCACCTAAACCAAACTGCATACCAGGGGTTAATACAGTAATAGCGTCAGATGGTGGACTGATGATGCTCAGCTCAAAGCCAATTGGAATTAACCAAGGTCTGAAAGCATGGCCTTTCAAGAATTTGATTTTTGGTGAAGCTGCCAAAGACAACTGGTTAACAGTTGCTGTTTCTGAGTTTGCAGGAGGTAAGTTAAAACCTAAAGAATTAACCACAGCCACTTCCTGTGGAGAAAGTCCATTAGCTTGTTTGGTGCCCAGTTCTTTATAGTCAAACATCAATTCAGCTAAAACTTCAGTGCCATCCATCAAACCAAACAGGTCATCATTCAAGCTAAAGTCAAAGCCAGCACCGAAATACCAAGCATCTTGGTCGGCAATTTCACCAACCGCAAGGCCGTTCGGATTAGAGATGCCACCAGCAATTGGAAGATAAGTAGGATCCAGCGTGCCGCCCCTGCCATGGTTGTTATGAGAATAACCACCACGGAAGAATACCATATTGTTTTTTTCTTTTGCTTTAACAGGCTCAGATTTAACCGATGTCATCCATGCATCCAATTCTTGTACTTTTTCTGAATCAGCACTTGCAGCCGGACGGTTGGCTTGTTCCCTTAAGCTGATCACTTCTGCTTGCAAAGCTTGCAGTTGCGCTTCCAATGCGTCGGCTTTGTTATTTGCAGCTTCTGCCATGCGCTCTGCACTGGTGCGTGCCAAAGCTTGTGGAGAAACCAAGGCGCCTGCCATAGTCATTGTTGCCAAGGCTATACCGAGGCAAAGGTTGGTTTTTTTAAAAGTCATTGATTCCCCCTCATGAGGTTGTTAATTTACAAAAATTTGCATTAATACAACAAATTTCTTTACACGGCGGCAATAATAGCAGTAATTCCATTTCCCCACAAGTTTTATAGCATTTTTTTTGCCTTCTATTAGTCTTTAATTATCAATGGGTAACAGCATAACCTTCAGTAAGCTTATCTATCTGTATGCAAAAAACAACAAATAACATAAAATAGCCGAAATTACTATGGCATTAAATCGACATGGGCAATTCGCACCAATATTAGGCAAAAGCTCGAATTTTAACGAATTTATATCCAAAAAAGTGCATATAAGCAGATAATCAGTGTATTCTCTATACTTATATAATTTTCTTTACACATAACTAGTGGCCAGCATCCATCTGACTTAAGTAAAGCCGCATTGTGGTATCTATTAGCTTATGTAAGCTTGCTGAAGTGAAAAGCCACACATCAATCGAGGAAAACCACTTGCATTTCGCATTTAGCAAACCCAAGCTAACATCAAACAACCATTTCCGCCCAACTATTGATTAACATCCATGTCCAAAACTCCAGATATTACCCTTATTGGCGGCGGCGTTATCGGCCTGCTTACTGCGCGTGAATTTGTTAAGGCGGGCGCAACAGTGGCCGTAATCGAAAAAAACACCCTAGGCAGGGAGTCATCGTGGGCTGGCGGAGGCATTTTGCTACCCCTCTACCCTTGGCGACAAGCTGAAGCAATTACCCGCTTAGTCATACAAAGCCTAACGTTGTACCCTACCCTAGCCGAAGAATTAATAACGGAGACCCAGTTGGATCCCGAATGGACCCCCTGCGGATTATTAATCACCAAAAACCCTGATATATCAGCCGCCCATAACTGGTGTATCGCCAATAACATAGACTTCCAAAAGCCGGATACCCATATTTTTAACGGGCTACACACAATCCCCGAAAATCCGCTTTGGCTGCCCACTATTGCCCAAGCGCGCAACCCTAGACTGCTTAAATCCTTAAAACAGGATCTCATCAATAAAGGCGTGCACTTAATAGAGCACTGTGAAGTAACCCATATAAGCCGCACACAAAACCGGATTACCCAGATCAACACCAGTTTAGGGGATTTCGCTGTCAACCAACTGGTCATTTCTGCAGGTGCTTGGACTGGCCCATTATTCCGCAACCTTTTTCCTGAACTTATCAGCACCGCACCTAAGATCGCACCAGTGAAAGGCCAAATGCTGTTATTTGATTCCAAACCTAACACCTTAAGCATGATGGTATTGGACGGCGACCACTACTTGATACCTAGGCGCGATGGCAAAATCCTTGCTGGCAGCACGGTAGAGCAGGATGACTTTAATAAAACTACAACTTTCGAAGCACTTAACAGGCTTACTGGATTTGCCGTTAAGCTACTGCCTGAACTTAAATCAGCTCCACTCATTGCCCATTGGGCAGGCTTACGGCCAGGCACTGAATACGGTGTACCCTATATCAGCAGGCATCCTGAAATAAACAATCTAAGCATTAACGCTGGCCATTTTCGGAATGGCCTGGTGATGGGACCTGCATCCGCGCAGCTTATGGTTGACCTTATTTTAAACCGGCCCACTGCAATAACACCTGAACCTTACCAAATAGGTCGGCCCGATGGGCAGCCTGCACTTGCCGCCATTCAATAATTCATCACCCAATTACTAGCCTATGAACTTTTATCCTTTATTACGCCCACTATTGTTTTCATTAGATCCAGAAGTAGCCCATGATGTGACACTTAAGCTGCTTAATGCCGCCTATATTTCCGGCTTGGCAAAGGTGCTCCACCCTGTTATTGAAGACCGTCCAGTACAAATCATGGGCCTGCATTTTAAAAACCCGGTCGGTTTAGCTGCTGGTTTAGACAAAAATGGTGACTATATAAATGCCCTAGCAGCACTGGGCTTCGGTTTTGTAGAAATAGGCACAGTGACGCCACGCCCACAACCAGGCAACCCTAAACCCCGCATGTTTAGGTTGCCAGAACATCAGGCGATCATTAACCGCATGGGTTTTAATAATTTAGGGGTAGACCATCTGTTAAGCCAAGTACAACAAAGCCATTACCTTGGCATCCTAGGCATTAACATTGGCAAAAACGCTGACACGCCTATAGAAGACGCTGTGGCCGATTATCTGATTGGCTTACGCAAGGCATACACCTCGGCCAGCTACATAACCATCAACATTTCCTCCCCGAACACCAAAAACCTGCGCCAGTTGCAACAAGGGGATGAAATTAAAGCGCTAATCGGCACACTGAAGGAAGAACAACTAAAGTTGCAACAAGAACATAGCCGTTATGTGCCCTTAGTGCTAAAAATTGCCCCAGATTTAAACGATGATGAAATCAGCCATATAGCCAGACTATTGCTGGAGTTTGCCATAGATGGGGTTATTGCAACCAACACCACCATTGCGCGGGACACCATCGCAGGCCACAAGTTTGCCAATGAGGCAGGCGGCTTAAGTGGAGCGCCAGTTAAAAACCAGTCTACCCTAGTTGTGCAAGGGTTAGCCGCTGAGTTTCAAGGAAAAATCCCAATTATTGCCGCTGGCGGCATTTTAAGCGCGGCAGATGCCCAAGAAAAGTTAAAGGCTGGGGCAAGCTTGGTGCAAATATATAGTGGCCTTGTCTATCGTGGCCCGCAGTTGGTTGAAGATATTGTTAATAGTATTGGGGCTTTTGCCAATACCGCCCTATAGACACGAAACCAAAGTGGGCATGAACCCACGTCCGAAGATAACCCGCTAGCTTGCATCCACAATTTTTAAATTTTTGACATGGCGCAAGCAAACAGTGCGCGCCCTACGCTTGCGGCAAGGCCAGCAAAATATCAGTGGCGTCCGTAACCCCGTGCAAAAAAAAACCCGCCAACGGGTGTTGGCGGGTCTTGATTTAGGAGCTTGGCAATTCCCTACTTTCGCATGGCAAACTGCCACACTATCATCGGCGCTAAGCGGTTTCACTTCCGAGTTCGGGATGGGATCGGGTG
>JAPLRR010000064.1 GCA_026399075.1 Methylococcales bacterium
TGCCTGTGCGGCAGTGAACCAAAATATTCAAAATAATAGGTGTGAACGCCGTTTCTAAGCTGCCTGTGCGGCAGTGAACCAAGCGATGTTAAGTGCCAATTTGTTACCGAATTTCTAAGCTGCCTGTGCGGCAGTGAACACCCGTAACGCCTGCACAAATCGATGTCGGCATTTCTAAGCTGCCTGTGCGGCAGTGAACATCTTCCTTCAGTCACTTTAAAATTGCCAGGCTTTCTAAGCTGCCTGTGCGGCAGTGAACTATATTGATTTGATAATCTTGGTCTTCCTTCATTTCTAAGCTGCCTGTGCGGCAGTGAACGCAAGCATTAAGCTTTTCGGTTATTTCCAGCTTTTCTAAGCTGCCTGTTCGGCAGTGAACTCTTCGTTAAGCCTAATTTTTCGGTTTCGTAGTTTCTAAGCTGCCTGTTCGGCAGTGAACTTGTACCAGCGCCAGAACCAGTAAACGCAGACTTTCTAAGCTGCCTGTTCGGCAGTGAACCCTTGAAGCTGCACTTGTAACAGCTTATGCGGTTTCTAAGCTGCCTGTTCGGCAGTGAACATTCTTTGCTCGAATGCGTATTGATCAAGCATTTTCTAAGCTGCCTGTTCGGCAGTGAACGTTTCCAACATACCGCCATACACTGACTCCTCTTTCTAAGCTGCCTGTTCGGCAGTGAACCTTCTTCAAGAGTTACCCAATGCGCTCCTTCTTTTCTAAGCTGCCTGTTCGGCAGTGAACATTTCTTTGCTGTTTACTAAACCCTTCTATTATTTCTAAGCTGCCTGTTCGGCAGTGAACTTGACGGGTATAGAATACAAGCTACTTATTTTTTTCTAAGCTGCCTGTTCGGCAGTGAACATTGAACTACTGGAGAAAAAAATGACTAGGCATTTCTAAGCTGCCTGTTCGGCAGTGAACTAAACCGCTTAAAACCTGAATACAAAACAACTTTTCTAAGCTGCCTGTGCGGCAGTGAACTGATGGCTCTATTCCTAGCCTGATGTGTGCGTTTTCTAAGCTGCCTGTGCGGCAGTGAACTGTCGTCCAACGTGTAGGGTTTTTGCTTATCTTTTCTAAGCTGCCTGTGCGGCAGTGAACTGCCTATTAACTATCACGTCGTCGCCTTTTTTTTTCTAAGCTGCCTGTGCGGCAGTGAACAGGACTCTAAAGCAGGTCATGATGTTGGCTATTTTCTAAGCTGCCTGTGCGGCAGTGAACAAGCATCAGAAAACCTAAACTATTCGGATATTTTTCTAAGCTGCCTGTGCGGCAGTGAACCATAATCTTTTTGCTTTACTTGCGGTTTAGCATTTCTAAGCTGCCTGTGCGGCAGTGAACTAAGCATGCCAATCCCGTATGCGCTTTTTTTATTTCTAAGCTGCCTGTGCGGCAGTGAACGCCGTATACAGCTTCATAGATTTGTTGAATAATTTCTAAGCTGCCTGTGCGGCAGTGAACGCCTAAATACACCAAGCTCAAACCATCTTTAATTTCTAAGCTGCCTGTGCGGCAGTGAACTCAGTCTTAGCGCCAATTAACGCTTTTCCGTGTTTCTAAGCTGCCTGTGCGGCAGTGAACACAGTTGTTCACATTTTGTCAGCATTGCCTACTTTCTAAGCTGCCTGTGCGGCAGTGAACATGCAGCACCAATTACCAAATTTACTGACTCATTTCTAAGCTGCCTGTGCGGCAGTGAACAGGCACTACAACTGGGCCAGGCACTACAACTGTTTCTAAGCTGCCTGTGCGGCAGTGAACGGGGCGAGTTCTTCACATTTAACGCGTAATGTTTTCTAAGCTGCCTGTGCGGCAGTGAACTTGTTAGATTATCGTGATGCGTTATTGATTATTTTCTAAGCTGCCTGTGCGGCAGTGAACGGCACCCTATGGCTGTTTTTTGTTGATTGATGATTTCTAAGCTGCCTGTGCGGCAGTGAACTGACCTTAAACACCCCTAAAGCCAGCCGCATAGCAGTATACAGAAGATTTAACGGGTTTACCCCATCCCTAAAACACTACTCTGCAACTGGCTGATTTATCTATATTTTTAAAAAGCGTTAAAAACTTGGGTCAAAAAGGGTTGTTAAGCTGGCTATGTGGAAATAGCCAGCATGTCAACAACTCTATTTTGTTAATCTGCCTAATGCGGCAGTTGGCAATACAAGTCAAAACTCCGGGACGGTGGCGACAGCGCTTAAGCCATAACTGCTAAATGCCGCTGCCGACGGTGCTGAAACCACTGTTTTTTTAATCCACAAACAAAACGTCTGCCCGCCACTTAAGCTTTTTAGGCGGATAAACGGGGTTGGGACGCTTTTGTTCGGCAGCTCACAATAGCGGAACTGGGTTTTGTAATCTTTGTTAGGGGGTGGCTTTACGGTTAGGCCAATCTCCCCGAACAGTGCCGCTTGCATATCCACGCCGTGACGCTTGGCATACCGCCTCGCCAAGCGTTCTTTGTTGGTTTTCGGCTGCTCGCGTTGGTAGATGGCGTAGCCCGCTATTTTTGCGGGTACGGGGCGAATGCTGGTGCAATGGACATAGTCACTCAGGCGCGCTAACCAGTGGCTGGCGTTAAATTGGCTTAGGGTGGCTTCGTGTTCTGCAAACACGCGTAATTTGCTACCCAACAAGCTGTATTTTTCGCCTTGCACATACTCAGGAAACGCCACACCCATCGGCACACGGCCTTGGTCGTCTTGCATTGCCACGAAGCCTAGGTGGAGTTGTTGGTAGACTTTTGACCAAAGACCAAACAGGTGAATGTCGGGGTTGGGCAATAAGGTGATTTCTTGGTAGTAATTCATTGGATTCCCTTATACTCGTAAGTTGTCAACATACGCCAAACCTTTTTTGCCCATATAGAAACTGGAAACGCCAGCATTTTCTATCATGCTTTCCAGTAGCCTCGCTTTTTCGTCGGATACGTCCAGTTGAATGTCGAGCGTTCCATTGGCTTTGGTTAGTAACAAAGTATCTTGACCGCCGAACTTTGGCTTAACCATATAAGGATTCCCCCAAATTGGCTTTTTATTTCCTGTCGTATAGGTATTCATAAAATCCTTGGGTGTAAATCCTCGTTTGGAAATACCACTGATGCCACCGCTTTTAGTCAGGGCTTTGGATACGTTATGGTGTTGGCTAAGCCGCCCAATTTGCAAGTATAAGGCCGAGCAATAAAGCTCAATCGGTTTGATTTTCCCGTTAGTGATTTTATAGCCCACGTCTGGGTAGGTTTTTTGCAAAAGCTCTACTGCCAATTGCACCGTGTCTGTCAGGTCGATGGCTTTTAACCCATTTAAATGTTCCAACTGCTGCAATACGCTGATAGGGTCAAATTGCCCAACACTGTCAACTTGGTAGTCAGCCTGGTTTACAAACTGGCATAACTGGTCAATATCCAAGCTTAATACCCCCCAAAATGCGTTGGCATAGCTTTCACTGAACACGGGGTCGTTAGCTTTTATCATGCCTGTAAAGGCGTTCTGGTCGGTATTGCCCGTCATATTACGGATATAGACCATTTCGCTGTTGATAGGCTTGGTGCGGTCTTGTCGGTCGTTGAAAGTAATGTGCGGCTCAAGTTCGGCAAAAAAGTAATCGGCGGATTGCCGCGATTGGTAAAGTTTGCGTTGGTCGCCTATTAGCCGATTTAATACGCCCATAACGGTATCCTTGGTAATTTCCCGTTTAAGGAAATTTGCATACTCGCCTTGGGCATCTTTTTTTCCCAACGCCGTCATGGAACCTAGAAATTCCCTGCCATTTTTGGGTACGGGTTCGTTGTTGCTGCCGCCCAAAAACGAATTGCGCCAAGAGGCTTCGTATTTGATGGTAATACGCATGGTTGCTCCTTAAGTCATTTAACGGTTAGTCGGATACCCAGTTTTCTATCAACAAGTTAGGCACACGATGAAATTCGCGTACATTGTTTGTTACCAATATTGCATTTAGACTGCGTGCGTGGGCGGCAATCAGCAAATCATTGTTACCAATCAATGTGCCTTGTTGTTTTAAAACCGCCCTTATTGAACCGTAGTGTTTGGCGGCTTCTTTGCTCCAGTCAATAATAGTCAAGTTTTGCAAAAACAGTTCGAGTTGTTGCCAACGCTGGGCTTTTTTAGGGCTATCGCTATTTTCAATGCCATAACACAATTCCCCATAGACGATGGTTGAAATGCTCAAACCCTCGGTTTCATTAAACTTATGCCGCAACTTATCAGAATGGTTTTTTAGGACATAAATGCAAATATTGGTATCCAACATGAACATGCCTTAAAACTCCCGTTCCAATGGCAGGGTGTCTTCCCTGTCTGCCAAGAAATCGTCATCAAACGCTGAATCGGTATCGAAAAAGGTATCCCATGTGGATTTTTTAGGTGAGATAATCAGGTTTTCGCCTTGTTTGCTGATGTAAACTTCAGCCGTGTCAAAAAAAAATTCTTCAGGTAAACAAACAACCTGGCTATTGCCATTGCTAACAATTTTTGCAGTTTGGGTAGTCATCACAGTCTCCTTCTAATTTTTGGCGTAAAAATAAACCGCATAAGGGGCTTTGGGCGTTTCGTTGATGTCGCCTACGCTACGTTTGATACGCATCATTTTGTGGCTGTCGTTGTAGTCAACCAGCACACTCTCAACATACATATAGCCTTTGGCTTGGCGGATGTTCAGTTCGCTAATCATGCGCAGGGTTTCTTGCACAAGTATGTCGATGGCGACGTTGTCTAACAAAATACCTGTTTCGCCTTCTTCAAAAATAGTGCCGCCACGGACATAGTTAGGGTGAAAAACGGCTTTCGGTTCGCGGCTTGGGTCTAGGTTTTTGATGAAGGTTTGTAGGGCTTCGGCGATTTTTTCGCCTTCGCCTTGTTTAATGACCATTGTGGCACGGTCAAATTTTTTGTCTAATGAAATAAACTCTAATTGCTCAATGCTGATTGAACCATAAGCCAGATATTCGGTTTCGCCAAAAGTCGTTTTGGAGAAAATTGAATTCTCACCCCTTTTATAATCTTTAGTTCCATCGGGCTTTGTTATTTCTTCCGTTGAGCTTGACGATGAAAGCTGTTCAAAGTTTCCGTTACCTAATTGATCCACGAAATCTTCTAATAGCAATGGGCTGGTACGTTTACACTGACTTGACGGCACAACGTAGCCTCTTATCAAACCTGTTATAGAGGTTAAAATATCAAGCAGATTTTTGTCTTTCGCATAATGCAGGTCATAAGCCTGATCTCTGAACAAATGATGTCGGATGCAATTTTGGCTGATATACAGTGGTGTTTCTTTAAAGTTTATATCCGAAGCATGTTTTTTATATTTAAAACCAGTTTCATCTTTTATTTTTCCACTTAAATTACTGTAACCTCTCAATTTTGGAAGTGTATGGTTATTTTGATCCATCCCATCATCTCCAACTAATTTAGTTGGGCCATTCCAGTTGACCACACCATAACCTAATGCTGTGATTTTGAAGTCAACACTTCTAATACCTGTAATTTTATTCATTGCATATTTCCTTGAAAAATAAATTATGTTAATTAAACCAATCTTCTAAGCGCAAGTTTTCAATGCGCGAAAACTCTTTGGTGTTATGTGTTACTAAAGCGGCTTGGTTAGCTAAAGTAATGCCCGCAATCATCATGTCCAAGGGGCCAATTGGTGTACCTGCCTTTTCTAAAGTTTCCCTAAGCTGGGCGGTAATAGCGGCTTCGTGTTCTGTAAACGGCAACACGCGCACCACAGTAAGCAATTCTGCTAATTGGCTTCTACGTTTTTCGGGTGAGTTTGATTTGGCAATGCCGACGTGAAATTCATACAAAACCACTGAAGGCAATGCAATCTCATGTGGTGGCAAGCTAAATAAATAGCTAGCGACATTCCCCATACCCTTAAAAAAATAAATCACGGTATTGGTGTCTAGTGCGTACATTAAAAATCTTCCCTTAAAATATCCTTGCCTTCAGCCGCTCGTAACTCCTCTGCATAAGGCGCGTCTTGCCAGGTTCCGGATAATGCCTTAATGGAGTTAGGCCAAGTTGTGACCGTTTTTTCGTCAATAATCTGTTGTAACCATTGCTGGGTGGACAGCCCAGCTGTTTTCGCAGCGGCGTTAATTTTTGCTTCGGTAATTTCGTCTATTTCTAATAGCAGTTGTTTCATAGTGGCCTCGGTAACAATCGTTCTGGTGTTTTGTATAGTTTAATCCTCTGTTGATGTTAATTGCTTAATTGGTAGTGCTCCGATAGGCTGTTTGTCGCACACGACATAGTAAACGGCATAACTATGTCGTGCGCTGTCGCCACCCACACGATCTAAACCTTCGGGTGTATAGCTCAGATAAATCGGTAATTCGGGATCCCGTGCCTCATTTAGCAAGATGAAATCTTTAAAGGCTTTGGTGCCGCCTATCACGTTGTGGTACTTGGCTTTCATATAGGCCAACAAGTTTTTGTCGCTGTCGCCATAGCCCTGAATCTCGTCAATCGAAGCGGTTAAATTATCGAATGGATCTTGCTCACTAATGGGCATTTCGTAAGCGTATTGCTCACGAAAGATAATTTTTTCAGGGTTAGTGACATCACACACCGCCATTTGTACAAAGCGGTTTTCGCCACGCAAAGACTGTTTGCTGATTTTGCCCCGCACTTTGACGCTGGCACTTTTCGTTGGAATGGTGATTGGGTCTAGCACTTTCTGGTTAATCAGCTGCACGCCTTGTTTGAAGCAAGCTAATAAATCGGATTCCATACTCCGATGGGCAAGGTCGGAATCATGGAATTTTTGGTAAAGCACGTAAAGTTCTGGCAACTGGATAGTTTTGTCTGCCAATTGTTCGGCTTGCAAAAATTGATACCATGTTTTGGTGGCGGCAAAGCTGTATTGACGGGCTAAAAAACGCGCTGATGAACCCGTACCTTTGCCTTGGTGAATCGGTTCAGGTACGGCAATACAATAAATGTTGGGGCTTGTGTTGTTGCCAAAGCGGTCAAGCCGCCCTAAGCGTTGCAGGAAGTTTTCGGCAGTGGTGATTTCCGCCACCATGTAATCGCAGGTGATGTTTAATGAGGCTTGCACAATCGGCCCTGAGCGCAACACATCAAACTTACGCGTCCCGTCTTTTTTGAAGGACTCAAACACTTCGTTAAACCATTTTTGCTTGTCGCTTTTTTTAAACTTTGAATGCAGCAATACCGAATTTTCATCTTGATGACGGATAAAGCTTTTCTGGGCGGTTTGTGCTGTGTTACTGATAACGATGGTATTGCCGCTTTGGCGTTGGTACAGCGGGTTGCTGTCGTCTTGGCGGGTTTCATCGAACACTTTAAAGTCAATCTGGTAACTGCTGGGGTTAAAGCTGGTCATGGCGATAATGTCTTCCGGCTCCATGCCCAATACCGATTTCAGGTAGAAATAATGCGGCGTTGCCGATACTAGCAAAGTGTTGGCTTGGCGGTCTTGTTGCTGCTTGCAAGCCACCAATTCGGCAAACAACAAATTGAACGCAGGCATGGCGATGTATTCGTGGAATTCGTCGAAAACGATATGGGCATTCAGCACATTAATAAGCGTATTGACTTTGGTGTGGGTGATGATGGCGCTGAACACCTGGTCAATAGTGGTGATAACAATATTACCGGAAAAGTTTTCGTTTTCTGGGGTACTTCTGCCCCATTCGTTGGTGTATTTAAATTCGCCTGTATTGATTTCTATATTGGCATTAGGTAGGTATTGCTCAGACGTTAAATCCAAGAACAAGCCTTGGCACACTTGCACCCGTGGACATATCCAAATAATTTGCTGGGCGTTTTTCAGCAAGGCCCATTCCAGAGCGATTTTGGTTTTACCACAACCTGCTGGCCCTGCCAGAACTGCGACGCCTGGTACTTTGCTAAGTTCTTGGGCAATTTCGTGTTGTTTGCTAGTTTGTTCACCGTGTGGGAATCGCGTTAGGCAGGCTTCGATATGCGAGCAAAGCGTTGACTCCAATAGCAAGGTTTCGTGAATCAAATCGGGCAAGGTAGCGTGCTTGATATGTTCGTGCAATTCGGCTGCAGACAACGCCGACACCAAGCGGTCGGCAGAAATAACGCAAGCCCGGATGATGTTATTAAATGCGTTTTCTTGGATTTGCTTCTGGTAGCTTTCGATACGGTCATGCGCTTCGTAGCTTTTGTATAAAGGTAAAGGCGTGGTTTTTATTCTGGTCAGAAGGTCTAAATCAACCTCTTCGCTGTAAATTTTGGTAAGGAATGAGTTTTCAATGGCGCGATAGCGGCAATCCATTTCGCTTAATTCTTTCAACAATTTTTGGGCTTTTTCTAGCAATTCGGCAAAGCTCAGGCTGGTCAGGTTGCCGGACAGTTTTTTATAAATGCCGCCGAAGCTTGCAAAATCGGCGTCTTTTTCTTTGCGGTAAGGTTTTGCATGATGCCAATAAACTGCGTGTTTTATCGCCAATTTGTTGGCGGTGTTGATGTCTTTAAAGCCTATCGGATCAAGCAATTCATAAAGCAACACGGAAATTTCGTTATGGCGAGGATGTTTATCAAAACTGAACTTGGCATCATCGATGTGTTGCCCGTCTTCGGCTGCAAACTCTTTTTTCTTGGGGTTGATTGCCCATGCCTGAAACGCAGGATCAATCTTGCCCAAATCATGCAGACAACCCGCCACAAAAATCGCTACGGAATGGTCATTTTTATCAGCTATCAAGCGCCTGTGCAGTTGTTCGGCAACATAGCCGACAGCAAATAAATGTTCTGCCAAAGGTTGTAATTGGGTGTTGGCATAAAGCCAATTTGGGTTGGGTTTGTCGCTTGGAATATCCATAAAGAGCTCCTTACTGGTGGTGTTTACAGGCACATTGCCTGCTGAATTAAATGCGTTGCGATTCCCCACTATCCAAACCAATTCACTCCGGCTTCTTGACCGCTGCCAATGGCAAGCCACCGCTGTGTTTTTAGTGGCGGTTTTGCGTAACAGGGTTTTGACGGCAATCAGGCCGTCTTCGGTGATGACGGTTTGCCAGGTGTTGTCGCCGATGCGGTTGGCGAAGGCATCTAATACGCGGCGGGTGCGGCTTAGGGCTTTTTTCTGGCATTGGCTGATGAATGTGACCATCATAAGTGTTGGTTCCTATTTGAAAACACGCTAAAGGGCATGAAAATGGACATATAATGACGCTGGTTAAATCGTTCATCAGGAGACGTTATGCGTACGACATTGAAGATAGATAATGAGTTATATGCAAAGGCAGTTGAGTTGACGGGTATCCACGAAAAAACGGCGTTGTTAAGGGAAGGCTTGAAGGCGTTGATTGAACGCGAAAGTGCCCGCCGTTTGGCGATATTGGGCGGTAGCGAGCCAGAACTGGAAGCAATGCCAAGACGGCAATCGGATTTGGTCGGGTAGCCCTTATGGTTTTGGTGGATACCTCGGTTTGGGTGGATCATTTGCGTGCCAAAGATGAAACCTTGGTGCGCTTGTTGGAACAGGGGCAAGTGGGCATTCATCCCATGGTTATTGGCGAGTTGGCTTGTGGTCACTTGCGTAACCGTGAAGCTTTGTTGGGCCTTTGGCAATGTTTGCCTCAGGTGATGGAAGCAGGTCATGATGAAGTTTTGCATTATTTGCAGGCTCAACAACTGATGGGTAAATGGATTGGTTGGGTTGATTTGCATCTGTTGACATCCGTCAGCTTAACGCCCAATACTTGGCTTTGGACACGCGATAAGCGTTTGGCGGCGGTTGCCCAGTCCGTTGGTAGCCATTGGTTTGTTGGACACGGATAGTTGTTCTGGGCTGCCATGGCTTTACGTATTGTCGTTGCCGTTTAAGGCCGCTTGCTTAACCTGTTCAAACATAAAATCCAAGGCTTTATGTTCGGTAAATTTTTGTAGGATTTGTTGGCGAAATTCTTGTTCGGTGGTTTTTTCTTTGGCGCAGACAAACGCCCACGGCAGCACGATGGCATCTTTAACTAGGTCGGCGACATCAAACACCAGCGCACCGCGCCGGGTTTTGCCGTGCATGACGGCAAAACCGTGGGGTATGCCCAACACCCACAGCGTGGTGGCGGCAAGTCCGTAGGCCAAATAGTTGCCGTGGTTTAAAAAGCCGTTGGCAAGGTCGGTGGCTTCGCGTTCCCTGACAAAGTTACCATATTGGGTGGCTTTGGCAGCATAGCGGTACAGTTGTTTGGTGAGCAGGGCCTCACGCTGTAACAGGTCGCCGACTTTTTGTGCGCTTTGCAGTTGGTCACTATAGGCGCCTAGGGCCTTGCTGAGGGCGGGGTCATCGGTAAAAAAACCTTCAGCTTTTAGGTCGCGATCTTTTGCCCAGATGCGTTGCAGGTAGTTGACGCGTTGTTGCTGGAAGGTTTTGGCTACGGCCAAGCGTTTGCTTTCGTCAAACCAAAAACTGAGCCAGCCTTGTACATAATCTGTGGGGCGGTATTCGCTTTGTGGGGTGAGCCATTCGATTTCGCTGCCGACCAATAACGGCGTGCCACCGCCGCCGCAAAACCCGACCAACACCCCGGCACTGGCTAACATGCGCATCGCGGCTTGGGTGATGGACGTGCCTGTACCCAGCAGAATGACAGTGGTGTTGGCGATGGGGATGTTCCAGTAGTAATTTTCGTCTTTGGCTTCGGTCAGGTAGAGGACGCGCCCGTCTTTTTGCATGACCCGGCATTTTTCCAGATAGTAGATATTGGCGCGTTTGGAATGGAGTATGGCTTTGAGGTCGGTGAGTTGTTCCATGATTGGGTGGCCTTGGATTTGTGTGTAGGGGTTGTCGCCACCCACGATTGTGTTAAGAAGCTTATGGACTAAAGTGTAGTTGAATTCCTTAAAATGGTTGGGCCTAGGGTTTTATTGTTGTGGTAAATCGGGGGCTTTCAACCAAGCCGATTGGTTGATCTGAACACTAATGCCATTATTTACTGTGGCGAAGCCTTACCGATTTGCTTGCTGGCGGGGAGGGCAGGGCGGTCAATCCTTCATCACCAACGCTAAGTTGTCCCTATTATCATCATCTTATCTTTTCCCCTATCTGATGGGCCGGGTTTTTATGGCCAGTCATCAGGCCATTGGCATTGTTCATGCTTTACTCAAGATTATAACGATGTAATCCGCATCTTTAGGTGTTCAGCCCTCGTCGGCTTAGTGCCTTGTTTTCACATTGCCACACTGAATTAAGGTGACCCCATGGCTTACCGCGAAATTACCCAACCGATTTTTGGCCTTGCCCATGGCATAGGCCATTCTGTTGATTTTGACTTGGACGCGTCGATAAAACACATCGCCCATTGGCTGCCCGCCCAAGGCCCCATTAAAGATTTTATCCACCACAACACCTTACATGCTGTCCAGCAGCATCCGTTCCATGAGGGCGTGGCGATTGCCGCAAAAATGTTTGGTGCCCGCAGTTATTTGCCTATGGCCGATTACCAGCAGTTGTACAAGGACGGCAGGATAACTAGCGCCGCCATCAATTGGGCCATCGCCCATTCTGGCGGTAGCCCGGAAGACCGGGAGGCGCTAAATAAATCCTTGTTTGAGGCTGATGAAACTGGCCATTTCCCGCCAGTGTCTTTGGCTAACCACGGCATACGTACTGCTTTGATGACGCAGTTGGAAATTGATTTAAATTCGTCAGTGCATCCGGTGTTGTTCCGGCTATTGGCCAATTTTCTTGACCAGGGCATCAGCCGTTGGAGTTTGCCGAAAACCGGCGAGACGTTTTGGGCGTGTGTGGTGCGGCTGGCAACCAATAGTTTTTTGCCGTTGTATCCTTTAAATGAACCCACTGTCCATGCCCTGTTGTCCGGCAGCCCCGACGAGGTCATTTTGACTTGCTTGGAAAGAATTGTCGGCGATGAATCGCTATACGGACAATATTTGCTGGAAGTATTGTTGGCGCATCCGGGTTGGGCGGGGATGGTCAATGTGATTGAAAACAACCCAAAAGCTTTGCTGTCGCGCCGGGAAATTTCCCTTAAGGACTTGCTGGCGGTTGAGTTGGCGATGGAGCTGGCCTTTTTGCTTAAGAAAAAAGGGGCGCAATTTTCGCGTATTGCCGATTTGCAACTCAAAGCCGGAACGCCCTTGCTTAAAGACGGCGGTTTTAAACCAACTATCCCTTTACGCTTAAAAGTCTGGCATGAGGCGATGGAATGGGCTTTACATAGCGAATTGTTGGCCGCCCTAAAGCCAACTCCGGCAACTGCCATAAACACACGCCCTAAAGCCCAAGCTTTGTTTTGCATCGATGACCGCGAATGTTCAATCCGGCGGCATTTGGAAGAGTTAAACCCTGAGGTGGAAACGTTCGGCGCTGCCGGATTTTTTGGCATCGATTTTTTGTACCAAGGTTTGGATGATGCGTTTCCGGTTGCGCAATGCCCGAATATCATTACCCCCAAACATTTAATCAAAGAATCGTCACCACTCGCTAAACCCGATAAAAAGGCCAAGTCCACACAGCTGACCCACATGCACTTTAGCGCCCATTCGATGTGGCGGGGTTGGCTTTATACCCAAACCATCGGTTTGGCCTATGCTGTGCGCATGGCGTGGAATGTGTTCCGCCCCGGCGCTAAATTGCCGGGCATACGCACCTTAAGCGAAGTGGAAGCCCATTCGCAGCTACATTTGTTGCGGGAGTCGGAAGAGCTCAGTGAAGACGGTTATTTGTTGGGTTTTTCTTTTACAGAAATGGCGGACAAGCTGGGTGGTTTATTGTGTAACATCGGCTTGACCGAGCATTTTGCGCCGTTAGTCGTAGTGGTCGCGCATGGTTCCAGCAGTGTCAACAACCCGCATTTTGCCGCTTACGATTGCGGCGCCTGTTCGGGTAAACCGGGCGCTCCGAATGCCCGTGCTTTTGCTTGGATGGCTAACCATGAATCGGTACGCGCCATTTTGAGCGAACGCGGCATCCATATTCCTGACGACACCCGTTTTATCGCGGCGCTACACAACACCAGCCGCGATGAAATCAATTATTTCGACAAGCATTTGTTGGCGCAGCATCCAGCACCGTATTTACACACCTTCCAGTTGTCCATGAAAAAAGCCTTACAACGCAACGCCCGCGAGCGTTGCCGCTGGTTTGAGCTAGGCCCAAAAGCCCATGACAATACCGAAGCCCACGACCATGTGATGCAACGCGCCTCGTCCATTTTTGAGCCGCGCCCAGAATACAACCATTCCAATAATTTGTATTGCTTGGTTGGCCCCAGGGCTTTGTCACGGGAATTGTTTATGGACAGGCGGGCGTTTTTGCATTCTTACAATCCCGACACCGATGCCAACGGCGACATTATGGTGAAAATTTTGTCGGCAATCATTCCGGTGTGCGGCGGTATCAATTTGGAATATTTGTTTTCGCGCATCGACAATTCGGTGTATGGCGCTGGCACTAAGCTTCCGCATAACGTGATTGGCTTATTGGGCGTGGCGAATGGTGTGGAAGGCGATTTGCGCACAGGATTGCCGTCGCAAATGATAGAAGTGCACCAACCCGCCCGCTTGTTGATTGTGGTGGAACAAACCACCGCCATTTTAGACCAGGCATTTGCTAATTTAGGGCCGTTGAAAGAGTGGCTGGACAATGAGTGGGTGCGGCTGGTGTCTTGTGCTCCGGTTAGCCATGACTTGCACTTGTACTCTGCCCTCGGTTGGGAGGCCGTCGAATTTGACGGGGCTTACGCTGTACCTCAAGCGACACATTCAGAAAAAATTATTGTCGGGCAAACCGAAACCTTGCCTGTACACCACTTTAATAAGGTACGTGCATGAACGCGTTAATGTTAAGCAGCCAATTTTTACCCTTACTCGGTTTTTTGCTGATTTTTTTGGCTAAGCATGATGAGAAAAAAATTGCCACCATCAGCTTTTGGTGCAGCCATACTTTAGGGGTTTGTATCATCGCTTTGTTGGTGTTATGGGGGATAGGCGGATTTACCCCGCATGAATTCGAGTGGTTTACCTTGTATGCCACGGGCGATTACCGTTTTCCGGTGTTGTTTTATTTTGACCGGGTCGGGGCGGTGTATTTGTTTTGTGTGTGGGCGATTTTTTCGATCATCGTCAAATATTGCCGTGTTTATTTGCACCGCGAAGCAGGTTATAAGCGGTTTTTCCTGACTATTTTTGGATTTGTATTCGGGCTGAATTTGGTCATCTTGTCCGGCTCTATCGATATGCTGTTTGCGGGGTGGGAGATTGTCGGTATCGCCTCGTTTTTGTTGATTGCTTTTTATCGGCATCGTGTGCAACCCGTACGCAACGCCTTACGCGCTTATACCATTTATCGGTTTTGCGATATTGGCTTGTTGTTGGGGGCGTGGATGAGCCACTTGCTGTTCCATGACAGCCAACATTTTAGCGAGCTTGCCGGACTGTTCACCCACCCCGACATGCCGCCTGCGGGTTATACGTCTTTATTGCTATTGTCGGTGTTAATCGTGATCGCCGCGTCCGGCAAATCCGCACAATTTCCGTTCTGCTTTTGGTTGCCTAGGGCGATGGAAGGCCCTACGCCGTCCAGCGCGATTTTTTACGGGGCTTTGTCGGTGCATTTGGGGGTGTTTTTATTGCTGCGCACCACACCGATTTGGGGCTACCACTATTTCACCCGCTTTATCGTGTTCGCCATTGGTTTGCTGACGGTTATTGTCGCCAGTATTTCAGAAAAAACCCAATCCAACATCAAAGGCCAAATTGCCTACGCTTCGATAACCCAAGTGGGTTTTATGTTTATGGAATTGGCGGTGGGCTTGGAAAGCTTGGTATTGGTGCATTTTTTAGGCAATGCGTTTTTGCGTTGTTACCAATTGCTGGTGTCGCCATCGATAGTTGCGCATTTATTGCGGGTAGAAGGGGCGGTGGACACCGATTTTTATATCAAAAAGCCATCCCGCTTTAGGCTATTGCCTGCATCAATCCGTAATACCTTGCCCGACGTGCTGGACAACACTTTGTATGTGTTTTCCCTACAAGAGGGGAATTTGGAAATGATGGTCCGCGCCATCCTTTGGCAGCCGTTAAAACGTATTGGTGCGGTGATTAATGCCCACAAATCCGGTTTAACAAGTTTATTGGGGGTGATGGTTTTTCTCGGGGCTTGGTGGATGTTGGAACGGGCGGGGATGGGTAGCCATTATTTGGCGATTCCGGTGTCGGTGGTGATGGTGTTGGCCTCATTAAGCGCGTTCAGCCAAAAGCATAGCCCAGTGGCGGTGTGGAATGCGATAGGCTTGAGTTCGATGCTGGCTGGGGTGGCGATTTGGTTTTTATATCCCAATGCCTGGTTTGATGTCGCCATTTTTGCTAGTGGGATTATCCCCGCTTGGCTGTTGGGGGTAGTGGTGTTAGCCAAGTTGCTAAAGAATGAAAACTTTGCCGAATCACCGTTTGTGTACCGGGCAATGGCAGAAACCCAGCCCAGGTTGTCTTTATTGTTGTTCCTAAGCTTTTTGGGCTTGGTCGGGTTCCCGATTTCGCCCGCCTTTTTAGGTGAGGATTTGTTGCTGTCCCACGCCAGCAGCCATGATCCATGGTTTGCCTTGCCGATTACCTTGTCGTTTGTCATCAATGGCATCGCTGCCGCCCGCGTGTTCCAACGTTTGTGCATGGGGCGGCCTAGTGAATTGGCGGTGGTGAAAGAGCCTTGTAGGCCGGAATAAGGAAGTTTGATCGTAAGTGAATACTGCCGTTTCCGGCATAGCGCACCCACGGTTTGCCGGAAACACCCCTTTTCGCTTGCGCTCAAAGCGGCTTATTCCGGCCTACAAAGCTACATTGCTTTTAACCAAACAAGGATATTCGATGAACAACATAACAAAACACTTGGCAGCAACCCTCATGTTTACGGGCATGATCGCCAGCGCATCGGCACAAGATGATTTGCTGCAAGATGCTGGCAGCTGGCTACAAGTGGTGGGTGAGGGCAGCCTTAAGGTAATCAGCCCTAGTTTGGATAAAGGTCGTATCTGGGTGGAAGGGCAATCGCGTTGGGATAATGACTGGCAACATTGGTACCAAGGTATGGTGCGCACGGCGGTGGGTTATTCCTTGAGTGACCGCGCCACACTATGGGCGGGCTATACATGGCTGCCTACCCAAAATCTCGGCAAGCCGTCAAAATCCCAGCAAGACGTTTGGCCAGCCTTCCGTTATGTGTTGCCGACAAGTATAGGCACGGTAAGCTTTAGGACGATGGTCGAAACCAATTTTATACCCGGCAACGGCGATCAGGTCAGGATACGCCCACGGCAAATGATCCGCTTTATGCACCCTTTGGAATTCGAGCCACGCCTGAGCCTGATCACTTGGGATGAGTTTTTTATCCGCGCCAACACCACACCCGCAGGCGGGCACTCGGGATTTGACCAAAACCGTGCTTTTGCAGGTTTGGGTTGGACATTCAATAAAAATTTTCGTGCCGAAGGCGGTTATTTGAACCAATATTTGGATGATGCCACACACACTAACGCCACTATGCACCATTTGATAATGGGATCATTGTTCATCAATTTTTAATGGATCATTAACAACTTAGGAACGTGCATGAAGTAAGCTGGACGAATGTAGGTGCACGTTCCTTCATAGCGGCAAAATCAAGCCGAATGACTAGCCCGTCATTAATAAACCTACAACTTATGGTCATTTGATGGGTTTTTACATGAAACCTATCTTGTGCTATGCTACCAGACCTAATTTTATAGACATAAACACCGTATTGGCGGTGTTTTTTGTTATCGAATGGGTTGCCAATTTAAGGCATGAAAGCACAGTTTTGAGTCCGTTTAGCCATAAACGGGCCAACCAGGTTCAGCTGGGTTTGCCTAATCGTGGGGCAGGGCAGTTACGGACAAATAAGTGTTTATTGTTTTAAGTGGGCGGCCAACAAATGGAACTGCCATAGAGAGACCAAAATGACCGATTCAAGCAGTATGCTAGCGACCGTGCAGGACATCATTAGTACCCTCAAAGATAAGCCTGGTGCACTTTTACCCATTTTGCATGGCATACAAGATGCCTTGGGTTATGTCCCAGCCGAAGCCGTTCCTGCGATTGCCAAAGGGCTTAACCTTTCGCGCGCCGAAGTGCATGGGGTCATCAGTTTTTACCATTACTTCCGGGAAACCCCGCCAGGCCAGCACACGATCCATTTGTGCCGCGCCGAATCGTGCCAGGCGATGGGCAGCAAAGCTTTGGAAGCCCATGTTCAAGCCAAGTTAGGTATTGATTACCACGAAACTACTGCTGACGGTCAATTTTCCTTAGAGCCCGTTTATTGCCTAGGCAATTGCGCTTGTTCGCCCGCCATCCAAATTGACGATGACGTTTTTGGTCGGGTTTCTGCTGACAGATTTGATGCCATTATTGAGGAGTTAGCATGAGTATTACTATTTTTGTACCGTGCGATTCCAGTGCGGTTTCCATCGGTGCCGACCGCGTTGCCGCCGCTATTGCCAAAGAAGCCGAGCAACGTGGCATTGCTATCAATTTGGTGCGTAATGGTTCCAGAGGTTTGTACTGGCTAGAAACTTTGGTTGAAGTTGCTACCGAACAAGGCCGCGTCGCGTATGGCCCTGTGCAAACCAGCGATGTTGCCAGTTTGTTTGCCGCTGATTTTTTGACCGGGCAAGCCCATCCCCTATATTTAGGTTTGACTGAAGAACTGCCTTACCTTAAAAAACAACAGCGTTTGACGTTTGCCCGCATAGGTATCACTGACCCGATCAGCTTGGACGATTATTTGGCACATGACGGCTATCGCGGCCTAAACAATGCCTTAAAGCAATCGCAAGCTGAAATTGTGAAAGCCGTTACCGACTCCGGTTTGCGTGGTCGCGGCGGTGCGGCGTTTCCTACAGGTATTAAATGGAACACTGTTTTAAACACCCCGTCTGAACAAAAATACATTATCTGTAATGCCGACGAAGGTGATTCCGGCACCTTCTCTGACCGTATGGTCATGGAAGGCGACCCGTTTGTATTGATCGAAGGCATGACCATCGCAGGTTTAGCTGTCGGTGCAAACCAAGGCTACATCTATTTGCGTGTGGAATATCCCCATGCCCACAAAGCTTTGAATGCCGCCATTGCCGCCGCTTATGCAGCCGGTTATTTGGGCGACGACATTCTAGGCAGCGGCAATGCGTTCCATCTGGAAGTGCGTTTAGGTGCAGGCGCGTATATTTGCGGCGAAGAGACTTCCCTGATGGAAAGCCTGGAAGGCAAGCGTGGCTTGGTGCGTTTTAAACCACCACTACCCGCCATCAGCGGTTTATTCGGCAAGCCAACCATCGTCAATAATGTTATATCCTTGGCTTCTGTACCCATTATTTTAGATAAAGGCGGCGATTACTACCGGGATTTTGGCTTAGGCCGATCACGCGGTACATTGCCATTACAGCTTGCTGGAAACTTAAAATACACAGGCTTGGTCGAAATTGCCTTTGGTACGACTTTGCGCGAATTGCTCTACGATTTTGGCGGCGGTTCGGCGACAGGCCGTCCGATAAAAGCCGTGCAAGTCGGCGGCCCTTTAGGTGCTTATTTGCCTGAATCGCAATTTGATACACCTTTGGATTACGAAGCCTTTGCCGCCAATTGGACAGTTTTAGGCCACGGCGGCGTGGTCGCGTTTGATGACACCGCCGATATGGCGGCATTGGCGCGTTACAATATGGAATTCTGCGCTGTTGAATCTTGCGGCAAATGCACACCATGCCGGATAGGCTCAACACGCGGCACCGAAGTGCTAGATGACATCATCAATAACGTGGATCGCGACAAAAATGTGGTGTTATTGCGCTCGTTGTGCGACACCTTGCTTAATGGCTCTTTATGCGCGTTAGGCGGAATGACACCGTATCCGGTGTTAAGCGCATTGAACCATTTCCCTGAAGATTTTGGGGTGGATGCGTAAGTTTTTACTTTGTAATATGGGAAACATAAATTGTTTGTGAGGGCTATTATCTCACTTGACGAAGAAACCGAATCGTTTTCAGCTACTTGCCCTGAACTAACATGTTTCCTCTTGCGGAATGACAAAAGAAGAAGCCGTTAAGAATTTGCATGAAGCGATTGTTTTGATGCTTGAGCCTATACCAGACAAGTTTTTAGCCAAGGGCTACTATGGAATTAACTGCCGACTACAATAAAGACTTTTATGCTTGGCTTATTCAAAGTGCTGATTTGCTGCGTAAGGGTCAATTTGCTGAACTTGATATTGAACATATCGCCGAGGAATTGGACGCGATGGGTAAAAGTGAAAAACGTGAATTAACTAGCCGCCTTACGGTGTTGTTCGCCCACTTGTTAAAATGGCAATATCAAGCGGCATTCCGTACCCAAAGCTGGAAAAATTTAATCTTGACACAACGCATAGACATTATAGAGTTACTAGAAGACAGCCCTAGTTTGCAATACGACATGACTGACAAAATTGCCGTCGCTTATGAAAAAGCCCGGTTGAGTGCGGAAGATGAAACAGGCATAGATAAATCCCATTTTCCCGAACAATGTCCTTACACGCTAACATTGGCGTTGACTAAGGATTTTTTCCCTGAACAAGAACACAACACATAACCCGGTTGGTTGTGAAATTCAACGCAACTAAGCTAGCACGAACCCACCGTAACCAACCGATAGCGAGGACCACCCCATGAGCATGAATAAAGAAAAAGATTTTGGTACGCCAGCCAGCGTTGCCTCCCAATCCGTCACCTTAGAAATAGACGGCTTTAAAGTCACTGCGCCTGTGGGTACGTCCGTCATGCGCGCGGCGGCAAGTATTGGCATCGACATCCCGAAGCTGTGCGCGACGGATAGCGTGGAGCCGTTTGGTTCTTGCCGTCTTTGTGTTGTGCAAATTGAAGGTGGCCGTGGGATGCCTGCTTCATGTACCACGCCTGTTGCCGAAGGTATGAAAGTGGTCACGCAAAACCAAAGGCTGGCGGATGTGCGCCGTGGGGTGATGGAATTGTATATCTCTGACCATCCCTTAGATTGCCTGACTTGTTCTGCCAATGGCGATTGCGAACTGCAAGATATGGCGGGTGCGGTTGGTTTGCGCGAAGTGCGTTACAAACCTGTCACCACGCATTTAAACGCGGTTAAAGACCAAAGCAACCCGTATTTTAGTTTTGACCCCAGCAAATGTATTGTTTGCTCGCGTTGCGTCAGAGCCTGTGAAGAAACCCAAGGCACGTTTGCTTTAACCATAGATGGTCGCGGTTTTGATTCCAAAGTGTCGCCCGGCCAAAATGAAGCGTTTATGGATTCTGAATGCGTTTCTTGCGGTGCGTGCGTACAAGCTTGCCCAACTGCGACTTTAATGGAAAAATCGGTGATCGACCACGGCCAGCCCGAACATGCTATCGTCACGACTTGCGCATACTGCGGTGTTGGTTGTTCATTCCGCGCCGAAATGAAAGGCGAACAAGTTATCCGCATGGTGCCGCATAAAGACGGCAAGGCCAATCACGGGCATTCTTGTGTTAAAGGCCGTTTCGCCTTCGGTTATGCCACCCATAAAGACCGCATCACCAAGCCGATGATCCGCGCCAGCATTAAAGATGCGTGGCAAGAAGTCAGCTGGGAAGAAGCCATCAACCATGCGGCTTCCGAATTAAAACGCATCCAAGCCAAATACGGCAAAGATTCTATAGGCGGCATCACTTCTTCGCGCTGTACCAACGAAGAAGTGTACATCATGCAAAAATTGATACGAGCAGGTTTTGGTAACAACAACGTTGATACTTGCGCCCGCGTTTGCCATTCGCCTACCGGTTATGGCCTAAAACAAACCTTTGGTGAAGCCTCAGGTACGCAAGATTTTGATTCAGTCATGAAAGCCGACGTGATTATCGTGATTGGCGCCAACCCTACCGACGGCCATCCGGTGTTTGGCTCGCAGATAAAAAAACGTTTGCGCCAAGGTGCAAAACTGATAGTCGTAGACCCGCGTGAAATTGATCTGGTCAAAAACAGCCCGCATGTTACCGCCAATTACCATTTGAAATTGCGCCCAGGCACCAACGTTGCGTTAATCAATGCTTTCGCCCATGTGATTGTTACCGAAGGTTTGATGGATGTGGATTTTGTCAATGCCCGTTGCGACCAAACCTCATTCATCAAATGGGAAACTTTTATCGCCCAAGAACAGCATTCGCCAGAAGCCACCGAAGCCATTACTGGCGTACCCGCCAGTGAGCTGCGTGCCGCCGCAAGACTGTATGCGACCGCCAACAATGCCGCCATTTATTATGGCCTGGGCGTTACCGAACACAGCCAAGGCTCAACAATGGTCATCGGCATCGCCAATATGGCGATGGCAACAGGCAATTTAGGCCGTGACGGCGTCGGCGTAAACCCCTTGCGCGGACAAAACAACGTGCAAGGCTCTTGCGACATGGGTTCATTCCCGCATGAATTTCCAGGCTACCGCCATGTCTCCGACCCTGCCACCCACCAATTGTTTGAACAGGCTTGGAATGCGCAACTCAGCACCGAGCCGGGCTTGCGTATCCCTAATATGTTTGATGCGGCAATGGACAAAAGCTTTATGGGCTTGTATTGCGAAGGCGAAGACATTGCCCAATCCGATCCAGATACCCAACACGTCCATGCGGCTTTACGTGCCATGGAATGCGTGATCGTGCAAGACATATTCCTGAACGAAACCGCCAAATTTGCCCATGTGTTCTTACCCGGCGCCTCTTTCTTAGAAAAAAATGGCACGTTTACTAACGCCGAACGCCGTATTTCGCCGGTGCGTAAAGTCATGTCGCCGTTGGCAGGTTATCAAGATTGGGAAGTCACGCAATTATTGTCCAACGCCTTGGGTTATCCGATGAGCTATAACGACCCATCAGAAATCATGGCTGAAATTGCCTCACTCACACCGACGTTCGCAGGTGTCAGCTATGAAAAAATCGATGAACTGGGCAGTATCCAATGGCCTTGTTATGATGATGCGTCTATCGGCACACCGATCATGCACGAACAAGAATTTATGCGTGATAACGGCAAAGGTTTGTTTATGCTGACGCAATATGTAGCCACAGAAGAGCGCGTCACGCCTAAATTCCCGCTGATCTTAACGACTGGCCGTATTTTGTCGCAATACAATGTCGGTGCACAAACCCGCCGTACCGATAACGTGGCTTGGCATTCCGAAGACCGCTTAGAACTGCACCCACACGATGCCGAAGACCGTGGCATTAAAAGTGACGATTGGGTAGGCATTAAAAGCCGTACCGGTGAAACGGTATTGCGGGCCTTAATCACCGACCGCGTACAGCCTGGTGTGGTTTATACAACATTCCACTTTCCAGAATCAGGCGCAAACGTCATCACTACTGACAACTCCGATTGGGCGACCAATTGCCCAGAATATAAGGTGACGGCGGTGCAAGTCAGCAAAGTCAGCCAAACGTCTGAATGGCAAGCAAAATACTCGGCTTTTTCAGAACAGCAACTCGATTTGCTGGAACAAGGCATCAGCAATGGCTAATACCAGATTGGGTTATTGCTGAACGTGTTAAAGGCGAATTCTTATGCGCGGGCAATCCGTTTATCTTATTTAGATAAACGGATTGCCTTGCCTTTAGCGGCAAAGTTGCAAAGATTTGCCCTACTATCCGCCAGTAACGTCTAACAGCAAAAATCCCATGCAACCCGTATCCTTAGAGCTAGGTTGGCCTAGTTACCAACAACGCACCGTAGACCGTTGGCAAGGCAACCAACTGAGCTTAGAGCAAGATTATATTGCCGAAGAAGTGCCTGTTGCCTTGCTTTATAACGGCATCCCCCATGTTGTGATGTTGGCCACACCCACCAATCTTGAAGAATTTGCCTTGGGTTTTAGCATCACCGAAGGCATCATTAAATCCCCGGACGAATTGCTGTCGGCGCGTGTTTATAACCGTTCCAACGGTATTGAAGTGCATATAAAAATCCCCGAACAGCGCATGGCCTGCATGGCGGACAAAGGCCGTAACCTGACTGGCCGGACGGGTTGTGGACTCTGTGGTGCAACCACTTTAAAGCAAGCCATGCGTCCCGGCAATTCAGTCAGTGGCGATTTAACCGTGTGCGCACATGAGCTTAGCGATGCTTTGCTAAGTATCAAGCAGCATCAAAAACTAAACCAATTGACTGGTTCTGTCCATGCGGCGGCATGGGTTGACCATAGCGCTGGCGTGTTTGAAATACGCGAAGATGTCGGTCGGCATAATGCTTTGGACAAGCTCATTGGATTACTATTACGTAGCGGCAGAAACCCAAGCACGGGGTTTGTGTTGGTCACTAGCCGCGCCAGCTATGAATTAGTACAAAAAACGGCGAGTGTAGGTATCACCTTGCTCGCGGCAATTTCCGCACCCACAGGCCTGGCGATACGCTTGGCGGAGGAGGCCGGATTAACTTTGATCGGTTTTGCACGTGATGACAAGCATGTGGTTTACACCCATACCCATCGCCTAACCCATACCAACCCTCAACGTATACCACTATGAAAATTGAAACTCTCATTAAAATGGCCAACAACATCGGTGAATTTTTCAACGCCGAAAGCAACAAAGAAATCGCTGCCGATGGCGTAAAAAAACACCTGCAAAGGTCGTGGGACCCACGGATGCGTAAAGCCATCATTGCTTACAATCAGGAAGATGGCTCAGGCTTAAGTGATTTGGTAAAAGTGGCTGTGTCCCAGCTTGAACAGGCGTGACAGCGTGTTCAGCTTCTGAACCCAGTGCTTTGGAAGGTGGCTTTGGCAACCCGTAAGAGGCCTAGTTTCAGCATTGCCGGATTGTGATGGTTTATTGCGTGTGCCTGCTGGATACTGCCTCCATCCCAGATAGCGCTGCTTTTATAGAGTCTAAAGCTGATAAATCTACATTAAACTCCCTCTCCCTAAGGGAGAGGGTCTTACACGTGTAGGTTTTTTCACTCCGCGCACCCAACCGCAGTAACCCAAGCCGCCTGATTGATTCCCGGTAAGCTAGGCCACGCCTCCGGTCGGCCAGGTTTGACAGGGAGCAGTTGATGGTTAAGCAA
>JAPLRR010000024.1 GCA_026399075.1 Methylococcales bacterium
ATCAACTGCTCCCTGTCAAACCTGGCCGACCGGAGGCGTGGCCTAGCTTACCGGGAATCAATCAGGCGGCTTGGGTTACTGCGGTTGGGTGCGCGGAGTGAAAAAACCTACACGTGTAAGGGGAGAGGGTTGGGGTGAGGGGATAAAATCAAGTAGTTAAACCCCTCATCCCAACCTTCTCCCTGAGGGAGAAGGAGATTTCTGACTTGTGTAGATACCTATATTTAGCGGATAAACTAAGCGATAGGGCGGCGGTGATTTATAATAAGCCAGCTGCAACGAAACCCAATAAAAACTAGCCAGTTTGGCAATGCTGATAATGCTTTACAAAAGCGGGTTGTTTTGAGAGCATGGCTTATAATGGGTTTCAAGCCTATTGACCCGTCCACAATTAAGCCTTGCAAAATAACGCGCTACCCTACCAGGATTTTACTTCAGCCTTAATAGCCCCGCTAGTTACCCCAACTTGCCTAATCTCCGCTAGGCAAGGGCTCTAACGATTACTATGGACTCCATCACCATGACCGACTTTACACAATGCCTATGATAGTTCGCCGTACCGCTGTAAACCTCAGTATCAGGACATTAAGCCCCACCCCTGATTGCCACTATTTGGGATTATTGCCATGAGCAGCGGCATAACACTGGTCACCGGAGCCACTGGACATTTAGGCGCTAATTTAGTCCGCCGCCTACTTGCCGATGGCGGGCAAGTACGGATCATGATGCGTGTCGAACGCGACAACGGCGCTTTGGATGGCTTGGCTGTAGAACGGGTTTATGCCGATTTGCGTGATGCCCAAGCGGTATCTGCCGCTGTGCAAGGTTGCACCCATATTTACCATTGCGCCGCTTTGGTTTCCACTATAGACGGTGATGCGGCACATAAACGCGACATCTACGACACCAATGTGCGCGGCACTATACACATCCTGCAAGCCGCCCAACAGCACGGCATAGAAAAAGTCGTGGTGTCGGGTTCATTAAGCGCCACAGGCTATGAGCCAGAAACTTCTAGCCATGAAGGGATGCCGTTTTATCCTTTCGACAAACACTTGCCCTACGGTTTCACTAAACACCTGACTGAACACGAATGCCTCAAAGCCCATGCCAATGGCTTGAATGTTGTGATTGCCACGTCTTGCGCCATCATCGGCCCCCACGATTATGTACCGTCGCGCATGGGCCGTGTGTTGATCGATTTTGCCCATGGTGCTTTGCGGGCTTATATTCCCGGTGGTTTTGAGTTTGTCTCTAGCCACGACATTGCCGAAGGCCATGTATTGGCCATGCGCCATGGACGGTCTGGACAAAAATATATTTTCAGCACCGCCTACGCCAGCGTGGATGAGCTGATGGCGTTATTCCAAACCACGACAGGCCAGCCCTTGCCCAAGTTGCGGCTGTCGCCGATGCTGATGGCGGCACTGGCTGAAATTGCCGATAAAACGTGGTTCCGCCTATTCCCCAATTTGCCCAGACGCTTTACCCCAGGTGCGGTGCGCCTGCTACAAATGCGGCGGCGGGCTGGCCACGACAAAGCGGCACAAGAATTAGGCTACAGGCCTAGCCAATTATCACTAGCGGTACAAGAAGCCTATGACGATTTCGTGCGTCGGGGTTTGATAGTCCCTGCCAAATAACGACACCCAATATTAACCCCGATCAGGAATCCCAACAATGAATAAGGCGCAAACCCAATCCCCACCCCCTTCTTTTGCCGAAGCCAAAAATTCGCGGCAAAAAGCTCGTGCTGCCGGCATGGATCCTGATCGCTGGTATGTGGTTGAATACGATAGCGCTGTTAAAAAAGGCCAAGTGAAAGAAGTCACCTTCTGGAAGACCTCCATCGCCTTATACCGTGGCGAAGATGGCGAACTTGCCGCCTTACATAACCGTTGCCCGCACCGCCAGCTCAAACTTACCCACGGCGCGGTGGACAAATGCAGCTTACGTTGTGCTTATCATGGTTGGTCGTTTAACAAAGAAGGTTGGTTGGAAGATTATTCCCACGACAATTTTGGCAAGCCACTCATTAAACGGCAACTACAGACTTATCCCTTGCAAGTCCGCTATGGCCTGATTTGGCTGTTCCCTGGCGATCCAGCGCTGGCTGATGAACGCAAAATCCCCGTTATTCCCGAACTTACCGGCGACAACATCTGGGCCAATTTTGTATCGGACTTGACTTGGAACACCCACCATTCAATGGTGATGGACAATATCTGCGATTTTTCCCATGCCTTTCTACACCGCAAATACAAGCCATTCATTGATGCCAAACTGACCCACCACGAAGCCGATGACGACAGGGTTTATTTGACTTACGACACCTTTATGGCAGGCGGCAAAATTTCTGGGATTTTTGTTGACCGTAAACGGGTCAATACCCGTTCCATAGAACTTTGCTACGAATACCCCTACCAATGGACTAACACAGGCGATAGCATCAAAAATTGGTCATTCATGCTACCCATAGACGAGCGCACCACGCGGGTGTTTTTTCTGTTTTATTTTGATGCCCTGACCATCCCGCTGCTGTCCATGAAAACCCCAAAATGGTTGACCCAAATGGTGTTGAACATCGCCAAACCCTTGGTGTTCAAACCCATACTCCAAGAAGATGGCATCGCCTTGGAAGCGGAAATGGTAGGCTACGAAACCTATTGGGATGCGCCACCGATAGAACTCAACCCCGTAGTGCCGATGTTCCAACGCCTGACTGCGCGTAAATGGGCCGAATATCTGGACAAAACCCCCGATGTGCAAGCTGTTTGCGCAGAATGATAGCCCAACCGCCGCCTATGAAAATTACCCAACGCGCCGCCAAACTCGCCGAAAGCTTTGCCCGCCACCCCTGGCGGGTCTTGGCGATAGCCTTGGCGCTCTCTATTGTGGCGGGCTGGGCAACCATGCAGCTGCCGGTTTATACCTCGCGCCTGGCCTTGCTACCGCAAAACACACCAGTCGCTGACCGCTTCAATCATTTTTTGAAAAATTTTGGTGCCGCGTCGGATTTGATGGTGGTTTTGGAAGGTGCGCCGCGTGGTGAACTGGAAGCCTTCGCCAACACCTTGGCAGACAAGCTACAGGTAGAACCTGAAATCGGCCAGGCCACCTCGCGCTTGGATATGGCGTTTTTTCTCGACCACGCTTATTTGCTGATGCCACCGGAAGCGCTGGACAAATTGGCGGCGCTAACAAAACAGCCGTTGCTGGCTGGCAGCTTGGAAAAAAACCTGCAACAAGCTTTGGCCTTGAGCAAAGACCACCCACCGCTAGGCGGCGCTGACACCGACCTGCAAACCGCCGAGGCCAGCTTGAATGTCACGGGGTTTTTCTTGACCGAATGGCAACGATGGTTGGCGGCAGAAACTGCACCCACCGGGTTGGATTGGGGGGCATTGCTGGCCAAAAATGGCGCGGGCGGCATGACTGATGGCTATTTTGCCTCACATGACGGGCGCATGTTGTTTTTGTTCGTGCACCCCAAAAACGCCTCTGGCGATTTTAAAAGCTTGGGGCCGTTTGTTGATAAGGTTAAAAAAGTGTCTGCGGATTTGGCCGCACAAAGGAAAGCCGCAGGCCATACGCCACCCACCGTGGGCTTGACCGGATTGCCCGCGATTGAATACGAGGAATACGTCAATATCCGCCAAGACATCACCTTAGTGATCTTTACCTCAGCGGGCCTGATTGCCGCCTTAATCTTGCTGGTGGTGCGTAGCTTGCGTTGGGCGGTACTGATTTTTATACCGATGGGGCTAGGCGTGTTATGGAGTTTGGGGCTAGCATTGGTTACTGTCGGCCATCTGACCATCATCACGGCGGCCTTTATCGCAATCTTATTTGGCTTAGGTGCAGATTACGGTATTTTCACGTCCTCGCGTATTGCCGAAGAACGGCGGGCGGGTAAACCTTTGGTTGAAGCCATAGGTGCAGGCATAGGCTCGTCTTTTATCGCAGTGCTAACCGCAGGCGGAGCTTCACTATTAATATTCAGCGCCTTGGCCACGGTTGATTTCCCCGGTTTTGCGGAACTGGGTGTCGTTGCCGCCAAAGGCGTGTTAATGATTTTAATCAGCACATGGATAGTCCAGCCTGCGCTGTATGCCTTGCTGCCGCCTAAACTGGCGGACATCCCCGCACCTAGCGCACAAGCTGCCGTCCAAAAAACTCGTTTTAACAAAGGCGCATTCCCCATACCCGTGGCAATCGTGCTGGTGGTGCTTGCCATTGGTGCGGCAATCTTCGGTGGCATAAAAGGGCTAAGCATCCCCTTTGATTACGACTTACTGGGCATGTTGCCCAAAAATTCCCAAGCGGCATATTACCAGCGGCGCATGGTGGCGGAAAGCGACTACCAAGCCGAAGTCATCATTTTTACCGCCAAAGACATGGCCGATGCAAGGCGTATCACCAGCGAAGCAGGCAAGCTAAAAACCATCGCCCAAGCCCAATCGCTGACCCAGTTGTTTCCTGAAGATGCAGACGCACGTTTGCAAAAAGCCGTAGGCATCAGCGAAGCTTTTGCTTGGATGGGTTATGGCAAACAACTGGCTGAACTCAATAAGGCGGGCTTAACCCCTAACGGATTTGCCACACTGCAAACCCTGTTGGAAAACACCAGCGCCATCATCGACGAAGCCCAAGAGCAGGCATTTTCCGCAGGCCATGGCAAATTGGTAGAGAGTCTGGAAAACGTGCGAGGGCAACTCGCTGACATCAGTGCCACACTCGCCAAAGACCCCGAACAAGGCCGCTTGCGCACAGAAAGCTACTTACGTGCTTTACTCGCCGGGGCAGATGCCGGACTTAAGGTCATAGACAACTGGCGACGAATGCCAGCCCTTAGCCCTGAACAATTGCCCGCCACCTTGCGCGACCGCTTTTTTGGCGCTGATGGCAGTATTGCGGTTTATGCCTTTCCGGCCAAATCCGTCTACGACCCTGACAATCTCGATGCCCTAATTGCCGATGTGTACAGCGTATCGCCGGATGCAACGGGTTTTCCGACCACCCACCAAGTGTTTTCCAAAGCCGTAGTGGACGGTTTTAGCCGTGGCACAAAACTGGCATTGGTGCTGTGTTTGCTGTGGATTATGGCGGCAACCCGCAGCGTGCGCGGTTTTGCACTCGCGGCCTTGCCCTTGCTGATCGGTGGCGGTTGGATGTTAGGCCTTATGGCATTGGGCGGCATCCGCTATAATTTCGCCAATATCGTCGCCCTACCATTGGTGATAGCGTTGGCGGTCGATTATGGCGTGTGGTTTAGCTACCGCTGGAGCGAATTAAAAGGCCATAGCCCCTTACAAATCAGCTTGGCCGCAGGCAAAGTCATTGGTTTGGCCGCAGGTACTGAATTGGCTGGTTTGGGTGCCATCACCCTGGCCAGCTATCGGGGCGTATCGTCCCTAGGCATCAGCATCACGATTGGCCTGTTATGCTGCCTAAGCGCAACCCTGGTCGTGGCTCCGGCCATAGGACAGTTATTTGATTCCAAGAGAAAACCCTAATGCGAAAGACACACCTTATTTTACTTGCCAGCCTATTGGCCCCCTTAAGCGCAATTGCCGCAACGACACCTGAAACCATCGTAGTCTGTTACCCTGGTGGGGCGGTCAACGCCAAAGAGGCCAACGGGGCTATGGGCTCCATGTTACGCGTGGTGGAACGGGTAGGCCAATGGCAAGCGAACAGCTTCAACAGCCTGTTCACCGCCAAATCGGACGAATGCCGCCAACAAATGGCCGAAAAGAAGCCTAAGTTTGCCATCACATCCTTAGGGCTGTTTTTGGAAATGCGCGCTACCCATAACTTGGTGCCAGTGGTACAACCTAAAATTAAAGGCCGCACTAGCGAGCGTTACCGGGTAATGGCCCAAAAAGGCAAATTCCAAAACCTAGAGCAACTTAAAGGCAAAACACTAGGCGGCACAGTTCTGGAAGAACAAGCCTTTATCGGCAAAATTGTGTTTGCCGGAAAATACGACTTGGCCAGTTTTTTTGCCCTAAAACCGTCCAACCAAGCCATACGCTCCTTACGTGCTGTAGACAAAGGCGAACTGGATGCCGTCATTTTAAACGAGCAACAATTTGGTGGCCTTGCATCCTTACAAATGAAAACACCGCTTGAAGCCGTTTTTACTTCCGAAGAAATCCCGCTGATGGGCGTGGTCGCCAACAGCGCCACCACCAGCGCCGAAGAACGCGCCCGCTTTGGCAAAGCGCTGGAAGGCATGTGCAGCGACCCCGAAGGTAAAAAACTCTGTGACTTATTTGGTGTGGAAGCATTTGCCAGCGTAGACGCGGCAGTGTTCGAACCGATGATTAAACTTTGGGACGCGGGGAAATAGACCTTGCAAATCCCACGACTGCTTACCGCCACGGCTACTCTGGCATTATTGGTCGGCTGTGCCGGCCCACAACCTGCGCCTGAACAATCAGGCCTAACGGCTGCTTGCCCCCCACAAAACGCTACTAGCCTTGTTGCTGAACAAGGCACACTAGGCCCCACCAGCAACACCGCGACCCTACAGTGTGCCGTAGCCGTGCTGCGTAACAGCCAAGACCCAGCAGTGCGGCGCACGGCACTCGGCAGCCGACTCTGTCTGCTTTTGGCAGAACGTGAAACCAACCCAGAATACCGCGAAAAATTTGCCACCGAAGGCGTGGATTTTGCCGAAGCGGCCTTGGCCTTAAAGGCTGACAATGACGGCGCAGTGCATTACTATCTGGCGGCCAATTTGGGTCTGGCGGTACGGGAACACATCACGCTGGCCATGGGCAACCTTAACCGTCTGGAACGTGAAATGAAACTGGCGGTGGACTTAAGCCCTAACTTGGATTACGGCGGCCCCTTACGCCTATTAGGCACACTGTACTTAAAAGCCCCCGCCTGGCCCAATGGTGTCGGCGACATCGACAAAGCCTTGGAATTGCTGGGCAAAGCCGCCAAGGAACACCCTACGCATCCGCTCAACCACTTGTTTTATGCCCAAGCACTTTGGGAAGCAGGTGACACATCCACGTTAAGCCAAGTAAAAACCGAATTTGCTTTAGGCGAAAAACTGCTGGCCGAAGGCGATTGGGGATACAACAAAGCCCCATGGCAAAAAGAATTTGCTGATTTCCAACAAACGCTTAAAGAAGCGGGCTAAGCGCCTTTGTCGGGTTACGGCTGTCGCCTAACCCGATCTACACGCTGTACAGTTGTATGGCTGGAGTGCAACGGCTTTAGACGTTGCTGTGTTTGCAATGAAACCCATTGCAAGGTCTAAAGCCGTTGCAATCCGCCTATTTGGCGAAACTGCCTTATTTCGGCCTACAGGGCTGTTGACCAACATTTTATTGGTGACTGCTTATATATTCCGTAACTGCATGGGCTAACAAACCTGACCTTGTTTCACCATGTTTCCTTGCATAATTATCAACCGTGTTTAAAAGGGATTCGGGCAAGGTAATATTGATTCGTTTGGATTTTAAAGATAATTGGCTTATATCTATCTCGACTATCCCCCAAATGCCATCAGCGTATTTAGGGTTCGCTTGATGTTCTTCAAAAGGAAATAATTTTGGGATAAATTCACCATCCAAAATTAGACCTTCAATATGGCATTCTATCGCTTCCTTAGCCATGGATAACGCTTCTTCAATCGTGCTTCCAGCAGAAAAACAGCCCGGTAAATCAGGGACGGTAACACTGTAATCTGACTGGGGGTCTTTGTGTAAAACAACTGAATATTTCATTTCCAATCCCAACCTGCTTGGTGATAAATGCTTTTCAATGTGCCAATAGCAATATCTTTGCTTGGATGAGGAACAGTCACCTTTCCTGATTTAACTGGGTGTTTGAATTGATGGTGATCGCCCCTCACATGGTGTAGCACCCAACCGTCATCTTGTAATTTTTTGATAATTTCCCGACTGTTCATGACGTGTATTGTACACATCTGATTGGGTTAAGAAAATCTCTTAGTTTCACTGGCATTGCCCCAAAACCCCACATAGCCGCTCGAACGACTGGCGCATTTTGTCTTTTAGCACTTTGCGGCCAATCACATGCTTAAGATCGCTGGCCGCGCCCGCCACTTGGTCGGTGTAACTGCGGACTTGCTGGAATATCACCGTACCACCCAGATACGGCAAACAGCCCGTTATCCATTGGCTAGCATTAAACGAATGCGAGGCGTACAACTCACGCGTCAACACCAACACACCGCCATCCCAATCCATATCCACGCGGTGCCTGAGTATCGCCGCTGAACGGCCTTCGACATTTTTCTCCAACCACGGGAACACTTCAACCGCGCCAGCAGGCAAGGCTTTGGGGTAATCTAACCAGGCCTTATGCAAAGCCGGAAAATACCGCGCCAGCACTTCCGTCGCTTGTGCCGCTTGGCGCAATTCCAAGGCGGGTTTAGAATCGGGGGCATTATCCCGCGCATAAGGCGCTATCGACTTCATGCCGCCGCGCTTATAGGCTTTAAAACGTTGCCACAGCAATTCCCGATACTGCTCACCCACGGCTTCTTCTATCGGCCTATACGGCGTTTGCTTGAGCGACTGTTTAAGATGTTTAAAGCTGTCTATCTCATGGCTAGACAAATTGAAGTCATCACCCGCTGCGGCATCCAACAAAGTTTGGGCGGCTTCTTTGTTCAGGGCGGTAGTCACTAACAATCCCGCATCACCGCCCTGCTCAGTCATCAGGCCGTGGGCGGTGACATCCAAATCCAGCGGATCTGGAAATGCCTGCCGCAATTGTCCGGTCACTGTTTCCAAAGGTACAGGCAAATACCAAACCAAACCCACGGCCAGCTCATCGTCGCTGGTTTCGCTTAAGCCATAAGTGATGGGCTGGCCCTGGGCAAGTTCGGCAATTTGGCCCTTATCCATGCCTAGCACCGCCAAAACCTCGCCTACCACAGGTGGTTTTGCAACTGCCGGACACAGGGGCAAAATTAAGCACATAGCCCATAGCCACTGGCGTATCCGTGGCTGCTTGCAAGCCTTAAAGGGTGACACATAAACTTGCTTAGCCATGGGAACCAAAACCTTTGTTGATAGTGAGTGGGCGGTGATGTAGTGGGGTTTTATAGCATGGGGGGCAATAAAGGACAAGCCGCAGGTAAAGGCATAGAACTGGAGTAAAACGGCTTTAGACGTTTTACGGAGCGGCACGGCAATGTCTAAAGCCATTGCACTCCGAAATTGTTGACCACACGCCGCCGCTGCGCTATGGTTCATCAGCTTTTATCCCAAAACCCAAGCCACCCTCGCCGAGGCTGCCATGCCCACACGCCCCAACGTTTTCATTTCTGCCACTAGCGGCGATTTGCGCACTGTGCGCGGTATCGTCAAAGACGCATTGCTCACCATCGGCTGCCATCCGGTGGAACAAACCAACTTCCCGCCCGATTACCGCACCGTCTATGACATGCTCTACGGCAAGATCAGTGATTGCCAAGCCTTAGTGCATATCGTCGGCCTACGCTATGGCGCCGAACCGCAACCGCCCCACAACCCGCGCCGCTCGTACACGCAACTGGAATACGACATTGCCCGCGATTTGCAACGGAAACGCGGGGATAAACGCTTTCGGGTGTATGTGTTCGTGTGTGCCGAGGGTTTTCCTTATGATGAGGCTTTGGATATTGAAGAAGCAGATAAAACGGAATTGCAACAACAGCACCGCCGCGCCTTGTTGCATGGGGATTTTTTGTATGAAACCCCGGCTGATTACCAAGCCTTAAAAGAGCGTATCTATGCCTTGCGCGAAGAAGTTATCCATTTGCATGAGCAACTGGATGACTTAAAAAATGAATTGCCCAGCCTGACCGCCGCAGCGGTTCTGCAAGCACTCGATGCCGAGTCTATCGCACACCGTTTACGCACCGAGATTAACAGCCGCTTTGAGTGCGATGCCGACCTTGCCCGCGAACAGCAACAAAACTGGCAAGCCATACGCACACTGGAGCGTAACCGCGACATGGCCTTAGCGCGGGTAGATGATGTCATCACTACGATTAAAGACGGGCTGGCGGGCAACCCCGACCCGATATTTATAGTAGCCTCGCGCATTATCGAAACCGAAGGCAGCGATGCCGCCTTGGTGTATTTAGAAAGCCACCAACAGGACATCCTCGCAAAAGCCGACACGGCTGCATTGCACATACTAGCCGCCGAAGACAAACTGCATAAAACCCTGTCGCCGCTGGTTTTGCAAGCGGACTTATACGAAACCAGCCAACAATGGGAGGCCGCCTTAACGCTGTTAAAGCAAGTCGCAGACAAAGCTCCGCGTTGGTTTCAGGCGCGTAACCGCTTGGGGCTCATGTTACTGAGGCTGGCGCGTTATCCAGAGGCGGAAACGGAATGGACTGCGATACAGGTGTTGGCGCAAAACGATGCGGAAAAAGCCATTGCCCTCAACAACCTCGCCGCGTTGTTACAGGCCACCAACCGCCTCAGCGAGGCCGAGCCGCTGATGCGCCGTGTCGTGGGGATATTTGAAATAAGCTATGGCAAAGAACATCCTAATGTCGCCACCGCCCTCAACAATCTCGCTTGGTTTTTAAAGGAAACCAATCGCCTCAGCGAGGCCGAGCCGCTGATGCGCAGTGCCTTGGCGATCGATGAAGCCAGCTATGGCAAGGAGCATCCCAATGTTGCCATCCAGCTCAACAACCTCGCCCTGTTGTTGCAGGCAACCAACCGCCTTAGCGAGGCCGAGCCGCTGATGCGCCGTGTCGTGGAGATATTTGAAATAAGCTATGGCAAAGAACATCCTAATTTCGCCACCGCCCTCAACAACCTCGCCCTGTTGTTACAGGCCACCAACCGCCTCAGCGAGGCCGAGCCGCTGATGCGCCGTGCGTTGGCGATCGATGAGGCCAGCTATGGCAAGGAGCATCCCAAGGTTGCCATCCGGCTCAACAACCTCGCTACGTTGTTAAAGGCCACCAACCGCCTCAGCGAGGCCGAACCGCTGATGCGCCGTGCGTTACTGATTGTTATTCAATTTACCCGCGCGACAGGCCATGAGCATCCGTATTTGCGGCTGTTTTTTGGCAAATACCAAGTTTTTCTGGAAGAAATGAAACTAACCGCTGCCGAAACCAAATCCCGTTTGGACAGCTTAGGCCCAGAAGCGGGTTATGCGGCGGCGGACTGGCAGGTGCTTTATACGCGTTGGGTGGAGGGGCGATGAATTTATCGTTCCATTCGAAACGTGGGAACTATAAAAAACTGGCTGGAGTAAAACGGCTTTAGACGTTTTACGGGGCGGCACGGCAATGTCTGAAGCCATTGCACTCCAGGGCTTCATCCTCGAAAGCATGGCCTAACTGCGGTTAAGTCCTGTAGGCCGGAAACGGCAGTTTGAACGGGAGTGAAAACTGCCGTTTCCGGTACACCTAACGCCCAATGCGCCAGAAACGCCGTCTTTCGCTTACGCTCAAGACAACATATTCTGGCCTACAGAGCTGGAGTAAAGAAGCCATTGCACTCCAGGGTTTCAACCCCAATGCACACCTGTTTAACTCGGCAAAAACCGCTCACTAAACACTTGTGTATCCGGTACGCCTTGGGCTTTGGCTGCCGCTACGGTGGCATCAATCAAACCCGGTGGGCCGCAAAGGTAAATGTCGGGTAGCTGTGCTGCACTGGCCAAATCTCGCGCCAGAGCATCGACAGGAGTGCCGGTAAAGCCTTGCCAATCCGGCTCTGCTTGCCATACGCAATAAACCACTTGTAGCTGGGGCAGTTCGGTTTGCAATGCGGTAAGTTCGGCTAGACAAAATAAGTCTGCTACGCGGTTGGCACCGAAATACAGCTTTGCCGGATGTGGTTCCTGAAATTCCGCCATCCGCCTTAGCATAGACAGCATCGGTGCCAAGCCTGTGCCGCCCGCCAAAAACCAACGTGGTTTTAGGCCACTTTCATTAAGGCCAAACGCGCCTTTGGGGCCGTGGACGAGCAGCGTTTGCCCGACGGCGGCCTGATCGCGCAACCAGCCAGAAAACAAGCCGCCTGTTTGTAAGCGGATTAAAAATTCCAGCCGCCCATCCCAATTGGCCGTATTGGCCAGTGAATAAGCCCGTTTTATGCCCTGCCCCGGCACTTCCAATTCCATAAACTGACCGGGTTCAAAGCTGGCCGCCACGCTACCGTCTTCATCCGCCGACAGTTGCAACTCCAAACGCAAGGTGTTTTCGCCCACGCTGTCTAGGGCGGTGATGTTTGCGTTTCTGATGGGGATTGCACTTTGCAGGATGCGGTCTTGGTTAAACGGCAATGACAGGCGCATAGCGCTTTTTGGGAAGGTGCAACACAATAATGTGCCGCCTGCTTCGGCTTGGTCTTGGGATAATGCGCTAGGGTTGTGTTTGCCTAGGGTAAAATCACCGTGGCCGACTTCGGCATAACAAGTGCCGCAATTGCCTTGTCCACATTGGGCGGGCAATACGATATTCGCTAGCGCGGCCGCCGCCAGCAGATTTTGGTCGTCCGCGCAGCCAAAACTAAACTGTTTGCCGTCGCGGGTATTGAGTTCGATGGTGTAGGTGTTCATGGTTAGTCTGGGTTCCAATGTGATAATGGGGCTTGTAGCAGCGGGTTAGGTTTCTATTCAAGTCAAAATACCCCTTCTCCCTCAGGGAGAAGGTTGGGATGAGGGGGGGATTTAAGCGCTTGATTTATAGCTCCCCTCACCCCAGCCCTCTCCCTAAGGGAGAGGGAGTTGTGCACACGGTGCAGCTTATTGTTTTTATATGCTTAAAAACTTGTGTAGATACCTATGCCTACAAACCCATCGCCTTATGCCGCTTTACGCGCCAAAGAACTTTCAATATCGGCCTGTGCTGTGGTGATGGGCAGCAAGCCATAATTATCCACCAACACTTGCACCAGATTTGGGGTCAGGAAGGCGGGCAATGTTGGCCCTAAGCGGATGTTGCGTATGCCCAAGGCCAATAAGGTCAGCAGCACGGCGGCGGCTTTTTGCTCAAACCACGACACCACCAAAGACAAAGGCAGTTCGTTGACACCGCAGTCAAATGCGCCCGCTAAGGCGGTGGCGATTTTAATCGCAGAATAGCTGTCGTTGCATTGGCCTAAATCCAGTAAGCGTGGGATGCCGCCTATATCGCCAAACTCATGTTGGTTAAAGCGGTACTTGGCACAGCCCAAGGTCATCACCACGGTGTCTTGTGGCGCTTGCTCGGCAAAGTCGGTGTAATAATTTCGGCCTGATGCCGCGCCGTCACAACCACCGACCAGAAAGAAATGGCGGATTGCGCCAGACTTAACTGCATCGATAACTTTATCCGCCACGCCCAGCACTGCATCACGGCCAAAACCGATGGTGATGGTTTTTTCTGGGAGGTCTTCCTTAAAGCCCGGCAAGGCAAGCGAGGCTTGGGCTACTTGGGTAAAATCCTTGTCGCTGATATGGCGCACACCTGGCCAACCCACTGGGCCTGCGGTAAAGATACGTTGGCGATATTGGGCTTGTGGCTCGATGATGCAGTTGGAGGTCATGACTATGGCACCGGGAAATTCGGCAAATTCTTTTTGTTGGTCTTGCCATGCGCCGCCATAATTACCCACCAAATGCGGATACGCTTTTAGTTTTGGATAGGCGTGGGCTGGCAGCATTTCGCCGTGGGTATAGATGTTGATGCCTTTATCTTTGGTTTGCTCCAGCAAGGCCGCCAAATCACCCAAATCATGGCCTGACACTAAAATGGCCTTGCCTTTGATGGGCATGACGCGGACTTGGGTAGGTTCTTGTGCGCCAAAACTACCGGTGTTGGCTTCATCCAACAATGCCATCACTTCCAAGTTTAAAGTGCCTAGCGCCATTGCTTGGTTTAACAAAGCTTCAACATCGGTTGGCTCGGTTGCCAGATAATCCAAGGCATCTTCAACGCCTGCATAAACGGTGTCACTTTCCCTGCCCAAGGCATAGGCATGGTGGGCGTAAGCACATACCCCTTTTAGGCCATACAACACTAAAGAGCGCAGACCAATAATATCTTCACCCACTTGTTCTAGTCCGGCATTAATGCCCACATCAGCAGCTTGTTTCAGCAAACCGTCCATATCGACCGCCGGTTGCCAAACAGCCGCGCCCCCCAATACCTCTGGCGTTAGCCCTAAAGCAATCGCCGCATTGGTATAGCTGGCCTTAACCCTATCCCGCACAGCGGCGGCTTCCAGTAATAAGGCGCAAAATCGGGTGGCATTGAAGTTGACGTTGGTGAGGGTGGTAAACAGCGCATACAATAAAAAATCATCCGCCTTATTGTCAGGGACACCTAGGGCACGGGCGCGTTTGGCGTACTGGGCGATGCCTTTGGCGGCATACACCAGCAAATCTTGTAAGTCGGACGTGGTGGCATCTTTGCCGCACATGCCTTTGGCAGTTGAGCAGCCGCTTACAACATCAGTACGGTCGGTTTGTTCGCATTGGTAACAAAACATCAGGTGTTCTCCTTGGGGTCTATGGCAATGAATAGTTGGCTTAAACCATCCGCCAGCGGCAGTGGTCTTAAGATCGGTAGTTATAGTGAACGAAGGAAGTAAAGCGACATTAACCACCCTCACCCTACCCTCTCCCTGAGGGAGAGGGAGTTAGATGAAGATTTATCAGCTTCGGACTCTATAATAGCTAGAGCACTTGCCATGCCAGTTTATAAACCGCGTATTTGCTGGGCTATTTACGCTATGGTTGTATAATTGACAACACCCATCGCTGTCACAATGACATCTACGTTATCACAATGACAACAAACCACTTTTTTAACTCCTTAATTTCCATTGTTGCCGACCTGTCCACGCATTTGTCGGCAGAACAGCGCTACCAACGCTTATTAGCCCATTGGGTCAAAAATTTTCCTTGTGATGCCTCCGCTTTGCTGAAATTTGAAAACCAATGCCTGATTCCGCTGGCGGTCAATGGCTTATCAGAAGACACCTTGGGCAGGCGTTTTGTGGTCAATGAACACCCCCGTCTGGCATTGATCTTGGCCTCGGATCAATCTGTGCGCTTTGCCGCTGATTCTGACTTGCCCGACCCGTATGACGGGCTGATAGAATCAGAGGGTGACCAACTGATGGTGCATGATTGCATGGGCGTAACGCTCTTTATTGATGGTATGCCGTGGGGTGTTTTGACTTTAGACGCCCTGACCCCAGGCACGTTTGACCATATAGACCCGTTGCAACTGAACTCATTTATCAGCTTGACCGCCGCCACTGTAAAAGCCGCTGAACTGATTGCGACCTTGGAACAACGGGTGCGCTATGTGACACTCGCCTTGTCCAAGGAACATTCCGGGCAAGAAATGATAGGTGATAGTGAAGGCTTGCAACAATTGCGCAATGAAATTGCCATCGTCGCCCCATCGGATTTGGCGGTGTTGATTTTGGGTGAAACCGGTGTCGGTAAAGAATTGGTTGCCCAGCGCATCCATCAGGAATCCAGCCGTGCCGACCAAGTGATGGTGTATGTCAATTGCGCGGCCTTGCCAGAGAGCATCGCAGAAAGCGAATTGTTCGGCCATAGCAAAGGGGCATTTTCGGGAGCCATCAGTGACCGTTCGGGTAAGTTTGAATTGGCTGACGGCGGCAGCCTGTTTCTGGATGAAATTGGCGAATTGCCGCTATCGATTCAGGCCAAGCTATTACGCACCCTGCAAAATGGGGAAATACAGCGGGTGGGTAGTGACCGACAAATCAAAGTGAATGTGCGGATTATTGCCGCCACCAACCGCAACTTACAAGAGGAAGTGGCGGCGGGGGTGTTCCGCCCAGACCTGTATCATCGGTTGGCGGTGTATCCGTTGCATGTCCCGGCATTGCGGGAGCGGGGCAAAGATATTTTATTGCTGGCGGGAGCGTTTCTTGAAAAAAACCAACAACGTTTGGGGATTAAAAAGTTGCGTTTGGATAAAGCCGCCAAATCCGCCTTATTGGCTTACCCTTGGCCGGGCAATATCCGTGAACTGGAGCATTTGATCAGCCGCGCGGCGCTTAAATCAGCCAGCCCCAAAAATAGGCAAGCGGATGTGATTACCATTTCCTTGGCGCATTTGGATATATTGCCGCAAATGGCTGCCCAACCCGACAACCTAGCTGTAGCGCCAACCTCGCCACCACTGCCCATCGATTTTAAAAATACCGTGGAAGCTTTCCAACGCCAACTCATCCAAGCCCAGCTAGACAGCCAACAAGGTAATAAAGCCGCCGCTGCGAAAATGTTGGGGATGGATAGGGGGAATTTTCATCGTTTGCTTAAGCGCTTGGATATGTAACCGCTTAGTGCGGACTGTTGCGCTTAGAAACCATCAACATGGTCTTGACCAGCAGAATCAACATAAGCCATAAAACCAAAATGGCACAAAAAAACCTAAGCAGATCATGGGTGGCAAAATACGGGGTAAGGATAAATTTGATGGCGACCAGATGCAGCACATATACCCACAGGGAACGCTGCCCTAGCCAACTGAAAGGGCGTAACAGTAGCGTCATAATCTGGCTACGGCTACTTGCCTGTAACCCCAAAAAGACTAGGCAATAAGCACTGAAATAAGTCAGGCAAAAACCGATGTCGGCAGGATAAAACAGTTCGGAATAACCCTCACGGGGTTCTGGGGCGACAAATCCCACTGACCAATAATAGGCGGATAAGCCCAGCATTAATACTACGATGCCAGCTATTAACGGTTTGTTGTGCTTATTGATCTCTGCTAGGCTACGTTGCAAAGCCGCGCCTAAGCAAACAAACCCTAACCAAGGGAATAGCGGAAACCAGCCATCAATAAAAAACTGCTGCAACACGCGTTTACCTATCTCGGTAATGGGCGGCAACGCGTCTTGGTAAGGCAAGGTGATTTCTAACAAGGTATGCTGGTAGCCAAACCCGGTTTGCAAACCTTGCCCAGCCAGCAACAAAGCCAGCCCTAAACCCCATAAACTGGCATTGGAAAATATTCGCGCCGGATAAGCCAATAGGATAATGGACACCCCGATGGTATACAACACATCAAAGGTAACAAACGGCATCATCTGCCATAAAACACTGTCCATCAACGCAGCGACTCCGATGATAGAAAGCCCTCTCAGCGGTTTAGGCTGTTTTGAGAGCGCCAGCATCATGCCCACCAACAGCAAAAAACTGGGGGCGGCAAATGAGCCCACCAAGCGCATCCAAAATGGCGGCGTAGCTAAATAGACGGTTGCCGCACTGTTTGCCACCAACATAAGGCTGATGGCAATACCGCGCAAACTATCATAATGCGCGATTCGGGCAGGTTTTTGGATGATGCTGTTGATCTCGACCATTTCTAAAGCCTAGAGAGTCGCTTGGGTTTCTGGCAGAATCAGCGCCTAAGGTTTGCCAATATCGCCAAAGTCGGCGCAGATTGGTTCATGGTGTAAAAATGCAGGCCAGGCGCACCGCCATCCAATAAGCGTTGGCACAGATTGCTAACCAGCTCCAGGCCGAAAGCTTGCACCGCGTCTTTGTCATCACCAAAACTTTCCAAGCGTTTTCTCATCCAGCGGGGAATGTCCGCGCCACACATTTCTGAAAACCTAAACAGCTGGGCATATTGGGTGATAGGCATGATGCCCGGCACAATGGGAATCGTGATGCCGTGCTTTTCGCAGTTATCCAGAAAATAAAAATACGCTTCAGCGTTGTAAAAATATTGGGTGATTGCGGCATTCGCCCCGGCATCGACCTTACGCTTGAAGTTTTTAAAATCTTCGGTGGCATTGGCGGCTTGCGGATGCACTTCCGGGTAGGCTGCAACGTGAATTTGGAAATAATCGCCAGTTTCTTGGCGGATAAACTCCACCAATTCGTTGGCATAGCGGAACTCGCCCGCTGACATCATGCCCGACGGTATATCACCACGCAAAGCGACAATTTTGGCTATGCCGTGGTCTTGGTAGTCTTTAAGGATGGCGCGGATATTGTCTTTGGTAGATGCCACACAAGATAAATGCGGGGCGGCAGGTATGCCTTTACCCTGAATTTCAACGACTGTATCAAATGTTTTGTCGCGTGTTGAACCGCCCGCACCAAAGGTGACAGAAAAAAAATCAGGGGCTTGTTCGGCCAGTTTACTATGGACAATTTGGAGATTTGCCGCGCCTTCTTCGGTTTTAGGCGGGTAAAACTCAAAACTAAATGCGTGGGGATTTGGAACTTGTACTTGCATATTGGCCTCGCTGACAGGAATCTGTAATGGGTTCCCACAGCCTTAGTGGGATAAACCCACCAAGCCACCTGCGTACCTTACTGCTGTCTTTGAGACGCAAATTGTAGGGACGTAAGCAACGTCCCTACAGGTTCTGCATTCCCAAGCGGGTGCGTGGGAACGATGGTCTATCAATAACGGTAATGGTCTGCTTTATAAGGCCCTTCAACAGGTACGTTGATGTACTTGGCTTGTTCGGCAGTCAATACTGTCAAATTAACGCCAATTTGCGCCAAATGTGAACGGGCAACTTTTTCATCCAGTATTTTAGGCAGGATATAGACATTATTGTCATATTTCGCGGCGTTTTCCCACAGCTCCAATTGTGCCAACACTTGGTTGCAGAATGAGTTGGACATTACAAAGCTAGGATGGCCTGTTGCACAGCCCAAGTTCACCAAGCGACCTTCTGCCAAAATAATCAGGCGTTTGCCGTCAGGGAAAATGACGTGGTCAACTTGTGGTTTGATGTTTTCCCATGTGTATTGGCGCAAAGCGGAAATTTCAATTTCAGAATCAAAATGGCCGATATTGCAGACAATCGCTTGGTCACGCATCGCCAGCATGTGTTCATGGCGGATGATGTGGTAGTTGCCTGTTGCGGTGACAAAAATATTGGCAACAGGAGCAGCCTCTTCCATAGTCACAACACGGTAGCCTTCCATCGCGGCTTGCAGTGCGCAAATTGGGTCAATTTCAGTGATCCAAACGGTCGCGCCTAAGCCACGCAAAGATTGCGCACAACCTTTGCCCACATCACCATAACCACTAACAACAGCAATTTTTCCGGCGATCATCACGTCAGTGGCGCGTTTGATACCATCGACCAAAGACTCACGGCAGCCGTACAAATTATCGAATTTTGATTTGGTGACCGAATCGTTGACGTTGAATGCAGGGACTTTTAAGGTGCCTTTAGCAACACGTTCATATAAACGCAATACGCCAGTCGTGGTTTCCTCAGACAAACCTTTGACATCCGCCATCAGTTCAGGGAACTTGTCGTGCATCATATTGGTCAGGTCGCCGCCATCATCCAATATCATGTTTGGACGCCAGCCGTTAGGGCCGATGATGGTTTGTTCAATACACCAATCAGCTTCGGCTTCGGTTTCGCCCTTCCAAGCAAATACGGGGATACCAGCCGCCGCAATGGCAGCCGCCGCATGGTCTTGTGTTGAAAATATATTGCATGATGACCAACGGATCTCAGCACCTAAGGCAGTCAGGGTTTCAATTAACACCGCTGTTTGGATCGTCATGTGCAAGCAGCCCGCAATGCGTGCGCCTTTTAACGGTTGGGCAGCACCAAATTCAGCACGTAACGCCATTAAACCTGGCATTTCGGTTTCAGCAATATTGATTTCTTTACGGCCCCAGCTTGCCAATGCAATATCGGCAACTTTATAGTCTTCTTGGCTCATTATATATCCTAATCTGCGTACAATTAATTAAATACCAGCCGCATCTTTTAATGCGTCAACTTTATCGGTCTTTTCCCAACTAAATGAATCTTCTGTACGTCCAAAATGGCCATAAGCGGCAGTGATTTGGTAAATGGGTTTCAACAAATCCAAGGTTTTGATCAAGCCTTTAGGCCGTAGGTCAAAGGTGTCGCGCACGATTTGTTCAAGACGGTCTTCACTCAGCTTGCTGGTGCCAAAGGTTTCAACAGTAATGGAAGTCGGCTCGGCAACACCAATCGCGTAAGAAACTTGGATTTCGCAACGCTCGGCAAGTCCGGCTGCAACTAAGTTTTTCGCGACATAACGCGCCATATAGGCTGCTGAACGGTCTACTTTTGAAGGATCTTTGCCTGAGAACGCGCCGCCGCCATGACGTGCCATGCCGCCGTAGCTATCCACGATAATTTTACGGCCTGTTAAGCCACAATCACCCACTGGGCCGCCGATGATGAACTGACCTGTTGGGTTGATAAAATATTTGGTGTCTTTATGTAACCATTCTTTTGGCAACACGGGCAGGATGATTTCATCCATAACCGCTTCGTGCAGCGCTTTGTTGCTGATGTCCGGTGAATGTTGTGTGGACAACACCACGGCATCAATCGCTACAGGCTTGTTGTTTTCGTAGCGGAATGTTATTTGGCTTTTTGCATCAGGGCGTAACCATGGCAAAGTTTTGCTTTTACGCACTTCAGCCTGGCGTTTGACCAATAAATGCGAATACGTGATAGGGGCTGGCATCAACACGTCAGTTTCATTGCTGGCATAACCAAACATTAAACCTTGGTCGCCTGCACCTTGTTCGTGGTCTTCGCTTTCATCAACACCCATCGCAATATCCGCAGATTGTTTGCCTATCGCATTCAATACCGCGCAGCTTTGCCCGTCAAAGCCGATATCACCATGATCATAGCCAATATCACATACCACTTTCCTGACTAGCGCTTCAAGGTCAACCCAAGCATTGGTAGTGACTTCACCCGCCAGAATAACCATCCCAGTCTTTACCAGTGTTTCACAGGCCACACGCGACTTTGGATCTTGTGCTAATAAGGCATCAAGGACGGCATCGGAAATTTGATCCGCAACTTTATCGGGATGCCCTTCTGAAACGGACTCTGAAGTAAAACTAAAATTATTGCTCACGTTACCACCCTCTTTAATGATAAAACCCAAATAATCAAAAGGCTGCATAAGCAGCCTTTATTTGTGATTGGTGGGCCCTGTAGGACTTGAACCTACGACCTGCCGATTATGAGTCGGACGCTCTAACCAACTGAGCTAAGGGCCCTCTTTTTTGCTACTCACCGTCCAGAAAACATCTTAATTGCTCTGAGCGGGATGGATGCCTTAATTTCCTTAAGGCTTTTGCTTCAATTTGGCGGATGCGCTCACGCGTCACGTCAAATTGTTTACCTACTTCCTCTAAAGTATGGTCGGTATTCATATTAATACCAAATCGCATACGCAAAACTTTTGCTTCCCTTGCCGTCAAACCTGCCAGCACGTTTTGGGTGGATTCACGCAAACCAGCAATCGTGGCAGCTTCAACAGGAGACAATACTTTAGCATCTTCTATGAAATCCCCCAAATGCGAATCTTCATCATCACCAATCGGTGTTTCCATTGAGATGGGTTCTTTCGCTATTTTCAGCACCTTGCGGACTTTGTCTTCGGGCATTTCCATGCGCTCAGCCAGTTCTTCAGGTGTTGCTTCACGCCCCATTTCCTGCAAAATCTGCCTAGAAATCCGATTTAATTTATTGATCGTTTCGATCATGTGTACCGGGATACGGATCGTCCTTGCTTGGTCTGCAATAGAGCGGGTTATTGCCTGCCGTATCCACCACGTTGCATACGTTGAAAACTTGTAGCCACGACGGTATTCAAATTTGTCCACTGCTTTCATCAAACCAATATTGCCTTCTTGGATCAAGTCCAAAAATTGCAAACCACGGTTGGTATATTTTTTTGCTATGGAAATAACCAGCCTTAAGTTGGCTTCGATCATCTCCTTTTTTGCACGTCTGGCTTTAGCTTCGCCTATGGACATGCGCCGGTTAATATCTTTTAAGCCACTGATGGTCAGGCCATATTCGGCTTCAATATCGGCCAAGATTTTTTGGGCCTTCCGAAGCTCTTTTTCCCGCACTTTCAGGGCGCTAGAATAGCTATGCCCACCATTCAAATGCTGGTCCAACCATTCGGAGCTCGATTCATTTTCAGCAAAAGACGCAATAAAATCTTTACGGGACATATCCGCTTCTTTAACGAAAATATCCAGCACTAACTTTTCTTGTTCACGGACTATGCTAATGCCGTTAGGAATAATTGCCGTCAATTTTTTTAAATATTGCGGCGTCCATTTAAACTCCATGAACTGTTCAGCCAATATTTCAAACGCTTTTTCGGTCTTCTCGCTGGTATAACCGTGTTTTTTGATCGCAGCAGAGGCCACTTTCAATTGTTTTGCCAGCGCATCTACCTTATCTTTAACTTCTTCAAGATTCAGTCCTTTAAGCTCATCTTCCGCGCCGGCAACTTCTTCAACTATATCATTGGCGGGCAATGCGGCAACCAAATCGTCAGCGTTGCTTAAATCAACAAAGCCGGAAATTAAATCCGTCAACCGGAGGTCGCCTTCTTCGCCAGAAATGGTTTCAAATGACTGCAAAAAGTCTTCAACGACAACACAAGACCGGGCAATTGCCTTAACCAGCTGCTGCTGGCCTTCTTCTATGCGTTTAGCAATTTTTAATTCATCAGCACGGGTCAACAGTTCCACTGAACCCATTTCGCGCATATACATACGCACTGGGTCTGTAGTCCTGCCGAACTCACTGTCCACAGATGCCAATGCGGCAACTTCCTCGGCATCTTCGTCGTCCGTGGTGACAGCCGCCGAATCGGTGATCAATGAATCTTCGTCAGGTGCTGATTCATACACCTGAATGCCCATTTCATTGATCATGCCAATGATGTCTTCAATTTGTTCAGGATCAACAATATCACTGGGCAAGTGATCGTTCACCTCGGCATAAGTCAGGTACCCCTGCATTTTGCCTTTAGCTATCAATTGTTTTAGCTGGGTTTGTTGTTGCTCTTGATTCATCATTTACTCACTGAATTCTCTGTTGAGTACGATCATAATTAACAGAGAATTATACTATAGCCTTATATATAACAGCAATTATTTATTTGCCAACATTTTTATCAACAGCTGCTGTTCCTGGTTGTCCAAGCCTTTGCTTTGCGCTTTCGCCAGCAATTTGGCGACACCTGCTTCACGGCCTTGCTTAAGCAAAGCCTCCAAGGCATCACCAAATACCTCATCTATCTTGTCATCGGGCACATACAAATCCAATGAAGCCAAAGCCATTACCACCCTTTCGTCCGCTGTGCCACGGAAATACTCTATCAAGACAGCCGTGTTAACCTGCTCTTTATCTAAAATTGTTTGCAAAATCGCTTGAAATAGCCCGATTCCGCGAAATTCCAAACCGTTCCAGTCAATATTTTTTTGTCCGACAATAATGGCTAACCGGGGATTTTGCAACAACAAGGCAATTGCTGTCCGTGCCGATGAAAAACGGCTGGTATCTTGCCGCGGCTTGTTTTGGCGCTCCACCACAGGGGCGCTATCTTCCAAAACAGCCAATTTTGCCACGCCGGACAGCTCCTTTAGGCGTGCAAACATCAGATCCCTAAACACACCTTCGGGTAATTTTTCAAGATAAGGCTTGGCCTTGCCAATTAATTGCGCCCGCCCTTCCATCTCTGATAAGTTTAATGCGTCCGAGACACGCCCGAAAAAATAATCGGATAATGCGTGGGCCGCCTGCACACGCCCGACAAACGCCTCCAAACCTTCTGCCCGCACCAAGGAATCAGGATCATGACCTTGCGGCAACAGCATGATACGGCAAGAGCGCCCCGCTTTTAACGCGGAAAATGCCGCATCCATCGCCCGCCACGCCGCCTCTTGACCCGCTTTGTCACCGTCAAAACAAAACACCAACTCTGAGGTAAAGCGGAACAACAAATCCAAATGCGCTTGCGACAACGCCGTCCCTAAAGCCGCAACCGCATAATGCAGCCCACTTTGCGCCAAGGCAATCACATCCATATAGCCTTCAACGATTAAAATCCTTGGCGGTTTTGCGTCCTTCTGCAAGAGCTCATACAAACCATAAACTTCCTTGCCCTTATGGAATAGGGGCGTTTCTGGCGAATTCAAGTATTTGGGCAAGGCATCGTCAAGCACCCGCCCGCCAAAGCCCACAATACGCGCACGCTTATCCCGAATGGGGAACATCAGTCGGCCACGAAAACGGTCATAAACCTTGCCATTTTCGCTACTGGTCAACAAACCTGCTTCGATCAACAATTTTTGGTTAAACTGGCCCGCCAACAACTGCCATTCGTCAGGCGCATAACCCAGCAAGAACTCATTGGCGCAATCACCACCTACACCGCGTTTTTTTAGATACTCAACGGCTTTCTTGCCTTCCTTGCCTACCCGCAGCTGCTGGACATAAAATGCCGCCACCTGCTCCATCAGCAAATACAGGCTACTCAAGCCTTCTTTTTTAGGCCCCGGCTGAAAAACCACCGACTCCCTAGGCACGTCCACCCCAACAAACCCAGCCAAATCCTCGACGGCCTCAACAAAATCCAAGTGGTTGAAGTCCATTAAAAAACTAATGGCATTACCGCTAACACCACAACCAAAACAATGGAAGAATTGCTTGGCTCGGTTTACGGAGAAACTGGGGGTTTTTTCGGTGTGAAAAGGGCAACGGGCAACATAGTTGTTTCCCGTTTTTTTCAGGGGGACGTGCGAATCGATCAAATCGACTATATCAACCCGCACCAAAAGCTCATCAATAAATTCACGGGGGATTTTACCGGACATAGCAGCTCACCCGGACAACAACAAGCTAGCCAGCCAATGCCGCCTTAATTTTGACGCTAACCACTGACATATCAGCGCGGCCTTGCATTTTTGGTTTCAGCAAAGCCATGACTTTACCCATGTCCTTTACCGATTCAGCACCTGACTCAAGCACGGCCTGGCCAATCATGGTATCAATCTCTGCATCAGACAGCGCTTGCGGCAAAAAATCTTGGATCACCAATACTTCAGCCTCCTCAATATCCACCAAATCCTGCCGACCCGCATCCGCAAACTGCCGGATGGACTCGCGGCGCTGCTTAAGCATTTTATCGAGCACCAAGATTGTCCGCTCATCGTCCAATTGGATGCGTTCATCCACTTCAACCTGCTTAATGGCAGCCAAGATTAGGCGTATCACCCCCAACCTTGCCTTGTTGCCGCCTTTCATGGCGGCCTTCATATCGTCCTTGATACGATCAGTTAACAAATCCATTAGCGCAACCTATTTACAGTACAGGACGACCACGACGCAGGTTTTTCAGCGCATAGCGTTCCCTTGCCAATTTTTTCAAGTGGCGTTTTACCGCCGCAGCGCCTTTACGTTTACGCTCTGCGGTTGGTTTTTCATAAAATTCACGGCGGCGCACTTCAGCCAATACACCGGCTTTTTCACAAGCGCGTTTAAAACGGCGGATGGCAATATCAAAGGGTTCGTTTTCTTTAATTTTTACTGACGGCATTATAAGATTCCAATTATGTTAATATTGTTTGCAAGGATAGCGACTATCCACTGAATAAACAGAACCCTTAATTATACAGCCACTTTTATAATTTTCAAAAACTCAATGTACGTTTTAGGCATAGAAACTTCTTGCGATGAAACTGGTGTCGCGATTTACCATAGCAAGCAAGGCTTGGTTAAGCATTTATTATACAGCCAGGTAGACATGCACGCAGACTATGGGGGCGTAGTGCCAGAACTGGCATCCCGTGACCACATCCGCAAATTGGTGCCACTCATCAAGCAAGCTTTACAAGAAAGTGGGTTAAAAAGCGCTGACATCAATGGCATTGCCTACACCGCCGGCCCCGGTTTGATGGGAGCCTTATTGGTGGGTGCCGCCACCGCCAGAAGCCTGGCATGGGCTTGGCAAATCCCCGCAGTTGCCGTGCATCACATGGAAGGGCATTTGCTTGCACCTATGCTGGAAGAAAATCCGCCCACCTTCCCTTTTGTCGCCTTATTAATATCGGGTGGACACACCTTACTGGTGCGCGTAGATGGCATAGGCCGCTATCAACTCTTAGGCGAATCCTTGGATGATGCAGCTGGCGAGGCTTTTGACAAAACCGCTAAGATGTTAGGGCTAGGCTACCCGGGTGGGCCAAGGTTATCGGCATTGGCTGAACAAGGTAAGCCCGCATTTAAGTTTCCCCGCCCCATGACTGACCGGCCAGGATTGGATTTTAGCTTCAGCGGCTTAAAAACCTTTGCCCTTAACACCTATCAGACTTCTGAAAAAACCGCCCAAGACCAAGCTGACATTGCCGCCGCTTTTCAGCTGGCCGTGGCCGAAACACTCAGCATTAAATGTAAGCGCGCCTTGCAACAAACTGGTCTAAATTCGCTAGTGGTGGCGGGCGGTGTCAGCGCCAACAAACAAATCCGCGCTGCCTTAACGGAAATGGCGGCAAAAGAACAAGCAAGCATCCATTTCCCAAGACTGGAGTTTTGCACCGATAATGGCGCGATGATCGCCTACGCGGGCTGCCAACGCTTACTGGCCGGACAGCAACAAGATTTGACCGTTTTTGCCAGGCCACGCTGGCCAATCAGTGAGCTGATTTAAAATAGGCTTGGACAAAAAGTCCAGGGAAAATACGCACCTAATATTAAGCTACGTTTCTAACGGACTGTACACGGATCACTCTTCACCGGCCAACAAGCGCTGGATATTACTTTTATGCCGCCAAAGCAAAAACACCATCATAACCGTTGCCGCGCCTACCACAAACACATCCCCGACCAGAAACCACGCATAAATCGGCGATAAAACCGAGGCGCACAAAGCAGATAGGGAAGAAATTTTGCCAATTTTATAGATGGCTAACCACGTGCCTATAAACGCCAAGCCCAACCACCAAGAAAACCCCAACAACACGCCGATGGAAGTCGCCACACCCTTGCCGCCCTCAAACTTAAAAAACACCGGATAAAGATGCCCCATAAAGGCTGCCAAGCCAATAACTGCAAGCAGCTCAACCGACACACCCATCAGTTTGGCCAGATACACCGGGATCAACCCCTTAAGCAAATCACCCAACAAGGTAATTGCCGCTGCTTTTTTTCCACCTATGCGCATCACATTGGTAGCGCCAGGATTGCCTGAACCTTGTTCGCGGGGATCTGGCAAGCCCATCAAACGGCAAATAATGATGGCACTGGAAATTGAGCCTATTAAATAGGCCATCGGCACAAACAACCATTCAATCATAAAACTATAGTCCTCACTAGAGCTTGTAAGCCAGATGCATTTACCTGATACTTAGTGCTTTTAAAAAGCGCACATCATAACCGGAAACCATTATGGACATCATTTTTTTAGGCGGGCTTGAAATTGAAACAATCATTGGCATTTATGATTGGGAACGGGAGACCAAGCAAACCATCGTGCTGGATATTGAGATGGCCTTTGACATCCAAAAAGCCGCAGAAACCGATGACATCCAGTACACGCTAGACTATAAAACCGTCTCCAAACGCATCATTTCATTT
>JAPLRR010000062.1 GCA_026399075.1 Methylococcales bacterium
GGGGTGAAGATGAGTAAAAAGGCATTCAAGGCTATGGGCGACAGAATTGAAAGGGACGCGTCGTTGCCAAAATACTACATGACTATTCAACCTCAACTATAAGGAAATTTGATGGGGGTTATTTATTGCGAGTTACCTTAGGCTAAGCCCATTTATTTGATAAATAATATTTTCGGCAATAGATTTTACTTTTTCAGAAGCGTTTTTATTTATAGCAAGAATTTCTGAACCGACTAAGGCAGCATAAACGCTTGCTTCGCTTCCTTGTGTTAAAGCCTCTTGAAAAGCTATTAGGGATTGTTCCGGTGGGTACTTGCGGGCAATGAAATCTGCAAGAGAATGCAGCAGATTTTTATTCTTGAACCGATCATAGTTGGTTGTAAACATGTTGAATAAAAGCTCAGATTGGCGAACACTTAGCTTTTCAAAGTCATTGTATATCACCCAAACAAACTGTTCTGAGCCTGTAATTGAACAAAACTTGTCATTTTTAAACAGTTTAGTAAAGAGATTAAAGCACCATTCTGGGAAGGTGCTTTCTAATAACAGTTCGCTTTCAATAGCAAGTGAGAGAGTTTTCATCATATTGGAATCATGTGTTTCTATAGCAATCTCAGCTTGATTGAATAAGTTTTCCATTTTGGCCTCTACAACTGATAAGCGTTCAGCAACAAATTTTGACTTGCGCGTTGTCAGTTTTGATACGTTTCAAAAAAAGTGAGCACATTAGATCATATGACGGGCGATTTAAACGCAGTAATTGTCATAATGAGAATTGCTGAAAAAGAATGGGCCTTGACAATTTTTATTTAAAAAAGTTTAATAATTGCGGGTATTTTTTAATCATAGTTCTATAGCTTTGATTTATATTTATTTTTTGACTTATTGCTTGCTAACAATGGCTTAAAAATACACCACACTGCTTGGCCAACCATTTCGGTTGCTAAGCCTATAATTACAACAGGTAACTGGCCTGCCCCAGAAAGCGAACAGTGAATGTCAATTTTCCTGCCCTTTAGTTTAGGGGGCGACCTATTCTTTTGGGTTTGTTTCGCCTACAGAGGGAATAGGGGATTGTTGTCCCGCCAAATAAGCTCTCTATGACTTAAGCATTGTGTGCAGTGAATTTGCCACCCTGCTCGCTTGCCTAAAGGGGCGTACGTTACCATTAACTGTCGAGTGTCTACCCATGAATAAAACTTTACTCGTTTCTGCTATCCTGCTTACCACGATGATTGGCCAAGCTGGGGTTGTTGAGGCAAAACCCCGTTGGGATAACAGCCAGCAAGCCATACAAGATGCCATCAACAGCTTTAAAAGTGACTTACTGCTACGCGCATTGCTGAAAGAAATGCCTAAAGGCGGTGATTTGCACAGTCATTTATCCGGTGCGATTACGATGGAACGCCTGATTGAATGGGGGGCAGCTGACGGTGTTTGTGTGAGCACGACCACTTATGTTGCCAGCCCGCCGCCTTGTGTGGCCGGACAAACGGCACTCAGCAACGCGCTTACCGATACCAGCCTTTATGACAAAGTATTGGGGGCTTGGAGCATGAAGGGCGCACCCAACACCTTATTAGGTGCGCACCAGCATTTTTTTGACAGTTTTGGTAAATTTGGCGCGGTGCTGACAGATGACCGCACAGATGATTCGATAGCTGACGTTTTGTCCACCGCCGGAAAAAACAACCAAGTCTATGTCGAGCTGATGCAAGGCTTTAGCTCCAGCACTATCGGCAGGATCGCAAAAAATTACATTTTGCCGACTGATCCGTGGGACGAGGCGTATTTACTGAAAAAACGCAAAGAAATTATTGGCGACCCGCTGTTTAACACCACCTTGCAAAACGCCAAGCTTAGCCTTAAAAAATCCTTGGACGGGGCCCATCAGTTATTGGGCTGCGGCACCGCCAACCCTGACCCAGGCTGTAATGTCGAACCTCGGTTTTTGCTGTCCGCCAACCGTACCAATGATCGCGGTTACGTGTTTGCGCAGTGGGTGTATGCCTATGAACTCGCCCAAACCACACCCGAAGTTCTAGGGGTTAATCTGGTGTCGCCAGAAGAACACCCCAATTCTTTGTTATATTACAACGACGAAATGTTGGCACTGAATGTGTTGCGCCGTTTTAACGAGAAAACCCCTAAGCGCCGCCCAGTCCATATCGCCTTACATGCAGGTGAGTTGATACCGTCAGTATTGCCTGCCACCCCTGAAGGCCAACAGCATTTGACCTACCATATCACCAACGCCGTAAAAATAGCCCATGCCGAACGGATTGGCCACGGCAGTGATTTACTGGATGAGGTTTCAGGCGCAGGTGTTGGGGATTTGTTAAAGACCATGCAACGCCAAAATGTCGCGGTTGAGGTTTGCTTGACCTCAAATGCCTCATTATTAGGCAAACAAGGTAAAACCCATCCAGTCAGGACGTATTTAAACTATGGTGTGCCGGTCATTTTGTCCACCGATGACCAAGGCATATTCCGCATCGACATTACCGATGAGTTTGTGCGCGCCGTAACCGAGCAAGGTTTCCCGTATAAAACCCTTAAAGACCTCGTGCGTGCAAGTTTGGAGCATAGCTTTTTGCCCGGCAAAAGTTTGTGGCAACAAAAAAACCGTTACGACAAGGTTGCCGCCGCCTGTAAAAACGACATGCCCAGCACAATCAAACCTTCCGCAAGCTGCGGCAAACTGCTGGCCAGCAGCGAACGGGCGGCCTTGCAATGGAAATTGGAGGCCCAATTTAATGAGTTTGAAGACAATGCCGTCCAAATCATACGGGCTTTGAATAACCAGCAATAGCTTGGTTTAGTAGGGAAAGTAGGTTGTGGGGGAGTTTGCGAGCCCGCAATCTACCCCCATAGATCACGTTGCTACACTTGCCTTCTTACGGGTTAATAACCCGCTGGAAATTAGCAAAATAGGGTAGCCAAAAACCTGCAATATCAGTGGTGTGGTAGATGTGGCAGGCGCAATCCATCACCCCGACCTGATCAACTACACACCTTGCGGATTGTTATGCAAACCACCGTTAAGTAGGTGTATGAAATTTTGCTTGGCACTCTCATTTATTGTGCATACAATAAATGAATGAGAGTGAGTTTTGATACACCCAAAAATGAAACCAACATAAAAGAACGTGGCTTGCCATTTTCGATGGTTGATAACTTTGACTGGAATTCTTCTTTTATCGTCGAAGACATCCGCGAAGATTATGGGGAGCGTAGGTTTCAGGCACTGGGTTTTATTGACGACCTTTTGTATATGGTCGTTTTTACACCACGAAACAACGCTGTTCATGTGATTAGTTTTCGGCGTGCCAATAAACGCGAAAGGAAAAAGTATGATGCCCAAACAAAATCCTGAAAAAATTACGCCAGATAACCCCGAAGCAACTAACGGGTGGTTTGCGAAAGCAAAACCTGCTTCTGCTGTTTTGCCTGAGTTGTTCGGGGCGGCTGCTTCTGAAATGCTTATGCCAAAGCGGCGTGGCCGACCTGTTTTGGAAAAAACAAAAACGCCTGTTAATATCAGACTTGATCCAGATATTGTTAACGCATTTAAAGAATCGGGAGCAGGCTGGCAAACCAAAATTAATGACGCATTAAAAGATTGGCTGAAAAATAATCCAATCGCTACGCGTAATTAAACATATTGTTGGTAACTTCTCATTAGTTGTAGGCAAGTAATAGCGGCAGACCTGCGAGGTTTTATAAACCTCGCAGGTCTTTATCCTGCCAATATTGAGAAGTTACTATGGCCATAACATGGAGTTATCGGATGTGCCGAGCAAAGTGTGGTGCATCGTTTTTCTGTTTCCCCCGATTGATGCGCCCCATACCTCAGCACATCCTATTGCACTGATAAAACACTTCAAACATTGTACGTGGTCTTATCGCTTAGCCAGCAACGTCTAAAGCCGTTGCACTCCAGTCGTGGCCCTAAATTAATCCCGCTTTTGTCAGGGCAAGCTAGTCGCAATTCCCGCCTACTTTACCAAGCCAACTCAACGATACAGCGCCGAACTGCCATCCACATCACCCGTTTGATGGTACAGCAAGGGTTGTCCGGGGTTTAGCTTGGCTGCTGCCAGTACTTCGCAGACAGCGATTTTGTGGTCGCCTGCGTCGGTGAAGTGGCTGAGTTGGCAATCAAAATAGGCTAAGCTTTCTGATAATATCGGTGCGCCTGTTTTGGCTTGTTGCCAGGGGTAAGCGGCCATTTTGTCAGCTGCGGAACGGCCAAAATGTTCCGCCAGGGCGTATTGTTCTTGGCTTAACACATTCACCGTACACACCCGGCCTGCTTGCAGCAATTGATAGGAATAATTCGCGGGGTTGATGCTGAGCGCCAATAACGGCGGCTTAAATGACACTTGCATTACCCATGCCGCTGTAAAGGCGTTGTAGTGGGTGCCATCAGTCACGCCAATCACATAAACGCCGTGGCTGATGTGTTTAAATAAGGTATCGATATTTTCTATCATAGCCCACCTGTTTCGGTTTTGTGCTACAGCACTAATTTTATGCGCATCGACAAATCCACGGCCTTAACGTGTTTGGTTAATGCACCTATGGAAATATAATCCACCCCCGTTTCCGCTATGGCCCGGATGTTGTTTAGGCCAATATTGCCGGAGGCTTCAAGTTCGACGGCCCCGGCAGTCAGTTTGACGGCTGCCCGCAAGTCGTTAAGGCTAAAATTGTCCAGCATGATCCTATCGGGGCGGGCGGCGATGGCTTCTTGCAGTTCTGTCATGGTTTCCACTTCCACCTCCACGCTGACGGTGGTCAGTGCCCGTGCCGCTTGTATGGCTTTGGTGATGGAGCCAGCGGCAAGGATATGGTTTTCTTTGATCAGCACGCCATCATATAAACCAATGCGGTGGTTATGGCAGCCGCCACAGGCAACGGCGTATTTTTGGGCATTCCGTAAACCGGGGATGGTTTTGCGGGTGTCCAGCACTTTGGTGGACGTGCCTTGTACGGCTTCGGCATATTGCCTGGCTTGGGTTGCAGTCGCCGACAACAGCTGCACGAGGTTTAAGGCGGTGCGTTCGCCTGTCAACAAGGCACGGGCTGGGCCGCTAAGTTTGCACAATACGGTGTCTCCGCCAACCGCCTCGCCTTCGGCAACCTGCCAATCAATAAGCACTGCGCTGTCCAAATACTGGAATACCGCATCAAACCACGCTTGGCCGCACATCACCATCGCCTCGCGGGTCAGCACTTCAGCTTGTGCCATTGCCGCCTCTGGGATAATGGCGGCTGTGATGTCACCAGTGCCTATATCTTCATCAAGAAAGGGTTTTATATCTATCATAGTCAACAAAAGTCATCCGTTAAGGGCTAAATGGTCATTAGGGACAAACCAAAGCCCATACAATAACCCAAATAGGCGGGGCAATCGAGTGTGAAGGCCAAGCTGCATGGTAAAAGCAATGCGTTTTTTTAGAAAAAGTGGATGATAGCGCCTAATTTAACAAGTATACTGATAGCTATGATTGCTTTTAAATTCAGCTTTACACTAACGGCATTCATTAATGGGGCGGTATGGAGGATCATGAGTTTTAGTGAGTTAAGGATTTAAGGCCGATGATGACATTTTCACAATCAACATATAATCCCCCGCTCAAGCTTTCTTCCCAAGAGATGCTTGAAATTAGCCAAGACATAAACCGCGAATTTGCTTTAAATTTATCTGCACCAACGCCAGAGATAGCCGATCCAGACACACTGCACCCCCAAGAAATGCAAAAAATCAGTGACGAAATCAGCCTAAACTTTGCCCCTAGCGCCGCACACAATGCGCAGGGCGTGGTGCTTTTGCCCGTAGACCCAGACCATCTTTATGCTTACTGGAATTTGGCAGACCCGCTAATCGCACCCCCTAAAAAAGCGGTTGAACCACCCTTGACCCTACGGATTTATTCGGACGCAAATCCAACTAGTGGTCTAACGGCAACAAACCCTTGGTTTGACTTGCCCATTAATAGCCGCCAAAACCAACAAGCGGTAACACTGCCCCAGCGGGTGGCTAAGGCCACTTATAGCGCCAGCGTGGGCCAGCGTAACCCGGACAATAGCCTTAGCACCGAGGCAAGCTCCAACCGCACCCCGGTAGCCCCAGGAAAAGCGGCAGATTACCCGCCTAAAATCCAGCAAGCCGTGTTTCAGGCTGCTTCGCCTATCGTTGTCAACCGGGCATCCAGCTATCCCAACAAATCTGCCTCCGGCCAAGGATGCAATCAGTAGGCACAATGAAAAAAGGTTACCTCAGTATTATACTTCACGCACATCTTCCCTATGTGCACCATCCAGAACATGACAGTTTTTTTGAAGAAAACTGGTTGTTTGAAGCGATAACCGAATGCTACATCCCGCTCATTGGCATGTTGGATAGGCTACAGCAAGACCAGGTGGCTTATCGGCTGACCTTATCGCTGTCACCAACGCTAATCACAATGCTGTGTGATGATTTGTTGCGGTCACGTTATCTGAACTATCTGCACCGATTATTGGAATTGTCTGAAAAAGAAGTTGCCAGAACCCAGCAGCAACCCGAATTCCACCAATTGGCCACGTATTACCAGCGCTTTTTTAAAGACACCTTGGCCACTTACCAAGACACTTACGATTGCGATATTGTTGCGGCTTTTAAAAAACACCACAGCGCAGGCACACTTGAACTGATAACCTGTGCCGCCACCCACGGCTTTTTGCCTTTGCTGAATGTCAGCGAAACCGCTGTGCGCAACCAAATTGCCATCGGCGTAAACACCTTTGAGCGCCATTTGGGCTTTTCCCCAACGGGTTTTTGGCTGCCAGAATGCGCTTATTATCCGGGCGTGGAAGCTTACTTAAAAGCGTCAGGCATCAACTATTTTTTCGTTGATAGCCATGGGATTATGGATGCCAGCACCCCGCCCCGCAATGGGGTTTATGCACCGCTGGATTGCGGCAATGGTGTCCACGCCTTTGCCCGTGACCCTGAATCATCCCGGCAAGTGTGGAGCTCGCACGAAGGCTATCCGGGTGATTTTGATTACCGTGAATACTATCGGGACATCGGCTTTGATTTGGACTTGGATTATATCGCCCCCTATATCCTCGACAACACTATCCGTATCAACACCGGCATCAAATACTACCGGGTCACTGGCCAAGATTTGCCCAAGGAATTGTATAATCCTGAAAACGCCCTAGCCAAAGCCCAGCTTCATGCCCAAGACTTTATCACTAAGCGCCATGCCCAAATTGACGCGCTAGCCGCCACGATGGACAGGCCGCCGATTATTGTCGCCCCCTACGATGCAGAACTGTTTGGGCATTGGTGGTTTGAAGGCCCGCATTGGTTGGAATCGGTGCTGCGTATCGCCGAACTAGACAGCAATAATGTCCAAACCCGCAGTTGCAGTGATTATTTGGCCACCCAAGCCAAGCACCAAATAGCCACGCCGTCCGCGTCTACTTGGGGTCACCAAGGCTATTCCAGCTACTGGATCAACGAAACTAACGATTGGATCTACCCTTTTTTACATCAAGCCGAAGCCGACTTGGAAAAGCTCGCCGCCGATCTGCAAGGCTTGACAGTCACGCCCTTGCAAACCCGGGCATTAAACCAAGCGGCACGCTCTGTACTGTTGGCCCAAGCCTCGGATTGGCCATTTATCATGAAGTCTGGGACAACCATCGACTATGCCAAAAAACGCATCACCGACCATTTGGCCCGGTTTAATTATCTACACGATTGCATCCGCAAAAACAAAATCAACGAGCGCTATTTGACCGCCCTGGAAATCATGGACAATATTTTTCCTGATATTGATTTTCGGGCTTATAACCCAAACCAAAAACCTTGATTATTGCTTTTTGATACGCCCACACGGATTGCGCCAACTATGCCCAACGAAAGCACTAAACAAGAAGTAGCCGACCGTTTCCAAGAGCTGTTGGCATCGGTGCAAACACTCACCCTAGCGACGGCCAACGCTGAAGCAACACCAGACAGCAGTTATGCCCCGTTTGTACGTGGCGCTGATGGTGACTTTTATATTTTTGTCAGCGCCTTGGCTAGCCATACCGGCAATTTACTCAATAACCCCAAGGCATCCGTCCTCTTTATGCGCCCAGAAACCGCCTCGCCCAATTTGTTTGCAAGGGAGCGGGCGGTGTTAAGCTGTCGAGTGGAAAACATAGCAAAGGATGACATCCGCTACCACGAACAACTACAAGCCTTACAGGACAAATTTGGTGAGGTGGTGGGAATCTTACGGGCGTTACCGGATTTCCACCTGTTCGCCTTACATCCAGAAACGGGGCGGTATATCCTTGGTTTTGGCAAGGCGCACACCTTGAACGCCAATGATGGCATCTTAAGCCCACTGCTTTAAGTTAGCCGTGTTAGTTATACAAATTACCCTCAAACAATGGGATAAAAGTCAAAGGACAGCGGCTGATAGCTTACAGCGGGCAGCAATTCCTGACTGTTATCCGGTCATTGTCCCACCCGCCTATTATATTTTAGGCCAAGCGTGCGTCTTAGACCTACACGGGGATGCCTTCCCCCCTAGCCGATTACAAAACCAAACCGAAACGGACACCGTGCTGATAGATCACCTACAACTAAGCGGCCAAGACGTTATTGCCGCCAGTTACTGCCGCCCCGGACTGGCGCCTGTTGCATTGGGGGATCTGGGCCCACACTGGTTACAATGCAAATACAATAAGCGCTACAGTGTGTTTGAATCCGGGCAATTTTTTTGGCGTTATGAGGAAATCACCATTAATGCCGCCAGTTTAGACCAAGCCAACGAAGCGGTGTTTTTATCTTCTGAGCCCGGACTGGTGTACACCGATATTATCGAACTGGACAGCAAGCCCAATAGCACCAGACCTAGCCACCAAGGAACCCCGCCATGAAATGGGATAGCACAGAATTGGCCGATATAGAGGCGACAACTTTAAGCCACTATAACCAACAAGCCGACGCATTTTGGGAAGGCACAAAAGACCACGACGTGACGCAAAACTATGCGGCCTTTTTAGCCCCGTTCCCAGAACATAAAAAACTGGATATTTTAGACGTGGGCTGCGGCCCAGGACGGGATGTGCAGTATTTTAAATCCATAGGACACCGACCTGTTGGCCTGGATGGTAGCGCGGCATTTTGTGCCATGGCGCGCCACTATACTGGCTGTGAAATTATCCAACAAACCTTCTTAAATTTGGATTTACCCAGCCACGCGTTTGATGGCATTTTTGCCAATGCCTCATTGTTCCATGTGCCTAGCGCGTTATTACCACGCGTCCTGAACAGCTTATTTAAAGCCCTGAGGCCAGAAGGCGTGTTGTTTTTGTCCAATCCGCGCGGTGATGGCGAAGGCTGGTCTGGCTCACGATATGGGACGTACATGCAGTTTGAAACTAGCCAATCATTTCTTGAACAGGCAGGTTTTACGGTGCTCTCCCATTATTATCGGCCAGCAGGCAAACCCCGCCATGAACAACCTTGGCTGGCCATTGTAGCTATGAAAAATTAAAGGTAATACCAAATGAATGATATGGATCCAGACAACAAGCAAGACATTGTTTGTTATTGCAGCGGCACTGATAGGGCAAAAATCTTGGCGCTCATTGACAAGAAAGTCACTGACTTGGAAAGCCTGTCACGAATGACGGGCGCTTGTTCAGGATGTGGGGCTTGCGAAGATTTGGTACTGGAGATATTGGCGGAGCACTGCCAGTGAGGCATAGGTATAAGAGCCGAAGCTGGTAAAGCGACATTTGAAATACCCTCACCCTAACCCTCTCCCAAAGGGAGAGGGAATCTTGTGTCGCCTTACCAACTTCTTACTCTATATCTATACAAGTTTTAAAGACCATAACAACATTAAGTTTCACTATGCAACAGCTCCCTCTCCCTAAGGGAGAGGGTTTACCGCGTTTAATTCTTGGCTTCAGGTGAACCCAGTGTCACACTAAGGCCAAACCACAAAAAAACGCCCACCCCAAAAACAGCAGGACAGGCGGCCTTTAAACTTGGCGAAATCTGCCGCTCCCTAATCAACGATTTCATTCCCTGGCTTGGTGTCCTTAAAGTTTTTGTTGACCGGACTGGTCAGTTTATCAACACGGAACACGTTTTTAGTCACCACCCGACGCAGGCAGATATCCACCAAAGTGGTGCTGTTCTTGTGCAGCGCTGCGTCCAGCATCTCTTTAGTCGCCTTAATTTCACAGGGCAGATAATAGACAAAACCGCTACTGGGTCTGGCAATCAACTTAAAGCCCAACATCTCAGCACCACTAGTCGCCTCCCTTAACGGAACACCATCTTTATCGCTTAAGGCTGGCGTACCTTTCATGATGTCGTAATTAAAATAATACGTGATGGTGTTGGGCTGAAGCTGGTTGCGCTGGCGGTCGGCAAAAAAACCTTGAGGGAGATGGTTGGGGTCTGCTTCGGGGCCGGCGGTAAGGATGAGGTCAAAATCCGTGATCGGGTAGCCTTTGTCGTCGTGGATACGAAAAATGACCATCGAGAACCGGTCATGGATAAAACGGGTGACCGTCTTGAACAAATTTCTTTCGTACTCAATCAATTCGGCTTTTTGCACGGCCTCGGTTTCTGCCATGAACTGGGCGCTGAGTTTCGCGTATTGCTCATCGCTTTGCACTTGGATACACGCCAATATGGCCGCAACGGTTTCATTGCTGCCAGTGTCGGCTGGTGTTTCCTTGACGCTGCCCATAATGCCTTTGGTTTTACCGGTATGGGCTTTGCCACTAATGACCCGCAACGGGGTCTTAGGTGCTTGCTTTATTGTGCTGACGTTCAGCCCATCCGCGACCAAGCCACCTTTCTTGCCGGGCTGCGGGTGCGCTTGTTCCAGCTTGATATAAGTGCTGTTCAGGTTGGTTGCAGCAACCCGCACCACACCATCCGAACCCAGCTCAGCCGTATAGGTGTTCAGGTTATCCACAAACGAGCGATCTATCGACTGGCCTGTGAGCACAAATGGGAACACCTTGCCCGCACCGATTTGGTTGCCGTTGCTGTTGATCCAAGCGGAATTGAGTTGCCACGCTTCCGCGCTGCCCAACTCCAACCAATCCAACACACCTTGGCCTGGCTCAATGCCACCAAACCAAGATTTAAGCCGCCCCAATTTGCTTTTGCCCAATTGCGCCAAGGCCGAACCGAAGTTGGCGGGTGACAGCATGATCAAATGGCTCATCGGGCACATGCCATCCATAGAGGCGACCTCAAAATAACGGTGCCACCAATCCCGGACCACCGCCCCACCCGTTGAATGAGTGATGCACACAAATCGGCTGCCATCTTTTAAGGCGTCGGCCAGCTGTTCTTCAACCGCTGTGTTAAAAGCCCTGGAAATGTCACTCAGATGAATTTCATCATGAAAGCTGATGTAACGTCCTAGAAAAATCTCTTCAAGTTGCAGATTGATGCCTAAAGCCTTGGCTTCAACACTTAAACGGGTAGGCAGGCCCCCGTAAGTGTCCAGATTGGTCACACTCCAGCCATGCACAAAAACGACGATCATTTTATTAGCCATCATTGGTCTCCTTTGGGATCAGATAAATTGACTGCATAAGAACAGCGGCCCTTAGGCTACGCGTGTTTACTCAACAACCAAGACCATGTGGGCATTGCTGAATTGTGCTTGGATACGGCTGTTGGAAAGTGAGTTTTAACGCAATCTATGCAAATGCACAAGCACAATTTCAAACACCAATTACCTATAAAACATAGGGTTAAAGCTAGATAGTGGAAATATAATGAAGTGCGGCTATAAAGATTTTTAGATACCGCTGCTTATATAGCGATAGGCGGGCTAAAACGATAGGCAATAAAAAACCCGCTAAGCTTTACAGCTTAGCGGGTTTTTATGGCTCTTTGCACGGCTCTGAACCAAAATTTGGTACCGAGGGCCGGAATCGAACCGGCACGATGTCACCATCACCGGATTTTGAATCCGGCGCGTCTACCAGTTCCGCCACCCCGGCAAAGAAGGGATATTATAAGGGGACATTTTTTAAAAAGCTAGCTCTATTTAACAATTTTTTTGAAAAATCGTAAAAAATAATCCGGATGGTCGAAAAAAATAAACCTTGTCCCAGAAAAGCTTTGAGGATGACTGTTGTCCCAGTGTACCGAAGCTCCTTTGATACGGTCGCTGCTAGCACATCGATTGTTTATTTCCAGCTGCTGCCGCAATCTGGTATCTTTGTCTTTTGGTAAGCTGCTTATGGTTATAGTGCGGCGCCCACCGATTAGCCCGATATATCCCTAATGGAGGCACAATGATCAAACAAAAATACATAGACCTATTACGTGTAACACCCGGCAAAACCATCCAGCTTAAGGACTATGACACCGGATGGGCGCAAACCAATGGCTTAAAGGCACTGGGTAAGGACAAAATCAAGGAACAGGCCAACGAAATTTTGGAAAAAAATCTGGCGGATCTGACCCAAGTGCAACAATTGCTCTACGCCGACGACCGTTATTCGCTGTTAATCGTTTTTCAAGCCATGGATGCTGCTGGCAAAGATGGCACTATTAAGCATGTCATGTCCGGGGTCAACCCACAGGGCTGCCAAGTTTACAGTTTTAAAAAACCGACAGCCGAAGAATTGGACCACAATTTTTTGTGGCGGTTTATGAAAAACTTGCCAGAACGGGGCCGGATAGGCATTTTTAACCGCTCCTATTATGAAGATGTGCTGGTGGTTAAAGTCCATCCCGAACTGCTGACCAACTTGCCTGATGGCAAAAAGGACAAAACTTTTTGGAAAAACCGCTACGAAGACATCAACGCCTTTGAACGCCACCTTGAACGCAATGGCACAGTAATATTAAAATTTTTCCTTAACGTGTCAAAAAAGACCCAAAAGAAACGCTTTATGGAACGATTGGATCGCCCTGAAAAAAACTGGAAGTTTTCGGCGGCGGATCTGGCAGAACGCGCCCATTGGAACGACTATATGGAAGTTTACGAAGAAGCCATTAACGCCACCAGCACCGAATGGGCACCTTGGTACATTATCCCAGCCGACCACAAATGGGCGACACGCGCCTTGGTTGCCGACATTATCACCTCGACTTTACGCGAACTAGACCTCAAATTCCCGCAAGTGAGTGAAGCCCAACTCCAGTTGCTGGCACAAGCCCGCGAAGAGTTAGGCAACGAATAAGCCGTGCTCCTAAGTTTCTTAACAAAATTGTGGGTCGGGTTAGGTGCCAGCCGTAACCCGACAAAAACAGCGGAACGCTGATTTTTGGGATGTAATCACCCGCTTAACCTGATACTATCAGCGGCTATGAAAAAAAGTGACTTCAACTACCAACTACCCGATGCCCTGATTGCCCAAAAACCCTTGGCCGCCCGCGATGGTAGCCGCTTATTGTGCATGGACAAAAACACGGGGCAACTGACCGACCGCCAATTCACCGATTTTATCCAGTTAATAAACGAACGGGATTTGCTGGTTTTTAATGACACCAAAGTCATCCCCGCCCGGCTTTATGGCAAAAAACAAAGCGGCGGTAAAGTTGAGATTTTGATTGAACGCTTACTCAGCGACCATCACGCCATAGCCCATGTTAGGGCCAGCAAATCACCCAAGCCAGGTACCTTGATAGACTTGGATGCAGGCCATCAATGCCGGGTATTGGGCCGGGCCGATGATTTGTTTGAACTGGAATTTACCGATACGCCGATATTGCCCTTGCTGGAAGCCATAGGCCATATCCCGTTGCCACCCTATATAACCCGCGCCGATGACGAATCGGATCTGACCCGCTACCAAACCGTATTCGCCAAAGCCGCAGGCGCGGTAGCAGCCCCCACGGCAGGGCTGCATTTTGATGAACCGCTACTGGAAAAAATTAAGGCCAAAGGTGTGTCCAGCGCCTTTGTCACCCTACATGTCGGCAGTGGCACATTTTTGCCGGTACGGGTTGAAGACTTGGCCGAACACAAAATGCACAAAGAATATTTTGCCGTACCAGCAGCCACCGTTGCCGCCGTACAAAAAACTAGGGCCAATGGCGGACGGGTGATTGCCATAGGCACAACTGCCGTCAGGGCTTTAGAGTCGGCCTCAAAAAGCGGTACACTTAGCCCCGGCTTTGGTGACACCGATTTATTCATCACCCCCGGCTATACCTTCAAATCCGTGGATGCCATGCTGACCAATTTCCACCTGCCAGAATCAACCTTATTGATGCTGGTTTCCGCATTCGCTGGTTACGATGCCATCAAGCACGCTTACCAACATGCGGTAGACCATTCATACCGGTTTTTTAGTTATGGCGATGCGATGTTTTTGGGTTAGTGGGCTACTGTTAGTAAACAATTGTGTTCGCCAATTGCTAAGCAAGCTTTTATCGTTCCCAAGCTGAGTTTGGGAACGAGATGAGCTCTCTATCGAGCTTATGCCCTTACCATTGGCCATCGGGATAAGTTGAAATTACCAATGCTATAGATGACTTAGCCAAGTTCGCCATGCGAACTTCAGAACCAGCAAGCCATTGAAAACAATAACCAGGAAATTTATAGAATGGTTCGGCTAATGCAGCCAAATCATCCCATGACGATCGGGTCATAACCCATTTAAAGCTGGGCTTTAAGTCATGGCTATTTGTTATGCCTTCATCAGATGATCCAACAGCTAAAAGCAAATGACATCCATTAATGGCTTCATAGCCGGGCAATTTATCAACAACAACTTCATCAACTGTTTCGTTGGCTAGCTTAATAAAACTGTCTATCAAAGCATTGAAAGATGCTTCCCCGTAGATTCTAATCAGGGGGTAATCACTAGCCCCTTTTTCAATAAATTCTATTTTCATTGCCCAACACCTTACCTTCGATTTTTATTTCTCGTTCTCAAACTCCAGTTTGGGAATGCCTACCTTCAAGCTTTGCTTGATGTCCCCACTACACCAACACACAAAGCGGAGCTTGGTCATAGGCGTTCCCAAACAGAGTTTGGGAACGGTACGCCCGTCAGGGCGTACTATCAGTACGGTGAAAGTCCGTACCAGAGTAAGCCAAAAAACTCTGATGTGAAAGTAACTGCGTCATCGTGAGGTGGGGTGGGGAGTAACTGGAAACGAACTGTCAGTCCGTAGGTTGACGAACCCGTTTCGGTTTTATGCAGTGGCGAGCCTTCCGTTTCATGGCGAAGCCTGGAAATTACGGATCACGCTGACTTGGCTGCTAAAGCGATGATTTGACTGCAT
>JAPLRR010000067.1 GCA_026399075.1 Methylococcales bacterium
TTGCGGCTTTGCTTAACCATCAACTGCTCCCTGTCAAACCTGGCCGACCGGAGGCGTGGCCTAGCTTACCGGGAATCAATCAGGCGGCTTGGGTTACTGCGGTTGGGTGCGCGGAGTGAAAAAACCTACACGTGTAAGCCCAGCAAGGGGGGGTTAAAGCAAAATGGCGTTGATATACTCCTCTAACGCTCGCAACCTAACCCTAAGGCGATCCCAACAACTTTGACCCTAGCGCATTTGTACCTCAAACCAGGTAAGGTTTGACTAGCAGGGTTGGGCATTGGCTAAGCCTTACATCATTAAGAAGAGGACTTATTTATGGACATCAACAGACCCGCCCACTTTTACGTGGGCCGTTTTAAAAAAGTTTTATTGCTGGCCATTGTCTTGGCGGCACCTTTCATCCAAGCCGCCCCCGTGGAAGACCACCCACGCATTTGGGTACGCAGCCAAGATATTGCCAAATACCGTAGCTGGGCCGTGCCTTCAAACCCAGTTTATCAAAATGGCCTGCGCGATCTGGCCGTGCACTATAAGGCGCAGATGGACAGCGGCTTACTCTACCAAGAAGACAATGGCAGTTGGTGGGCGGGTGTGTCATGGGATATTGCCTCCGGTTCGGAATTATTCGCCTTTATGTCGATGGTCGCCAATGATCCGGCTGAACGCGCCGACTATGGCCAACGCGCCCGTACCTTGGCCATGTATGTCATTAACCAGGTGTTGCAACCTTCGCCCAACACTTATTTTTCGCATAAATCCTTTAGCACCAATTATCGCGGCAATTTCCATGGCGAAACGATTCCGCTGGCGTTGGATTGGGCTTACCCTTATTTTTCCGCTGATGACAAGGCTAAAATCCGCCAGGTGTTTTTGCGTTGGATAGGCGAAAACCTGACCGCCACCACTTCGGGCATGGATCATCCTGAACCCGTCGGCGTAGTACGCGACCCCCTGTTGTTTGCCGACAAACAACGCCTGCGCAATGCCTTGAACAATTTTGGCGCATCCCACATGCGCAATATTTTGTTTATGGCTTTGGCGCTTGATAACGCCGACGACCCCGACGATTTGGCCAACAACGCCAATAACCCGCTACCGCAATACCAACGGTTGCGTGACTATGTGGATAATGCCAGCGGCGCTTGGCTCTATATGGTGGATGAGGCGCTGAAAAAACATGCGGCGGGTGGTGTCAACCAAGAAGGCTTTGAATACAATGGTGCCAGCACGGCGCGTATGATGGAAGTGTGGTTGGCGCTTCATACCTCCGGCTATGCCGATACAGCGCTCTATGGCGACCATGTGGTGCTGGAAAACAATCCTTTTTGGGAACACGTCCTCCCTGGTTATTTTCACACCATCAGCCCAGTGCCTTATGTGCCTGGCAATGGCAACCAATGGATGGGCGAAGTTTACCAACCCGCCAATTTTGGTGACATCGAAAAATATTGGACGCCTGATTTTATGAGCCTGTTCGGCCCGATGGCCTTACACGCGCAATACACTGGCAACCACACTGAACGCGTCGACCAAATCCGCTGGATAGAAAAATACACCGCACCAGGTGGAGCCAGCCGCTTATTGCAGAGGGCCAGCGATTTTAACAATCCACGCAATACCCAATTTTACTTCATGCTGTTCGACCCTTCGGCAACAACGCCACAAGACCCCCGCCCCGCACTGGACAAACATTTGTTTGCACCCGGCACCGGTTTGCTAACCGCCCGCACAGGTTGGGGTGAAGAGGCTTCTTGGTTAAGTTATTTCTTGTCTTGGAACAAAATCGACCACCAACATGGCACTGGTAATATGGTGCAATGGTTCCGCAAAGGCGAATGGATCACGAAAGAATGGTCAGGCTATGGCTCTGCTTCTTCCATGTCCAGCTACAAAAACACCTTGGCTTTGCTTAATGACGGCTTGGCGAACAGTCAATTAATGGGCACGCAAAAAGCACAAATGCTGGAAGGCAGCCAACCCGCCTATACCCCCGCCGCCGACCCCACCGTTATTGCGTGGAGTGATGGCGAGGCTTACACTTATGTTTCCGGCGATGCCACCAACCTTTATAACACCGACTTGCGTTGGAGTTCACAAGATTTGCTGGAAGCCAGCCGCTCTGTGTTTTGGTTTAAACCCGACCAAGTGGTCATTTATGATCGTGCTGAATCAAAAAGTGTCGGCAAATTTAAACGTTTCTGGCTAAACTTCGCCGAAGCCCCGTTTATTCAAGGCCAACGCGCCACCAGCCAAACCCCCGGCGGCCAGCTTATCGCCTTGGATACCTTATTGCCTGCATCGGCTGTACCGATTGTTGACAGCGCACTCCCTAATTTATCTGGCTACAATGAGACCGCCTTATTGGAACCGATGAAATTTCGGGTAATGGTTGAAGCACCCAACCAGCCGGCAAAAACCCGGTTTTTGCATGTGCTACAAGCTGCCGACAACCAACTGTTACAACCTAGTCTGGTGGCCAGCCTGTCTGGCGACGAAATGCAAGGCACGGTATTGAACAACAGCGCTGTGTTGTTTGCTGAAAATTTGCGCAGCCCAGTGAGCAGCTCGGTTTATCAAGTGCCCACTAGCGTCACCCAACACTACCTCACTGGCTTGGCACCTAACAGCCCCTATAGCGTGACCCGCACCGTAGTGGCGGCAGGACAGCAAAAAATCCAGTTGGCCAGTGGTGGCAATTTAAGCACCGATGGCGGCGGCGTATTGGCGTTTGCGGCCGATAATAGTGGTGTCCAGCCTTTGCCAGCCGGAACCGCTAGCTATTTCACCGACCAAGCGCTGGATAAGCTGGTAAAAGTTGACAACCCCAATGCAAATGCCGGGGCGAACAACAATGCCGGCAACAACAATAACAACCAAGGTGGCAGTCAACCCAGCAACGGTGCGGCCAACAGCAACGGCCAGCTGTCCAATTTGGTGATAGCAGGCCTGTCGCCCGCATTTTCACCTGATGTGCATAACTACACACTCATCGCTCCAGCGGGCGGCCTGCAAACCTCCATCCCTGTCACCGCAACCCTGGCAGACCCGACCTTAAAGCTACACATCCAAAGTAGCGAAACCGCCAGCGGCCAGACTTATAACGCTTGGCTAGGTAATGGCAAGATAGACATTGTGGTTTATCAAGGCTGGAACGAAGTGGGGCGTTACACGGTGACCGCCATTGACAGCCATTTGTCCAACTTGGTGATCAACGGATTATCGCCTGCATTTTCGCCGACTGTCACCAATTACACCATACCCGCACCTGCCAGTGGCCTGCAAAGTTCCATCCCGGTCACAGCGAGTTTGGCGGATGCCAGCCTGAAACTGCACATCCAAAGCAGCGAAACCGCCAGCGGCCAAACGTACAATGCGTGGCTAGGCAATGGCAAAATCGACTTGGTCATTTATCAAGGCTGGACAGAAGTCGGGCGTTACACGGTGACAGTCAACCAAAATGCCGTCACACCACCGCCCGCCAGCGAAAATGTTAGCGGCACTTTGAACAATCTGGTGATACCTGGCCTATCCCCCGCGTTTTCACCATCGGTAAAAAGCTATACCGTATCGGCGGCAGGTGCAAGCTCCTTGCCCGTAACCGCAACGCTAGGCAATGCAGGCGACCAACTTTATGTCAACAGCAGCCCAACCAGCAGTGGACAAACTACCAGTGTTTGGCTAGGCAACGGTAAAATCAGCTTGGTGCTTTATAAAAACTGGTCGGAAGTTGGGCGTTATACCATTACTGTAACACCCTGATGGCCTAAGCCAGTGTGGCCCGAAATTAGCAGCTTCGGGCCATGACAAAAAACCGTATTTAGCATTCGCCACACCCGTGGCGAATGCTAGGCCACGAACCCTCTCCTTTGCATAAGCAAACCGCCAAAAATTCCTTATTCTGCTCTAGGCTCCCAAAATCGGTACGGGATCCCTAAATCAAGACTCTTCAGCAATTACCACTGTATTAATTATCCCAGGCTACATGTTGTCCCGCCTTAAGTGGGCAGCCCAGAATTGCAGTCCGATGGAACGACTCAGTGACGCAATGGGCATTCCAGATAGGCTTGAGGGCGGGCAATGACTGATAATGACTTTAAATTTGCTATTTTTAGAATTCATCTTATACTCACTATGCATTTAATTTATAAAGTTGCTTATATGATTCCCAGTAAAATCCCAGTATCCGCTAATTTAAATAAAATACCTTATAAGCTTTTAGCAAGACCTTAGAAAATACAAAAGACAATAACCAATTAAGGAACATCATTTAATAATTACCCATATCCTTGTACTTATTAAACACCCTGAATAGTAATAAAACCTGTCATAGTGTGTACCGACATTTCTGTTATAAAAGAAGCTGAATACTTACTTACTGTTAAGTGCTTAACAGTTGTATTTGATTTAATTAAGACGTATCCACATTAATAACTTAGATTTAATAAACGGCTATAAGAAATTACGTATGACAAGGATTTTATAGCCCATCGATTGTAAAATTATTCAAATATAATATTAATAAAGTCTGACCTAAGATAGCCGAATTAAAGTGACCATAGTAATACTCTTATTGTCACGAACAACCATAATAAAATAGTATTTTAGTTAAGATGTCTTATCGAGGGGAGTCGTATTACCGTGCAAATTAAATTTTCGTTTGATTCAACCAAACCTATTGTTGGTGAAGCAAGCATAGAGATTGACAAACCGATACATGATGTTTTTGTTTACATCGGCGAGCATTTTTTTGAAAACTACCCGAAATGGGCAGTTGAAGTCGTTAAATTAGAACCGTTGGATGGAAAAACGGTTGTTGTCGGAGCCAAAGCAAGACAAGTCCGTCAAGACCAAGGGGCGACAGTCGAATCTGTTTTTGAGATCACCCATTTTCAACCCGTGATGATGCTTGCTTTTAAAGGCCTAACCGAGCCGTACGTCCACAGTTATTTACTGGAAAGCGACGATGAACATAAAACCACACGCTTGACGTTTCGTTTTGAGTTGACAGAAATTGAGGTTTTTATGCGGCCTTTTCAAAAACTGATACGGGCGGCCATAGAAGACGGTGCAGAGAACACGGTTGAGAATATTAAAAACTTAATCGTGAATGGTAGCCACTAATATTGGTCGGTACTTAATTATTTTAAATTGGGAAGTTAAATATGCCTTTTATAGTTGAAAAAGAAAGCGGTCTTATTCCTCAAGTCCTGTCTGCTATTTTGGATGAGTGTGTTAACGGTGTCACCTTAGCTGACCCGGATTTTGAAGATGCACCCCTTGTTTATGCCAATAAAGCATTTGAGCGCTTGACGGGTTATAGCCAAGAAGAAATCATAGGCCACAATTGCCGTTTTCTACAAGGTGAAGAAAGGGATCAGCCTGGACGCTTTCAAATAAAAGAAGCAATGGCAAAACATGAGGCGATTGAGGTAACGCTGCGTAATTTTAAAAAAGACGGCACCTTGTTTTTTAATAAACTCAAGATAACGCCCTTATTCGATAGAAAGCAACGTGTCATTTATTACTTAGGTGTGCAATACGATATTACCGACAAGGTTATCGCGGGCAATGAAATTAAAGAGCTCACTGAATTATTAAATGCCAAATCAAAATAATATAAAACCACGGGGTTATTTATGAATGCGAGTAGTGATAGTAATATGCTTTTTATTCAAGGCTTATTCGGTCTTGCGATAGTGGCTTTTATCGCCCTGATAGTCATCGAGAAGCGTTATCCCTTTCGTCAATTCCCCCAGAAAATCTATAAAGAATCTTTTTTTACCAATACAACGGCATTTTTGGTCAACAACCTGATTTTGTCGGTTATTAGGGCCTCATCCTTATTTTTTGTCGCCCAACAGTTCGCCTCTTTTGGTTTGTTAAGCAGTTTGGATAATGGCCCTGTGAAATGGCTATTGGCATTTGCAATTTTTGATCTGGCTATTTATGTTTGGCACTATGCCAGCCACCATAACGCTTTCTTGTGGCGGTTCCATAAAATTCACCATAGCGACAAAGGCTTTAATGTGTCCACCGGTTTTCGGTTCCACATTTTCGATTTGTTGCTGGAACTGGTTTACAAAAGCATCTTCGTCGTGGTGATGGGTGTGAATGCCTATATGGTGCTGGGTATTGAGGTAATTGAGTTATTTTTCATCTTTTTCCATCATGCCAATATCCGTGTCCCCAATGAAGCGCTTATCTCGCAAGTGGTGATTACACCTTCGTTGCATCGCACGCATCATTCAACCTTGCGTGCCGAACATGACAGTAACTACGGTATTGTTTTTTCCGTTTGGGATCGTTTGTTTGGAACCCGTAAGGAATTGGTGCCCGAACATATTGGCCTGGACTTGATAGAAGCGGGCAATTACGTCCAACTGTTTTCACTGGCGTTTATCACGGAAATAAAAGTAAGAAAACTATGGGCATGGATTCCTAAAGGCAAATAATATCCGCTAGTCTGCCTTGGTTTTCCGGGATCAACAAACTATTAACTATCTGGTCACTAAGGCAATGATAATTAAAACCAAAAAAGTAATTCCCGCCAGTGAAATCACAGACCCATCGATATTCAAAGCGCGTCGTCAAATCATCAAAGCTAGCTTGGCGGCTATGCTCAGTAGTGGCGGCATTGCTTCAGTATTCGCCAACAGCACACCCCCTATTTGGCCGAATTTGCCCAAAAGCCCGGTTACCAACGGCACCTTGACCGTTACCCCCGCTGAAATAGCCAAAAACCATACCAACTATTACGAGTTTTCATTCAATAAAACGGATTCGACCCGCTTGGCGCAAAATCTAGTGACCGATCCTTGGTCTGTAGAGATTAGCGGCGAAGTGGAAAAGCCAGGGCACTATCATTTGGAAGATATATTGGCTAAGCAAACCCTTCAGGAGTATGTCTATCGTCATCGTTGTGTCGAGGCGTGGTCTATGGTTGTGCCATGGGTAGGGTTTCCGCTGGCCAGTTTATTGGCAAGGGTTAATCCTTTATCCACGGCCCAGTTTGTAAAATTCACCGCAGTATATCAACCCCAAACCATGCCCAAGCAGTTCGCCAATGCCATGTTGGAATGGCCTTATGTTGAGGGCTTGCGTATCGATGAAGCCATGCACCCACTGACACTATTGGCTGTAGGCATGTATGGTGAACATCTGCCTAAGCAAAACGGTGCGCCGTTGCGTTTGGTCGTGCCTTGGAAATATGGTTTTAAAAGTATTAAAGCGATAGTAAAAATCGAGTTACTAAAAAAAGCGCCGATGACCACTTGGACTAAGTTTGCACCCAATGATTACGGTTTTTATGCCAACGTCAACCCTAACGTTGCCCACCCACGCTGGAGCCAATACAGTGAACGCCAATTAGGCAGCCGTTTTTTTACGCCGCGAAGAAAAACGGAACTATTCAATGGTTACGGTAATGAAGTGGCATCTTTGTATAGTGGTATGGACTTGCGGCACTTTTTCTGATGATTTTTCGATTCAATAACTTATATTCCTTAACCCTAGGTGTCTGTCTACTACCTTTGCTATGGTTGCTTATTGATACCGCTATCGACAACTTAGGGCCTAATCCCATTCAAGCCTTACACATACGCCTAGGGGATTGGTCATTACGGTTTTTATGGCTAACCTTGTTCATCACCCCCCTACAAACGTTCACAAAATGGCGGGGCATGGCCGAATATCGGCAAATGTTAGGAATGTATGCGTTCTTTTATGCGAGTTTGCATGTCTTGGCCTACTTACTGGTAGATCATGCCTTAGCCTGGTCGGTTATTGGGATTGATATTTTTGAAAGCCAATATATTTGGTTTGGCCTGTTGGCATTCATCATTATTTTTTCATTAGCGCTGACATCGCCCAAATATGCTAAAAAGCGCATGGGTAAAAACTGGAAAAAACTGCACCGATATATCTATTTAGCGGCTGTTGCAGCCATCATCCACTATTATTGGCAGCTTAAAGGCAATATGGCAGAACCGCTTTTTTACTTGATCTGCCTTTGCCTATTATTGGGCTTTCGGGTTTTGGTCTGGTTTAAGAACCGCCAATTTACCAAAATGATGATTCCTTCAGGACAAAAGCTAGCACGGTTTACTGAAAAGCAAATGATGTCTGAAATAAGCCTCGAACAGCAAGCTAATGAAGCTAACAGCCATGACGAATCCCGAAACAAACAACATTTTTAAAGGGTTTACGCCTAACAGGCACACATGATCCTTGCTTAAAACCGTAACCATTGAATCCCCACGCCCTTTTCACCGCCCGACGATACGTGATTGTCCCATTAAGTGAAACAGATTGAACCTTATGGTAGAATTGTTGGCTGTCCCAACATTTGCAAATAACAATATGTTTTTAAGAGATTTTTATAGTATCCATGATGGCAGTTTCAGTATTGCCGCCGAAAAAGCCAGCATGTTTGCCAAAGAAGTGGCACATGACTTCAACCCTTTACACGATGTTGATGCCAAACGCTTTTGCGTGCCAGGCGATTTATTGTTTTCAATGGCAGTGGAGAAATATGGCCTAAGCCAAAATATGCACTTTAACTTTTCTGGCATGGTTGGACATGACGTATTGTTGAACTTTCCGGACACCGATGCCGAACTGATTGATATCAACGACAAACAGGGAAAAACCTATTTGCAGGTCAAACGTTCAGGGGGTATTAGCCGAAATTTCACCTTAATTGAAAGCTTCATCCGCGATTATGTGGCTTTTTCGGGGCAAAACTTCCCCTATGTGCTGGTGCCCTTATTAGCCCAAGAAAAGGTGATGTTTAACCTGAACCGGCCACTGGTTATCTACGAAAGCATGACCCTGTCATTTGATCACCTGGATTTTCAGCAGGCCTCCGTGGAAATGCTGGAACCGAAGATAGAAGTTGACGGCAAACGCGCTACGGCTTTTTTACACTTTCAGATGAAAGCGGACGGCGAGGTGGTCGGCACTGGTTTTAAGAAACTGGCGATCAGTGTGCCCAGTGATTATGAAGCCGAGCCGATGCAGGCATTTGTCGATGAATATCTCGCCAGAAAAAACAACTATCTAGCTAACTTGGCAGCGGGTTAGTCTTCCTTCCCCCCCTTTTTTCAATGGGGGGGATTGGTAAAATAGTGATATGACTAAGGGACACTTTTGAAACCATCCTTTTATGACCTAAATTTTCCTGATTTAGAATCCGTTTTAAACCAGAATCATTTAAACGCCTCAGCAGCGGCCGTTCTTTTTAATTGGCATTATAAGAAAAAAGAAAGTACCCAATGCCGTGACAACATCGCCAAAAATTCATTGGCCTTTTTTCAAGATAACTTCGACTTCTCCCTACCTGAAATCGATACAGTTCATGAGTCAAAAAAAGACCGGTCGGTAAAATTTCTTTTTAAACTTAAAGATAACCATAAAATTGAAACCGTCCTTATCCCGTTTCACAACAAATATTCTATTTGCCTTTCATCGCAGGTTGGCTGCGCATTAAATTGTTCTTTTTGCTTTACCGGCAAACAAGGGCTTAAACGAAATTTGACGACCAGTGAAATTGTTGGCCAGTTTCTACAGGCTTGGCGTTGGTTAGCGCAAAACAGGCGGGGAGAAGAGCGGATTTTAAATATTGTTTTTATGGGGCAAGGCGAGCCTTTACATAATTTTGATGCTGTTAAAAAAGCCTGCGAAATATTTTTATCAAAACACGGAACGTCAATTGGTGTCCAAAAAATCACGATTTCAACGGCTGGTTATATTCCTGGGCTAAAAAGATGGGGCCAAGAAATACCGGGGGTGAATCTTGCGCTATCCCTACATTCACCCTTTCCAGAAAAGCGGAATGAACTGATACCGATTAATATAAAATATCCGCTAGAGGATGTGTTGAGCTATATTGACAAGATAACTTTAAACAAAAAGCAATTTATTACTTATGAATATATTCTGATAAAAGATTTTAATGATTCGCCAGATGATGCCCAAAAATTGGGGACAATGCTGGCAGGTAAACGTGCTTATATCAACTTAATCCCTTTTAACCCATTCCCAGGCTCACATTACAAGCGACCGGATTTGGATACCATTGAACAATTTAAAGCCGTTTTAGATACGTTTAAAATCCCGACATTAATAAGAGGCACTAAAGGTGATGATGTCTTAGCTGCCTGTGGCCAACTTAATTCAAAGTAAATACCCACAACCAACCGCCATTTTTTTAGCGTAACTGGGTAGGTTTTTTTGCCTACCGAACGTCGGCCCTACTTGGGCTAAAGGCACATCACCCATGTGCTTAGAAACGGATTAAGCCCCCCCCACTTAATTCCACATAAAAATTGACAATTATTGGATTGCCAATATATTCTAAAGCCGTAAGCCTTAAAAACAGTGTGGTTGCGCCGAAAGGCAGATTGACCATCCCCCCCTTACACGTGTAGGTTTTTTCACTCCGCGCACCCAACCGCAGTAACCCAAGCCGCCTGATTGATTCCCGGTAAGCTAGGCCACGCCTCCGGTCGGCCAGGTTTGACAGGGAGCAGTTGATGGTTAAGCAAAGCCG
>JAPLRR010000053.1 GCA_026399075.1 Methylococcales bacterium
GCGGCTTTGCTTAACCATCAACTGCTCCCTGTCAAACCTGGCCGACCGGAGGCGTGGCCTAGCTTACCGGGAATCAATCAGGCGGCTTGGGTTACTGCGGTTGGGTGCGCGGAGTGAAAAAACCTACACGTGTAAGAGGGAATAGGGTAGGGTGGGGGGATTTAATCTCGCTTTACTTCCTTCGTTCTCTTTATGCGTCGGGATTTTTTCGTCCCGACGTCTCCATAAAGCGGAGGCAACCGCTATTTAATCAAGCCTTCTTCCTGCATTGCCAGTTGCACAGCCGTACGTTCTGAAATTAGCTGTACATAATCGGCAAGCGCAGGCCAATGGGTGATGTCAACATTGACATACTGCCCCCAACTCAAAGTGACAAACAAATAAGCATCCGCCACCGTAAAGTGTTCACCAAGCAAATAAGGCTGTGCCGAAAGCCGTTCTGACAGGGTGTCAAAGCGGTTGCCCAGATGGCTAACTGCAAATTGCTTGGCGGCTTCAGGGGCAGCCGGATTAAATAGTAGCCCAAAACCTTTATGGATTTCGGTTGAAATAAAATTCAGCCACTGTTGCAGATGATAACGCTCAAACGTACCCGCAGCAGGGATGAGATTTTTAGCAGGCGCAAGGTCGGCAAGATACTGGACGATGGCCGGCCCTTCTGAGAGGGTTTTGCCGTCATCAAGAACCAGCAGGGGCACATAGCCGTTAGGGTTCAATTGCTTAAAATCATCGCCATCGGCTGTGCGCTTGGTGCGTAGGTCAACTTTAATGAGATCAAGCTTTAGCCCTGCTTCTAGGGCAACAATATGCGGTGAAAGTGAACAAGCGCCGGGGCTGTAATAGAGTTTCATGGTGTATTCCTGTGTTAGGTTTGATGGGGTTAGTCTTGGATTGCAAAAAGCTGCATCGCAATATTGGCCCGGTCCGAAATAACGGGCACGTATTTGGCCACGCCAAAATCAGAGCGTTTAATCGCCATTGACGCTTTTGCATCGCAGATATTTTTTAAGGTGTCAGGGTTCAGGCTGCAATGGAAACGCTGCACTGTCACATGCACAGGTTTGGTAATGCCGTGTAACGTCAATAGGCCTTCCACGGCTACCAATTGCTCATTGTTAAAGCGCAGCTTGTCAGATACGAAAGTGATGCGCGGGAAATGTTCCGCATCCAGTAACGCAGGGCTACGCAAATGCGCTTCCAAACTGGCAAGCCCGGTGCTGATGGAGGCCGTTTCAATCGCCAATTGGATGCTGCCGGATGCGGCTTTTTCGTCCAGCAACATTGTTCCCGTTGTGCTGTTAAACCGACCCAGTGGTATGGCCATGCCCAATTGGGTGATTTCTATACTGGGGAATGTTTGGCTGGAATCCACTGTATAGCTGCTGGCTGCCAAGGCAGGCAAACTCAGGCAGGTGCAAAGTAGTAAGGCAAGGCTAGTTCTGGGCATGGTCATTCATAAGGTACAAGATGGTTTGCTGTTTTGTCCGCTGGATATGGTAAGCAAGTATAAGCAATTCAGTTCTTAGCCGTACATTTTTATCTTATCGCTAAAGCGGGGCTTTATGCTAGGGTAAGCGCGTATACATTACCCGAATAACGAAATACTAAAAACAGATGGCGTTATGTTTAGAAGCAACCGCTGGACTTGCTTGGGGTCAAAGGCGGTATTGTCACCATTCACGCGGTTGCTAGCTAAATCCCCCCAGCGCACTTTGGAAAAGCAAAATTACAAAGTGGCCAATGAAGCGCGTTGGTGGATAGTGGCTGAACGGCAAATATCGGTCAACCAGGCTATACTTGATAGAAACAATCCACATTAATCGGCATTGGGCAGAAACCCTAGATAACAGCTTGCTGATGGCGTATTGTTTGCCCTATCAATCACACTAGCTGCTTGCGGCCCGTCCACACAGGAAAAAAGCATCAGACCTAACACAGAGGATACCTGCTTAAAACTGGCATCACTCTTAATTATAAGCGTTCCACAACAAATCGCCATGCATTAAAATAGAGGGATTTTAAAAGCAGAGGGCGCGCTGTAATGAGCGTAAAACCAATTGAATTGAGCGAAATTGAACGGGAACGACTGCTGGCGGTTGTCAAAAAGGGGAGTG
>JAPLRR010000110.1 GCA_026399075.1 Methylococcales bacterium
CATGGTTAGGCTCCTGGTTCGGTGAATGGTTTGGTTTGGTTTGGTGCCTCCATTCTATCTGGTTATGGCCGGGAGCTTAATCTTTTTATTCACATATCTAACTGTAATTTAAGCTTAATCGTATTAGCGGTAGCAGTATTATCCCCTAACCCCTCTTTTACAAAGAGGGGGACTGAATCAACAAGGCTAGACAAGCTGCCCTGCCCTTTTCTTAAAAACCCTATTGCCAGGCTCCCCCCCTTGGTTATACAATAGTTTTAAACAACTGTTTAAGACTCGCGTTAGTATGATAAGCAACTCCCCTACCGAACCGGCTTTTGACCGTCTGCTGCAAGTGGCGGTGGAAGTTTTTGCCCATGACGGCTTCCGTGATGCCACTGTCAGGGACATTTGCGCCAAGGCCAATGTCAACGTGGCTTCGGTCAATTACTATTTCCGCAGTAAAGAGGCGCTGTATGCCCAAGCCCTGGCGTTTGCCTTCCAAGAAGCCAACCGCCTGCATCCGCAAGATGCCGCCCAAGACCAAAACCTGCCGCCTGAACAGCGGCTGGGTTTGTTTATCACCCATTTTTTGGGTAAATTGCTGGATGACAGCCAGTTAGGTTTCCACAGCAAGTTGATTGCACGGGAAATCGCCGAACCCACCAAAGCCTTGGATGACATTATCCAAACCGCCATCGTGCCGCAATTTGCCTTGTTGACTGATATCATCCAAAAAATTCTCAATCGCCCGGACAATTCGCTGCTGGTACGGCGCTGTTTGCTGAGCATTTTTAGCCAATGCCTGATGTTTAAGCATTCCCGTGCGGTCATTGACCGCCTGTATCCTGAACTGATCGCCGATGAAGCTGCCATTGCCGCCAGCGCGGAGCATATCACCCAGTTTTCTTTGGCGGCGCTAAAGGGCTTGGCATGAACCATATCGCCTTAAAAATGCTGATGGGGGATACCGGCAAATATATCGGCATTGTCATGGGGTTGACTTTCGCCTCCTTGATTATGACCCAGCAACCCGCGATTTTTGTGGGGCTGATGTCACGCTCTTACAGTTTTATTTCGGATGTCGGCTTACCGGATATTTGGGTGATGGATGCCAAGGTGCAATTTGTTGATGACATCAAGCCTTTGCAAGAAACTGAGCTGTATCGGGTGCGCGGCATTTCGGGGGTGGCCTGGGCCATGCCGATGTATAAGGGGCTGCTAAAGGCGCGGCTTACCGATGGCACGTTCCAGACCTGTAATGTGATCGGCTTGGACGATGCGACCTTGATTGGCGGCCCGCCCCAGATGCTGGAAGGCACATTGGAAGATTTGCGCCGTAGCGATAGTGTTATTGTGGATATAGATGGCGCGACGGACAAGCTGGGCAAGCCGTCCTTGCTACCCGGCGGCAAACCGACCCCGCTGAAGTTGGGCGACAGCCTGGAGTTAAACGATCGCCGTGCCATCGTCGTGGGCATTGCCAAAGTCACCCGCACCTTCCAATCCCAGCCGGTGGTTTACACCACGTACTCCCGCGCCAAAAATTATGCGCCTAGGGAACGCAAGCTGTTGTCATTTGTGCTAGTAAAAGCCAAACCCGGCCAAAACCCCGCCGAACTGACCCGCCGCATACGCGAGGCCACCGGTTTGGCGGCTTATACCCAAGCCGAGTTTATGGAACTCACTTATCAATATTTTATGCACAACACTGGCATACCAATCAATTTTGGCATTTCTGTGCTGTTGGGGTTTATTGTCGGCGCGGCAATTGCAGGGCAAACTTTTTACAATTTCACCTTGGAAAACCTGCGCCAATTCGGTGTGCTTAAGGCGATGGGAACCAGCAATTGGGTGTTGTTGCGGATGATTTTATTGCAGGCGGTGTTGGTCGGCAGTATTGGCTATGGCTTGGGCGTAGGGCTAACGGCCTTGTTTGGCCACGCCATGCGCCACACCATTTTGGCGTTTAAATTCCCGTGGCAGTTGTTGGTGTTTAGCGGTGCGGGGGTGAGCATCATCTGTGTGTTTGCGGCTTTAATCAGCATTATTAAGGTGATCCGTTTGGAACCTGCCATCGTGTTTAAGGGCTAAACCATGACGCTAGCCGTACATTGCAAACAGCTGACCAAGGTTTATGACACCGGCGGCCAAAAAGTGACCGCTTTAAATGGTATCGATTTGGATATTTCCACGGGTGAGCTGATGATGCTGGTTGGCCCTTCCGGTTGTGGTAAGACCACCTTAATTTCCGTGATTGCCGGCATTTTGGACCAAGATGCAGGGCTTTGCGAGTTGTTTGGGGAAAACCTGCTGACTATGCGCAGTAAAGACAAGTTAAATTTTCGGGCGCGTAACATTGGTTTTGTGTTCCAAGCATTTAATTTGCTGCCGTCCTTAAATGCCGCCGAGAATGTCTCAATTCCGCTGATTATCAACGGTACTAAACGCAGTGTTGCCGAGCGCACCGCCAAAACCGTGCTGGAACAAGTTGGTTTGGGGGCGCGTTGGCAGTCTTTGCCGTCACAATTGTCCGGCGGCCAACAGCAGCGGGTCGCCATAGCCCGCGCCTTGGTGCATAACCCTAGGTTGATCGTCTGTGACGAACCCACCAGTGCCTTGGATCATAAGACAGGCAACACGGTGATGGCCTTACTAAAAGATGTTGCCATGCACAAAGACCGGACACTGGTGATTGTGACCCATGACGCACGTATTTTTAATTTTGCCGACCGCATGGCTGAAATGGATGACGGGCATATAATCAAAATCCAAGCTAACACAGCGCCGCCGCCACCCCATTCCTAATCCTTACCCTTATGCAAATCAAACATATCCTTCCCGTTCTCGCCGCCGCAGGGCTGGTATTTGCTGGCTATACCGTGGTCAACAGCAACAAACCCACGCCCATTGCCAAAGCGGTCACCGAACCGTCCACTGCGCCGTTTAAGGCGTTTATTGCTGGTGCGGGGATTATTGAAGCGCAAAGCCAAAACATAGCCATAGGCACACCCTTGCCCGGCATCGTCAAAGCGGTTGCCGTTAAAGTGGGCGACCCTATACAGGCCAACAGCCCATTATTTTATTTGGATGACCGCGACACCCGCGCCAATCTGGCGATAAAACGCGCTGATCTGGCCAAGGCGGTTGCCGATGTCAGTGTCGCCAAAGCCACTTATACCGATGCCAAAGCGCTGAGTGACCTGGCCGAAGCCGTCACCGACCGCCGCGCCATTAGTGCCGAAGAACTGATTAAGCGCCGTAACGCCATGCTCATCAGCAAGGCCAAGCTGGAAAGCGCCGCCGCCTTGGTGCAGCAAGCCGAAGCCAATGTGGCGGAGATTGAAACCACTTTAAGCCGCTTAGTCATCCGCGCCCCGGTGGCTGGCGTGGCTTTGCAAGTCAACATCCGACCCGGCGAATTTGCCCAGGCGGGTTTTTTAAGCACCCCATTATTGGTGTTGGGCAATCTGGAACAACTGCATGTGCGTGTGGATATCGATGAAAATGATGCCTGGCGCTTCGATAAATCCAGCAAGGCCGTGGCATTTTTACGCGGCAATCGGCAGTTTAAAGTTGACTTGGTATTGGCTTATGTTGAGCCTTATGTCGTGCCCAAAAAATCCTTGACTGGCGACAGCAATGAACGGGTGGACACCCGTGTCCTGCAAGCGCTGTATCGTTTTGACCGTGAGCAAATGCCCATTTATGTGGGCCAGCAAATGGATGTGTTTATTGAAACGACTGTCACCCCTAACGCCCCACCGGAAGCAGCGCCACCTGTAGCGGCACAAGGGGCTACCCCATGATTCGCCGCCCTTTGGCGCTGGCTTTGGCGCTGCTGATGTCCGGCTGCACCGTCGGCCCGGATTATAAACCCCCGGTTGTCCCCGTACCCAAGCAATGGAGTGGAACAGGCGCTGACCAAACTGGCAGCCTTGCCCACGCCAAACTGGCTGAACACTGGTGGAAAACCTTCAATGATCCTGTTTTGGATAGGCTCATCACCGATGCCATTGCCGCTAACTTGGACTTAAAGCAAGCCTTGCTGCGGGTCAAAGAAGCCCGCGCCCAACGCTGGACTATACTTGCCAGCGGCTTGCCCAGCCTATCGGCAAAAAGCAATGTCAGCCGACGCTTTAACAATTCGGCGGCAGCTTCGCAATCTGGCGGCTCTTCCTCGGCAGGTGGCGGTTTTGGTATCGGCAACCAAGTGACCAATATTTTTCAAATGGGCTTTGATGCCCAGTGGGAGCTGGATTTTTTTGGCGGGGTCAGACGCGCCATAGAAGCCGCCGATGCCAATGTCGGCGGCGAAATTGAAAACAGCCGTGATGTGCTGGTTACGCTATTGGGCGAAGTTGCCGCCAACTACATCACCTTACGCGCCAACCAACAACTGGCCGCTATAACCCAAGAAAACTTACACGCCCAACAAGAAACCGTCAAACTTACCAAAATCCGCTATGATGCGGGCTTTTCCAGCGTATTGGAAGTCGCGCAGGCCCAATCCTTGCTGTCCAGCACCGAGGCCAATTTGCCAGTCTATGAGGCGGTGGCCGAACAGACCATACACACCCTCAGTGTATTGCTGGGCAGGCAACCCAACGCCCTGGCTTTACGGCTGGCCAATCCCGGCCCTGTGCCCCACACCGCAGCTACCGCCATCACCGAACTGCCGTCTGAATTACTGTTACGCAGGCCCGATATCCGCCATGCCGAGCGGCAAATCGCCGCCGCCAATGCCAATGTTGGGGTTGCCACCGCCGAACTATACCCTAGGGTCAACTTGGCGGCCTTTTTGGGTTTGCAGAATATGCGCATCACCGACTTTACCCCGATAGGCAAATCGTGGTCCACCGCCTCCTCTTTGACCTTGCCCATTTTTAACTGGGGAAAAATCAACGCCAATATCGACAGCAAAAAAGCGCTGTCCGAACAGGCGCAGCTGGCTTACCAAGCCACTGTGCTGACCGCGTTTAAAGAAGTCGAAGATGCCTTGGTTGCTTACCGTAAGGAACAACAACGCCAGCAATCACTCGTGGAAGCCGTCGCCGCCAGCCAATTGGCGGTGGACATGGCCGAAGAACGCTACCACAAAGGTTTGACGATGTTCTTGGACGTGCTACAAACCCAACAAACGCTATACCAAAGCCAACGTAACCAAGTCGATAGCGCCGCCCAATTGGCCACCGACCGGGTGGCGCTCTACAAAGCTTTGGGCGGCGGTTGGCAAACCCAAGCGCGGGTCAGTGACGCGACGTTAATGAAATAGTTGGTGGGCTGGCCCGACAAGGTCTAAAGCCGTTGCTGGGCAGCTGGGATGTAGGTGGCTATGATGCAGGTGGTTATTTTTACTGTGTTACCTTATCATATAGGTAAATCCGTGCACCCCAACCTTAACCAGCCTTTGCAACTTGGTCAATATTCCCCCCCCACCACCACCCAGCGATGACCCAGCCCCGGCTTTTTCCGTAAGGGCCCTCTTCATAGTAAAAAAAGCCCTGCTGTTTTTTGTCGCCAGTTCTGTCATCAGTGTCATGTTGTTGCGGTTCCTACCCTTGCCCACCACCACGTTCATGGTGTACCGGCATTATGAAGACCTCATTGAAGACCATAATTTCCAGTCCATCCGCTATCAGTGGGTAGGTGCAAAAAACATTTCTGACAATGCCAAAGAAGCCGTGGTTGCCTCAGAAGACCAGCAGTTTTATGACCACTTTGGCTTTGATTTTGCATCGATACGCTCGGCCATTTCCTCTTATGTCCATGGCGGCAGACGTTTACGGGGTGCCAGCACCATTAGCCAACAAGTCGCCAAAAACGTCTTTTTAACGCCGTCGAAAAGCTTTATCCGCAAAGGTTTGGAAGTGTGGTTTACGGTGCTGATTGAAATTTTTTGGAGCAAGGAGCGGATCTTGGTGGTGTACCTGAATATCGCCGAGTTTGGTGACCATTTGTTTGGCATAGAAGCCGCCAGCCAACGCTATTTTGGCATCCCGGCAAAAAACCTCAGCCGAGCCCAAGCTGCGATCCTTGCCGCCACCTTACCCAACCCGCTGCGCCTAAAAGCCGCCCGCCCCTCCAATTACGTCATCAAACGGCAAAGCTGGATACTCAGGCAAATGCGCAATTTAGGTGGGTTGCCGGATACTGGCGATGAATGATGCGGGGCATGAGGATTTTGCCAGCAAGGGCCGTAAGATGCCAATAATGGACAAACCGAATGAGTCGGGTACGATGCCGTTTACTTCGTTCATGGCATCGTACACGCTATCATTTGTGGCTCGCCCGAAATAAACCAATGGACAGCATTATCACAAAGATTTCGGCTTAATTTTGGTGTATGACGCTTCGTGACTGTGAAAGTATTGCCAGAAATCACTAAAAACAGCAGAAAACACACTGCAAGTCATTGACTCTTCATTGCCAAAAACATTTTTTACCTAATTTCGGAATACTTTCACTGTCCCTATTATCTGCTTACGCCATTCATCGAGTTTAATGAATGTCTTTCAGTCCATTCAGGATTGGGATCATAAATTTACTTCCAATAGTGATAGTAATTCCATGCGCAACCAGTGAAACTGTGTATGCTCTAAAATATCCAAAACCATATAGATGGCGAAGTACGGGCGCGGTTTTTATGACCACAAAAATGCCCATGACAATAAATAATACAAGAGCCCCCAAAACCATTAACCAATCCGAGGGTTCTAATGTTTGACCTGACAATAAAAACTGTCTGAAACTAGGGTTCCACACAAGCAAATAGTCAGTTAGCTGAATGATAGGCCAGAACGCAACAAAATAAGATGCTACTAAAAAAGTGTGGGAAAACTTAGCATGCCCTAAAAATATAATCGATGATATATGTAAAACAACCGCAAATAAGCACATATAAATGACAATGCTAATAAAATCAACTACAACAATAACAGGATTTGTAATATCTATACTAAAAAACACTGCAAACTCTGGAATAACGATAATGAATATTAATAAATAAACAAAAAGCACAAATCGGAAGCAGTCAAAAAAAGTTTTTGGGTTTTCAAGATCAAGAGAACCAATAACACTCATTGGATTTCTTATAAAATTTAACCAAATTATAAAATTAGCTTCAATATGTCGGCTAATGGCCGAGATTATTTCTCTTGTTGGAATTTCCATTTATACCTCAAAAATCGATGTCTAAGTGATTAGCAACCAGTCGTCGTGTATACCATCTTATTCTGATGGCGTATTTTCTGTAACTGGTAGAGGAAAATACATGCTAACTTTTTCAATACGCTTAGTGCTGCATAAAAAAAGCAAGACCTATCAAAAAACACCCCTTCCCTAGTATCTAAATTGTTCGAACAAGCCCGAAGATACTGTGGGGAGCGAACCGCATCAACCGCGAACAATGAGATAATTTGGGGTATTGTCGGTAGCGCAACTCAACGGCTTAACCAACCCAATCAATAAAACAGCGTCCTGCCGCCATCCACGGTCAGGATTTGCCCGGTCATATAATCCGCATCATTAATCAAAAACCACAGGGCTTTGGCGATGTCCTCCGGTTCGCCAGCCCGCCCCAAGGCCACCCGCTGTAAAATTTCCAGCTTTGCGGGTTCAGGCAAGCCATGGTCTGGCCAGAGTATCGCGCCGGGAGCAATGCCATTTACCCGTACCGCAGGCCCTAGCTCTTTGGCAAGTATTTTGGTCATCGCCACCAACCCCGCTTTGGCAATGCTATATACCGAATAATCTTTAAGGCCACTTTGGGCGTGGATATCAACAATATTGACAATACAGCCCTTATTGTCCGCTAGCATTGGGGATAAAGCTTTAGCCAAAAAATACGGCGCTTTTAAATTGCCGCCCATTAACTCATCCCACTGCGTTTCGGTGACGCTAGCCCAAGGGGTCGGATAAAACCCCGCCGCATTGTTGACCAACACGTCGATTTTGCCCCATGCCGCACAAGCTTCACTGGCCAAGGCCTCCAAGTCCGCTGTGATAAGTAAATTTGCCTGCATCATATAGGCAGAATCCGGACGCTGTTGGTTGAGTTCATAACACAGCTGCAAGGCTTCGGCTTTGGAGGTGTGGTAATGCAAAAATACATTACAACCTTGGCTATGGAGGTAGTAGGCGCAAGCCGCACCAATCCGTTTGGCTGCACCAGTGATTAATACATTTTTTTGCATGGCCGTTGATAGGGACAAGTTTTAGGGTTAGGCACTAACAGGCTGCCTACGCGGTTTGTCGGGTTAAAGGCTAAAGCCAGCCCGTTACCTAACCTTATTGATTATAGGTTTTTATAAGTTGTTTTTCAAAATGTTATGTGTTTGGCTTACAGATGGCCTGGTAAAATGGGCAATGGGCAGTTGTTCAAACATAGCCCATACACTGATGTTAAATTCACTTATAATGGAATACAACTTTTCTTTTGGCCTGAGCTTAGTGGCATATTAGGCTAAGGAATTGCTGGTTAAATCAGCAAGTTTGTTTGCCTAACAGGCCGCCTAAGCTATGGAGTTTTTATCCTTACATCAAGGCATGTTACGCATTACACGCCTGGCTGATTGTAAAGTCGCTAAAAACTACGGAGAAAAAAATGAACGAGTACTTTAAAAAGCTGTTGAATAATTTCCTGATCGGCGTGTTTGCCATCATTCCTATCGTTATTGTGTTCCAAATTATCCTTTTTGTACAAGAGCGGGTCTCCGATCTATTCCATATCGTTTACGCGTTTTCGGACAACTATTTTTTTACGGCACTGGTTTTTCTTGTCAGCTTTGTCATTTTGGTTTGGATAGGCAACACCACGGTCAAAAAAGGCCGCTCTTGGATCATTGGTTTTTTTGATTATATTATTGACCGTATCCCGTTTTTAAACACCATTTACCGGGTGCTTAAAAAAGTGATCAACATGTTTTCATCCCATGAACAAACCATGGCCAAGGAAGTGGTTTATGTTGAATATCCAAAAGACGGCATTTGGGTGCCCGCTTATGTGACCAATAAACATGAAGATAAATATGTGCTGTTCATCCCCACCTCACCCAACCCCACCTCGGGCTTTACCGTGATTGTCGACAAGGCAAAACTGGTCAAATCAGAAATGGACATCGAAGAGGCCACCAGCTTTATTGTCAGTATTGGTGTTGATTACAACAAAGCCTCAGAAACGCATAAATTACCCTAAAAATAACAACAACTATAAACAGGAAGGACTGATGAAATCACCCAATACTTTAATACCGCTATTACTGCTGGCGTTTATTTCCGGTTGTGGCGGGCAGGACGAGCCAACCCCTCAACCCAAAGCACCTGTTGTCTTTCAAGGCCAATTGGAAGCTTTGGAAAAAGCCAAACAAGTTGAAGGGATGCTGAAGAACGACGAGGAAAATCAACGTAAATTGATTGAAGAGACCTTGCGCCAGCAAGGGCAATAAGGGGTGTGACGAAGACTATCATCAAGCAAGCTTTAGGAAGGCATCACGGCGCTCATCAGCCGTGGTGCCTAGAAATTGTCAACAAGCCACAATCAGCCTTCCAAATGGTAAGCCACTATCCGCTCGACTTCATTTTTGGAGCCTAACACCAAGGGCACACGCTGGTGGATGCCAGTTGGCTTAATGTCCAGCACCCGCTCACGGCCTGTAGAACAGGCACCACCCGCTTGCTCAATAATAAAAGCCATTGGGTTGGCTTCATACATAATCCGCAATTTGCCGGGTTTTGCAGGGTCACGTAAATCCAGCGGATACAAAAACACCCCGCCGCGTGTCAAGATGCGGTATACCTCGGCCACTAAGGAGGCTATCCAACGCATATTGAAGTTTTTTTCGCGTGGGCCTTCTGTCCCTTGCAAGCATTCATCGATATAGCGCTGTACCGGTGGCTCCCAAAACCGTTGGTTGGACATATTAATGGCAAACTCGCTGGTTTCTTCCGGGATTTTCATGTTCGGGTGGGTCAGGATAAACTCACCGATGTCTTGGTCTAGGGTAAAGCCATTCACGCCATGGCCGGTTGTCAAGACCATCATGGTTGACGGCCCATACAACACAAATCCTGCACAAACCTGTTCCACGCCTTTACGCAAAAAGTCCTCAGGCGCCGGATCCACCCCTTCACGGCAGCGCAAGATTGAAAAAATCGTCCCTACCGCCAAATTAACGTCAATATTGGATGAGCCATCCAATGGGTCAAACAGGGCCAGGTATTTACCTTTGGGATATTGTTCGGGGATGGTGATGATGTCATCCACTTCTTCAGAGGCCATGCCCGCCAAGTGGCCAGTCCAGTTTAGCGCATCCACCATAATATCGTTGGTGATGATGTCCAGCTTTTTTTGGACTTCGCCTTGTACATTTTCTGAACCGGCACTGCCCAACACGCCGACAAGATTACCTCGGTTCACCAAATGCGATATTTTTTTGCAGGCGGTCACAATATTATTCAGCAACAGGCTGAATGTCCCTGACGCATCGGGCAAGCCGCGCTGCTGTTCGATTATAAACTGGGTTAAGGTTACTTTATTGGCCATGCGATGGATTTCCGGTAGTAATGGTTATTGCAAAGTTGTAAGGATACAGGCTCACTTTATCGGCTGTTTAGGGTTGGCAAACCGCTAACCTTTCTTAAATAAGACATTATAAATTTTACAAAAAAGTATTGTCGCCGCCAGTACCAAGGTGATTGCGTTGGCAAAAATGATTGCCTTATCGTCAATATAAATGCCATAGATCAGCCAACAGAGTACGCCTAGGGTAAATAGGCTGTACATGCTTAAGGAAAGGGATTCGGTGTCTTTGGTTCTTATCGTCAGGATGGCTTGGGGTAAAAAAGAGGCTGTTGTTAAGGTGGCGGCTAAATAGCCTATCATTTCAGGGATACTTATCATAAGGCTAGTTTGGGGTTACTGGATAACCGATTGGCTAGTCAGCAACAATAGTCATAATGTGTCCAGTCTAGTGGCTCACTATGGACATGTCAACTGGCAGGCAGTTGATTACGACTGCTAATCAGCACTAACACGGCTTCTTAGCTCAACTGGGTGATATGCCTCACTCAAAATAACAATTGTGTGTATGCCTTACTATAATCTTGCCAATCAACGTGTTAATTGACAAAGATGCCAACATAAGCTGCCCTTAATTTGGCAAGTTTAGCCCAATTAAGGGAATCCTAGGACTACCCTTTTTTGCCGACAACCGTTAATCGGCACAAAAACCAACATCCAAGCAAACTAACAGACCGCCAAAAAGTGATATTCTACTGCCCCAAAAATCTGCAAATGCTTTATTATTGGCGGATTAAATCCAACTGGCCTAAAGGGCAACACTAAACACATGAGCTATCCTTCAGAAACCAAAACCGACCGAAGCTTATCCTTGATCTTATTGTTTGCGGGCACATTATTTGCCAGTGCGTCATTGATGTTTGTCCTGCAACCGCTGTTTGGCAAGCTGCTGTTGCCGCTGCTCGGTGGCTCCCCGGCGGTTTGGAACACCTGCATGGTGTTTTACCAAAGCATCCTGTTCCTAGGTTATCTGTATGCGCACACCTTGTCCACGCGCTTTAACCAACGCCGTCAAATTCTGGTGCATATCGCCGTCATCCTGATCAGCATTGTGGCCTTGCCTGTTGCCCTTCCTGAAAATACTATCCCCCCCACCGACAGCAACCCAACTTTTTGGCTGTTCTGGACCTTGTTTTTGGCTATCGGCCTGCCATTTTTTGTGGTGTCAACCACCGCGCCGCTGATCCAAAAATGGTTTGCCCAAATCGGCCACCATACCAGCCACGACCCTTATTATCTGTATGCCGCCAGCAACACGGGCAGCCTTATTGCCTTGCTCAGCTACCCCTTTTTACTGGAACCCAACATTGGCTTAGCGCAACAAAAATCCTATTGGAGCCTAGGCTATATAATCCTGTGCCTATTGATAGCAAGCTGTGCATTCGTACTGTGGAAAACCAAACCAGACAATTCTACCATTGCCGAAGACAGCCCCGAACAAGAACCCTTGGGCTTAAGGCGCAAATTACACTGGCTGGCCTTGGCGTTTGTCCCCTCCAGCTTATTGTTGGGCTTAACCAATTTCATCAGCACCGATATAGCCTCAGTGCCCTTATTGTGGATAATCCCGCTGACCTTGTACTTGTTGTCTTTTGTGGCCGTGTTTTCCAAGTGGAATGACAAAATACACCCGCTAATGGTGACACTACAACCTATCGTGTTATTGCCGTTTATAGCCTATGCCTTCATCAATCCGGCAGACTTGCCGTATTGGGCTTATCTGGTGCTGCATCTACTGGCGTTTTTCTTCGCCGTCATGGTTTGCCATGGTGAACTTGCCAAAAACAGGCCGCACACCCATTATCTGACCACTTTTTACCTGATCATGTCCTTTGCGGGCATGTTAGGCGGCATGTTCAACACCTTTGTCGCGCCATTTATTTTTAATGGCATTTATGAATATCCCATCATGATCGTGGCCGCGCTATTGCTGCGACCTGGCGTGGCGGCCGGCAAAGGCTTGCTGCCGCAACTGATAGCACCCGCCCTGTTGGTCATCATCGGTTTAGTTCTTTACGCCAGCGTCCCGGATTTGCTCAATTATTTTGATGTGATTGTCATCAGCCTGATTGTTTTGACGGTATTGACGTATTTCCTTAGGGCCAAGCCAGTGGCGTTTGCCTTAATGACAGGCGCGGTGATATTCCTTAGCTTAGGCCTGCATGGTTTGTCATCGCACACCCTCTATCAGGAACGCACATTTTTTGGGGTGCTGGCGGTGCGTGAAAGCGTGCTAACCGATGAGCAAAACCAGCCTGAAACGTATCACGAGCTGTTTCACGGCACGACCAAACATGGCGCCCAACGCTTGCCGGATAAGCTTGCCACCATCCCGCTGACTTACTATAGCCAACCCGGCCCTATGGGGCAGTTGTTTAAAGATTTTGACACCAGCAACCAAAACTGGACTATCGGCATCGTCGGTTTGGGCGCAGGCGCTTTGGCCTGTTATGCCAAACCCCAGCAACAGTGGACACTCTATGAAATTGACCCCTTGGTCGTCGAAATTGCCAGCAACCCCGTGTATTTCAGCTACCTGAAGCGCTGCTCACACAACACCACAATGCGCATCGGGGATGCCCGCTTATCTTTGGAAAATGAACCCGACCAAAAATTTGACTTGTTGGTGATGGATGCCTTTAGCTCAGATTCTGTGCCTACCCACTTACTGACCGAAGAAGCCTTAAGCCTGTATTTTAAAAAACTAAAACCCCAGGGCATCCTGGCTTTCCATATCACCAACCGCCATCTGGCCCTCAAAAAAGTCTTGTCCATCCATGCCGAACATTTGCATTTTGCCGCGCTGATACAAGAATTTAAACCCCAGCAAGACTTGCCCTTAGTCGTTGCCACCGACTGGGTAGTCATGGCAAAAAATCCAGAAACCTTAGCGCCACTTAGCCTAAGCCAGCCTGGTAACTGGCAAAAAATGCCCCTGTATTTTGACATTCGGCCTTGGACTGACGATTTCACCAATATTGTCAGCATTTGGAAGTAAAGGCAGGCTAGTCGTATGGCACAAAAACTTTAAATGGCTATCCTTATGATTAGCCACTATAATGGTGCGGTTAGGGGGCACTAACCGCTGTGCGGGGCTTCCCCCTAATAAGCTTTGCAATTGATCAGCACTTTTTTAGAAAATCCATCCGTTTTTCCGCTCTTTGTGCCCGATATGATTTGCAATAAAAAATTTACATTCATTTATTGAGGGCGTTACATGGCAACTGGTACTGTAAAGTGGTTCAACGAATCTAAAGGTTTTGGATTCATTTCTCCGAGTGATGGCAGTGCAGATGTATTTGTACACTTTTCTGCAATCATAAGTGATGGTGGTTACCGCACCCTGGCTGAAGGCCAAGCCGTCAAATATGAAGTGGAATCCGGTGCCAAAGGCCCACAAGCTTCAAATGTAGCGGCCGCATAACCGCAACACCCCCCTTTTACACACAACCCCGCCTAGCAACAAGCAGGGTTGTGGCATAGCCGGACTTTTCGGCCAATCTACTTCTTCCCCCTGAATTTAGGATATGTCTTTTGAAACGACTTTTTGTAGGAAACTTACCCAGCGACGCCACTGAGGCGACTGTCCAAGCTTTATTTTCTGAATATGGCAAAGTCCGCTCCATTCAACTGGTGGCAGATATTTTTAGCGGCAAATGCCGTGGCTTTGGCTTTATTGGCATGGAAGGCCACGAAGCACGGGCAGCCATCGCCGCACTAGACGGCAACTTATACTGCGGAAAACCTTTAAAGGTTAAATTTGAAGAACCCGCAACCGGAAAAAACGGTAGACGCAATTAACCCCCAGGCTAGCCAAGGTTTAGCCGCTGTAAGCCTAACGGCATAAAACCTTAGCCGTGCTATTCGGGCGACCCACTGGTCGCCCTTCCAACCCGCCCTTCAATTCTAAAATCTGGTTATTTGCAACTACAGCAAGGCTAAGCTACTCACATGCTTGCGTGAGTTATTTCATGCTCGTTCCTTAGTATAAAAATGGCTTAGGTACGCATAGCGTACCCGAACAACAAAATGCCATTATGGCAATGCGTTAACTTTCTTCCTTGTCATCATCTACAGCCATATCCGAAATCTCTTTTAAGCGGGAGATGGCCCTGAAGTTGATGGTGTTGTCAGGATACAAGCCTTCTTCGTTGGCTTTGCCGGCGGCTTGTCCGGTCAGTAGCTCCAAGGTTTCATCGACGCTGGCAACGGCAAAGATGGCAAACAAGCCCTGCGCCACGGCATCAATCACTTCTTGTTTTAACATTAAATTGCGTTTGTTGGCGGCGGGTATGATGGCGGCATGTTGGCCATTAAGGCCACGCGCTTGGCATAGCCTAAAGTAGCCTTCTATTTTTTCGTTGACACCGCCTATCGCCTGCACTTCGCCGTATTGGTTTATGGAGCCAGTAACGGCAAACGCTTGTTTGATCGGGGTGCGGGTCAAGGCGGAAATCAGGCAGCACAGTTCGGCCAAGGACGCGCTGTCGCCGTCGATATAGCCATAAGATTGTTCAATGGCAATGCTGGCGGAAATGGCCAAGGGGAATTGTTGGGCGTAAGTATGGCCCAAATAGCCGGTTAAGATCATCACGCCTTTGGAGTGGATGGCTTGGCCCAATTCGGCTTCCCGTTCTATATCAACGATGCCCCTGGAGCCAGGGGAAACCGTGGTGGTGATGCGTGCGGGTGCACCAAAACTGCTGCCGCCAACTTCCAAAACGGTCAGGCCGTTGATTTTGCCGATGGCTTCGCCTTCGGTGTCTATCAGTATCGTGCCATCAAGCATTTCTTCCAAAATGGCTTGGGATAGGCGGCCATTGCGGTATTCCCTGGCGGCTAGGGCTTGTTCGATGTGCGACCTATCGATTTGCCCGTGCTGGGCTTGCCGACAAAACAAATTGGCTTCGGCGATAATATCCAGCGAGTCTTTAATATGCGCGGAAAAGTGGTGCTGGTTTTCAGACAAGCGGCAGCTATGCTCGATCAAGCCTTCAATCGCAGCTAAAGTTAAAGGTTTGGCACCTGAATCTTGGGCTTGCTTTACCATCAACTGGGCGAAACCTTGCATGGCTTCGTCTGTGCGCGGGATGTAATTGTCAAAGTCAGCCAAAATCCGGAACATTTCATTAAATTCACTATCCATTTCTTCCAACAGATAATAAATGTCCCGCGAACCCACTAAGATCACTTTTACATTTAAAGGGATGACTTCGGGCTTTAAGGTGATGGTGTTGATGCCCAACTCTGAATACGGCGATTCTATTTCTATGCGCCCTGCTTGCAAGGCGCGTTTTAAGCCTTCCCAAACAAACGGGTAAGTCAGTAGTTTTTCAGCATCCAGGATTAGATAACCACCATTGGCTTTGTGTAAGGAGCCTGCGCAGATTTTCCGGTAGTTGGTCACTAACGCGCCTTGCTCGCTGACATATTCGATGCGGCCAAACAGGTTTTGGTAGATTGGGTGTGGTTCATAAATGACCGGGGCGCCAGCATCCTGCTTGTTGTCAACCAAGATGTTAGGGGCGTACTGTTCCATCAACATCAGGCGCTTGGTGTTGGTATCGCGCGGATCCAGCAACTTGCCTGGCATCAAATAATCGGTGATGGTCAGGCTGAGGTTTTCTTTAATTTCTGACAAATAGGTGATGGCATCATCAATGTTCTGGTATTGATCGTTCAGCTCTGCAAATAAGGGGTCTATCGCCGAGCTGATGGTATCGTTATCCAACTGTTTAATCTTTTCCACCATCTCCCTACGCCATTGCGGCAACTCCAGCAAAACTTCGCCCAAATAGTCTTCCAAGGCTTCAACTTGGCTGTGGAAGGTTTCCCGTTCGGCTTGTGGCAATTGGCTAAACTGTTCTTCGTTGAGGGGTTTATGGTCGCGGATAGGGGCAAAGGTGATCGATTCACTCTCCCTAAACAAGGCGATGCTGTTGGCTTCCGCCTTATGGTCAACCAAGTCTATTGCAGCGTTATAACACTGGCTAAATTGGCGTTCGATGGCGGATTTTTTTTGCTGGTAAGTCGGACTTTCAAATGCCGCCGGAAACGTGGCCAGCAAATCGTCCAGCAATTTTTCAATGGTTTTACTGAACACGTGCCCATATTCGGCAGGCAACTCAACCGAGACTGGCTCACGGCTATTCGCAAAATTGTCCACATACGCATAAGAAGGCGGTGCTGGCTGTGCTTGGGCCAATTCATACAAATGGTTGGTGACCATGGTCAAACGGCCTAAACCAGACTCACCCATAACGAAAATATTGTAGCCGGGATTGGGCATGGCGATACCAAACTCTAGGGCCGACTGTGCCCTAGGCTGTCCTAAAATGCCGCTGTGCATGCGGTTTGCGGGGGGTAATTCAAGACCACTCAGGTCAACGTTGAGTTTTAGTGATTCGAGTGGCAGCTTTAAGGTGTTGGGCATGGGCAAATAGGTCGCAGATAGCTAATGATGCGCCATTCTAGCATTTTTAAGGGGGGGCACGGGCATCTTTAGGCACAGTAGGAAACGACCAGCCCCTACGGTTCCTGGTCAGCAAGCAGCAGGCAACTAAGCTTAGCATCAAGGCAATCAATACGGGCCTGTCACCCAGCCTGGCATAAGGTGTCATGCCACCCATAGGCGTAATAGAGTCAGTCAGCACCGTGGCGGTAAACAAGGGCAATTGGCTGGTAATCTTGCCATCCGGCGCAACGATGGCGGTGATGCCGGTATTAGCCGAGCGCAACAAATAACGGCCTGTTTCCAAAGCGCGTAGCCTGGCGATTTGCATATGCTGGTGCGGCTCTATGGAATCCCCAAACCAGCCGTCATTGGTCACATTCACCAAATAAGCCGCCTCCGGCAACCCTATCAGACCGGCTTCACCAAACGCATCTTCATAACAAATGGAGCTGATTAAGGGATAGCCACCTGCTTTTAACAAGGCTTGGTGTATGTCGCCCGGCGTAAAATCCCCCAATTTTATCCCTAAGCTTTCCAATACAAAACCCGATAAGGGTTGCCAAGGTAAAAACTCACCAAACGGCAATAAGTGCTTTTTTTTGTACAGGGTGGATGCTTTGCCCAAGGTCATCACCGCATTGTAGCGGATGTCTTCAGAGTCACCGTGGGCTGGCAGGCTTACGATCAAATCGGTGTTATGTTGCTGGGCAGCCTGGTTTAAGGGCATTAAAAACCAGTCGTATACCGTGGAATAATAAGCGGGGATGGAGGTCTCAGGCCAGACAATAACTGCTGAATCCCAATGTGCTTCGGTCATGGTCTTATAAAATTGCAAGGTGTTTTCTTTAAACTCCGGCAACCATTTTTTATCTTGGGCCACATTGCCTTGGATCAGGGAAACGCGGAAGGGTGCGCCGATGGCATACGTCCAACTGACGGTTTGCAATATCCCGCCTAACACCCAAACCAGCAGCAGGCCAACACCCCAGGCTAATCGCTTGTGGTTGGGTTGGCATAGATAAACAATAATGGCCGCCGATAAGGCGACAAAAAACCCCGTGCCATAAACGCCAACAATCGGGATATAACCTGCCAAGGGGGTTGCCAATTGCGAATAAGCACATTGCAACCACGGAAAACCGTTTAACACCCAATAACCACGCAAATATTCGACCAATAGCCACACCACCGGGGTGCTTAGGATAGCGCCACGGCCTAGGCACAACTGCCGCACTTGCACCGCCAGATAGCCTGCCAAGGCCGGAAACAACGCCCAAAAGCCGAAAAAAAAGCCCGTCATCAAACTGGAGTTTAACAGGCCGGCCTTACCAAAATGATGGATGCTGACAAAAACCCAAGACACCCCCAAACCAAATGACCCCAAGCCGAACAAATAACCGCGCCATAACGCCCGTTTGGCGGTACACGATTGCCAAGATGCAAACAGCAGCGCCAAGGCAACTATGGCCAGATAAGCATAGTCAAAAGGCGCAAATGCCAGAGTGAACAACACGCCCGCCAAGGTAGCGAGCAAATCCCAATAATGGGTGGATGATAAGCGCATGATTGAATGTTATGGGTATATCAAAACGATAAAGGTGCAGCCCAACTGTTCTGGCAAGCCAGATGGGCTACGGTGTCTTGGGTATGGAAAATAGTCTACTGCTTAGATTGCTAGAACATTTTTATTTAGCACAACACCCTATTTCTACACGCTTTCCAAGACTATATCATAAGCCCGCCTATTTAATGCCCAAGTATAAAAATAGTTATCTCTTGCGGGTGTTAGTAATGAAATAACATAATAATGAGTTGTATCTGAAAAAACACAAATCCATAATTCATTTGGATTATTATTAATCGTACACTCATAAATTAAAATCTCACCGTTTAAAAACCGTTTTGAATAACTTTCTACTGATGATTGGTGGGTTTTTTGTTGGATTACTACATTAGCCTCTGTAAATTCGTCAATAGTTCCTCTAAGCACTTTTTCAATACTGTCAATAGTATTTTTTTCGACTACTTTAATGCGTATCATGCCTTGTAACACATTTTCATTATCAAAATGATATAAGTCCGTAACCTGTCTGCCCCTTGGCATTTCTTTGGGCATATTAGGCTGCCACGAAGCGGGATAGTCAAATTTTATATCATTAATAGCTATACTTACCCTGTGTTCAATATAATTTTGAAGCGAGGGTGACGTTAATTGAAATGAGGCAACAGTTAAGCCGAATATTTCCGCAAGATTTTCATAGTTGGCTTTTTTAGTAAAACAAAATACCATAAATGCTTTATTACCATCCACCCTAATAGCTGCCCTTCCAATAAAAGACTGATTTTCTATATTAAAATCCATTAAACTATCAGCAAAATAAATAGAAATTTCTTGCAAATTAATGATATTACGGCCGGTGGTATTTGCATAATGCCTGAGCAAATTCGCAGCGCTTATTTCCTTTAATAACTCAACGGCATAAATATGAATATACGCACTTTGCGGATGATTTTGAGGACTGACAAACATACCGATTGGCTTTAGGCTAACGGTATCAAGTTCAGCTGACTTTGCCGTGAGAGTATCCACTTCCCAGTTTTTTTGAATAAGAATTTTATAACCTAGCTGTTTATTATTAAAAGGCGTATCTTCTGCCAAAGAAAACATCGCCTTTATTGTTTGGGGGGGTAAGTTTTTTCCGATAGGTAATTCTTCCATCATCATATTATTTCACACCTAAAAAAAGTTTTAACCCAGCCATTGGCCCTAAACCTACCTTCGCCTCTAATTCAAGATTCGCCCCCGCTTTTCCTATCTGCCCTTTGGCACTGGCTTTAGCTGCCGCACCAATACCTGCTTCCCCGCCAGCCCCAAAAACAAAACCATGATCAGTCCAATCAGGTGCTTTTGAGTATTTAGAACTAAATATACCTACCGCCAAACCAACTGTATTATCATAAAATGTTTTCGGCGTTATATTAAGCTTGCCCTCTGCTGAGCCTTTAATTAAATTAGCTTCTGCACCAGCCTCAGACTTTACAGCTACGTTGCCTTTAGAATAAGTGGCTGATAATGGGTCTACATTATATTGTGCTGATAACACTTCACCATGCGCTTTAGCTTCCAATAAGTTGTCTTCTTGACTCGCTAAATTAGCCTCAAGCGCGGTATATTTCTTCTCTGTTTTAAATAAACTGAGTTCATGCTCATTTTCCAGGGGATTAAAGCTGTAGCCATGCGCGACTTTTCCCTCCGTGTGTCCAATTTTTACATTGTTGTCCTTATCGCCAAACATCATATACGATTCATCTTGTAGCTTTTTTTCAATCTTAACGGCTATCTCAGCCTTAGCCTGAGGTTTGATGTCGGTATAGTCTTCTTTATCGGCAGTTGAAAATAGCTCATCCAGTTTAAGCTTATATTTTTCTTGTTCTTTTAATGGACAACTTGCTGTTGCCGAGCCTGCTGGCTGAGGTTTTATTGCTGCTTTCTGTGCCGCTTTTTTAGCATCGGTGATTTTTTTCTTAACGGATTTTTTGGTTCCATCATATTTTTTTACCGCATAATCTTTCGCTTTCTTGGTTTTTTCCTTTCCATAATCATAAGCTTGGCTGGCTTTTTCTTTACCATGGACATAAGCTTGGTTGGCTTTTCCTTTGCCATAATCATACGCCTGACTTACTTTTTCTTTACTGTAACCATAGGCTTGGACAGCCTTTTCCTTGCTGTATTCATAGCCGTGTTCAAGTGCGTTTGCAGCTTCTTTTGTGGTTTTTGCCGCTTTATTGAATGCAGCTTTTGAAGCATCACTTGCCGCTTTATATAAATTGCTTAGGGTAGCTCCAAATCCAAACGCCATTAAAGTTTCCTTGGGTTGTTATTCAAAAAAACGGTCAAAAAAACTCTTCTCTGTCGTGGAGTTATCGTCTTCGAGAATACCAATAGTGTCTTCAAGAAATTGCCACAGTCGCTGCGCTTTTTCCTCACTGCTCACCTCTGGGTTCTCTAGTATTTCTTTGGCAGCGATAAAATCGTGGTCAAAGTTAAGCCCCATAATCCAAGCGGCAACGATAAACGGGGCAACGTGAGTTTCCAGAATTAAGTGGTAAGCTGCCGCTCGCTCGGTCAGATCAAGAATTATTTGCTCCAATTCCTTGTCATCAATTTCCATGGTTTCTGGAAATTGCTCATTCAAGTATTGGCGCATACGACAGGAATAGATGTTATTGCCAAGCGTGGTTTTTTGATGTTTGTGGATTTTCATCAGGAATATTTTTTTAACTATCTAATATTGGAAAGCATTTTTCCTTGTACAAGATTTATAAATTTTGACCAAAATTCGCCATCTAAAACGCTTTCTTCGTGGAGGTGCAAGTATTTTCCAATATTTTTCCACTTATTTGTATCAAATGATGTAGGAATGTATTGGGCTTCAATAAGCTCTAAAAATAAAGCTTCAAACGCCAGCTCAAGTTCGTCATGCTCAAGATAATGTTGAGCCAATTCAAATCCTTCATTGGATATATGTCGACTGCAAGATGAAATTAATGTATTTAAATCATCATTGATAGATTGGTCAGATATTTCATCGAAAATCATGGCGTTACCTTTGGTGGATTCGCTGTAATGTTAATTGGATAAGCTGTTGATATTTCTCCTGGATATGTCGAGTGATTATTGGGGTAAAAATCAACCCGTATATCTACACCATCATGAGTTCCAATAACAGAACTCCCATACTTATTAGGAACTGGAATTGCATTTGGATCATTCACAATACTTTCGACATTTTTTATAATATCGTTATCACTCCATGTTTTTGGAAACTCTGTTTTATTAGGTTTATTTGTTCCATATCTGTGCCTGTTTAGTATGTGTTCACGGCGATTTGGTTTTATACTTAAAGGCGATTTGGTATTAGGACACGCAATTTTAGAACCAAGTTTTGTTTCAGGTAGCTCTGATGCAATTTTAGCTGCACTTGCCGTTGTTTTTTCTACATTTGCTAATTTTTCAGTGTCAGCAACAACTTCTCCTGCTTTACCGAGTTTACTAAGTTTTCCCACTGGAATAAAAACAGTACCAACTTCAAAGCCACCACGCCCTATTACATTTCCGTAAAACTCTGGCAATTTTCCACTCGCTTTAGCCGCATCTCTTGCTGCAACATAACGATCACTTACCGCATTAACAGCATTTTGCGCTCCATCCCAGCTTGATTTGGCTGTACCAATAGGGTCTTTCCAAGCCTTAGTAGCAAAATTAGCAGAATTCTTTGCCAAATCTGTCGCCTTATTAAATACTTCATCGCGGTATGCTGAATCGGTGGCGGTTTTGTATCCAGCTTGGGCTAATTGACCAACACCTTCCACCATAGACTTGCCACCTTCCCAAACACCTGTTACAGCACCTTTACCGAAGTCTTTAGCTGTAGATAACGTATCAGCAATAGAATCCCAATTCATGATATTTCCTAAATTAATTTATCAGTATCTAAAGCAATTCGGAGGCGTAGCAAATTAGCAATTTTTTCTGGCGATAAGTGAGGTAGAGAAAATACTTTCTTTGACCAAGTAGTCCCATTTGTTTCGTCTAAGCGAGAACCATATAAAACAAGTGCGGTAGCAAATATCGCTATTCCTTCCTCCCAGTCTATTCCATAGCGAGCTGCTTTTTCTGTTGCTATTTTGAATAACGAAAATAACTGCGCTTCCGATTGAGTATTAGCAAACTCTGGAAAGGTAGAACAGACATGATATGCCATCCTAGCTATTGCTTGATTATTGTTGGTATTGCTAAACCAAGCCATTGGATTAGCTGACAATTTAATCTCATTCCAAATAGATTCAGGCGCATTGTGCATTAAGTAATGAAATTTTAATTTTTCATGGTTACTGATAGAGAGTATTTTGACGATAGCTGGATGCAAGAAAAAATCAGGGGATGTACTGCATTGAAGGGTGACGAAACCACCAATATGCGACTGCAATGTAAACCCACATCTCAAAGATGCTTGTATGCCATTAACAACCATTGCTTGACTAACAAAATCAGGTAGTCCACTAAAGCAAGCTGGGTATTCCTCACGCAACAAGGCTAAAAGTTGACAAACAAAACGCACGCCTATTTCATTTTCAAGTGCTTCAACCTGTTTCGTGGATATTGAAAACATTTAATAACCCCTAATACTTAAAAATAGAACATTATCCGCCAATCATAACCGTAGGACACCCCGCCACAATCACCCCGCCATGCGCAGTCATATCGCCCATTCGGGCAGCAGGCATTCCGCCTATCATCACGGTGGTAGAACCTTTGGCGATGCTGTCTGGCGGCCCTACGCACACACACATATCACCGATACGGGCGGCGGGCATGAAGCCAATTAAAACCGTTGGGCAACCCACGGCAACCGGGCCCCCGACGTGGGGTACGGGCCCTGGATTCACCATAGGACAAGTGTGCATATCTGAAATTCTAGCGGCAGGTGGCATCTGATATTCCTTTTAAGACTTTAGGTTGCAAAACAGGCGGTTTTAATCACAATGTCCGATACCTTATGGCGTGTGCCGATAGAAATGGACTAAATCAGCGCCGCCTTCGGTTTCGGCAAAATAAGCCTGCACGGGGCCGAAAAATGCCGCAGTTTGTTCTTCGTCGCAAGTAGGCAGAAAAACACTTAACACGCGGGGATCGTAATAACGAAACAACAAAGGTTTTTGGCTTTCTGGGTCATAAACTTTGTTTAGCGTGCGCAAATGTCGGTGTAAAGTCCGAATATCACAATCTGCTAGCGCGAATATTCCCCAGTGATTTCCCCAGCCACTCATGACCCATTTGGTGAAGGCTGTGTCAGCTTCTAGCCGTGCTAAATAAGGGGCGCATTCGGCAATGTCTGGCTCCAGTTCGCCACGATATAAACAGGCAAATTCGGGCTGGAGATCATATAAATAATCCAAAAGTGCGGGGTTAGACGCGCCGTCTAAAATAGCATAGGCTTGGAGTTTCGGATTTTCGAACAGTTCTCGGGCAAGTTTTTTGCCTAAAACGTCAGGGGCTTGTACTTGGTTGGACATAGTTTACTGACCGCCTTTTTTTGCTTTTTCACATTCTTCACAAAATGGTGTTCCATTTTTTGCGGCTTGTTTTAGCACAGTGGCGGCCGCCCCATACGTTTTGGGTTTGGGTGGCCGGGGGGTGATTTCACCTTTTTCACCGCCTTTGCTGTTGGCCGCTTCCTTAGGCAATTTAGCGGCTTCAGGCGATGAACCTGAGCCCGAGCCTGCCGAGCCGCCACTGTTGATTAGGACGGGTGTCCCTGAAATGGTCACGCCAGCTGGCCCAATAACAACAAACCCCCCACCTGCTTTTAAAGTGATGCTCATACCTGCTTCTATAACGACATTCATGCCCGCTTTTAAATGAATCTCTTGCCCTGCATCCAACGCGTGTTTCATGCCGACTTTTTCCTGGATATCCTGGTCGGCCTTAATCGATAATGTCCCATTAATTTTCTCGTTGCGGTCGCCTTTGACAGTTGCATGATGATCGCCATCCACCTGCTCAAACAGGTTTTTTTTGACGATTAAATGCCGTTCGTTACCTATCCATTCAAACAGATCATTCTTAACACGAACATCTTGATTGCGTTCGGCATGTATAAACACTTGCTCCTTACCTTTTTTGTCCTCTAACCGAATTTCATTAAAATTGGTGTTAAACCCGCCTTTGCTACTGTGGCTTTTGATGCCACTTTGGGTTTGATTGGCGGGCAATTCATAGGGCGGCATTTGATTGGCATTGTAAACACTACCGGTTATCAACGGCCGGTCTGGGTTGCCTTCTAAAAAGCTGACGACGACTTCTTGGCTAATACGCGGCAAAGAAAGCCAACCCCAATTTTTGCCAGCAATTGGCGTTGCAACACGTATCCAGCAGGAGCTAGTCTCATTCATTTTATCATCCCTATCCCAATGAAATTTCACTTTGACACGCCCATATTTATCAGTCCATATTTCTTCACCTTCCTTGCCGACTACAACCGCTGTTTGCGGGCCTTGGACGAAAGGGACAGGGGTCAAGCGTGGCGGGCGGAACTGCTGGGTGGAGCGGATCGCCTTAAAGTTGCATTCATAATGGGAATCTTCCGCAGAACTTGAGCGGTAGGCATTGGAAACAATAGTAAAGCTGGCAAAAACGACAATATGCTTAGTATTTTCCGGGGCAAGGTAATGGTTTTTTAGGGTAAATAACATTCCAGAAGTCAGCCCCATGGCATTGCCTGTACCTTGGATGGCTTCATATTCAGTTTGCAGCTCATCCAGGCGAACAGTGGCGTAAGCTTCGCCACCCGATGGCTCCAGGTAATTGCCCGGATAGTCGTACTGCTCACCGTCAGCATGGCTGTAAGGTTTTTTAGTGGTAAATTTGCTAAGCAGATTGCTTTTGGGTTTTTCAAAATCATAGTCGTTCAACACATAAGTTCCTGATTGGACTTTATGGGTCATCTGCCAATTATAAATATGGTCTTGTTGCCTTTGACCCGTGTTTTCAGGTGGATAATAAGGGATGCTGGCATACCCTGGGATAGTTTGGTATGCGCTGACTGAATCCGCAATCACCAATATGTGCTTAGTTTCTTCATGCCTAAAGAAATAAAAAATCCCTTCACATTCCATTAAGCGGCTGACAAAGTTAAAATCACTTTCCCGGTATTGGACACAATAATTTCTGGGCTTATAGGTCTGAGTGAGTTGTATTTCAAAGTCACTATATCCGTTGTCTGAAAATATTTTTTTTATAATATCAGGCACTGATTTATCTTGAAAAATCTGGCAGTTGCTGTTGCGGGTCAAAAACCATAGCCAAGGCCGCAGCACAGCCCGGTACAACAAACAATCATCTTCCGCGCCATAATGCCGGAACTGTGCCACCAATCCATGGAAATACCGCGTATCTCCCCCAGGTAAAGGCAAGGCTACCGTCATCGCCTGCCCAAGCACATTGTTAATTGGGAATCCCCCGGTGACAATTGAACCCAGGCCTTTATTTTCAACTAGCAGATCCAGCTCATATTCAAACAAACGGCTTATTTCTTCGTGGCCGTTCATACGGCAAAAAAGCAGGGCATCCTCGCCTAAAGGGGTAGTCACTGAGGCAAAGCGGGTAGATTGTTGTGGCATAGCTTAGCGCTCCTGAAAATAAATGAATCGCCTGTAAAAGTGATCGCTGACCCCAGTTTCTGACAAGGCTGTTCGTCGAACAAAAAATAATGGGGACAGTTGCTGCAAAACAGCGGGACGGTAATAGTTTAGCCTACTTTACGTTGTCACGTGGAGGCTTGTCATCACGCATTAACGCCATACACCAGCGCAAATATTTCCTGAATGGATTGCCCCGTTTCATCAATCATATACACCATCCCCGTCGGATAAAAAACAAACAGTTTATCGCCTTGGTGCTTATAACGGAACTGATCCCCATGCTGAACCATAGGACTGCCTATCCCCTTATTGATAAAGTCTTGGATCATCCGAAAACTTGCACTGCAATAGTTTTTTATGCCATTAACCCATTCAACAACAGTGGGTTCATTAGGGTTATCAACATTTAACAACGCATAGAGATCATAATCACCGTGGATATACTGCATACGCGACTTGGATTCGTTAACCCCCGCATCCCAAACTTCAGCGTTGCGCCAAGCTGGATTAGCCCGCACTGCGGTTTCATCAAAGTGCGGGTTTCCTTCATTCGTGGCAACCGTCTGGCCATCAACGATACGGCGTTCAAAACCATTTGCCCTAGAAATCATCAGGCATCCGTAATACTCACTATTGATATCCAAATCTACCGCATAGATGCCTGCTGCCCCTCGACGGCGAAAAACCTTAGTTTTCTTTTCTTCCGGTGTTTTATCCTTCAAAAAATCATCCCAAGCAACCATCGCCTTGTCAAATTTTCCCTCATCAAATGCCTTGGCACCCACAATGGTAGGGTCAACCACCAGCCCTGCGGCCTTTGAATAGATATGCCTTGAGGCAAAAGGGATCAACACGTCCCGGCCAGCTGTTTTGGCCTTACAATCCATTGGCTTAGGGTAGAAGTTTTTATTACCAATATAAGGCAGGGAGGCAACATTTGTTTCCCGCACCAAAATAAAATGGTCAAACGCCAAGGCGGCCGCCTTAAACACCGCCACATCAGCACGGCGGATACCAAGCTTATCGTCACCCCAATCAAAAGGCTTAATTTTTGAGGATGCTTGTTGCCGGACAAAACCTTGCCTGTCCTTCACGCTACGTTGGTTTGATTTTTCTTCACCCTGTTGCATTTTGTTATACGACGGCATAAGCACCCCGCTAAGGCATAAGAACGGTTACACGTGGCCGCACCCCTTAATTTCAAGGCCGCGACAATAATTTATTTGCCCAAAATAGGATCATTTGATGATGGGCAACGCCGACTGATCCCAATACAAAACGGGGCATCCACACACCCGAAAAACACAGCCCACAGTCACTTTTTGGCTTTCCCTGGTATTTTGGGGATAATTTCTGCTTGGCTTTCCTCTTCAGCAACTAACAAAGGGGGCTTAAATTTAAAACCAAAATGCTGCGGATCTTCGCCAATAACGGCAGCGGCAAAGATGTAAAACACATAATCATGGGTCTCTTTGGGCAGTTCATATTGCTGGATGAACTTCCAAAAATTTTTATCACGCGGATTATCGGGCATTTGTTTGATCATCCGCCGCACCCGATTATCACCATAGTTATAGCTGGCCATCACCAACAGCCCTGATGCCTGCGCCTCGGTGCTATAAATGCGTTTTAAATAGCGGGTGCCTGCCGCTGTCGATTGCTTAAAATCAAACCGTGCATCTTGCTCATCATACACGGTAGCATTGGCTAAGGGGCCAGCTGCAACCCCATAATCCTGCGCCGTTGAGGCCAATAATTGCCACGCACCTTTGGCAACGCCAAAGCGAGTTTCCGGGCCTATGGCTTGGGCATTGTAATTACTTTCCTGCAACGGCAAGTACATAAAATAGGGCGGTAAACCATGCTTTTTCAGTGCCTCCATGACTATCGGCAAATAATTGTTTTTTTCGATGGTTTCCATTGCCTTTTGCATCCTTGAAGAGCCTTGCCAATAATGGATGTAGTTTCTGACTTCCTCCACAAAACCATCGGGCAGCTCCAACTCACTTTCCCCTAACTCACTGGCAACTTTTGTGATCAGTTCATCCTCGTATTGCTTGGCCGTTGGAAACCGTAGCCGCAATGAATTGGCTTCTTGCACATATTGCCGATACTTGCTTTTCATAGCCGCCAACTTTTCCCTATCCAGCAACATGCGCTTTTTTTCGGCGGCCAATTTTACCTGCTCGGCTTTAAGCTGCTCCCGAACCAGCTTCTGCTTTTCACTGGCCATGGCGGTCACGGTCTTATCCAGGGCATCGGCACTTTCCTCAAGCTTTAGGTCGGCCTGCGATAGGCTGACCTCCAACGTTTTAATGTCGTAAAACATTTCTATCGCCAACTTGCGGGTATTGGCCAAGGCAATTTGTTGATAAGCCACCAGCCCGATGGACAGCGAAAACAAGCCCGCCAACAGCCAAATGATTTTTTTATAACTCTTTTTCCTGATGGTGCGGTCTTCATGAATCAATTTACGCACCATGATCGTGTAATCGCCTGAATCTTCGGCGGCCTCATCTGCCAATAAGCGGGCCTTAATGTCTTCGGGTGATAAGTTTCGTTGTGGCTTGCTAGGGGCGGTAAAACTTTCCGCAGCCACGCTTTGGACTTCATTTTCGCCGTGCTGGGATGTCTGAATTTTCAGCCAAATACCTGAACGCCCTAATGAGACTAGTGCAGGCAAGGCTAATTTTTCCCTATACCCGACCAACTTGTCGCAAATGTAGACACCATTAGCACTTTGCAGGTTATAGACCCACCATCCACCATTCTCTAATTTGACTTCGAGGTGATGCCGACTCACGCCAACATTATCAATAACAATGTTGTTATCTAAAGCACGTCCGGCTGTGAACGCCTGGGTAAACGTGTACGTCGCCATGGTCCCGCCCTCCGCACCCAACACACTGACACTTAATGCACTAGACTGAAAAATGATCGTGCGGTCGGCATCGGCTTCTTTGTCGATTTGACGCGGTCTTAGTACGGTTTTGTCATCATCGCTGTCAAACGCCATGGCCTTTACCTATTATCAGTAAGTGCATATTACCCCCTCGTGATCAATCCAACTGGCTTATAATTATTGTTAGGTCAGCAGACTGTCGTACATCGGGCTGCCGTAACCAGCCAACCCAAAACTGGCTCCCCAGCCTCCTTACGCAGCGTCACTTCCCCGATGGCACATATCCGCAAACCCGCCCCAGTGATGGCTGCTTCGACATATGCTTGGGCATGGCTATAACGGCCATGGATATTCAATTTATAATCTTGGCTGTTATCGCCTTTTTCAAGCGTAAAAACCAAATGCCCAGCTGCCGACAAGGCATCATTCGCCGCTTTAAAAAACGGTCTCAATTCACCAAAATAGACCAGCGTATCAGCGGACACAATCAGGTCATAGACACCCGTCAGCCCTGCCAAATATGCCACCAACTCGGCTTCAAGCAACTCATCATACACCTGTCGCCCTATCGCCTTTGCCAACATTTTAGAAGAGAGATCCACCCCCACCAACCTTGTTGCATAAGGCTTCAACAGCGGCCCGCATAAGCCCGTGCCGCAACCTGCATCCAACACCACAAGATTTGCCGCCGCCTGCGGATAAACATTAGCCACGGCACTTGCCACCCATTCAGGGGCACGGTAATCCAATCGCTCAAGCACTTGGTCAAAACTACCGGCAAAGTTATCGAAGGTTTGCTGCACATAGCCATTGGAAGCCCGTTCAGGGATGTTCCCTTCCCCTGTTTGCGCGGCCAAAGTATGGCGGGCAACCGGATTGTCAGGGTCACAAACTAACCATTGCCGCAAAACCTCGGCGGCATCGTCAAACTCCCTGGCCAGATAATGGGTACGCCATAAATTTTTATAGGCATCGGCCTGATAAGGTTGTAAAGCAATCGAACGCCTGAATGCCACGGCTGCCTGTTTAAAATCCCCCTGCTTGCGGTAAGCATTACCGAGATTTTGGAAAAAATCGTGGTTGTTGGGGGACAGCGCGGTGGCTTCAAGCAAGACGAGGATCGCCTGACTGTAATCGCCTTGGTTTTGTCGCACAACCCCTAAATTATTCAAGGCCGGCCCATGCCCGGGAACCAACCCGATGACCTTTTGGTAACAGTCAGCGGCCTTGGCCAATTCGCCTGTCTCTTTGTAGACATTGCCTAAGTTGTTATAGGCATCAACATAGCCAGGGGACATTTCAATGGCACACTTGATCAGCGCAACGCCTTCCGCACTTTGCCCACGCTGATGCAATAACAACCCCAGATAATGGCAAGCATCCGGCTGTTTGGGAATGGCCTGCAAAATTGCGCGGTAATTAGCTTCGGCTTCGGCCAAATGGCCTTCCTGATGCAGTTTGACCGTGCTGGACAAAACCTCTCCCAAGTCGAAAGCCTGTCCTTTGCGCAGTTTTTTTTCAGTGGCACGGCGTTGTTGGCGGTTCATGGTCTTCCTTAATATAATCTGGCCTTTTAATTAGCCCCATGGGTGGCTGATACCATCATTTAACCAGTGCTTAAAAATGTCAGTTAGCGTTACCCAAAAAGCGGGGGAAAACAGGCCGACAACACATCGGCAAACTAAGCCCACTTGCGACCCGAACCTCAATACCATTAAGTTAAGGCTTGGGAAGTTGCAATGTGGGCGATGTAAACGGGAATGTAACGTCTAAAGCCGTTGCGCTCCTGGCTATCTTAATGGCAGTGGCCAAAACCTGCTTATAGGGCAGCACTATTCAAAACTAAACCCAAACTCCCCATCCTGCACACTGACATGCACCCGTTCTATCGGCTGTCCCGCCATCATTTTCAATAAAAATTCCTGGCTAATACGCGGCAACACGGTATTGGTCAAAATGGCATCGATCATACGCCCGCCACTTTCCAACTCAGTGCAACGGCTGGCGATCAGTTTCACCACCTCATCATCGTAAGTGAACGGTATCTTATGGCTTTCGGCAATGCGTTTTTTGATGCGCCCCAGTTGCAAACGGGTGATCATGCAAATCATGTCATCACTAAGCGGGTAATAGGGAATAACCACCAATCGCCCCAATAAGGCTGGTGGGAACACTTTTAGCAAAGGCTCACGCAAGGCTTTGGCAATGTCTTCCGGTTCGGGCATGAGGTCAGGATCTTTGCACAGGTTCATGATCATCTCTGTGCCTGCGTTGGTGGTCAGCAATATCAGGGTGTTTTTAAAGTCGATCACCCTGCCCTCGCCATCTTCCATCCAACCTTTGTCAAAAACCTGAAAGAATATTTCATGGACATCGGGATGGGCTTTTTCGACTTCATCCAGCAACACCACGCTGTATGGCCTACGCCGCACCGCTTCAGTCAGTACGCCACCCTCCCCATATCCGACATAACCAGGAGGTGCGCCTTTTAAGGTGGAAACGGTATGGGCTTCCTGATATTCGCTCATATTGATGGTGATGACGTTTTGTTCACCGCCATACAAGGTTTCAGCCAAAGCCAAAGCTGTTTCAGTTTTACCTACGCCCGACGTGCCCGCCAACATAAACACGCCTATCGGTTTATTGGGGTTATCCAATCCGGCGCGTGATGTTTGAATACGCTTGGCGATCATTTCCAAGGCATGGCGTTGGCCGATAATGCGTTGTTCGATGTTATCCGCCAAATGGATTATCGTGTCTATTTCATTTTTAACCATCCGGCCCACGGGGATGCCCGTCCAATCAGCCACAACTGAGGCAACAGCTTGGGCATCAACACTAGGCAAAATCAATGGCGATTCACCTTGCAGCTCACTCAATTTGGCTTGTAGGGTTTTCAGGTCTGCCAACAGTTGCCCGTGGGAAACTGGTGCATCGCCAACCCCAGATACCTCATCAGCGGCCTTTTCCAAATCACTGTCCGTGCCTTCGACTTTGCCAGTGTGGGCCCGTAGTTGCGCCCGCGTTTCCAAGATGGTTTGGACTAAATCGCGCTCTTCATACCAACGTTGTTCCAAGCCTGATAAGCGCCCTTGCTCTGCCGCCAACTTTTCTAAAGCGTTGGTTTCGCGGTCTTTAATATCGACACCAACGGCCTTTTCGCGGGCGATAATTTCCAGCTCGGTGTTTAGCGCGTTGATGCGTTTGCGGCTGTCATCGACTTCAGCTGGCACGGCATGTTGGCTGATCGCCACACGGGCAGACGCGGTATCCAACAAACTGACTGATTTATCAGGCAGTTGCCGTGCAGGGATATAGCGGTGCGACAGCCTTACAGACGCTTCTAGGGCTTCATCAAGAATCTGCACCTGATGATGTTTTTCCATCACCGAGGCAACACCGCGCATCATCAAAATGGCCTTTTCTTCGCTAGGCTCATTGATTTGTACCACTTGAAAACGGCGGGATAGCGCCGGGTCTTTTTCAATATGTTTCTTGTATTCTGCAAACGTGGTGGCGGCGACGGTGCGCAAAGTACCGCGTGCCAAAGCGGGCTTTAGCAGATTGGCAGCATCGCCAGTGCCTGCGGCACCACCCGCACCAACTAAGGTGTGGGCTTCATCGATAAATAAAATAATCGGTTTTTCGGAAGCTTGCACTTCATCAATCACTTGGCGCAATCGGTTTTCAAATTCGCCTTTCATGCTCGCGCCCGCCTGTAACAAGCCAACATCCAGTGTGCGCAAGGTCACATCTTGCAAACACGGCGGCACATCACCCGCAACAATTTTTTGGGCAAAACCTTCCACCACGGCGGTTTTACCCACCCCCGCCTCACCGGTCAGGATGGGGTTGTTTTGGCGGCGGCGCATTAAAATATCAATCACTTGGCGGATTTCTTCATCACGGCCAACGATAGGGTCCATTTTGCCAGACCGCGCCAGTTCGGTTAAATCCACGGTAAATTGTTTCAGTGCTTGCTGCTTGCCCATTTGTGCCGGGGCCATCGCGCCACTGCCCTCGCCAGGCACAGCGCCGCCACCCACTTGAAAACCGTCACTGGCTATCAGGCCGTCCTCTGGCGAACCTTGGACGATTTCAGCAAAACGTTCTGTTAAAGTCTCTGCCTTAATTTTGTCAAACTCTTTGGAGATGCTTTGCAACGCATGGCTTAAACCTTTAGTCTTCAAGATACCGACAACCAAATGCCCTGACCGCACTTGCGACTCACCAAACATCAGCGTACCAAACACCCAGCCACGTTCAACGGCATCTTCGATATGCGCCGACAAATCAGAAATGGAACTGGACCCCCTAGGCAAACGATCCAGCGCATCGGTAAAATCTTTGGCTAAACGCGAAGGGTCAAGATTAAACTGGCGGATGATTTTATGGAGGTCGGAGTCTTGCAACTGTAAAATCTGGTGCAGCCAATGCACTAATTCGACATAAGGGTTACCGCGCATTTTGCAAAACACCGTGGCACTTTCTATGCCTTTGTAACAAACGGTATTCAATTTTCCAAATAAGGCAACTCGGCTGATTTCGGTCATGTTGGTGTCCTTGGTAATTATTAGTTTGGATGACTGGCGTAAAACAACATGGTTTTACTCCGGTTTGGTAGGGGCAATTAGAAAATGTCGGGTTATGCTAACGCTAACCAAACCTACTTGGTTTTATTTTGTCCGGCAACCTCGAATTCGAGAAACTCATCTAAAAGATGCGTCACAAATTTGTGACACCTTGCCTATATAGCTCGCACAATCGGTTAGAAAGTTATATCGATATTCTTCCGCACAGACAGTGATAACCTGTAATGCCATAAAGTATTTATTTTTATCTGTTTTGAACGGCGTACTGGCGACCACTTCTTCTAACAATTTTTGTAACTTATGGGTTCTGGTATATAAACCAAATTCACTTTTTGTCTCTAATAAATGTTTAAAAAATAGTTCCAACATCTGTTGGTAATGAAAATAATGGATAGAGCCGTCTTTTATAGTGGTGTTGTTTAAAACATCAACGGCAACGGCGTGTTCCCAGAACTTGCCCGCGAGGCTTTCTACATTTTCAAACTGGTTTAGTTGTAAACATTCAGTCCCCCCTCCTTAAAAAGGAGGGGTTAGGGGAGGTTGTATTGAATAACCCCCCCCTCAACCCCCTTACACGTGTAGGTTTTTTCACTCCGCGCACCCAACCGCAGTAACCCAAGCCGCCTGATTGATTCCCGGTAAGCTAGGCCACGCCTCCGGTCGGCCAGGTTTGACAGGGAGCAGTTGATGGTTAAGCAAAGCCGCAA
>JAPLRR010000030.1 GCA_026399075.1 Methylococcales bacterium
GTTTGGAAACTCACGACACCGTGTTACCACGATGCCGCTTCCTCATACTACCAAGGCGTACGGACAATTCCTTGGACGGGACTTTAACCCGCTAGATTTATTGCTGTTACTGCGAACGGTCAGGCCTTACAATTTACACTCTTATTGCTAGAAAATGGATTAAAATGTAAGGATTGACTCTCCGTCTCACGAGCGAACTAAAGCTCCAGACCATCCAATTTATCATTCAGCTAAAATTGTTACTTATACGCTATGCGATTCAACATAAGCATCTAGCAAGCGGCGTATCATGCGTTGGTATTGGGTGTTATTTTTGGCCGCTTCTGACTTGAAAAACTCCACGCTTTTCTTACTCAACGCTAGGGTGACTTTAACCCCTTCTTCGTTGAAAGCTAATTCGGCGGGTGAGGGCAGAAAATCTGCAATGACCTTAACGTCGCCCAAGGGTTCATTGGTGTATTTTATTTTCGCGTTCATAGATTGCCTTGCCTTTGCGCCAGTAGCCAGCGCCAATAATTCGAATAACAGCGGAACGATAGGTAAACCGCACGGTTAAAATGCCACCACCAACCGCTCCGAAACAATAGAAACGCTCTTCGGTTTGGCTATGGGATTCGTCTTTGGCAATATAGGAGCCGAAGCTGGTAAAGCGACATTTGAAATACCCTCACCCTAACACTCTCCCAAAGTGAGAGGGAACCTTGTGTCGCCTTACCAACTTCGTACTCTAATAATACGAAGGGGGATCAGCAAAGGCATATTGGGCAACGGCAAATGAAATGCCGTGCTTTGCTTGATTCAGCGAATATTTTTCTGCATCCCATTCGAGTTTGTTTTTGCCATAATCTAAGGATAACAGTTGCCCATATTGTTCGCCATATGTTTGTATGGGTCATTTTAATCAAAGGGGTCAGACTTTAAGGTATCCACACGAATTAATCAAAGGGGTTAATGAAAGTGGTCAGACTTCATTCCCTGTTCCTTAAATCGCCCAAGCGTATCTTGGCACTGATGCTGGCATGACACTCTGTCTTTTAGTCTATGGCGCTTTGGAGTACCGTATTCGGCAAACACTCCAACAACAGCTTAACTTACTCGGCGAACGTTATGTTCTCTTATATGCTAGTTCTGGGTAGCAAGGGTGCGGAATGTCGGGTAGACGATAACCCCCATCGACGGGCGTGGCCTAGCAATTAAGCCCGCAATACAACACTGAACACCTGAAAGTGAGGAGCTTGGGTGTTGGTATGCCCTGCGCTTTTGGTTTATAGTGGCTGGCCCACCCTAACCATCGGCTTAATTTGTGGCTCACGTGACAAATTGGTTGGGTTTCATGCTGTTTATCATCAGGGATTCCATGTTTGTTCAAGCGCTGTTTGCATTTTTAGCCTTGCCGGGGGTTATCGCCTTCGCTGTTCCAGTCAGTTGGCTGTGGGCCAGTTCCCATACCCATATCGTTCAACCACTGGGTTTACTGCCTTTATTGATCGGTGTTTTTGCCTTGCTGTGGTGTGTACGGGATTTTTACATCTCGGGCAAAGGCACATTGGCACCATGGTCGCCACCCGCCCATTTGGTTAGTATTGGCCTTTACCGCTATTCCCGTAACCCCATGTATATCGCTGTGACCCTAATCCTATTAGGTTGGGCGCTAGGTTTTGGCCTACCCGGATTGTTTATTTATGCAGCCAGCGTCGCGCTAAGCTTCCATATCCGTGTGGTGTTGGGTGAAGAGCCATGGCTGGCAAAGACCTATGGGGCGCTATGGGAGGATTATTCCCGTAGCATCCCCCGCTGGTTTTGGTGAAGCTTCCTTGGAACGGTAAGGCTTGCGATGGATGTATTCGCTGTTGGGTATGTTGTGCGCCTTTTACATGGTTTGGGTGATGGTTTTTAACAGCACATGCTATGGTCCCCAGCTCAATACAGCAATTCTCATTATGGCTGCATGAGCCGTCATTTTGGCAGGGATGCCAAAATCCAGGGCCATGGAGGGTTGCTAAGACAACGCATAGGTGCTTGATTTAGCATTGCCGTTACCTTAAGGCTTCACATCCATGTGACTGGATACTGGCATCCCTGCCAGTATGACGGGCGATTTAAGCGCAGTGGTGTCATAATGAGAATTGCTGAGCTCAATATCGCTTCATTATCAAGTTGGTTGTTACATGTTACAATCGGTAATGGGCGGAATTTAACGCTTTTACCTGCAAGCCTTGGCCAATAATGTGCTTTTTGCAAGTGATCGCGGTCTTTTTCGCATACGGATTGCTTATTTACCCGCTTAAAAAATATCCATTATGTTTGTGGATAAGCACCAACCTGTATTTCCCCGTGCCCGCCATTCAACCTTTTATTTAGGATCAACCCATGTTTGATGACTTACGCGACCTCTACCAAGAGGTGATTTTTGACCACAACCGTAACCCGAGGAACTTCCGGGTCATGGATAACCCCGACCGTAAGGTGGAAGGCTTTAACCCCTTATGCGGCGACCGTTTGACCCTGTATTTAAAAATGGCCGGCGACACCATTGAAGATGCCAGTTTTCAGGGTTCGGGTTGTGCCATCTCCACGGCATCGGTTTCCTTGATGACCGAAATTGTTAAAGGTAAAACCGAAGCCGAAGCCGAAGCCTTGTTTACCCAATTTCATGAAATGACTACTGGCAAAGACGAGCACTTTAACCTTGAAGCCATAGGCAAATTGGCCGTTTTGGCGGGTGTGCGCGAATATCCTGCACGAGTCAAATGTGCAACTTTGGCATGGCACACCTTGGATGCCGCCCTTAAAAACGAACAACAGTCCATTTCTACCGAGTGATTGCGCCCGGTCTACGTTACGGAACCAAGGATGGAAACAACTAATCCCGCTACCGCTTATTCTGGCAAACTGGCTGTGCTGTTTGAAGGCACAGGCGATAGCCTGTTGTCGCAACAGCTGGCGGAACGCTTGGCTGTGCCGTTTAAACAGGCCTCAGAATCGGGTTTGGAAAACTACCCGTTTTATTTATGTTGGCGTGAAGGGGGTTTAAAACTGCTGGATAAGGAACTGCTTAAAAAAGGTGGGCTGAGTGTGGATGTTGAACCCCGCAATGGCGAACAACGATCTTGGCCTGCGCCTAAAATTGATGCCTTGGCCCAGGCTTTGGGACGTAAAACCCAGACGGTGGTTGATGCAACGACGGGCTGGGGGCAAGACAGTTTGCATATTTTTCGTATGGGCTATCAACTGTTGTGCATAGAGCGTTCCCCCATTATGGCCGAATTGCTGGCAGATGGGTTTAACCGTTTGGCGGCGCTCGATTGGATGCAGCGGCTTAATTTACAACCCCCGACCCTGCTTAGCGGCAATGCCATTGAGCTGTTGGCAACGCTAGCAACGCCGCCGGATTGTATTTATCTGGATCCAATGTTTCCACCTAAACGCAAAAAATCCGCGCTGCCTAAAAAATCGATGCTGGTGTTACGCGATTTATTGGGTGATGACCACGACAAGGAACAGTTATTTGCGGCGGCGATGGCCGCAACGGGCAAACGGGTGGTGGTAAAAAGCCCGGATTATGCCGAGCCACTGGGCGGCAAGCCCAGTGACAGTTTTCATGGCAAATTATTACGTTATGATGTTTATTTGAAAAACTAATTGAGGTTGTACCATGTCGGATTGGCAAAATGTAATTAATGAAAATGCCTTGGCAGAAGGCGAAAATATTGTTGTTGATTTAGATGGGACTGATGTTGCCATTTTTAAAATCGAAGGCGCATTTTATGCCATAGAAGATATTTGTTCGCATGATGGGGCAGAAATTGCCAGCGGCCAGTTGCAAGGTGATGAGATCGTCTGCCCACGCCATGGCGCGCGTTTTTGCGTGAAAACCGGTGCGGTAAAGGCCGCGCCCGCTTATGAAAATATCAGCTGTTTTCCGGTTCGGATTGAAAATGGCACGGTTCAAGTCAGGGATGACCGCTGGGATTAAGATTAGCCATGCTACTGCCATTGTTTTTCCCCAGCCTTTTGTGTATAAGCTAACTAAATCCCACAAATTAAGTATGGCTAGGCCCTCATTGCCTTAAGTTCAGGTATCAGCAGAGTGCAACGGCTTTACTCAGTGGCTGTGGGTTTGCCCTTCTGTTGATAACCACTTGTGGATAGCTGCAATGACTACGCTGAAAACTTTCTTGGGTCTTTTTTTCGGTCATTTAGTAACTGGCCTGACAGCCTTATTCGGGGTGGTGCATTGGCAACCCCCTACTTGGCTGAAGCGGGTGGGCAATGGCTTAACCAAGCTGGTTGCTGTGCTTATCCAAAAGCCCTTGACCAGCTTATTGGTAGTGTTGGGGCTGGTGCTGATTGGTGCCTCCTCATGGTTTGCTTATGATTGGTGGCAATCGCGCCCGCAGCCAGTCACCATTAATTTTTCAGTGCAAGCGCCTGAACGGGCAGATATTGAAAAAAACGCGCCGCCCAACCCCTTGGTGCTCAGTTTCCAAGGCTCAGTTGCGCCTATAGCCCAAGTCGGCAAAGAAATTACCCAAGCTATCGGCATTCGTCCGGCAATAACTGGCCATTGGCGTTGGCAAGATGACAAAACCCTGGAATTTCGGCCTGATAAAGAATGGCCAGCCGGACAAACCTATCAGCTTACCTTGGCTAAACCCTTAGTCGCCCCGCAAATTAAACTGACACGTTGGGAAGCGGAATTTTCTTCCCCAGCGTTTGTCGCCAGCTTGGAAAAAGCGGAGTTTTATCAAGACCCCTTAGACCCGGCGCTTAAAAAAGCGGTCATACAATTACGGTTTAGCCATCCGGTTGATACGGCATCATTGCAAAAAAACCTGCAATTAAGCTTAAAAAACGCCTCACAAGACCGCAAAGAAGCGCAAGACCTCCCGTTTACCGTCACTTATGACACACTTAAGCTGAATGCCTTTATCCATTCGCACTCCTTGGCGGTGCCTCGTTATGACCAGCAAGTGGATTTTAGTTTGTCGGGCAAAGTGCGGGCAGCCAATGCCGACACCACTAACGGCAAGCCCTTAAGCACACAAATTGTAGTCCCCGGCCTTTATAACGGTTTGGCAATTAATGATGTGGCGCTGACCATAACCCCAAACAAACAAACCCAACAACAAGATCAAATCTTGGTAATCAACACCACGCTGCCTGTCCATGAACAAAAAATGGCAAAAAACCTGCAAGTGTGGCTATTGCCTTATGAGAATGAAGGCAGACCGAATAATGGTAACACAGACATGGCTTACCCATGGTCGCCCGACGAAGTGACGGCGGCTGTCTTGGCGAAAAGCACCCCTGTAGCACTGGATGCCGTACCTGCCGAACAGGAGTTTTCCCAAATCCATGGCTTTCGGGTGCAGGTGGACGTAGGACGGCAGTTGTTTGTAAAAATCAATAATGGCATCAGTTCTTTTGGCGGCTATCAATTGCCTAAAGTGGAGTTGAGGACGCTGACTGTGCAAGCCTTTCCTAAAGAATTGCATATTTTAGGGGAGGGCTCATTGCTCACCTTAAGCGGCGAGAAAAAAATCGGCCTGATGGCGCGTGATTTAAAAGGCATTAAAGTGGAATTGGGACGGGTGTTGCCAGGGCAATTGCAAAATTTAATTTCGCAAAGCCAAGGTGATTTTGGCCACCCCAATTTTTACGGCGACTTTGGCCAAGACAATTTAAGCGAGCGTTTCGCCATTGCCATCCCTTTAAGCGCACAAACGCCTGACACACCGAACTACCAATCCGTCGATTTAAGCCACTATATGACAGATGCCCAAGGCCAAAGCAAACGCGGCATTTTCCTGATGACCGCCACTAACTATGACCCCAGTAAGCCCAATGGTTACGAAAACGCTGAAGCCACCGACAAACGCCTGATTTTGGTCACAGACTTGGGTGTCATCGTTAAAACCGAACATGACGGCGGGCAAGTGGTGTTTGTGCAATCCATCCAAACCGGCTTGCCCCAAGCAGGTGCTACGGTGGATATTATCGGTAAAAACGGCTTGACCTTGTTCAGCGGGCAAACCGATGTAGCGGGAAAAGTCGGATTCCCCAAACTATCTGGCTTGGAACGTGAACGCCAACCTTTGATGTATTTGGTGAAATTTCAAGGCGACATGAGCTTTTTGCCGATGGCGCGGGAAGACCGCAGGCTAAATTTCTCACGGTTTGGCATTGAAGGGGAAGCCAACCCTAAAGATGCCAATCAGCTGAATGCCTATTTGTTCTCAGACCGGGGCATATACCGACCCGGCGAAACTTTCCATATCGGCCTGATTGTCAAAACCGAAAACTGGGCATTGCCCTTGGAAGGCTTGCCGTTACAAGCTGAAATTACCGATGCCCGTGGCTTGTTGGTGCAAAAAGCCAAAATTAACTTAGGGCCAGCAGGTTTTAATGAGTTGTCCCATACTACTTTGGAATCGTCACCCACTGGCAATTACACGGTCAGTTTATACACGGTAAAAGATGGCCATACTGACCAGTTCCTAGGGCAAACCAAGGTTAAAGTGGAGGAGTTCCAACCAGACCGCATTAAAACCACGGCGATTTTTTCCAAGCCTATTACCGAAGGTTGGGTGCATCCTGATGATTTGAAGGTGACGGTAAATGTCCAAAACCTATACGGCGCACCCGCCGAAGCCCGTAAGGTCGAGGCCAATATTACCTTAAAGCCCGCCTTGCCTGGCTTTAAACGCTATAAAGATTACAATTTTTATGACCCGCTGTATGCCAAAGAAGGTTTTGAAGAAGCCTTAAGCGCCGGAACGACTGATGCTAGCGGTAACGCGGTATTTGCCTTAGATTTAAAAAAATACACCAAGGCCACTTATCAAGTGCATTTTTTCACCCGTGCGTTTGAGGCCGAAGGCGGGCGCAGTGTGGCTGCCGAAGCCGATACCTTGGTTTCGGACATGCCTTATTTGGTCGGCTATAAAGCCGATGGGGCCTTGGCGTTTGTGGCCAAAGACAGCCAGCGCCATGTGCAATTGCTGGCCATAGACCCACAAGTGCAAGCTACAGCTGTTGAAGGCTTAAGCTTGGAATTGCTGGAACGCAAAGTGTTATCAGTATTGACCCGCCAAACCGACAACACCTATAAATACGAATCCCGGCTTAAAGAAACCAGCTTACACAAAGACGCGTTAGCTTTGCCGAAAACAGGCCATGACTTGTTGTTGGACAGCAGCACACCGGGTGATTACTCTTATGTGCTACGCAATGCCGAAGGCCTGCTGTTAAGCCGTATTGATTATAGCGTTGCGGGCAATGGCAATGTCTCGCGTACCCTAGACCGCAATGCGGAATTGCAGCTAACCTTGGACAAACCCGAATATGAACCCGGCGAAAAAATCGCCATCAATATCCGTGCACCTTACACTGGGGCGGGTTTGATTACGATAGAGCGGGATAAGGTTTATAACAGTGTATGGTTTAAGGCCGACACCCAAGCGTCTGTCCAAACCATCGAAGTGCCTAAAGAACTGACGGGCAATGCCTATGTCAGTGTGCAATATATCCGCGATACCGGCTCGGATGAGATTTTTATGAGCCCCCTATCTTATGGGGTTGCACCGTTTAAAATCAGTTTGGCCAGCCACACCCAAGCCTTAAAGCTGACAGTTCCTGAACGCATCAAACCAGGGCAAACCTTGACCATGCAGTTACACAGCCCTGAACCAACCCGCGTGGTGGTGTTTGCCGTTGATGAAGGCATATTGCAAGTGGCCCGTTACCAAAACCCCGATCCCTTAGGCCATTTTTTCAAAAAACGCCAACTGGCCGTGGAGACTACGCAAATCTTGGATTTGATTTTGCCGGAGTTTAAAAAACTCATGCAAGCTGCGGCCACCGGTGGCGATGCCCAAGAAGACAAGGCATCGTTCTTGAACCCCTTTAAACGCAAACATGACAAACCTGCCGTGTATTGGTCAGGCATTGTTGATTTGAACGGCGGGCAAAGCTTTAACTACCAAGTCCCCGACACCTTTAACGGCACGATGCGGCTGATGGCGGTGGCGGTCAATCAAGGGCGCATTGCCAGTGTCAGCAGCAAAACCCAAGTGCGGGGTGATTTAATCGTCACCCCCAACGCGCCATATATCGTTTCGCCTGGCGATACCTTTAAAGTGAGCGTAGCCGTGGCCAACCACGTGCCCGGTTCTGGCGACAAAGCCACGGTCACAGTTAGCCTGACCGTACCACCCCAGCTCAAAGTGTTGGGTGAGGCCCAGCCCACGGTAGTGATTGCCGAAGGCCATGAAGGCGTGGTGACTTTTCAATTACAAGCTGAAACTGGCCCAGCGGTTGTCTTGGGCAATGCCACTTTGGCTTTTGTTGCCAAAGCCGGTGGCCAAACCACCAACATGGCCAGCGACCTCAGCATACGCCCAGCCAGCCCCAAAATAGCCGATTTGCGCTTTGGCAGCTTTACGTCGCAACTTGATTTGCCAATTGAACGCGACCTTTACCCGCAATTACGCAAAGTCAGCGCCGGGGTTTCACCCTTGCCGCTGATCTCAGTGGCGGGCTTGACCAGCTATTTGGATAATTTTGAGCACAGCTGCACCGAGCAATTGCTCAGTAAAGCCATCCCCATGCTGGTGTTGGACAAACATCCTGAGTTTGCCGAAGCAGGGACGGTTAATACTTCGTTTGCTGATTTTGCCCGCTTGATTGCCGTGTTACGCAGCCGCCAAAATGCCGAAGGTGGCTTCGGATTGTGGGGGCCGTCGCCACAAGCCCATGAGTTTGCCTCAGTCTATGCGGTCAATTTACTGATGGAAGCCCAAGCATCCGGCATACCCGTCCCAGACGATATGCTGAAAAATGCGTCAGGCTATCTGCAAAATCTGGCAGGTAGCCCCGCCCAAGACTTGGCAAAAGTGCGGGTGCGGGCTTATGCGGCGTATTTGCTAACCCGCCAAGGCGTAGTCACCACCGCCTTATTATCAACCTTACGTGAAAACCTGCGGGTTAATTTTAAGCCGGAAGTCTGGCGCAATGACTTGGCGGCGGTTTACTTGGCGGCTAGCTATCAGCTGTTGCAACAACAAAACCTCGCCACTGATTTGATCAGCACACCGTTGAAGCAACTGGGGCTTAACAAAACTGACTATAGCTATCAGGATTATTATGACCCCTTAATCCATGATGCCCAGACTTTGTATATTTTGGCCAAGCATTTCCCAACAAGGCTACAGAACTTGCCGCCAGCCATTTTCCAAAGCATTGCCCAAAACTTGGCGGATAAACATTACAACACCTTGTCATCCGGTTATTTATTGCTGGCTTACAGTGCTTATATGGAAGCAGTGCCGCCTGCCGCAATGGCCGAAATGGGCATTACTGCCATTGATGGGGCAGGTGTCCGGCAGGTGTTGGCATTGCCCAGCAACTACGCGCCACGAGTCAGTTTTCCTGAACACACCAAAAAACTGCACTTTACCGGCCCTAACGCATTGCCCTTATATTATGCAGTGTCCGAATCCGGCTACGACGTGCAAGCCCCCAGCGGCGAACTGCGCAATGGCCTGGAAATTATGCGCACGTATTTAAATGCCCAAGGCCAGCCTGTTGATAAAGTGGCTTTAGGCGAAGAAATCACCGTGCAACTTAGAGTCCGGGCCATCGACCGGGAGTGGATCAGTGATTTGGTGGTGCAAGATTTATTGCCCGCAGGCTTTGAGGCGGTTATCCAAACTCCCGTTGCAGCACCTAAAGCCGGATCCGAACCCGAAGAAGAATCAGACAGCCTGCCTTCATGGCAAGACCGTTTGGCGACAGGCGGCAATTGGACACCGGAATACGCCGATGTCCGGGAAGACCGCGTCGTGTTATACGGCATAGTGACCAATGAATTGGCCGAATACCGCTACAAACTAAAAGCCACCAGCTCCGGCACATTCAACGTCCCCCCCGTGTACGCCGAAGCCATGTACGAACCCACCTTGCGGGCGCGTTCAGGCACAGGAAAAATCAGCGTCGCCGAACAGGAGAAAGCAGTGGTTAAGCCTTGATTTGCTTGGGTTGGGGGTAATAAACACCGCAGGGTAGGTTGCATCTTTTCGCAACCCAACGATGCTACCAACATAAGGCGGGACAAACGTAGTTGTAGGTGCGCATCGCGCACCATTATTCGTGGCAGGTAAGCCCGACGCCCGCTGAGCATTGTGTTGAGCAGTCCGGTTCCTGGCATTTTGAACTTCTGAATACAGAAAGCACACGTTGTATGTTATTGTGTACAATATGAAATATTACACATGGAATCCTGATAAGAACCATATTCTCAAAAAAGAGCGAGGCGTTAGCTTCGAGGACGTGGTGTTTCACATTGAGGCGGGTAATGAGGTTGATATTTTGGAGCATCCCAACAAAGAGCGTTACCCGAATCAAAAAATTTCAGTTGTCCTTATCGAAGGCTACGCCCATTTAGTGCCGTTCGTTGAATTGGGTGAGGAAATTTTTCTGAAAACCATCATCCCCAGCCGTAAAGCCACAAAACGTTATACGAGGTAACCCGAATGAATCAACTTGACCCTGAAGAACAAGAGCTTTTGGATGCCTTTGACTCTGGTGTCCTCACTCAAATAGCAAACATTGATTCTGAGCTTAAACAGCATAAAGACTATGCGAAAGCTACGTTTCAGAAAGATGCACATATCAATATTCGCCTCTCATCTAAAGATTTGCGCTTAATCCAAAAGCGAGCCTTAATTGAGGGGTTGCCCTATCAAACGCTTATTTCCAGCCTTTTGCACAAATATGCGGAAGGGCGGCTTGTTGAGCATGGCTAGCAAGATCAAAGGGGTTGTTCAAAGGAGTCATGTTCAAAGGGGGGCAGACTCTAATACTGCCACCTTAAATATTATTTCAATTAATAATCAATGCATTATATGTAAATAGGGGGGGCAATGGAGTCTGGCCCCTTTGATTCTTTTTTAAATAGAAGTTGGAGGCTAAAATGATCGCTGTTTTAAAAGATGAGGCAAACCAAGCCACAGCCAAGCTTGACGATAATAAAAATCAGTCAAGAACGGATTGGGCGCGTCTAAAAACCATGACGGATAGCGACATAGAAAAAGCTCTCCGGGACGACCCTGATTCAGCACCTTTAGAAACGGAAGCAGGGCTTAAAAAGTACAAATTAACTCCCCCAAGAATTAAAACAGATGCGAATTAATCCTTATGTATCCCGTAGGTTTTCAATGGGACGAGGCTAAAAACGAGGTCAATATCGAAAAGCACGGCATAGATTTTAGCGACGCGGCAACAATTTTCAAGCGACCAACATTAGACCAGTACGACGATAGAAAAGATTATGGGGAGCTTAGGTATAATTCCATCGGGCTGATGGATAATGACGTTATTGTTAATGTCACGCATACCGAAAGGGACGGTGACATAAGGATAATATCTGCCAGATGCGTCAGCGATAAAGCAAAAGAGCAATATTTAGAATTAACCAGAGAATACAATCAATGAGTTACGCCAGTGGTTGGGCAATGCTTTTCGTGTCCGGCATTTCGAGGTTAGTGTGGCACAAGTACAGATTTACTCACCGCCGTTATTTCATCGGATAGCCGAAATGTCGGGCAATGCTAAAGCTGTTGCCCGATACAACTACTAATTGATAGCCACTAGCCATGGTCGGGTTAGGCGTTAGCCATAACCCGACATTCACGGGCTTCGATGTGTCGGGTTAAGTTATTTCGCTACGCTCAATAAGCTAACCCGACCTACGTAACTATTTAACATTAAAAACACCGTAGTAGTGCGAGTAATAGTGCAATTAAAGCGAATGTATCAATCAAAACAAGTAGAATAAATTGAATCTGCTCGGTTGATATATTTAAAATGTTATTTAGTATGCTAATATTTTTTTCTTCATGTATCGATGTTTGTTCTTGCGAAAATCCCATCCGCTCTTTTGCTAACCTTATTTGCTTTTGTGCTAACCTTATTTGGTTTTGTGCTGCCTTCCTTTGTTCTTGCGCTAAGCTCAACTGTTCTTGTGCTAGCCTCAACTGTTCTTGTGCTAGACTCATCTGTTCTTGTGTTAACCCTGTTTTTTTCTGTTCAAATTTTAAATTATTATAATTACCATTTTTATTAAATTTAATTTCATCAGCTATCTGGATAGATTCAATTTCTTGGTAGATTTTATCTTCCTTTTTAAAATAATCTTGTGGGTTAACTAAGAAATTATCATCTAGTTTAGCTGCGTAATTATTCATAAATATATCGATATCAGTCACAAATACTTTATAAAAGTTGACTTTATTTGCGGTATTAAAAAATTTATATAAATCAGTAGATATAATAAATTTTGTTGTTTTTATAATACCATCTTCTATTAAATTCATTGATAACTGACTAAGTGATTCTGCAACAAACTTTATATCATTGGTATAATTGTTATCAATAGTTTTTAATTCTTGTGAGAGTATAGAGAAATTATTTATAATTTCATCAGAATTCAAATTGGAATTTTTCAGAACCAAAGCACATCCTTTATAGGCCCTTCTGCCAAAAAAGTCTTTCGAACCAAAATAATATATAAATATAGTGTATTGATTATTATGCTCTACTAAATGTACATAGGAATGAAGTGTATCGAACGTACCAAGGGAGTCTAAATCTAATATTATCGCTTTTTTTAAGCTGTTAGATGAAGCAGTCGATTTTTCAAAATCCAAAGCGCAACCAGACTGTTTGTAATAGGAGAAACCTTTTTCATATCCAAATAAAATGTATCCCGTTTCTTTGTTTGATGAGTCCATTTGTGTATTTCTTAATTATTCTTTAAAAAAGATATAAGTTTTTTGAAATAGTATTTGATACCGGAAAGAATGTATTCATCATGTTCATTTTCACTATTTTTTAATGTGTTAATTGCTATAGAGTGTAAAAAATCAAGAACTGGTCGGCAATATGTAAGATTTAATTCTTCCACCTCTTGCTTTGCAGAATCCACTTCACCTATACTAAAAGGGAAAATATAAGGCTTTATTCCTAAATTTTTTATAGCCTCTAATGTTGCTAATACGTTTTTTTGGATGAATGTGGTTATATCTTTGTCGGTATCAGTATTTTTATCCCATTTAGTTACAATAATTGCAGCACCAGAAATAGAGTGGTTAAAGCTTTTAATATAGTTAATAAATGTATGATTTAAATCATTGTCTTCTGAATACTTTTCGTAATCTATAATACATAATACATAATAGGATAATTGATAATTCAGAGCAATTTAAGTATTTATTAATATCTAAACTTAGCTCCCCGCCTGTATTTTGTCTTTTAGAATAATTAACTTCATTTAAGTTTTCACCTGCTATGTCAAGAAAAGTAAATACTGCTTTTTTATTTTCTAATTTAAAAATCCAGTCAACTTCTCTTACAGTTCCTTCAACAGTTAATTGTGGTAATTTATTTTCATTACTTAGCTTAGCAGCCCAATGTTTTAAATATCTTAAACCTTCTTGATTTCCATGTGAGTTTATTTCGACACCTACACTTCTGAATAAATACAAATATAATGCAATAATTAATGTTGTCTTTCCAGCTCCCACATCTCCAAACGTAAAAACAACATTAGTGTTGCTATTAATAAGATGTTCTATATCATTTATTGTAGTCATATAAAATATAATTTTTAAGGTCTTTTAGGAAATTGTGGTTCTATTTCTACTACTCTGGAAGAAGATGATACAAGTATCATGAATGGCAAAACAAGATCAAGTAAAGCACTTTGAAGAGCAGGCATTATTGCTTCCATAGGATTTTCTTGAGCGGATTTTAAAGTGTATTGAATTTGCCCAATTTCCCTATCATGTGAGCTACTTATTGAGTCACATTTAAAATTATCATTGTGAATCAACGCCAATGCTTCATTGCAAATGTTATTGTGTAATTTTTCAGCTTCATTTAATAAATTATTAGTTTCAGCTAAATTTAAATTTACTTGAATATCTTTAAATCTTCTTTCGATGTCAGTAACTTTAGAGTCAATTTCGCTTTGAAAATCATTGGTTTTCTTTGTATATGTATTAAGCAAGTCATCAATTTGTGTTGAAACAGCGCTAAGTTTTTGCTCTGGAGTTCCAGCTGGTTTTGTAATTTTTACACCCAAGACTTTTTCAAGATCATTTATAATTTTTTGAGTCTCTACTCCCCAATCAGGAAGATTTGGATCTAGCATTTGATGTTTAAGTGTAATTTTCATTCTTTGAACTTTGTTTGGCAATTCATTTGTTGATCTAGAATATTCGGTTTTCAATTCTTGTATTTTTTTTTCTACTTTATCAATATGATCGCTTAATATCCTGTCTTTTTGTTCCCCAGAATAGAAGCTATTAAAATTTGCTACAAAACTAAATAATGCTACAAACAAATAGCATAACACCATTATTGTAGCTCCTGCTTTATTGCCATTTAGTAGTTTTCTTCGTAGTTCTAATGCCAAATATGAAAGACTAAGTCCAATCAAAATAGCCCACACCCAAGCTTGCAAAACCCCGCCAGTATTTGTTTCAAATCCCTTAGCTGTCTGAAATGTGGAATAAGAAATGACAATTATTCCAATTAGAAGAATCAAAGATTCGCTAAATGATGAATTAGATTTTTTAACTTGAGCCATAAAATGTTACCGCAAGAAATTAAAATGCACACTTTTTTACACTTGACTTTTCCATATTACATAGAGTTTAGAGTAATACCCGTTATCTATTAAATGGAGTTTAGTCTGGATTTATGTTTTTTTCAACATTAACATGACACAAGAAGTTCAACGTACCGCACGCGTTGAGGTACGAATTTCTCGTTCCCAAGCTCTTCTTGCCGGGTTTCACCGTCCAGGATAGCATGCGGTACTTACATATAGCAGCAAGCCCATAGGCTGGCTAGAGCGATTACTTGTAATGAAATCGGCACTGCGTGGGTGACTTGATTCTCATCAAAAGCATAAATAATGCGGTGTTCTTGATTGATGCGTCTTGACCAATAACCTTGTAGATCAAAATTTAAAGGTTCTGGCTTACCAATGCCTTCCACAGGATTTTTACAAATTTCAAGACAAAAAGACGGGGTCAGACCTTACAATTTACACTCTTAATTGCTAGTAAATGTATTAAATTGTAAAGTGGGTAAAGCGCGTACCCCCTGTGCCAATATGACCTGAGACACTTACCCTTAGGAAATTTAGAGTATAAAGGTGGATCAGAATCATGAAAAAATCGAATGCAGAGTCTATGGAATCAGCACCAATAACGTCATCCTGTTACCAAGCGAGTATTTGGCCGTTAGCCTTCGGTCTGGGGCATTGTGCTTTAGGCAATAGCGTCAAGCCCGTTTTTGGCGACTAGGGATAGGAGCTTTAAGGAAGCCCCTTGCGGGCGTTTCTGGCCTCGCTCCCATTGGCTCACGAGGCCAGTAGAGACATTCAAGTGCCGTGCAAAGACGGCTTGGCTTGCCCGTTCATGTTGCCGTATGGCGAGGATGTCTTCTGGCTGTAGGGGCTGGACTGGCGTTAGGCACAGGTCGTCAAATTGGCGCAGGGTGATTTTGTCCATCACCCCTGCTTCCTGCAAGCCTTCGGCGGTTTCATGCACGGAGGCCAGCAAACGGCTACGGTATTGTTTTTTCATCACAGATTACCTCAATCAAAGTCTTGTTTTCTTGTGCGTTGCATAGTGCAGCAGCATCATACTTCAGCATGTTCGCCGCCAATTTACGCAAGGCCGCCAGTTCATCAGCGTCTATGTTGTCCTTCATTCTTGGCAAAGTAAAGTGGACCCCATTGCCCAGACAATTTATCATCGAGTTTAAGAGGGTGTTGTCTCTGTTACAGCTGACTGGCGCTGTCCCAATTCTATGGCCCGAACCTTTTCTTCCCCCGCGCCACTGAATTTGTCCACAACCATCGCGCCCTCGCCCGTCGCCGTGCGGTACACCTCGTCCGGTGTCATATAGCCAAGTGACGGGGGCGGTCTTTCCCCGTTATAAAACAAGAAGTAGTTAGGTGGGTAATTACCTAATTAACAAGCGTACTTGTTCATGAAGTTCAGGTAGATCTTGGTGTATGGTTCGCCAGACAATTTCTAAATCAATTTTAAAATACCCATGAGCCAGCGCATTACGCATTTCGTAGGCAAAGTTGAATTTAATTTCAGGGTGTTGTTGGACAAACTCGGTGTGATAGCGTTTGATATTATTAGCCGCTTCACCAATGATTTCAAAATTACGAATCACCGCATCTTGCGTTTTTTCATCCTGCAAAAAAGCGACTTCATCAGTATCTTCTATGTAGCGGTGTATGCGTTCAATGGCTTGTAGTATATGACCCAGATAATCTGGTAAGCGCAAAACATCTGATTTACTCATATGGGTACTGCCTCGGTAAGGACAATGTTTCTAAAATGGTCGGGAAGTGCTTTAGGTGTCAAAACATCGACTGATATGCCTAACAATTCTTTCAATTCATAACGAATTGCACCAATATCCATTAGCGTGGTTTCAGAGGTTGGTTCAACCAATAAATCCAAATCGCTGTCTTCGGTGTCATCACCGTGTAGCACTGAACCGAACACGCGCACATTTTTAACACGATGACGTAAGGCGATTTCACGGATGCTATCGCGGTGAATTTCTAAGGCTAAGGAAGGACGCATAATGTCACCGCAACAAGCACATTGCCAACAGCACCACCGCTAATACCGTGCCATGAAAAGACAGCAAAGTTTCTGGAAACAGCACTTTCCAGTGTTTTGTCTGTGGTAAGTTTGTATAGGGGGTAGTGTCCATAGAAAAATCTTCGACTGTAGAATCAACAACCCGCACAGCGTTGTAAAGCGCGCGGAATAAATTTCTTTTCTAAGATAAAAAACGCGTAAGGCGCATGAATGTAGGGTGGATTCGCCGACAGCCAAGCCACCCTAAGGGCTCAATATTCAGGATAGCAATTGATGCTGCCCATTGCGGTGCAAATTTTATAGCGCAGGTGTTTCGCCGTTGGGCAGTACAAACTTAATATCTAAAGTTCTTAAATAAGTCTGCAAGCCCGCATCTTGCATCGGTATCAAATGTGCGTCGCCAGAAGAGCCATTATAATGGGCGTGCCAATAACCTGATGGCGTGATAAAGGCCGAATAAGGTTTCCAATCGACCCGAACCGGATTTATTATCTCGCCTTGGTCAGAAATCTTGGTGCCAACCAGTGTATAACAGCCCGGCTCACAATCTAAAATCAAATCCAGCGCGACTGATTGGTGTCGGTGCGGTAATTGTACCGCGCCTTTTGGCAGCACGCCCAGCATAACCCAAAGTGTATGAGTCACCGTTAAAGTCTGATCCATGGCTTTATTGGCAAGTAGCACACTAATACGGTTGCGGTTGATTGCCTCAGCCTCTTTCCGCACGTTTGCCAATTCCCGCAGGACTTCTTCGGAGGTATAAAGTGTCGGCTTGAAGCGTTGAATGTTAGCTTTAGCACCCAGGTAACGCAGGAGTGGTTCATCATGGACTAAGTAAAATGAAGCATCTGTGTCAGCCCAATGGCGTGTTTCTTCGCCCGTCGGCAACGCGATAAAATCACCGGCTTGCCAAGGGATGTCTATGCCATCAAATTCAGTATGTCCTTTGCCCTGCATGACGTAAAACAGTTGCGATGTCGCATTAAACTGCGTGGCTAGTGTTTCCCCTGCGAGTATACGTACAAAATTAGCGCACAGGGCGGGGCTAGTCGCTGGCCCTACACAAGCCAATTGTTCGCTTACATCAAGCGGAATAATGCGGGTGCCGCCTGTTTCATGCAGTTCCCTGCCGAATTCTGCAAACGGGATTTTAGGGATTGTTCCTGACCCAAGGGGATCCGCAGCTTGCGTATATTCATAATAAAGGCCATTTTCAGTTAGGCCATCGAGACTGATTAGCTTATCCAACGCTGTCATTAAATCCACCTCTGGAACAAATGAATGATTTTTCCGTTCCCAAGCTCTGTTTGGGAATGTCTACCCTCAAGCTCTGCTTGCTGGGTTTCATGGGCCTACTTTAGCATGTGGTGCTTAATAAATCAGCAAGCCCGTAGGCTAGGTAGAGCGATAGTAAAACCCAGCAAAGCATTTACTCTAAATCAAGATGGGTCGCCCAAGATTCTGGTTACACATTACCCAAAGATGAAACGGAGAATAAGCAAGTAGACCGCATTTTGCGTAGCTTAAAGTGAACTACGATTTTGTTGAATCCGCATCGCCAAACTTATTAAATCACAAGGCATGTATGCGAATTTCCTGATTTTTGGATAAAATACCTACATCAAACTTTTGCTTAATGGGGAATGTTTTATGAGTTTAACCAAAGAACTAGTATCGGTGACTAGCACTGGTACCTTGGGAAACGGAGCGAGTGGTAGCTACAACGGACACACGCTATTGGATAATGAAACCCATCTGGATATTTCTGCCAATGGTCGGTTTGTGGTTTTTGAGTCACAAGCAAGTAATCTTGCCGCTGGCGTGACCGATAACAACAGCAAAAGCGATATTTTTATCAAAGACATGCAAACTGGCGAGCTAAAGTTGGTCAGCAGCAATACCGATGGCAGTTTGTTAAGCACCAATAAAGATGCCCTTTCACCGGAGGTTTCCGACGATGGCCGCTATGTGGCTTTTCAAATTGGCGGCGTGATTTATCAAAAAAACCTCTCCAGCGGTCTGCTTAGCAAAGTGTCCGTTAGTCATATCAATGCCGCCGACGGGATTGGCGCGCACCCCAGCATGAGCGCTGATGGCCGCTATGTCGTTTACGACAGCGGCAAAGACACCTATCAATACCCCAACACCACGATTATTGTCGATGGCACAACCCAGGTTTTCCTACGGGATATGCAAAACTTGGGCAAATCGGTGATGCTTTCAAAAACGGCTACAGGAATTGAGGGTAATGCTGAAAGCAGTCAGGCGCATATCGCCGATAATGGCAAATTCGTGGTTTTTGAGAGCGTCGCAACGAATTTGTTTGCCAACGACAACAATGGCAAACGGGATATTTTGTTGAAAGACTTGACCAGCCAAGAAATTTCGGTAGTTAGCACATCGAAGTCCGGGGTTTTAGCCAACGGGGTGAGCTATAACCCCATGCTTTCCGCCAATAACCGCTATGTGGTGTTTGAAAGCTACGCCACTAATTTGATTGATGGTGTCAGCCTACAAAACGACAATAAAACCCAGCTTTATCGCAAGGATTTACAAACCGGCGAAGTCAAGCTGGTGTCGGTTAAGGCCGATAACCAAACCATCAATCTGGGCAATAGTTTTAAACCCGTCATTTCTGCTGACGGCAGATTTGTGGTTTTTTATGATGGCGCAGGTACTAACTTGTCCGAAACGCCAGGCATCACCACCTATCTTAAGGATATGCAAACAGGGGTATTGACTGAACTCGACCCCCGATATTCAAGCAGTCAAAATGCCCAAGTGCAGTTTACGGCTGAAGTTGACCAATATGCGTTTTCTGCTGATGGGCGCTATCTGGTGTTGGCCACCAAACAAGGCATAATCCTCAACACCCCTACAGGCGCCGATGCACAACTGAACGTGTTTCGCTACGACCTATCTTCTATTACTGGCAATAATGGCGGGGGCAATGGCGGTGCCAGCGCAGGTGATGATATCTTGGTCAGTGGCCCTAGCGCGGAAACCTTTGATGGTCTGGGTGGCGTTGACACCATCAGCTACAGCACGGTGACCAGTGCGGTGAAAGTCGATTTAAACACAGGCAATGCCAGCGGTGGCGGTGGCAAAGATAAGCTCAGCAATATCGAAAATATCACCGGGTCAAATTTTAATGATCAGCTCACGGGCAATAGCCAAAACAATCTACTGGATGGTGGTGTCGGTAAGGATACCCTCAAAGGCGCAGCGGGCAACGATACCCTGAAGGGTGGCGAGGGTAACGATGTTTTACAAGGAGATGCCGGCGAAGACATTTTGGACGGCGGAACTGGCATCGATAAAATGATCGGGGGTATGGACAGCGACACCTATTATGTCGATAGTACAAAAGACAGTGTGGTGGAAACGACATCAGGCGGTACGGCGGATACCGCCATCATTTCGGTGGACAACTACCTGGCTGCTGCAAATGTGGAAAATTTGACCATTGCCAGTGCTGCGGGTGCAATCGGCGTGACGGGTAATAAAAGCAACAACACCCTGTTAGGAAATGCGGCTGCCAACCGCCTTGACGGGAAAGAAGGTGCGGATTTGCTGCATGGTGGCGGGGGCAATGATATTTTTGTGTTCAGCACAAAACTCGGTAGCCAAAATATCGACCGGATCGATGATTTTAGCCAAGGTGATTTACTTCAGCTGAGTAAGAAAATTTTCACCAAAGCCGTCGTAGATACTAGTGATCTGGTGTTGCTGGATGGCCGCAACCTTGATGGCAGTGACTTGGTGGTTGGCGCCACGCTGGCGGCCGCCAAAAGCCTTAGAGTGGGTGAACAAGCGAACGCCCACTTTCTTTTCGATAGCAGTCAGCAAACACTTTACTATGATGCCGACGGTAGTGGCGCTAAAGAAGCAGTACAATTCGTCACTTTGGTCGGAGTGACGACACTAGAAGCCAATGAGTTGTTTATTTTTTGAGGTTTTGCTGCTGATTAATAGGCCAAATGCCGCGATCATTTTTTCGTTTTCGGCTGATTGGAACGCGCCTGCCATACTGAATACGCCTAGAAAAAAACGATTATATTAAGCGCCATCGGGTTAAAAAGTCATGATCCCCATTCAGTAAAAAGCTTAACGGGCATAGTTTTAAAGACCGTCATTTTTCGGGACAATTCGGCAACGGCATCGTCCCTTGCTTCATTGCTCACTGACCGTTCGTATTTGTGATCTTTGCCAACGGTTTATTTGTGGTTCAGCGCTTTTGTCCTGTTCAGGAACCGCCACTAAACACTCACGATTTCCGTCAGCAGGTTGTTGTTTTGGCCTAATTGCCAAAGCGTTTTTTCTGTTTTGGCTTCAGCCACCACGTCATATTAGGCAATGGCCTTGCGCAGGATTTCCACTTTAGTGGTGCAGCCTGAATAGGCAAGTTGTTCTAGGCGCCCGTTAAGTTCTGGTGATTTTGTAGGTTCGCACAAGAACAAATCCTTAGGGCGTACTTTTGCTTGATAGCCGGGAACAGTTGCTCACTTTTTTGGGTTAATACACCCAAAAACCAAATCATCCGTTATCCCAAGCCGAGTCGGCTAGATTTTGCCCATAACGGGAACTGCTGGCTATTTTTTAATCAAGGGAAAACTGCCCGAAGTCTTGTTATAATAAACGATTAACTGAGCAGCCAACGATCTGGCTGATTATGCGGTGGCCCTAGAGCTTGCAATGATCTGGAAAACAGAGGGCTATGCCGCTCACAATGCGTGATTTACAGGGCATGTTGTTTCCAATTAGGATGAAACCATGAATTTTTTACCTGAACTATGGAATTACATAAGAAATATTTTTCTTGCTGTATTGTTTACCGCTATTGTGGCGGCAGGCGGCTGGGCAACCTATCTCTATGACAAATCAAAAAAACCCCAAATAACCGACAAACAATTAATCGTTGAAGCAGATAATGCCTTAAATATCGGCCATTATCCCGATGCTAAACGGATTTTTGAAACTGAGCTAAAAGCCCACCCCCAAAACCAGCAAGCCGCATGGGGCTTGAAAATAGCCACGGTCAAGGAAACTTTGGGGCGTTCTGGGTATAAAGCGGCACTGGATGAGCTACAGCAACAAAATCCCAATGATGCCCATGTCAACCTGTTTTTGGGTGAATATTACGGGACAAATAACCAACCAGACATAGCGATCAATTATTTTGAACAAGCTGCCGCACAAAATCCTAAATTGGCGGAAGCCCATATTGCCCTTGCGCTAGTTTATTTGCACAAAGGTAATTTTGAATCCGCTAAGGTTGAGTCCTTAAAAGCCGTCGACATCATCCCCATCCCCAAATACCGGAACAATCTGGGGACTGTCTACTTTAAACAAAAGCATTATGAAGAGGCCATCAAGGAGTTTGGAAGAAACAAAGAGTATCCGCTATCCGCATTGGAAAGTGGCAAGATTTATTGGCGGCTGGAATACCTAAGCCAAGCATCAAGCTACCAAAAACAGGCGATAGAATGGTTGGAAGATAAGGACATTATGGCCAAGCCGGATAACCAGGAACCTTGGTTTTTTGAGAACCAGCCTGGGAAGTTCATTAGGCTCATGAGCGTCGGCGAAAAAAAATGCTATGCTTATTATTCCTTATCGGTCAGCCTTTATTTACAAGGCGATATAGAAGGGGCCGATGTGGAAGTGCAGCGGTCAAAGTTCTTTAAGGTTACCTCCTTAAGGGACATACGGGCATTAGTCGCTGCCGATCTGGATGATTTGGTGTTGGCAAACCCTAGCTTTGCCGGGTCGGTTGCCTCCTATAAACAGCTATACCTAGGTGCGCAGTCAAAATAATATCCTTAAGCTTAAGGCTTCAATGCTAGCCTCATGACTTATCGGGGCAACACGCTTCCTTTTCTAGCCCCAGAAACAAATGCAATGACCCCCCTTTTTTACCGACCTGCAAAACTTCGCGCCTTGTCATTTTTAGGCTTATTGCTATTGGCATTAGCCATCTTAGGCGGGATGATCTGGCGCAATCTGCATCATTTTGAAACCGTACTATCCTATGTGGATTATTCCCATCGGATTCAAAATGTATCGGTGGGGTTACAGCAATCTTTAATTGCCTATGTGACCGAAACCGTCCCCGATACCCAACCCGTGGTGTTGACCAAAACCCTAGGTGATATGCAGGCGCTGATGGCCGATAGCCGCTATTTGTCATCGTCCACCCGAAAAAGCCTGGAAACCGTTAGCGATCTGTTGGTAAATGTCAATAAACTGGATAGGCCAGAAAAAAATGTGCGATTGATACAGGCCTTGAAAGTGATGAGCCAAACGTTGGATGAGGAAGGCTTGCGGCGGGAAACCTTGTTGGAGGAGATTAACTTTGACACCCAAACCGAACTGTATATCGCCTTAGTCACCTTTACCCTAATTTTGCTGGGGGCGATGCTGTTTTTACACTACCGGATATTGCATCCGCTCAATGACCTCAGGCAATTGCTGGAGCGCCTGACCGAAGAAAACTACACGCCTATCACCATAGACCACTTAGACCCTTTGCTATTTCCGGTGTTTAACAGCTATAACGAAATGGTCATCCATCTTGCCGAATTGGAGTCCGCCAAATCGTTATATGCGCAATCCTTGCAACGGGAAGTCCGCTTAGCCACGCAAGCACTGCTAGAACAGCAAAATAGCTTGGCAAGGGCAGAGCGCTTGGCGGCGATAGGCGAAGTGGCGGCGGAACTGGCCCACGAAATCCGCAATCCGCTGGCAGGCATCCAAATGGCGTTTAACAATTTACGCCGTGAAATTGATGACAAACAACAATGCGAAAGGCTGGAGCTGATAGACAGCGAACTCAAGCGCTTGGCACGCTTGCTTAACGATATGCTGGATCAAAGCCGTCATACCCCAGAAACCGCCAGCGACTTTGATATGGTCACTATGCTGAGGGATCTGTTTGCCTTAACCCGCTACCAAATTGCCGAAGCCATCGAATTAAAGCTAGACGCACCGGGTGATTTGCCCGTGCATTTACCTGAGGGCGGCATACGCCAAGCGCTGTTAAATTTGGTGCTGAATGCGGCTGATGCGCTGGAAGGCGGATCAGGCCAGATTTGCATCAGGGTGCGTGCAGAAGCCCAATACTTGCGGTTGGAAGTTTTTGATGATGGCACAGGTTTTTCCCAAGACTTGCTAAACTATGGGATACGGCCTTTTCGCACCAGCCGTCAGCGTGGCACTGGTTTAGGTTTGGCGATGGTGCAGCGCTTTGTCAAAGACAGCGGCGGCATGGTTAAACTCAGCAACCAACTACCACACGGCGCTTGTGTGACGGTATTGTTGCCTAAAGAATGTGTACTTGAAACCTAACAAAGCCTTAGTATAGAGTACGAAGTTGGTAAGGCGACACAAGATTCCCTCTCCCTTTGGGAGAGGGTTAGGGTGAGGGTATTTCAAATGTCGCTTTACCAGCTTCGGCTCCTATAACATGGCCGTTTGGGTGCAAGTAGCAGCCGAACCAACGTCAAGCAACGTAAGCCCCCCTTATTTTGAAAATCGGGGGACTCTAAGTTACTTCCCTAAAGCTGACGGCATCACCGTAACATCCTTAATTTTTAATGTTTTTATAGCTTTCTTCGCTTTCGCGCTGAATTTTTTGGCCTTCTTCAATTAGGCGGTTACCCTCATCAATTTGGTTTTGGCCTTGACGCACCAAGACATTGCCACGATCCACCAATTGCTTGCCTTTTTTCCATCTATCGCCCAAGCTGGCAATACCTTGGCTTTCCCTAAGCATTTGCTCACCAGACAGGATGGGCGCTGGCCCAGAAACAGGCACAGGATCCGCCGCACAACCGCCAAGGAGCAACACGAGGCAAGCGCTGGACAGTTTTAACCGGATACTGAAATAATTTTTCATAATCAATTACTCTTAATTTTGTGTAGGTATAAAGAACGTTAATTTTACAAAACCCTAAGCTGCTGACAATAAATTTTTTGCTTATGCTGTTGTTTTAAAGCGATGGCAAGCTCATAACAACTTGGGCTGAGGTATAGAGTACGAAGTTGGTAAGGCGACACAAGATTCCCTCTCCCTTTGGGAGAGGGTTAGGGTGAGGGTATTTCAAATGTCGCTTTACCAGCTTCGGCTCCTATAAATAACCTCCAAGTTATTCAACAAATCGGTGAGAGCTTGTTTTTGAATGGCTTGTAAACGCGCAAAACCCAACACTTCAACGCGGCTAATGATTGAATAGCTAGGTTCATTATCAATAATCCACTCACGCAAATTTTTGTATTCAGCTTGTACTGCGTAAATAATCAGGTTGCTGTCAATCAGCATCATTCGTCATAACCGATATTACGGTCTTGGCGTTGCTCATTTTGCCAAACCACGCCGTCTATATTGGCAAAAATGTCCAGCGCGACAGCTTTATCCAAAGCATTTTTTAATCGGTCTTTGCGTTGCTGTTGGTTATTTATCATTGTGTGTTGGGTCTGTTTTTGTTCTAAAAACAAAACAAAGTCAAACACTTCCGCTTGGTGTGCAGGAGATAAAGTTTTCGCGTGTTGTTGGATTATTTCATCTAAACGCATGGTTTTTACTCGTTCATCATTGAATGGTTAGCAATACTTAATTTTTGTTTTGCAAGCTCATCCCAAGCCACATTTATTTCCGGAAGAAGTTTTCTTGATTCCACAATAATAGCCAACTCAGCATCTTCGAACTTATCAAGCAGTAATTCATAAGCTTTAGCCGAAATGCCGTAAAAAGCAGGTTCATTATGGTTAAGAATCGCCGCCGGAAAACCTTCTCCTGAGGCTACAGTAGCCAAAGGGCTGTATTTTTAGTTCAGCAAGGCTGGCGGCGGTTTCTGCAAGGATGGTGGTTGTCATGCTATTTTTTCCCATTTTGAAAGATGTGGGGAAATTTCATCTTTAACTGTATAAATGCCTTTTGAGCTTTTAGATATGCCAAACTGTAAGCTAGAACCTTGTATATTAGTTACGTCATCTTTCGATAAAACATAAAATTCTTCTTGTTCGTCAATTACAACAAGAACCAAGAAGTCATAACCTGTTGTAATTTTGAAAGAATTGTTAGTATTTTTGTTTTGTAAAAACGTGGTTTTCACTTGGATTCTTTTAACTTTGTCACCAGTTACTACCACTACAATATCCCAGCCAGACTGAGTTTTACTATTTGCAAGGTAAGCTTCTATGTTTCGTTTTAATAATTCACCCATTACTAGATGTTCACCAATAGCCCCTACTGCTTTCTTCGTCATTGCTGAAATACTCATACTTGTTTTCCTTGTAACGGATGCACAGTAATACTCCCCCGCCCATCCTCAGTAATCTCATCATCGCTAATCTTAAAGTTACCCAGTTTCATGGTCAGGTAACGGTCGAAATAATCTTTCAAGCCTTTTTCGACGGATGGATCAAAATCAGGTCTGACCACATGCGTTGTCCCCCATTTAGTGGACACCACCTTGCCATCGACAACCACCAATTGACCGTCTTTAAACACATAATCGGGTTTTTCAAACATTTTTTGGCGGTCGCTATTGTCGGTGTAAACGGTAATGTCCGCCCAATTGCCCGCACTTAAGCCGCCACGGTCTTTCAAACCGATCAACTTGGCAGCCCCTGCGCGGGTCATGATGGCAATTTCTTGCAGGCTGTATTCGCGGTCTATTGAAGCCAGCGTGGTCATTTTTTGCGCTTCGGGGTGGATGGTGGCCAACACGTCGTTACGGAAGGTTCTATCCATCAGCAAGCGGATTAAATGCGGATAGCTGGTGAATGGCGCACCGTTGGGGTGGTCGGTGGTTAAGAAAATGCGCCATGGATCGTCAACCAATAAGAAGGTTTCCAGCCCTATCGCCCATTGCAAGGCATTAACGAAGTTTTGGTCTTTGTATTTGAACGGCACTACGCCACAACCAGCATCGCATTCAATATCCATTGTCACCCATTTGTTGGGGCTGGCGTGTTTGTGGTTGGCGTGTTGGCGCATATTGTCGCCAGAAGCGGTGACGGTTTGCCCAAACAAAATCTGCCCGACATCGATGGTGATATTTTTGTTTTTGTTGACAGCTTCAGCGATTTGCGCCGCGCCTGATGAAAATTTAAAGTCACCTTCAGTGCCATAGCTGTGGAATTGGATATGCGTCAAGTGCATAGGCAAGCCGCCGATACCTTGGATAGTATCCAACGTGGTTTGCATATTGCCTGGCACACCCAAGTTACAACCGTGGACATGCAGCGGATGCGATACGCCCAGCTCTTTTACGGCGGTCGCCAACACTTGCAAAATATCGCGCGGGGTTACGCCGTAGTGGACGTTTTGCTCGTCCAAATCCAACTTGCGTTGGTTGAACTTGAACGCATTAATGCCGCCGGGATTAACCACTTTTACGCCAATGGCTTTGGCGGAGTGCATCGTCCAGGCGACATAATCGTTAATGGCTTTTTGGTCTTTTTTCGCAGTGAGCATCCGCAGCAGATAATCGTCGCTGCCCAACATCACATAACCGCCTTTGTCCAAAATGGGGATGTCCGCCATTTCCATGTGTGCTTGGCGGGCGTTAATTGGCAATACGGCGGGTTCAAACCCGGCGGTATAACCCATTTCCGCATAACGGTAGCCCGTCACAAAAGTGCTGGGCATGGCATGACCACAACCCGAACGGCAAATGTCGCTGCGATGCACAGGATCTTGGCGATGGTCTTCCGGCAATAAGGTCCGCGCAATATTGCCTTTGCCGCCGCCGATATGGGTGTGCATATCAATTGCGCCGGACATGACCACTTTGCCGCGCAAATCGTAGTCTTTATCGACCAAAAAATCGCCGGATGGCTTATCAATAATGCGGCCATCTTGGATATAAATATCCTGTTGTTGTCCGTCTATACCGCTGGCAGGGTCGTAGACTTTAGCGCCTGTGAGTTTAATTAACATGGTGGTTCCTTAAAACGGGTTTTTTAATTGGGTTTATCAGCTTGATATTTAGTTTAGTGTCCCACTCCATAACTTTCTCGTTCCCAAACAGAGTTTGGGAACGAGAAATTAGCGGCATGGCCTTATTTCAAAACCTTACCGCGCAATGACTGCCAGACATTTTTATCAATTTCTTCTGCTAACTCATCGGCTTGCTGTTGCTGCAATTGGCTGTCTTGGTTAATCATCGTCAATTCAAAATAACCTAAGAAATGTGCCAACGCGTCTTGGCTCATGGGATTTTTTGGGAAACGGATAACAACGTCTTTTTCATCCAAACTAATTTGTGCTTGCATTTTTTGACCCCTGTTTTCGGGTTGCCCGAAATCAATCTTCCGCCCAAGTATCAAATATCTCATTCACACTCATTGCCAGTTCGGGGAATAAATGTGGTATTGCCGTATCATCATTGGTATACATGTGCTTCAATTCATATTTTTGCTCGGCATTCAATACGAATTGCTGGATGGTTTGATGTTCGGGGAACACTAGCCAATATTCCATCACGCCACTGTCTTGGTAAAGCTCATATTTGGTGTGAATTTCCCGTTTAGAATTCCCTTTAGAGAGAATTTCAATAATCCAATCAGGTGCGCCGTTGCAGCCTTGTTGATCGAGTTTTTCTTCTGGCGTGCAAATAACGCAAATGTCCGGCTGGACTACGGTATGTATCTGTTCGTTTTTTAAGAGCGATTTTTTGCGGTCATAAAGCCTGACATCAAACGGTGCGGCAAAGACGCGGCATTTTTTATGTTTAAAAAAAGCATGTAACAGCGCATGTAAGTTTCCAGAAATGCTTTGATGGGCAACATTCGGTGCAGGTGACATCAGCGTGATTTTGCCTTTGATAAGCTCCACGGCTTCTTTAAGCTGCCAAGTCAAATAATCGGCATAGCTATAGTTTTGGTTTAAATCCAACTGGTCGAGATGAAGTATCTTGGACATCGCATATGCTCTGGCGTTAAAAGTTCGACAATCATAGGGGCTTAGGTAAACGCTTAGTAAGGCCTCAGTGCTTTTAGGCAATCGCGGCAGACCTGCGAGGTTTTATAAACCTCGCAGGTCTTTATCTTGTCACTCATGAGCAGCCCAAGTTACAGGGCCTGCTCTATCGCGTTTAACACGTCAGCCGTACTAGGCAATCCGGCATCACGCAATTTTTTTAGGCGGATGGCAACGACATTGTCCATACGGTAGGCATGGCCCGCATGATCGATGCCGGGTGTGCCTACGGGGATGAACACGTCGGGTTCTTTGCTAAAGTTCATGCCGGAACGCCCGACCACAATTGTCGGCAAGTCAGTAACAGGCGGAGTGGCGTTGGTGTTGAAGGCGTGTACCCACACCAAGGCATCGGCTTCGCCATCGGCAATCAGCTGTTTGCTGTCGTTTAAAAACGGATCGTATTCGGGGTAGCCACGGCTAAAGCGGGTGCGTGCCGGATAGCCCGTGGTCCAGCCGCATACTTGGTTGGCGGTTTGGTCGCCTTCTTTGCCAGCCAAAGGCAAGCCGGAACAGCGAGTGTTTTTGTCGTTAATGTCTTTAATCATTTCTGACAACGTTTGTACGGTCAATTCGGCTTGGGGGTAGGCCAACGCACCTGCCGCCCAAGTGACGACACCGTAGCGGGCGGCTTTAAGCTGTTCGGCGAGTGCCAACAAATCGGCGACGGCGATGCCACAGACCGTGGTGGCGCGTATTGGTTGGCCTTTGACCAAGGCGCGTAACACCGCGACAACCTCGGGCAAATCTTCGGTGGCGCAGGGCAAAACTTGGGCTTTTTTGCCGATAGACGAGGTGGACGCTACACCTGACGGGGCTTTGCCTAAATAGACGACGGTGCGTAGGCTGGTGTCAGCAACAAACATGGATTCTGGATTCCAGATATACCGTTCAAAAAAGCGCGGTGCGAAGGCTTCTAAATCCGTGCCGACCACCACTAATAAATCACAGCGGTTTTTGACTTCCGCCAAGGTGGTGTTCATCCAGCCGGAATCTTGCAAGGCCAAGAAGTTGTTGCGGGCGCCTGTAAAATTGATGTTGTCCACCACCGCACCAGTACGGTCTGCCAAGGCCAATAAGCCGCGCATACCATTCACGTCGGTGGCACAGCCGCCAATCACGGGCAGGTGGGTGTCTTTTAACAGCGCAGCAGCGGCGGCCACGGCTTCCGCCAAACTGACTTGTTTGCCATTTACGCGTGGTTGGGTGTCAGTTACGGCTTGTTCAAACAGCGGCGTATTGACCGCACAGCCATTTTCTAGCACTTTTAGCGTTGTGCCTTCGACCCTGATGGTCAGGTCATCCGTGCCTATGCCACAAAAAGGACTTGGTACTTCAGTTATGTCAGTCATTCGGCTACCTTTTGGTTTGTATGTTGTGCCTAGGGATGGGTATTGCCCGCCACCCCTGATGTTGGGCGATATTCTAACTCTAATTTTGTGGGCTGTCGCTGTAAACACCGCCTTAGGGCAAGGATGGGGGTAAAGTCAGTTTCAGCCATGGAAAACGGGATGGCTAAGCCAACCCTTGTTGTGCCAAGATAAAGGTGTTTCGGTGTGGGGTGGGTCATAAAAAGCGGCGTTTTCCCAAATCGCAGACAGCCTATTTTGGGGCTAGCCTATAACCAAACCTAACTCGAACAAAAGCTTAACCGACACAAAAACCACCATCCCCATTGCCAACAGATACGCTAAATACCGTAGCGGATGGTCTACTAGAATTTGCCAACTTGATTTTAGTTGCCCTGAGTTTTTTGCCAGCAAATACTGTTCGCGGGCATTGATAAAGCGCTGGTGTTGATAGTCGTTAAGCAATTGCCGCGCTTTTTCAAGCTGGCTAGCATCCCTAAGCCATAGCGCAGGCATGGACATCCCCCAATTCCCTGCCGACGTTTCGTAATAATCGATAGCTTCTTGCGCTAATAAATCCCGCACATCATCCGCTTCATCCTCAGGTACACCGCGTAATGAAAATAATAAAGTTGTCATGATGGTTTTGATGATGGTGTTGTTAGACCGCTTATTATAACGGTAACAAAGTAGGGTATGCCGGACAATCGCACCATGTTGCGTAAGCTGTTTGCTGCCTTGCAACAGGCTAGTTGCACATTTTTCTTATCACAAATAAGAATCGTTTGTATCTTGATACCCATTCGCTTACAATAAATTAACTTTTAGTAAGGGGATACCAATGAAAAACAATCGTAAATCATTAATAAACGGGGCTATTTTGACAGCGCTTGTGGTTTCTAGTATGCCAGCGGGTGCACTGGACAAACCAAAAACAATGGAAGACATGTGGAAAATTATCCAAGCCCAGCAAAAACAAATCGACGATATGAAAGCCAAGATGGGGTCTGCACCGCCAACAGCAGCAGTGTTACCAAATACCGGAACCCAAACGGCAGTCAATACGGCGCAAAATACGGGTGGGAATGTTGCAAACAGCACCAATGTTAAAAACCTTGAGCGTAAAACCGATATTTTGAGCCAAGAAGTTGAGAAATTGCGTACCAACCTCGCCATTCCAGAAGAGGCGAAATACAAAAGCGCTTATGGTTTGGGGCCAGCGGCTTCCAAGGTTTATGCGGTCGGCAAGGGCTTGTCGATAGGTGGCTATGGTGAAGGCAGCTATCAGGACATAGTCGGAGATAAAGGTGACAGCAATGATAGCGCTGACTTGGAGCGCATGGTTTTATATGTGGGTTATAAGTTTACAGACCGCATCCTGTTTAACAGTGAAATAGAGTTTGAACATGCCACCACGGGTGAAGGTTCAGAAGAAAAAGGTGAGGTTTCGGTTGAATTTGCAGCGTTGGATTTTTTTATTGATCCGATGGCCAATGTGCGTGCTGGCTTGGTGTTGATGCCGATGGGATTTATCAACCTGATCCATGAGCCATTGTTTTACTTCGGCAACCAACGGCCTGTGGTTGAGCAGCGTATTATTCCCACTACCTGGCGGGAATTTGGCGTAGGTGTATTTGGGGCGATCACCCCTAACTTTACTTATACCGCTTATGTGGTGAATGGCTTGGATGCCCAAGGGTTTACATCAGATGGGATTAGGGAAGGCCGTGGCGGTGGCAGCAATGCCAAAGCGGAAGACTTTGGTTATGTGGCGCGTATGGATTATGTGCCTGATGCATTGCCTGGTACGACTGTTGGTGCTTCAGCCTATGTGGGCAATTCCGGACAAAACCAAGTTTATGCCGGACAAAAGGCAGATGCGTTTACCCAACTTTATGAGGCCCATGTGCAATGGAAATACCGTGGTTTTGAGTTCCGCACCCTGGGTTCTTGGGGGCATATCAACAATGCCAATTTGCTTAGCGCCTCAATCGGCGAAGTGGTGGGTTCTCAAAATTATGGTTGGTATACTGAAGCGGGTTACGATGTCTTACCGTTAATCTTGCCGGACACAACCCAGTATCTCGCGCCATTTTTCCGCTATGAAAAAGTGGATACGGTTGCCAAAGCACCGTCCGGCTGGGCTGATGACTTGACTAAAGACTGGCAAATTTATCAAGTCGGTTTGCAATATAAACCTATCCCTAATGTTGTGATTAAAGCCGATTATCGGAATTTTGTGGCCAAAGAAGGGACTCATCCTGATGATTTCAACTTAGGACTAGGCTTTATTTTCTAAGTTGGGACCTGCGTTCAACTTTATTGTGGCACAAGGCTGAACTGAATCAAAAAAATCAATGCCTTATTCCATTGATTCCCCCATACCCAACCGCCTTCTGGAGAGGGGGCGATTGGAAAGATAGCCCCGTGTCGTAATCAAGACGGCTTTTTGCTAAGGATTCATTTCATTGGTTAGCAATAGCTTGGTGGTCCCTAAATTAAATAGCCGTCGTTAGGCCAGTTTGATTGGCCGCTAATTTTTATCTGATTTTTTGCAAAGGTTACGATGATATTTTTTCTGTACAAGTCTCGCTGGGGGAGTTGGCATAGCCGGATAGCTGCATTGTCCTTAGGCTTATGTTGTTGCTTGGCCCAGGCGGATATACCCCGACTCCCTGGGGACAATAGGCTTAGCCTAAAAGCCCAACTGGGCAAGCAATTGTTTTTTGATGACAAGCTTTCTTCCCCGCCCGGCCAATCTTGTGCCAGTTGTCATGACCCTAAAGCTTTTTTTGTGGATCCTGATAAAGATTCGCCAACTTCTGTGGGTGCATTGCCTGAGCTCAAAGGTTCCCGTAATACGCCAACTTTATTGTATGCAGCCTATAGCAATGCCTTTCATTATGATAAGAAGGACGGTTTGTTTATCGGTGGATTTTTTCTTGATGGCAGGGCGGAAACTTTGTCCAAACAAGCCAAAGGGCCGTTTTTGAATCCCTTGGAGATGGCCAATCCTGATTTATTTAGTGTGGTGGACCAAGTTCGCACATCCGATTACGCGCCCTTATTTACCCGCGTGTATGGTCGTAATGCCTTTGCTGATTACCGCAAGACCTTTAACTATATCGCAGATGCCATTGCCACATTTGAGCGCTCAGCTGTGTTTAGGCCGTTTACCTCCAAGTATGATTATTATTTGACAGGGAGGGCAACGCTAACTTCCCAAGAAATGCGTGGAAGACGGCTATTTGAAAACCCCAAAAAAGGCAATTGTGCTGCCTGTCATCCCAGTAGGCCAGCGAGAGATGGAACACCACCTTTATTTACTGACTTTAGTTATGATAATTTAGGTGTGCCCAGAAACGTAGATAATCCAGTTTATCAATTGGCCGACAAGTTCAATCCGGTTGGGTGGGATTTTGTCGATAATGGTTTGGGGGGCAGCCTGGGTGATGCCGCCGAAAATGGTAAATTTAAAGTTCCCAGCTTACGGAATATTGCCAAAACTGCGCCTTATATGCACAACGGTTATTTCAAAACACTGCGTGGGGTGTTGGCATTTTATAGTACCCGGGATGCGTTACCCGTTTGTAATAATCAGTGGGCAAGAGAAGCCGCTGCGATTAAAAGTCATTGTTGGCCAGCCCCGGAAGTGAAAAAAAATGTCAATGTCGATGAGTTGGGTGAGCTTATTTTAAGCGAATCAGAAATTGATGATATTTTGGCTTTTTTACAAACGTTGACGGATGGTTTCCAGCCGCAACCCTAAGCAGTCTTTGGTCGCAAAGATAGATAGGTGGCAAACTCCTTTTATGGCCTTGTTGCTTGGCAATAGGCTGTTAATTGGCTAAGTGAATAGTGGGGGCGATTAAACTGGACAAATATCTGGTCAGCGCATTGTGATGTTAAACTAGTCGGTTATTTCCACTTAGATGTAATCAATTCATGGGATGTACTATGAAAAAATTTAGCTTAGGGCTGGTCGTTGTGCTCTTTTTATTACTACAGGCGGTTGCAAGCCCAAGCTTTGCCACAATTTTTTACAGCAAAGACGAGGCGATGGAACTGGCTTTTGGCAAGGGCACAACGGTCGGGCAACTGTCATTATTTCCTGATGACCAGCAGACTGTGCAAATCCAGCAACTTGCCAAAGTGAAATTGGAATCCGGCATGTTTACCTTTTATGTGGGTAAAGACCACGATAAGGTTTTGGGGTATGCGGCTATTGAAACCATCACTGTCAGGACGAAACCCGAAACCTTGATGATAGTCTTAACCCCCGACGGTGAACTACGCAATGTCTATACACTTGCTTTTCATGAGCCCCCCGAATATCAGCCACCTGAGCGTTGGTTTGAGCAGCTGGTTAAACGGCCACTAGCTGACATGGATTTTAACAAAGGCGTGGATGGCATTAGTGGCGCAACGCTCAGCACCCGTGCGGCACTTAGCAGCATCCGTAAAGTGATGGCGATCTACCAGATTATGGTACAAAACAAGAGTGCAAACTGATGCGTTATTTTGTCACCGGTGAGCAACAGCGCAAGTCTTTGCTAAACGCGTTGGTATTGATGTTTTTGGGTTATATTGTTTTGCTGTGGGTCAGCAATGGCATGATGTATTTCCATCACATGGATTTGACACCCAGCTCGGTGGTTGCTTATTACTTGGGTTCTGAAGAGCAATTTACCCAAGCCAGAAGCTATCAAGGTATGTTGGAGGTTTCACATTTCCATTTATTTTCGATGGGCATGTTGATAGTTACATTAACCCATTTAATGCTGATGACCGATTTTTCGGTGCGCTTAAAAATTTGGTTGAGTAGTCTGACCTATGTGTCGGCCTTGGCGGATGAGCTAGGCGGCTGGCTAGTCCGGTTTGTTGATCCGCTTTTTGCCTGGTTTAAAATTGCGGCTTTTTTGTTGCTGGAATTTTCCTTAGCGGCGCTATTGGTGGTTGTGGTTTATTCACTGATACGCGCACGGCTTCAGTTAAACCAAAACAACCCAGCGTAAATTTAAGGCTATCTATCGGCGGGGTGGTGGATAATAGCCACCCCAAAAAAATGGACTGCCATAGTTGCCGTAATAAGGGTAGCCATAGCCAAATCCCGCAGTGCCATAATAATACGGGTAGCCATAGAAATTGCTTGGTGCATAAACAGGCCACAGATAGATAACGCTGGACTGGAGTAGCGGCAATTGTAGCGTTTTGTTACCGACATTACGTTCTTGCAGGCCTTTAAGTGTGCCTGCAACGGTAATTTCCGCGTCTTTGGTGTAAATGGCCGGATCCAAAAATTCCGGGCTTTCGACAAGGAAACGCCCCACATAGGGTTTATCCAATCTTGGGCGGCCATAACTGTTAAGCGGATAGGATAATATTTGGATTCGGCTGAAGGTTTGTTCGTTTTGCACATCAATGATAACGCCGCCCCACCGCACAGGCGCATTTTTATGATGGGCGCTGTCCCCTTGTGCCTGGCTATAGGAAATGTCCAACGGTGGCGGGTCTTGAATGGCGGGAGGTAAGTTAGAGCAGCCCACCAAAAATGAAAATACGCTTACCAATATCAGCCGTTTCATCATAGGTTCCTATCGGAAGTACACACAGTAAGATTGGTTTTTAGGCCCCAAAATAAGCAAACTCTACAGGCCAAGTATCAGCTACGCCAATAAATTCACCAAAATTTGTTCATAGATAGCGGATAAAATCTCCAGGTCTTCAACACCGACATGTTCATTGATCTTATGGATGCTTTCGTTTAAGGGCCCCAATTCAATCACTTGGGCACCAGTGGGGGCAATAAAACGCCCATCTGAGGTGCCGCCGCCCGTATCATCTTTAGTTTCAAATCCCGTTACGGATTTTATGGCGGCATGGGTGGCATCAATCAGCGACCCTGGTCCAGTTAAAAAAGGCTGGCCGGATAACCGCCACTGGAGCTCATAATCAAAGCCGTACTTGTTCAGTATGGCATGGGTGCGTTGTTTGATGGTGGCTTCGTCCAGTTCTGTGCTAAAGCGCAGGTTGAACTGTATCTCCGCCGTGCCAGGGATGATGTTTTCCGCCCCAGTCCCAGCATTAAAGTTAGACACTTGTAGGCTGGTCGATGGGAAAAATTCATTGCCATTATCCCAAACTTCTTCAGTCAATTCTTTTAATGCGGGGGCAAACGTGTGGATAGGATTGTCCGCCAATTCAGGATAGGCGACATGACCTTGGATACCGATAATCGTGAGTTTGGCACACAAAGAGCCACGCCTACCAACACGGATTACATCGCCCATTTTTTTATCGCTGGAGGGTTCGCCGACCAAGCACCAGTCAATCTTTTCCTGACGCTGCTCCAACACCTCCACAACCTTAACAACACCGTGGGTAGCAATGCCCTCCTCATCGCTAGTCAGCATTACGGCTATGGAACCTTGATGATTGGGATGTTGGCCGATAAAACGTTCAAGTGCGGTAACAAAACAAGCGATACCCCCTTTCATATCTGCCGCCCCACGGCCATATAATTTGCCATCGCGGATAGTGGGTTCAAACGGCGGTGACACCCACGCGTCCAAAGGGCCGGGCGGGACAACATCGGTATGCCCCAAAAAAGTGAACAAGGGTTTGGCAGTGCCGCGCCTTAGCCAGATATTTTGGGTGTCGGCAAAGTTTAGGCGCTCTTCTTTAAAACCCAGTTTGGCTAGGCGTTCAGCCAGCACATCTTGGCAACCCTCGTCTTTGGGCGTTACTGAAGCACGTTTGATAAGGTCGTTAAGTAGGGTTAAGGTTGCACTCATAGTAATTTAGCGTGGTAGATGTCGGCTTTAAAGCCGACAATCAGTTGTTCGCCCGTGTCCAGCACGGGGCGTTTGATTAAAGTTGGGGTGTCTAGCATCAAGGCAATTGCACTGGCCTCGTTTATCCCGCCTTGCTGTTCAGCAGAAAGTTGTCGCCAACTAGTGCTGCTACGGTTAAGTAGCGTTTCCCAGCCCACATGCGCGGCAAAATTATCGAGTTGGGCAGCGCTTAGGCCATCCACCCGAAAATCATGGAATTGATAAGCTATGCCATTTTGGTCTAGCCAATGCCGCGCTTTTTTGACTGTGTCGCAATTTTTGATGCCATACAGCGTGTACATGACTGGGCTTATAATTGGCTGTTCAATAATTCTTCAATATTGGGCAGCTCTTTGTCCACTTTGCAGCGTTTTTTATACAAATCAACAAATTCCATAAAGGCTTGTTCAAGGTCAGCCAGAATTTCTTCTTCGTTGTCGCGTTCATCATCAGGAACCTCATCGGATTCCAAATAGTCGCGCTGTAATTCCACTTCGCTGTTGAGGGCTAAAGTGGCGTAAATCATCGCGTTGTTTGATATTTTTTCGTTCATGGTAAAGGCCTCATACGTTAGTGGTGGGTGGTTAGTAAGCCTTATATATCTTGGCTTCTAAAATGGATGGTCAGACCTTGTAAAAAATTTCTTAAGATTTGGTCGCCGCATTCGCGGTGGTGCTTATGGCCTTTTTGTCTAAAAAAAGCGCTGAGCTCGCCTTTAGACAATTCAAAATCGGCCAACTTTAAAGTGTTGAGCATATCCTCTTCTTTAAACTCCAAAGCAATCCGTAGTTTTTTAAGGATAATGTTATTACTTAGCGGCTCGGCTTTTTTCACGACTTGCGGCGGATTTTCCTGTTTACCGCGCCGGAAAATAATCAGGCCATCTAAAAATTGCGCCAAGCGTTTGTCGCCAAGGTTGACAAAATCGGGTTCATTATCTTTTTTCAGCCAGTGCAATAGTTCTTCCCTCGTCACCACCACATCGCTTAATGCGAAAATATCCAGCATGGTTTGGTCTTTAAGGGCTAAGGCGAAACGCACTCGGCGTAGTACATCGTTGTTAATCATTAATTAGTTCTATGGTTGCTAGCATTTTGTCACACCTAGGAAGGGTTGATTAACTTTTCCTAGCTACAATACCAAATACTTTTACAAAGCTTTGGCAATTTTTTGAAAAGGAACGACATTTGCCTGCGAATGATTTGGATAGGTATCCCAGTCGGGGGTATAGTCCGCTGCTTGATTACCCCAAACAAACCAATCTTCCCTTGGGCCACGTGCAAATAATTCAATGCGTGGGCCAGGGCTACAGGCTTCGATCAACGCATACTGTTCATCAGGTTTACGGCTGTGTTCGCGTTTTCTGGATGAAATGATATTTTCTTGGCTGCGGCCAGGTTGCAATGTACGGGCATTTTTGCCGCGCACCCCAAATAAAACCATTTCGGTCACATTCCTAAAGTAAAAACCAACACCCCGCCTGTCCGGCCCGCCATCCTTACGTATTTTATACCAGATTAAATTGGTTTTATAAGTAAAGCCCCAATGCGCCATCACTTGCATGCCTTCTGCCAGCAACGCGTTAGGAACCCATAAATAAAGATGTGCCGTATCAGCTGCAATGGCTTCAACGGGAAGATCCTTGATCTCTTGTAGTGACATAGTCGGATAGCGTTGCAAGCGTTTATGCTCAGGTGCCATTTTTCCGGTTCTATTTTGAAATTGCCACGGTGGATCAGCCAGCACAGTGGCGAATTTTTTACTGCCGACAGCTTTCAAAAGATCATCTGATGCGTTCATGATTGGTCATCTTCACTATAGAGTTTTTTGGATATACCGATAACCAACAATGGGCAGCCTGCCCCACTGCCGCCTTCAATTCGTGGAAGAAGCTTACTCATATGGGTAGTTGATGCGCCATAAGACGACCCTCGGCCTAGCGCTTTAAATATGTCTTGCAGTTCATCACAGCGCGTAATGATCACGCCCACACTAATAGCCCGGAGGTCAAAAAGTAAGCGGAAGTTATTTAAGTCCCTATCAAAGAATGGATCTTTATTATTCCATTCAATTTCAACAGCGACCCTGTTTCTAAAGCAATCAACTTTATGGGTAGGGGTGTCCATTGTATGATCATCAACGACAACTTGGGTCGTAAATTCCTTTTCTATCCACCCGCGCCGATAAAGATATGAATCAAGAAACTCAGATACTTGGGATTTTCTTCCGCCTGGGTTGGTGATCCAGCTCTTTTGTAGCCGAAATTCGTGTAAAACGGAAATGATGTCTTGCCATTCTTCTGGAAAATCTTCTTTCAATATAGCGCATGAGTGTTTCCACTCATGCACTTCATAATTGTTGCGGATGAATTCTGGCAGCAATTCAATACCCATAAACTTCCCGATTCAGTCCCCTATGCACAATTAATCCCTTAACAACTCATTAATCCCAGTCTTGCTCCGTGTACGCTCATCCACTTGTTTGATGATCACTGCACAATACAAGCTATAGCTACCATCAGCCGAAGGCAAATTGCCGGATACAACCACTGAACCGGCCGGAATCCGGCCATAGCTGACTTCGCCAGTCATGCGGTTGAAGATTTTGGTGCTTTGGCCGATATAAACGCCCATGGAAATAACGCAGCCGTCTTCAACGATAACGCCTTCGACGATTTCAGAACGCGCACCGATAAAGCAATTGTCGCCGATAATGGTTGGGCCGGCCTGTAAAGGCTCTAATACGCCACCGATGCCAACACCGCCGGACAAATGCACGTTTTTACCAATTTGTGCGCAAGAACCAACAGTTACCCAGGTGTCCACCATTGTGCCGCTGTCCACATACGCACCGATATTGACATAAGACGGCATTAAAATGGCACCAGGTGCGATATAAGAACCATGCCGCGCGACCGCATTGGGGACAACGCGCACGCCTGCCTTGGCAAAATCGGCTTCGGAATAGTTGGCAAATTTGCATTCCACTTTGTCGTAATAGCGGGTGTTACCGCCATCCATCAAGCGGTTTTCGTTAATCCTGAATGACAATAGCACGGCTTTTTTCAGCCATTGGTTAGTGACCCATTCGCCGTCAATTTTTTGGGCAACGCGTAATGTACCTTGGTCTAACAAGTTTAAGGTTTCGGTGACGGCTGCCCGAATTTCAGCGGAAACATTGGCTGGGGTGATGTCGGCGCGTTGTTCAAAAGCTTCGTTAATGATGATTTCTAGTTGTGACATAGTCTTATTATTTTAAGGTGTTAAGGAAATGTTTAATGCGCAAGGCGGCCTCCACACATTCGGCAAGCGGCGCGACCAAGGCGATTCTAACGTGGTTATTGCCAGGGTTTTGCCCGTGGCAGTCACGCGATAAAAAACTGCCGGGCAAAACGGTGACGTTTTCTTTGGCAAACAGTTGCTGTGCAAAATCGGTATCGGCTATGGGTGTTTTTAGCCAGATATAAAATCCTGCGGGTGGTTTTTGGATGCTGCACACTTCCGCCAACACGGCAATGACAGCGGCAAATTTCTCACGGTATAAGCGTCGGTTTTCAATGACATGGGGTTCATCTTGCCAAGCTTTGATGCTGGCATATTGGGTCGGCACTGGCATCGCACAGCCTTGGTAAGTACGGTATTGAAAATATCCACGCAATATTTCCGCATCGCCCGCGACAAAACCAGAACGCAAGCCTGGTGCATTAGAGCGTTTTGATAAGCTGTGGAATACGACGCAACGTTTAAAGTCCGTATTGCCCCTATTATAGGCGCTTTGCAGCAAACCGACAGGCGGCTGGCTTTCGTCGTCGTAGAGCTCGCTATAGCATTCATCCGAAGCAATGACAAAATCATAGTGTTCGGCCCGTTCAATCAGTTGCCTGTGGACTTCTGAACTAATGACCGCACCACAGGGGTTGCCGGGCGAACAAATATACAGCAAACCACAGCGTTGCCAAACAGATTCGGGTACGCTGTCAAAATCAGGCAAATAGCCGTTGGCTTCAGGGGTGGGCAAAAAATAGGGCTCTGCGCCCGCCAATAAAGCTGCGCCTTCATAGATCTGGTAAAACGGGTTAGGCATGATGACTATCGGCTTAACACGCGGATCTACTACGCATTGGGCAAAGGAAAACAAGGCCTCGCGTGTGCCGCTGACGGGCAGGATTTGAGTTTCGGCATTCAGCATTGCCCTAGGGATTTGATAGCGCTGGCTGAGCCAATCAGCAATGGCTACGCGTAATTCAGGGATGCCTTTGGTCGTTGGGTATTGGGACAAACCGGCACTGTGCGCCTGCAATGCTTCGCCAATAAACGGCGGCGTGGCGTGCTTGGGTTCGCCGATAGATAACATGATTGGGGTTTTGTCCGCAGGCGGTGTAATGCCAGCCTTAAGCTGTGCCAGCCGTTCAAACGGATAAGCTTGTAAGTTTTTTAAATGCGGGGTCATGGTCTATTGGCAGTGCGGTTGTTTGCCTGCGGCTTGGGCTTGTTGGTATAAAGCCATGGCTTGCGGCATGTGTTGTTGCAGATTTTGTATGCGCGTGGCATGGGCAGGATGTGTGGACAAAAACTCAACGGGCTGTTGGCCTTGGGATGCCTGATCCATTTTTTGCCACAGCACGATGCTTTGTCTAGGGTCAAAGCCTGCCCTGGCCATTAAATCCACACCAATAATATCGGCCTCGCTTTCCTGTACACGGCTAAAAGGCATTAAAATGCCATATTCGGCCCCAACCCCCAGTAAACCAAAGGCTGTTTGCCCCAATGCGGATTGGGGTGCGCCCATCGCTTGGATTAAAGAGATACCTTGGTTGACGGCCATTTCTTGCGATGCCCGTTCGTTGCTGTGTTGGGCGCGTACGTGCCCGACTTCATGGCCAACCACGGCAGCCAGTTGGTCTTGCGTATCAACCAGTGTGAGCATACCAGTATGGATGCCGATTTTATTGCCTGGCAAAGCAAATGCGTTGGGTGATTTATCTTCAAAGACCACCACTTCCCAGTTGCCGCCTGTCTCCCTGATAATCGCTTGGGCAATACAGTTGGCAACTTGCGTGTATTTGCCATTGGTGCTGACGGGTTTTTGTTTTTTTAAGGTGTCAAACGCCCGCAAGCCCATTTGGTTGATTTGCGCATCGGGCATGGCGATAAATTGGCTTCTTCCTGTAGGGCTAGTAATACAGGCGGTTAGCAGGCCGGAAACTAGTAAGACAGGAAATATTTTGTTGGACATACAGCAAACACCACTCGTTTCTTAAAACAACGCCCATTTTAACGTAAGTTTATATCTGGGGCTGAAAAATCCACGCAAAACAAAGGCGGGATGGAAAATGCAGCGAAGGGGGTGGTACGCCAATAAATTTATAAATACTTGGTGCTGCCTGTCTTTTTCCTAGAACTGGGTAATATCATAGCAGTTGCGCCCTTTTTGCTTGGCTACGTACAAGGCTTTATCCGCCTGGTCGATCAGAAACTCCAAAGACAGGTTGTGGTCTGGGATAACACAACTAATGCCAATGCTCACGGTGACGTAGTGGTTTACGGTAGAAGCGGGGTGTAAAATTTCTAAGGTTTGGATGGAGTTGTGTATGGCTTGGGCAATAACGACAGCACCGTCCTGGCTGGTTTCGGGCAACACAATGACAAACTCTTCACCGCCGTAACGGGCAACAATATCCACCGGACGGGAAACCGTTTTTTGGAGGATATCGGCGATTTGGATGAGGCAGTCATCGCCCCGTTGATGCCCAAAATAATCGTTATAAGATTTAAAATAATCGACATCTAACAAAAGCAAGGAGATGGGTTGGGAAGATCGGCATAGCCGCCGCCATTCCCGCGCCAAAAATTCATCAAAACAGCGGCGGTTAGCAATTTTTGTCAGCCCGTCCATGTGCGCCAGCAATTGTAATTCCCGATTGGCGGCTTGCAGTTCAAGCTCCATTTTTTTGCGCAAGGTAATGTCGCGTACGGTAATGGCAAATCCATCACCCAATTTTACCGCGACAAAGTGATACCAGGACGAATCCCCCCACGGGTAGTAAAAATCCGCCTCAACGGGTTCACCGGTTTCAACGACTGAAATGATGCGGTCAAAAAATTCCGGGTTGATACGGTAAATAAATTTTTTAAATACCCGCTTACCAATCAGCTCTTCACGGCTTTTTTCAAAAACTTTGGCAATCACGGGATTGACGACCAAGCAGCGAAAATCTTCAATTTCGCCTGTTTGTAAATTGCGGATGGTTTGCAGGGCGGCAATGCCATCCAGCGCGGTGTTCAAGACACTGGACAATAGCGCCCGTGATTGGTAAAGCACTTCTTCGGCTTCTTGCCGTTTCTTGACTTCTTGCAGCAACACAAATTTTTGGCGTTGGATAGTGAGTTGGTTTTCCAAGCGGGCAACAACTTCCTCAATCTGAAAAGGCTTGGTAATGTAATCAACCCCCCCACAAGCAAATGCCTTTACTTTATCAAAGGCATCATCTAATGCACTGATAAAAATAACGGGGATATCGCGTAGGCTTTCATTCGCCTTGATGGCTGCACAGACTTGATAGCCATCCATTTCCGGCATTTTGATGTCCAACAATATCAAATCTGGGCGTTTGACATTGAGGGTTTTCATGGCCATCCGCCCATTGGTGACACTGCGGATGTTATAGCCGAGCTGGGTCAGCAACTCGCTGAGAAGTTGTAAATTTTCCGGTATATCATCGACTAGGAGAATATTACCACGGGAGTTGGTTGGCTCGGTTATTGTCATAAAATAGCTGTCAGTGAACGGTAGCAGGCGCGATCCAGCGTAAAAAGCCAAAGGCCACGCAGCTTAAAGCATCCGGCCTTTATCTTTAAAACTTGGATTATTATCGCCTATTTGCAGGGCAACTAAAGCAATAAATATGTCAATATAAATTATCTCACACAATGGACAAGGCAATTAACGAATAATCCCCAGTTAGAAGATAATTCGATAGCTAAAAATTTCTTAATTGCATTGCAAAGCACATAAATGGGCTTATGGAAAAATTCAGGGAATGTTTTGGAAACAACGTTGTGCTGTTTAAGAGCCCCTAAGCGGCCTGCAAGCTATTTACACGAGTCAGATAGCTCCTTCTCCCTCACGGAGAAGGTTGGGATGAGGGGATTTAACTAATTGATTTAATGCCCCTCACCCCAACCCTCTACCACAGGGGGCGGCTAGGCTTGGGGCTACATCAGGATGGTTTGGGTGCTAGCCGCAAAGATAAGGCAAACAAGCCTTTATTGCATAGGTGAATTTAAATTACTTTTATCGCCGATGACCAAGGTGTTTTGCCAAGATTTTGACCACCCGCCTTGCTCTTTAAAGTACCGTATCGAAACGATGGTAGGGTTATTGGGCATGCTATACAGCGTATGTTTGCCGCCACTTTGGGTGGTGGTGGTTGTCGCCGTCCACGCTGAGCCTAGGCAACTTTTTATGGCATCTTCACCAGTCTGATAATTATTGGCAGCCTGGGCTTCATCACTACCGGTAGACCAGTCGCATACATAGTTATAAAGTCCCGTGCTCCATTCCCAAACTTGGCAGGTTTTGGCGGTAGGGAACAATTTGGTCGCTGACCAGATATTTAAACGATTGTGGGTAGCCATCTTTTTTTTGTATTGGCTAAATTGCTTAGGGTGATCCGCAATTAAGCTGTTTAGATTTTCGCAAAATTTGGCATCTGACAATTTTTCGGGTTTTGCGCCTAGCCCTGAGCAAGCGCTGAGCGTTAAACCTGCCGCGCAGATGGAAACCAGCAATAAGCAGTTAAGTGGCTTAGTAGAGTGTGTGTTGTTCATGATTTTTTCCGAATAGGGCAGAAAGGTTATTTAAATTTTTATAAAAATAGCGTAGGAATGCGCATAACACAATTAAAAAATGGTGCTGGGGTGAAAGCTAGCCTAATATAACAAAAATGCAGAGCGCTCTTCTTGCCAAGCTTGTTCATCCAATTGTGTCATCAATTCCAAGTCTTGCGGCGTAGAATGCGCATCATCCACCCATTCCCGTAACAGGGAAGAGCCATTGATAACATCGATGGCCAAGCGGTCAAGTTCATATTCATAAGGGAAATCGCGCCACAGCGGATAATCTGGCTGCTGTAGGCGTAAGGCCTTAAAGGCTAAAGCCTGCAAGCGCCAAGGCCGGAACGCGTCATGCCCGTAAGCGGCATCTTCGACGTGGATTTGTATGCCTGCACAAAGTTTTCCCGCATGTTTGTGGAAAGTCGGTTCAAACCAGCATTCGCGTAAACGACAACCCGCCAGCCATTCAGGTGCCAGCGTGTTCATAGATTTAATTAACGCCCCTGCGGCCACGTCGGGCGCACCAAACAATTCCAGTGGGCGGGTGGTGCCACGGCCCTCAGAAAGCGTAGTGCCTTCCAATAACACTGTGCCAGCGTAGCAGCGGGCCATCCAGAGGTTTGGGGCATTTGGGCTAGGGTTGATCCAGGTGCGATCACCCAAGGGCCAACCGTAACCGGGGGCGGCCTCAGGTTGCCATCCTTGTAGCGTAATGATTTGGCAATCCACATCCAGCGCCAAAGTTTTAATAAACCAAAGCGCCAGTTCGCCCATGGTCATGCCATGACGCATGGGCATCGCACCTGCCCCAACAAAACTTTCCCAGCCTGCCCTTAGGGTCAAACCTTCAATGGGGCGACCCACCGGATTGGGGCGCTCCAGTATCCACACCGATTTTTTGTGCTGGGCAGCGGCTTCTAATAGATAGCGCAAAGTGGTAATGAAGGTGTAAATCCGACAACCCAAATCTTGTAAATCAACCAGCAGCACGTCAAAGGTGGCCATCATGGCATCGGTAGGGCGGCGCACCTCCCCATAAAGGCTAAATATGGGAATGCCAAGAGCGGGATCGATAAAATCCGGCGATTCCATCATATTGTCTTGCTTGTCGCCACGCAAACCATGTTGGGGGCCAAAGGCTGCACTGAGGGTAATGTCAGGCAAACTGGCCAAAGCATCCAAGGTATGGGTCAAATTCTTTGTAACGGATGCAGGGTGGGCCAGCAATGCTACGCGTTTACCCACCAGCGGCCTGCGCAAAGCGGCCTCATCGAGTAAACGGTCAATACCAAAATTCATCATTCTAGGGGATAGGGGTTAAGAGACAAAATAAAACCAGCGCGCTGGTGAAAATCGGGCTGCGCTTCAGGGTGATGCAAAGCCCAATAAGAACGGCTGCCATCAACCTGCTCAACGACAGCGGTCAAACCCAACTGTAGCATAAAATCGCCGGTGTTTTTTGGCAAATCAGCCGTCGCGATTTGTGCGTCCATCCGTAATTGCCCATCAAGCTGGTTCACACGAATAGCAGGTGGCTGGCTGGCCGCCCATGCACTACGCTGACGGTAGCCGGAAAACCCATATGCGGCCCATTGGCCTGACGGTGAAAAATTAAACTCATGGTAGGTATCGTCACCTTCCACGCCAACAAACACCTCAAAACACGTGTGTTCCCACAAGCCATCCACTGCCGTGGGTGCTTGCGGGATAGGGATGCGCAATTGCGCCAGTTTGCCCGTGAGTTCATAACGCAGGAGTAGCTGGCCTTGCGGCTGAAACTGGGCGCTGACTTGCAAAGCCACAACAGCAGTCGATGGTGTATCAGGGTGACAAACTAAGGCGTGTTTTATCGGCAATAACAACTAATTAACCCTTTCCACATCAAACACAGTGCCACGGCTGGCAATCACCCGTACTTTCGTATTAATTGGGCAATCTTCGCCATGAACTTTCCATATAGAATCATCGACTTTAATTTTTCCTTGGCCATTTTCTATGGCTTCATGCAAATTGAAAACCCGGCCTATATATTGTGCGCCGCGTTTATTCAATAAGGGTTGGTCTGTTTTCAGCGGATGTTTTTTGCCATACAAGCGCCATGCGGTGATAGTGATGACCGATAAGATGGAAAATACAAAAATCTGCACATCCATGCTAACTGTAGGCATGATCCAGACCATTAAGCCGGTAACCAAGCCAGAAACGGCCATCCATAAAAAGAAAAACCCCGGTGTCAGAATTTCCACCACCAAAAAAACCAAGGCAATTACCCACCAATACCAAAAAACAAAACTTAGCTCAGCCATACATTAACCTTTAGGGGCCATAGCGGCTTTCGCCAACTCGGTAATACCCCCAAGTGCGCCAATCACACTGGACGATTCCAATGGCATAAAAATCAGTTTGCTATTTTCAGAAGTGGCTATGCCTTTTAGGGACTCTATATATTTTTGGGCAACGAAATAATTAATGGCTTGGATGTCGCCTTTGTCAATAGCTTCCGACACCATTAACACTGCCCTTGCTTCAGCTTGCGCCAAGCGTTCACGGGCATCAGCATCCCGATAAGACGCTTCTTTACGGCCTTCGGCTTCCAAAATGGCCGCTTGTTGAGCACCTTCTGCACGTAAAATTTCCGATTGCCGCAAACCTTCGGCCTCTAAGATAGATGCCCGTTTTAAACGCTCAGCCTTCATTTGTCTGCCCATGGCTTCAACCAAATCTTTGGGTGGCGCAATGTCTTTGATTTCAATACGGGTCGCTTTAATGCCCCAAGGCGTGGTGGCATCGTCCACAACCGTCAGCAACCGGGCATTGATGTCATCCCGGCGTGACAACAACTCATCAAGATCCATAGAACCCATCACGGTACGGATATTGGTCATCACCAGATTTAAAATCGCCCAATCCAGCTTGCTGACTTCATAAGCGGCTTTGGCGGCATCCATAACTTGGTAAAAAACCACGCCATCCACCGTCACCATCGCATTGTCTTTGGTGATGACTTCCTGCGACGGCACATCCATCACCTGTTCCATCATAATCATTTTTCTGCCAACCCGGTCGATAATCGGCATAATGATGTTCAGCCCCGGCGTCAGCGTATTGGTGTATTTGCCAAAACGCTCGACGGTATATTCCATGCCTTGGGGCACAGACTTGACGCTCATAAACACCAATAAAATAGCGAAAACCAGCAATACTAAAACAAATGTACCAAAGCCGCCCATAGAGCCTCCTGATGAGTAATGACAAAAAGCCCAAAGGCTTTTATGTTGGCACGGGATGCGCCAATAAAGTAAAACACCGTTTCCTAATGCCCCATATTGTGCAAGTTAAGTTAAGAAATCAACACAAACAATTCGGACTGATAAAATAAAACCGTTAAAATGACTTTACAGGACGCTGTAAAAATGTACAGTTGACAATAATGTAACCCCATTCAAATAAAAATTAAACAGGTAAAATAGAATGATAACCGGCGCTATAAATTTAGGAATATGGACAATACTTTTTTTTGTTATCGGCATGTACAGGCCACGGTGGCCTTTGTTCTTCATGAAAGAACCCAGCCGATTCATTATTGTCTTGGTGGCCACCGTTTTATTTATGGTCACAGCAACCCTCTATGGTGAAGGCCTGCGCCGGGAAAAACTGGAAAAAGCCGTTAAAGAAAAAGCTACCCAAACCATCGCTCCAGTGCCTGTCCCCGTCCCTGTTCCTGCACCCGAAAAACCAGCGGCTAAGTAAGCGTAGGCCTCCAAGCCCATCCGCCGCTTGTTAAATTTCTTTTAACAAGCGGTTATGCCCCGATGCTTCCATCAACTCCCTAAATTGCGTGACGGCATCCATAAACAGCGGTTCTTGGCCTATATCCGGCAGCTGGTTTTGCCCGCAGTTATCTAGCGCATTAATGACATAAGCCACAGTCAGTTGATTGATGTCCACTGCGGGTTGGTAAACCTCATCCTCCTGCTCAAGGGTTTTAAACTCAACAAGAATATGGCCAGCTAGTAATTTATCCAAAACGGGTTGGATAATCGCAATGGGAATCAACAGCCGACTGGCTATTTCGGTGGCGGTCAAAGGCTGCCCTAAAGCCATAAAATCTTTGATGATCAAATGGGTAATTTGCAGGGCAATGACTTTTTTTAAGGAGAAGCTTAAATCCGCATAGCGGTTATTGTTCCGGTAAATTTCATAATTTTGGATAAAAAAAGCCAGTTCGCAACCCAATAAGACGATCATCCAACCTATTTGCAACCACACCACAAATAACGGTAGGGCGGCAAAACTGCCATAAATGGCATTATAGCTGGACGCGCCTATCTGCAAGCTCAGGTAAGCCGATTGCGACAAATGATACAAAATCCCCGTGACAACACCAGCAATAATACCTGCCCTATAACTAATCTTATGGTTAGGCATAAAAATAAACGTAAACGCAAACAGCGCAATCATCAGCACCAAAGGCAACAAGCCCAATAGCTTGAGCACTAGCCACGTACCCGCTGCTGGCAAATGGATTAGCGTTATTAACCAGGTTATTTGCGAATTCAAAAACACGGAAATACTGCTGGAAGCAATCAATAACACTGGGGCCAACAACATCAACGACAAATAATCGCTAAATTTACGGCTGATGGGGCGGCCTTTGGCTATCTTCCATATCGCGTTAAACGATTCCTCAATATTGCCTATCACATTAATTATCGTCCAAAACAACACCACTACACCAATGCCCGCAACTACCCCGCCTTTGGTGTTATTCAACAGGTTTTGGGCAAAACTGATCAGCTGTATCACCAGGCTGTCTTGTTCCGGCCCTTGGGATAATAGGCGTTGCTCCAACATGGTTTCAAAGCCAAACCCCTTGGCGATGCCAAACAACATGGCAATCACCGGCACTATCGACAAAATGCTGTACAAGGTTAAGGCCGAAGCCCTTAGCGGGCAAAAATCGCGGGTAAAACCTTGGACGGATAAGGCCGCAATTTTTAACGAGCGGATCAACAGCCCTTCAAGTGGCGGCATTTTTTGCTCATGGAGCAGCCAAATATCTTCATTAATAAAACGGACTAGATTTAATTTCATTGCTTGGTCTTATGCTTTTATTAAAGGATGCGGTTTATCAAGCCTGTGGGCAAGTCCTATCTAAAATAGCATTATCCCGATAATTAAACCACTTGGCCGTAATGGATTTACAGCGCCGAAAAAATTACAAATCCATATCAAGGAATGAATGCTAAAATCAGCGCCATTACTGACTTGATGCGCTAACGGGCAAACCCTATGGCATACCTCAAAAACTTCCAACACGATGTGTTTATCAGCTACGCCCATAATGACAACAGTGGCGGCTGGGTAAAAGCATTTAAAAATCAGCTCAATGATGTGCTTATTGAACATCTGGGCAGCAAAGACGTGAAGATTTTTTTCGATGACCAACTACAATCCAACCATCCCTTAGACAGATTTGTTAAAGCTGCCGGACAATCAGCCTTATTTCTCGCCCTTGCCTCACCATCTTATGTCAACAGCGCCGCCACGAAAGCAGAATACCAAGCGTTTGTTACCAGCAATGTGACAGAAGACTGTTTATTTACCATCGAATTGCTGCCTCTGTCAGACGACGACTTCACAAGCTACCCCAAAATAGCCCAACAAATTCGCACCCGCTTTTACCAGCCCATTGCGCATGAAGTCGCACAAAAGCTACCAGCCAACACTGAGGCGATTAACAAGCAGATAAACATCCTTGCTGCACATATTTGCCAACAGCTAAAAGCCATGGCTAAGCCCGTGTCTAAGCCCGTGTCTAAGCCCACAAGCAACACCACTTATGTCCCCAACTGCCAGTATGATGTGGTGATTAGCCATACGGCGGAAGATGCCGCATGGGCCCAGCAACTGCTGGCAGACCTCAGCAAGCAACTCACCCAAAAACTAGGCACGATAGACGGCTTTCGGCTGCTAGCCACTGCCGACACCGATCCGCTTAAAGAAGCTGCCAGCCTAGTCATAGTCGGCTCGCCGCCTAGCTTTAACGATAGCGACTATGTGGAAAAAATCGCCCACCATAAAGACCAGCCGCTGTTTTTAGCCTTAAGCACAGACGGCGCATTGCCAGCACCCTTATTAGGCTTAAAAAATTTAACACGCATACGGTTTTGGGATTACAACCAAACCGGCCAGCCAGACTTATTAAGGGATGATGCTTATTTTGCCGCCACCGAAAAATTAGCCACCGCGCTAAGCAGCCAGTTAAAAGACATCAAACTACAACAAGAACACTGGCTTAAACAGGAACAAGAGCGCCTAAAACAACAGCAAACACGCAGCCAGCCTAGTGTGGATGCCTTTGTGTTCTTGCACAGTGCGCAAGAAGACATTCCGCTACGCCTTGAAATAGTCGCCTTATTACAGCAACAAGCCATCGACTACATCTTGCCCATAGAACATAACCCGCACATCACCCCTAGCGACATCCGCCTAGATGTAGAAAACAACATCGTAAACTGTGATGCCATCTTACTGATTTATGAACAAAGCAACCCCGTTTGGGTGCGCGAACAACTGTCCATTTGCCGCCGCATACAACGTAAACGCGAAACCCCGCTAAAAATAATCGCCGTCCATAAAGCCCACGATAAACCCAGCCTGGACGTGCAGCTTAGCAACCTGACCATTTATGATTGTCCGCCGGAGCATATCGACAGCTATCTACAAAAATTTATTGCGGCCTTGGTCTGATGCCGATGTTTTGCGTTACTGCCCAAAGCATAGCGGAGTAAAAAATTGTCATCGTTCCCATGCTCTGCGTGGGAATGCAGCAACAGACGCTCCAGCGTCTTCTTGGCGTTTGTGTTGCGCATCAGTTCCGCAACGCAGGAGCGTTGCGGGATGAATTCCCACGCGGAGCGAGGGAACTATAGAAAATTGTCATCGTTCCCACGCTCTGCGTGGGAATGCAGCAACAGACGCTCCAGCGTCTTCTTGGCGTTTGTGTTGCGCATCAGCGCCGCAACGCAGGAGTGTTGCGGGATGAATTCCCACGCGGAGCGTGGGGACTATAGAAAATTGTCATCGTTCCCACGCTCTGCGTGGGAATGCAGGCAACAGACGCTCCAGCGTCTTCTTGGCGTTCGTGTTGCGCATCAACACCGCAACGCAGGAGCGTTGCAGGATGAATTCCCACGCGGAGCGTGGGAACTATAAAAAACTATAAAGGGAAGGGTCTTAACTCTGCCCACACGGCGACAAACCAACAAACCAAAAACATAGCAACACTAAACCGGGTCACCATGAACACCACCCCCTACATAGGCTTACGTCCGTTTGAACGCCACGAAACCGAACTGTTTTTTGGCCGCGAACAACACAGCGATGAACTGATAGCCCGCTTGGGTAGCCATCGGTTTTTGGCGGTTATCGGCAATTCCGGTTGCGGCAAATCGTCTTTAGTAAAAACAGGCTTAATAGCGGGTTTGGAAGCGGGCTTTTTAGCCACGCCTAGCAGCTATTGGCGCATTGTCGAAATGCGCCCCGGCAACCATCCGTTCAAAGCCTTGGCAGAACAACTACTCAGCGTGTTGCAGCCCGAACTTGCCCAACACCACACTGCCGCCAGCCTAGAGCAACGCCTACGCCTAGGCTCGCTCAGCTTGCACGAATTGCTCGCCGAATACCCGCCCGCCAACAACGCCCAATTGCTGATTGTTTGCGACCAATTTGAAGAAGTGTTCCGCTATGCCGAACAAGGCGCAGCCTTAGAAGCGGCCTTGTTTGTGGGCTTATTGCTCGCCAGCAGCACGGCCTATCCGCTGGCTGCTGAACACATCTCAGACCGCATTTATGTGGTCATCACCATGCGTTCGGATTTTTTAGGCGATTGCGCCCAATTTGCAGGTTTAGCCGAAGCCATCAACCAAGGGCTATACCTCACCCCGCGCCTGAACAGCCAACAACTGCGCGCTGCGATAGAAGAACCTGCTTTTGTGTGCGACGGCGACATAGAACCCGCACTGGTTAGCCAATTGTTGGACGATGCCGACACCAACCCCGACCAACTGCCCTTGCTGCAACACAGCCTGATGCGCTTATGGAATTTGGCTAATCCCACCAATCCAACACCTTCGCCAATGGGAGAGGGCAGGGAGAGGGTTCCCCAACTCACCCTAGCCCATTACCACCAACTCGCTAACGCCCACGAATCTAAACACGAAACCGACGGCCTTAACTTCCTTAGCCTCATCTTATCCAACCATGCCGACGAAGTTTACAACGCCCTAAGCCCACGCCAACAAACCCTAGCCGAACACCTGTTCCGCCTACTGACCGCACAAGACCTAGAAAAACGCGATACCCGCCGCCCGCAAACCTTGGCAAAACTGGTCCATAGCAGCCAAAGGCCGTACCTAGAAGTCATCGCCGTGCTTGATGCGTTCCGGCAACCCGGCTGCGGCTTTTTGCTGCCGCCCAGCCAACAAGCCTTAAGCGAAAACCAGCCCGACACGATTATCGACATCAGCCACGAAAGCCTGATTAGGCATTGGCAACGCTTACAAAAATGGATAGCAGACGAAGCCGAACAACTGAAAAAATACCAACGCTGGCTAGATGAAGCCACGCGCCGCCAATACCAAGACGGCTTTACTAACTTATTAGAATCCCCCGAATTGGAACCCGCTGAAGCTTGGCTAAGCCAATTTAAACCCACAGCAATCTGGGCGGCCCGTTACACCCAAAACACCGTCGAAAGCACACTCCCCGAACACCAAGCCGCTGACGACATCCGTCTGTTAGAACACTACATCAGCCTCAGCCGCACAGCCAAAGACCAACAACTCGCCGAGCAACAACACGCCCAACAACAAAAATTAAGGCTAGCGCGGCGGATTAACCTAGGTGCAGGCTGTGGCTTGCTGATAGCCGCAGGGCTGACCTATTGGGCCATGCAAGAACGCCAACACGCTGAAGATGCAGAACAGCAACGCACGACCGAACTCTATCAAGCCCAGCTCACCCACGCCGCCTTATTGGCAAAAGGCGAAGATTACGCCGGGGCAAAAACCATCTTAGCCAAAACCTACGCACTCGATAAAACCATCCCCGCCAGCAAACAACACCAACGCAATTTGCTGGCAAGCTTTAGCTCGCTTAAAGGCGGGGCTGCCGAACAAGTGTATGAGGGCGCGGGTTATCCTTTGTACACGGTTGCCGTCAGCCCCGATGGGCAAACGCTGGCGGCAGCCGGCGAACACGGTACTCTGGTGATTTTTGAGGTGGCGACGGGTAAGTTATTACAGCGTTTGGTTGGACATGCGACGGAGGGGACGGGGACTGGCACTGATAGCATCAGCAGCATTGCCTACACCCCCAACGGTACACAACTCATCAGCGCAGGTGAAGATAAAAAAATCATCGTTTGGCAACTAGATGCCCACCACCAGTTTAGCCAACTAACGGCTTGGCAAGCCCCCGATAAAGTATGGGCTATCGCGATCAGCCCCGATGGCCTGACGCTTGCCAGTGGCGGCGATGATAACAACATCAGCTTATGGGAGTTAACAACCGGCAAACTCAAAAACACCTTAAAAAAACATAGCAAGACGATTGCTATGCATGGGCTTAGCTTTAACGCGACTGGCGAGTTACTGGCGAGTGCCTCTTATGACGATACGGCGATAATTTGGCAAGTGTCTACAGGCCAGCCACGCCAGGTTTTACAAAGCCATACGGGTGATGTAAATGCCGTTGCCTTTAGCCCCGACAGTCAAACTGTGCTGACAGGCAGCGAGGATAAAAGCTTGCGCTTATGGTCGGTAGTCACAGGCAAAGCGTCAGCTATAGTTTTAAACGGGCATAACAACAACGTGTTTGCCGCCCAATTTTTAGGCAAAGGCGATTATCTGCTGTCAGGCAGTGATGACCGGACACTCCGGCTTTGGGATACCCGCAGTGGCGTTAGCTTACGGCTATGGCAAGGCCATACGTCTGGCATAGGCCAATTGGCGACCTATGCCAACCAACTGTTTTCCGCCAGTAAAGATGGCACTGTGCGGCGTTGGGATTTGGCCTTGCCTTATCAACAAAACCTAGTATTAGCTAATGAAGCTGATAGCGCGGCGATCAGCCCCGACTTAAGCACGGTTGCGGTCGGTTTTGCCAATGGCGGCTTATCGCTCTATAACCCTGACACGGGGCTGGAGCTTGCGCAGCAAACCTCAGCCCATGAAAATGTGATACAACGGCTGGTGTTTAATTCCACAGGCGAGTTATTGGCATCTGGCAGTTTTGACTATATCGCCAAAATCTGGCGGCTTAAGGCGGCTAAGTCAGCATGGGGCTTACAAGAGCAAGCGACTCTTACAGGACATACCGATGCTATCCACGGCCTAGCCTTTGCCCCCGATAGCCTCAGCCTAGCCACTGCCAGTTATGATGGCCAGATAGGTTTGTATAACTTAAGCCAGCCAAACCAACCCCAGTTGTTTAAAGCCCATGAAGGACGAGTTGCCAGCGTCGTATTCAATAACAGCGGCACCCAGCTATTAAGCAGCGGTATAGATGATAGGACCAGCAAATGGTGGGATATAACAACCCAGCCCGCCACTTTACTCAGCGAACTGCCTAAAGCTAAGGATGGCATAATGTGGGCCAGCCTAAGCCCCGACCAGCAATGGATTAGCCGGGTAGGCCGTGGCTCGAATGTTAGCCTGTTCAACACCCAAACCCAGCAGTCCCTCGCCTTAGTCGGGCATGAGCGTACTGTTTGGAAAGCCCTATTTAGCCCCGACAGCAGCACATTGGCTACGGTAAGCAGCGATGCCACGGTTAAATTTTGGACTACTGATGTAGGCAGTGAGTTGTTTAGTTTGAGGTTGCCGACTAACGTCGGCTTTCCGGTTTCGCTATGGGATTTTGATTTCCGTTGCCTAAATGTGTGCCGCGTGGCAGTGCCGCTAACAGCAGGGCGTTTGCTGTTATACCAATTTGCCTATCAAGATGCTTTGGATTTTAACCACGACCTTAACGAACAAAAACGCACACGCTTAGTGTTATGGCAAGATTATTTGGCTAAAACCAGCACCTTGCTACAACAAAATGCCTTAGCCGCCGCACAACAAGCCTACCGCGAAGCCGACACCTTAGGCCAGCCTTTGCTTAAGCAATACCCTGATGACGTGCAAATCCAAGAAGCCGCGCAACTAAGTTATCAACTTCAAGAAATATTACAAGAACCGCCAGGCAAGCGCTCTGCCGCCATATCCGCCTATCAGCTGGCCTTGGCTAATGCAGAAAAAGCACTAAACAATAGTGCGGACAAATCAGCGGCCTTAAGTGATTTACTAACAGTGGCTGACGCTTACAGCAGCGCATTAAGAACCCAAAACCCAAAAGCTGATCTGAATGCCTTGCAACAAAAGGTGTTGGCCTTGCCTTTGCCTAAGGCCAGTTTGCTGGTCGCCCGAGCGAAATGGGCCAACCGCTTACAGCTACAAGCCGCTGTGGATAAGGATTTGTTGCAAGCCGCTAGCCTAGCCGACCGCACCAATGCCGATGAATTAAACAGCGTAGGTTATGACCTTGCGACCTTAAGCAAGCACTATGCAGCCGCTTATCCCTTGCTGAAACAGGCTTATGCCTTAGATCCCAATAATGCCTTTGTGATGGACAGTGTGGCTTGGGTGCTGCATAACTTAGGCCACAGCCCATTGGCCTGGTCATATTTACAAGCCGCGACCTGCCGGGAAGACCAGTTATCCGCATCAGCCAAAACCGAAGTGATTGACCATAAACGTGCGGTGTTATCGGCATTAGGCAAATCAAAACCAGCACCGTCCGCCTGTGAGCAAGTGCAAGTCCAAAACGTGCTGGCGGCTAGCCAAGCCGAGGCTTTAGGCATTTTAGCGGGTGATGTGTTGCTTAGTTACAATGGCAAAGCCATTCTTAATAAGGATGAATTTATTAAAAGCCGCGAACCAGAAAAACCCAATACCGCACCGAAAAAACTTATCGTGCAACGGCAAGGCAAGCCCTTAAGCTTTGCGGTTAAAGCGGGTAAAATCGGGGTAGATTTAAAAGACGTGCCGATAACCCCACCGCCCTTGCCAGAACACTTGGAGTAAAACGGCTTTAGACGTTTTACGAGGCAGCACGGCAATTTTTTTCGTTCCCAAACTCTGCTTGGGAACAAGGCAGACTGTAGAGACGCGATTTATCGCGTCTCCAATAGCGACCCAATTGCTGACGGAAACGCGAATATTACAGACGTGATAATCCAGACGCGATAAATCGCGTCTCTACGGTGTTCGTTCCCAAACTCCAGCGCGGCACCCACGTTATGCCGGAAACGCCGCCTTTCGCTTACGCTCAAAACGGCTTATTCCGGCCTACAACCAGATTTGGAGTAAAACGGCTTTAGACGTTTTACGCGGCGGCACGGCAATGTCTAAAGCCATTGCACTCCAGCAAGTTGTGCGTATGAAACGCACATGGGTAGCTACCCATGTTTTATCCGAGTTGTAGGTTAGGCTTGGAGTAAAACGGCTTTAGACGTTTTACGAGGCAGCACGGCAATGTCTAAAGCCATTGCACTCCAGCAAGATGCGCGTATGAAATGCACATGGGTAGCTACCCATGCTTTACCCGAACTGTAGGTTAGGCTTGGAGTAAAACGGCTTTAGACGTTTTACGGGGCGGCACGGCAATGTCTAAAGCCATTGCACTCCAGCAAGTTGTGCGTATGAAACCCACATGGGTAGCTACCCATGTTTTACCCGAGCTGTAGGTTAGGCTTGGAGTAAAACGGCTTTAGACGTTTTACGGGGCAGCACGGCAATGTCTAAAGCCATTGCACTCCAGCAAGACGCGCGCACCCTGCGTTGATACCTGCGCCTAAGCCAACGCTTGAACCGTATGCGACAATTTGCCAACACAACCAGAGCAAACCATTATGTCAAACAAAACCCAAACCATCGATTACCGCCCGCGTTTAGCCTTGCAAATCGGCGTGACCGGACACCGTGAACTTAATTTGGATGAAGCTGGCGAAGCGGCTTTGCTGGCAAGTATCAGCTCTGTGCTGAAACGCCTCAACGACGCTTATCAGGCACTTGCCCAAACTACCGAAGCGAAGGCGCAATTTAGCCCGCAAGCACCCTTGCCACCGCGTTTATTGTCGCCCTTGGCAAAAGGGGCGGATAGTTTGGCGGCACGTGCGGCCTTGGTTAATCAGTTTGAACTGCATTGCCCTTTGCCATTTCCCCGTGCAGTGTATGAAGCTGATTTTGATGAGGCCAGCTTGCCCGTGTTTACCGAGTTATGGGGCAAAGCCAAACGCAGGCTAGAGTTGGACGGGGTGCGGGAACTGGAAGAGCAAGCTTACCGTTATTTGGGGCGTTTTGTGTTGCGCCATGCGGATATTTTATTGGCCGTATGGGATGAAATAGATCATAAAAATACGATTGATATGTCGCCAGGGACGGAAGGCGTGGTGGCTGAGGCCTTACGTGTGGGTTTGCCGGTTATTTTGATTAACCCTAGCCACCCCACCATCATTAAATACCATGACCCGCGTATAGAAGAACAAGTCTGGCAAGTGTGCGACGATAGCAAAACCGAGGATTTATTGCGCTGGCGTTTGTTGCAGACTGAATCCGCAGCGACAAAAACGAGCCGCTGGGAACGGTTATTGGGTGTCGAAAACCATTTTTGCTTAGCCTATTTTAATCATAAAGAACCTGGCAGAACCCTGATGGGCAGCGTCTATCGGACGCTATTTGCATGGGTGGGCAAGCACGATTTCTATCCCCGCAGCATGATAGGCAAGCGCTACGACCAAGATGCCAATGAGCAATGGCATGAACTTGCTGATGCGGCTAAGGCTAAGCTACCAGTGAGCGACACTACCGGACAGCACTTTATCCATGCGGACAGTTTGGCCAGCCATTACGCCGACCGTTATCGAGGTACCTTTGTGACCACGTTTACTTTAGGTGCAGTGGCGGTGTTGCTGGCGCTGTTGGTTGCGCCTTTTAAAGATTTTCATGGACCTGAATGCCTATTTTTAACGGAAACGGATTGGTTGGCAAAGTTGGTCTCCTTGCTATTAACCTGGGGTGAGCTGGGTATTATCTTATTCATTGCCTTGCTGGTTTTAAATGGTCGGGTTTATAACTTTCACCAACGCTGGGTGGATTTTCGGCTCTTGGCAGAACGCTTGCGCCATTATGCGTTTTTGACACCGATTGGTGGCGTGTCACATACCGCGCAATCGGTGTTTGATGAGGATGATGACCAGGCTTTTAGCTTGGTGGATTGGCTGGCTCGTGCGCTCAGCCGTGCCGAAGGCATCCCCAACGTCAGTTTTAATGCGGATTACCGTAAAGCTTACCAAGACTTTTTAAAAGCCGTCATTAACGACCAAGCCCAATATCATAAAAACAACCACACGCGTAACCACCGTATCGCGCAAACCTTGCATGGTTTGAATGTTGTGCTGTTATTTATTATTGGGCTGGCTTGTGTGGCGCACATTTATTTTCACCATTTGGCGGTTTATTCAACCATCATCGCCGCTGTGCTACCTGCTGTCGGCGCGGCCGTTGCTGGCGTGTTGAGCCAAGGCGAGTTTGAACGGGTCGCCAAACGTTCTAAGGGCATGCACAAACATCTGGAACGCATTATTGGGCAACTGGACAAAAATCGCGATGCAACGGTTTTAGAACTCGCCGAACAAGCCCAACGCGCCATAGACACCATGAGCCAAGAGCTTTACGACTGGCGGGTGATTTTTCGTGGCAAACCCTTGGAACAACACGCATGAGCGCTTATCTACCCCAGCCGATAGACACCTCGGCTGTCAGCCTAAGCCCCGATATTTTGCAACTGACCGAACAGCTCGCCGAAAACGCCCATAACCAATGGGCGCAACAACGTTTGCAATCGGGTTGGCGCTATGGTGTTACGCGTGATGATGCCCATAAAACCCACCCTTGCCTAATCTCTTATGATCAATTGCCCGAATCCGAAAAAGACTATGACCGCAACACGGCTATGGAATCGTTAAAAGCGATAGTGGCTTTGGGTTATCGGATTATTAAGGAACCTAGTGTTTAGGGTGAAATTCCTTCCACATCACCTTCTTTATTCCCGATTAAGGCCGGACAAAAATTTCAGCCTAGCGCTTGCCATGCCATCCGGCTTTGTTGATTTGCTGTTTGCGCGTATAATTTGGCAATCTAGCCTGAATGTTTTGGGTTTGTTGGTAAATTTTAATAAAGCCGCTCTTACTATGTTTTCAGCACTTCGCCTTTCCATAGTCATTTTTCTGACGCTGTTGCAATTTATTGCACCGTTGGTACATGCCCATGCGAACGGGCCTGTGGCAAAACAGGGCTTGCATGTGCCAGGATTGGAAAATTTCAGCGCCCAACAGCACACCGCCCAGGCATTGCCCTTGGATTTGGGGGTAAACGGCGTAATGGTGGTTGTTGATAGCGGCATTAAACAACAACGGACAGCTTTAAACACCGCCGATCAAACCCCTTATTTCCTGCTTCCGCAGACCTTATCCTTTAGTTCAGCTACTGCCCGACAACAAGACACCAACTTTTCCCCGCATCAGCAGGCGGCTGTCCACCACGTTTTTAGCACCGCAAACTCCCCGCGCGCACCACCAACCCATCAAGTACCCGAGTTTTTTTAGACGCGTGGGACGCGTCTGTTTTACAGTACGCCTACCAGCCACCACGTGTGTCTTCACCTAAATAGCGGCCACCGCCGCAATGGGAGTTCTATGTCTTTTTTTATTTTTTTCAAAAAATACAGCGCCAAGCGACGGCTTTGGCCTGTTGTTTTTTTATCGGCATTCTTGGGTAGCCTACCAGCCGCCAGTGCCGATATGCCTGCTCTTGCCACCACTACCCCACCCTTGGCGGTAGACCATTTGGATCCTGTAATCGTTGACCCCACCCTGTCCTTGTCCAAAGTGATTAATTTAACAATGGAAAAATACCCGGACACAGCTTGGCTAGATTCCTTGGAACAAGAGGCGGCGGCGATTGACCAGCGTAGCCAAAGTTGGACGGCTGGCGCCTCACAAGCCAGCATCGGCTACCAATCCATCGCGTCATTCCGCTTAAATTATGCAACTGCCGCCGTGCAAGTGCCCTTATGGAATTTAGGCCAACGCGATGCGCAACACAAATTGGCAAATCAAGCGGAAAGCAGTGCTGAAGCGCAAGCGGCTGACACCAAATTACGGGTTGCCGGTTTGGTCAGGGGCGCTTTGTGGGATATGGCGTTGATGAAACTGCGTTATGAACAAGCGAAGAGTGAATTGGACATCTATCAACAATTGTTGGACACCATTAAACACCGCGTAGAACTAGGCGACCTGCCCCGTGCTGACGAACTGTTGGCGCAAACGGAGTTATTGCAAAAACGTTCGGCGTTTACCTTAGCAGAAGCCGAACTGATGCACTCGCGTAAACGCTATATGTCCATCACCCAAACCAATAAGGTGCCTGAAAATTTTGAAGAGAATCTGGTGGCCTTAAAAGAAATCCAGCAAAACCACCCTAGCCTCGTTGCCATCAATAGCCAAATTGAACGCAAACAAGCAGAGATAAATACCCTTAAAGCGGTAGGCTCAGGCCAAACCACTGTAGTCGCGGGCATTTTAAGCGATGAAGGGATAGACCAGCGCAGCAATAAAGCCGAATTTTTCAATGTCGGCGTGTCCGTCCCTTTTGGTGGCAGTGACCACACCGCGCCGCAAATTGCGGCGGTTAATGTGGACTTAAACCGCTTGGTTGCTGACCGCGAACAACTGGTCCGTGATTTGGAGCAAGCCCACCACGAAGCCGAACACAATTTAGAAGTCAACCAAGTGGAATTGGGCACGGCCAATGAACAAAAAACCGTGTCTGAAGAATTGTCCACGATGACCAAAATGGCTTTTTCGCTAGGTGAAATTGATTTGATGGATTTATTAAAAATCCAGTCCCGAACCCAGCAAGCCATACTCAATGCCAAAGAACGCGCGGTAATGTTGCAACGCGATAAAGCGCTTTATAACCAAGCTGTAGGAATCATGCCATGAAAAAATCTCTATTGACCAAATGCTCAGGGTTTGGCCTCTTCTTGGCTGCTTTGGTGCTGTTTGTTCCTGCGGTACAGGCGGACAATTCAATCAAGATCGCGCAAGACCATTTTACTAACTTGGGTGTCACGCTGGGTAAAATGCAGTCTGTCCAGCATATCCCCTTGTTGTCCGCGCCCGCTAAAGTGGTGATTCCTGCCGCGCATGAATTTATCGTCAGCGCTTCACAAGCTGGATTGATCACCAAACTCAATGCCTCAATTGGCGATACAGTCAAAAAAGGCGCTTTATTGGCCGAACTCAACAGCCCTGATTTACTGTCCATGCAACGCCTTTATCTTAAGGCGCTAAGTGAAATGCAATTAGGTTTTTTATCTTTTCAACGCGATAAAAAATTACTGGATGACGGCGTTATTGCTGAGCGCCGTTGGCAGGAAACCCGCAGCCAATATAACGCCTTTGTTTCAGAAGTTAGTGAACATCGGCAATTGCTGGAAATTTATGGGATGACTGGCCGCGACATTGATGCCTTGGCCAAAACCCACCATTTGAGCAGCCAACTTAATGTGGTCGCACCGATCTCTGGCGTAGTGATGGAACGCATGGCAGCCGCTGGGGAACGCATTGCCATGTTGGCGCCGATTTACCGCATTGCTAATTTGGATGTGTTGTGGCTGGAAATCAATATTCCCCACGAGCGCATCGGCAGCATCAAAATCGGCGACCAAGTGCTGGTTGATAACAGCGAAATTACCGCCAAAATTACGCTGTTAGGCCAAAGTGTCAACCCTGAAAACCAAACACTGATGGCGCGGGCGGTGATTGATAAACACGTTTCAGCAGAAGGCGTGTTAGCCGTCCGCGTAGGGCAAACCCTGAACACCCAAATTATCCAAGCCACTGAAACTGCGGCTTTTAAAGTGCCCAACACGGCCATCGCCCAAAATGAAGGCAAATCGTTCATTTTTATCCGCAACCCGGAAGGCTTTAAAGTCAGCCCCATCACAGTGATTGGTAAGCAAGGGGCGGAGTCTACCATCAGCGGGGATTTTTCCGGTGACGAGGACATTGCCATTAATGGCGCTGTCGCCCTTAAAGCTAACTGGTTGGGTCTGGGGAGTGCTGAGTAATGTCTAACCTAATCCGCTTTGCATTAAGTCAGCGGCTGTTAATGATGATCGTGGTGCTGCTGTTATCTGGCGGCGGCTATTATGCGTTTAAAAACATCCCCATTGACGCGTTCCCTGAAGTTTCACCCACGCAAGTAAAAATTATTGTCAAAGCCCCCGGCATGACCCCTGAAGAAGTGGAAGCCCGGATCACTGCACCCATCGAAGTTGAGCTATTGGGCATCCCGCATCAAACCATGCTGCGTTCTGTCGCCAAATATGCGCTGACTGATATTACTGTTGATTTTGCCGAAGGCACGGATATTTTTTGGGCCCGCCAACAAATTGCCGAACGCCTTAACACGCTATGGGGCAATTTGCCTGTGGGTGTCCAAGGCGGTATTGCGCCAATGACCACGCCGCTAGGCGAAATGTTTATGTTTACCGTGGAAGGCGGCGATTTAAGCCTGATGGAACGCCGGGATTTGTTGGACTGGGTGATACGCCCAGCCTTGCGTACTGTGCCCGGTGTCGCGGATGTCAATTCTTTGGGTGGTATGGTCAGAAGTTTTGAAGTGATACCCGATAATACCAGGCTTTCCGCCCGTGGCATCAGCATGGAAAAACTGGTGCAAGCCCTACAAAACAATAACCGCAATGACGGTGCTGGACGTATGACCGACGGCGAAGAAGCCTTGATAGTCCGGGCTGAAGGCCGTATCAAAACCTTGGCGGATGTCAGCACGATCGTTGTAGACAATAAAAACGGCGCACCCATTACCGTCAGCGATGTCGCGGAAGTCAAAATCGGTGCCCTAACCCGCTATGGCGCAGTCAGCAAAAACGGCGAAGGCGAGGCGGTGACAGGCTTGGTGCTTAGTTTACGTGGCGCTAATGCCAGACAAACCATCGTCGGTATTGAAGAAAAATTGGCGCAAATCAGCCCGGGATTTCCTAAAGGCGTTGAGGCTAAAGTATTTTACAACCGGGGCAATCTGGTGGATAAAGCCGTGGAAACGGTGCTGCACGCTTTGCTGGAAGCAATAGCCCTAGTCGTGGTGCTGCTGTTGCTGTTTTTAGGCAATTTACGCGCGGCTTTGGTGGTGGCTTTGGCCTTACCTTTGGCGGCTTTGTTCACTTTTATACTGATGAACTACATGGGCATGTCAGCAAACCTGATGAGTTTGGGCGGTTTGGCGATTGCGATTGGTATGCTGGTTGATGCGGCAGTGGTGGTGGTTGAAAACCTGATTACCCACATGGCGCACGTCGAAACCGCCAAGCGCTTGCCCAAGCTGCATGTGATCTACCGGGCAACCTGCGAAGTTGCAGGCCCTGTCACCTCAGGCATTTTAATCATCATTATTGTATTTTTGCCGTTGCTGACCTTACAAGGGCTGGAAGGCAAATTATTTACGCCTGTCGCCTTGACCATTGTGTTTGCCTTGAGCGGCTCGTTGGTGTTGTCATTATCCATCATCCCAGTTATTGCCTCTTATTTGCTCAAAGAAGTCTCACACGAAGAACCTTGGTTACCTAGACAACTGCAAAAGGCTTACCAGCCCGCCTTATTATGGTGTTTGGCGAACAGCAAAAAAGTTTTTGTCGGTGCCGGGGGCTTATTGGCCGTGACCATCGTGGTTTTTACCCAAATCGGTAGCACTTTTATGCCGACAATGGATGAAGGCGATATTATTATCCAATTGGAAAAATTGCCGTCTATCACTTTAGAACAATCAGTCGCGCTGGACGGCCAAGTGCAAAAAAACTTGCTTAAAAACTTCCCCGAAATTGCCACGATAGTGTCCCGTGTCGGCTCAGATGAGTTGGGTTTGGATCCTATGGGGCTAAATGAAACCGATACGTTTTTGGTGCTAAAACCGAAAGATAAATGGCGTATGCAAAGCAAAGAGGCCTTGATTGAGGAAATACGCAAAGTGATGGCGCAAACGCCGGGTATTGCCTTTGGTTTTACCCAACCCATAGAAATGCGGGTTTCAGAAATGTTGACGGGGACACGCGGCGATGTGGCGGTTAAATTATTTGGCGCTGATTTGGCGGTTTTAGATGAAAAAGGCAATGAAATCGCCGAACTGTTAAAACACATTGCCGGTTCTAGCGATGTCTTTGCCAAGCAAAATAATGGCATGCAATTTTTACAACTGACCATCAATAAACTGGCGGCAGGCCGCTTGGGGCTGGACAGCGACAGCATAGAATCCTTATTGCGTGCGCAAATTGAAGGCTTAAATTTAGGTATCGTCCAAGAAGGCATCAAACGCACACCGTTGATCTTGCGTGGCAGCAGCAACACCGCTAATTTTGACAACTTGCAAATCACCTTGCCTAATGGCGGCCATGTGCCGGTAACTGCCATTGCCAAAATTGAAAAAGTCGAAGGTGTGGTGTCTGTGGGCAGGGAACGGGGACAACGTTTTGTGGTCATCCGCAGCAATGTCCAAGACCGCGACTTGGTGGGTTTTGTTGATGAAGCACGAAAAGCCGTCGCTGAAAAAGTGAAACTGCCAACTGGCTACACGATTGAATTCGGCGGTCAGTTTGAAAACCAACAACGCGCTGCCGCAACCTTGTCATTGGTCGTCCCCGTGTCTTTGGGGCTGATATTCTTGCTGCTGTTTTCAACCTTTGGTTCTGTGCGCCAAGCGGTATTGGTGTTATCGAATATCCCGTTGGCGATGGTCGGCGGCGTATTCGCCCTGTGGCTTTCAGGGGAATATTTGTCCGTGCCAGCATCCGTCGGCTTTATCGCCTTGCTGGGGATTGCGGTACTCAATGGCGTGGTGATGGTCAGTTATTTCAACCAACTGAAAGCCACGGGTATGGATTTGCTTAAAGTGGTGACCTTAGGCTCTTCAAGACGGTTGCGGCCGGTAATGATGACCGCCAGTATTGCCGCATTTGGCTTAATACCCTTGTTGTTTGCCACTGGCCCCGGCTCTGAAATCCAACGGCCTTTAGCCATTGTGGTGATAGGCGGCTTGGTTTCATCCACGTTTTTAACCTTATTTTTATTGCCGATATTGTTCAAACTATTCGGTATAGCCAAGGAGCCTGAACAATGACCAGCAACGAGTATTTAGTAACGCTCAACATCCCGCCCAGCCTTGAGGAAATGATGGTTGACAGCCTATTGCTGCTGGAAGCCGAACACGGTTTTAGCAGCTTCCAGGTCAACGCCCACCATCATGAAAACCAAGGCTTATCATTGGCAGAACAAGTCACAGGCCGCCAAAAACGCATCCGCTTCCAAATGTATGTGCCAGCGGATGAGCTGCCGTCATTATTGACGCAATTACGTAAGGATTTCACTGGTTCAGGCATCCAATATTGGGTGTTGCCCGTGATTGAGAATGGGGTTATTTAGGGGGCTGTTAAAGCCTAGGGGCTATGTTTAAATAAAGGTAAGGTGGATAAAATCCCCCGCTTACACCCTATAACCCCGCCAACCATAATAAGCAATGTAACAATAACCGATAGCCGGAATAAAAAAGGCTAACTGGATGCCGATTTGGTCAGCAAAAAACCCTTGTAATAAAGGCAGGATAGCGCCGCCGACGATGGCGGCGCATAAAATACCGGAACCTTGTCCGGTGTGCGGCCCTAGGTGGTTTAGTGCCAGTGAAAAAATAGTCGGGAACATAATCGAATTAAACAAGCCGACAGCAAGGATAGTCCACATGGCGACCACACCGCCGCCCATGATAGTCGCCAACACTAATGTCGCAGCTGCTAACGCGTTAAACGCCAAGACTTTGTTGGCGGCAATTTTTTGCATGATGGCCGCTCCGGCAAACCGCCCGACCATTGCGCCGCCCCAGTAAAAAGTCACATATTTACCGGCTTCTTGTTCGGTCAATCCGGCTATGGCTGGCTCATGGAGAAAATTGATCAAAAAGCTGCCGATGCACACTTCACTGCCGACATAAACAAAAATGGCGACAGCGCCTAAGACCAGATGTTTATAGCCCCAAGCGCTGGCATGGGGTGTTTCGGATGGGGTGTCCAACCGTTGTTCGGGCGCTGCGTTAGATTCGATTGCCGGTAATTTGATGATGGCAAAAATAACCGCAATAAAAAACAAGACGGCGGCAAGGATCAAATAAGGCGTTTGCACGGCGGCGGCTTGAGCGGATTGGTAGGCGGACAATTCCTCAGTGCTTAGCGCGGCAATTTCAGGGGCCGTTTTGACGGCGGTGGCAAGGATCAACAAGGCGCCAAAATAGGGGGCGACTGTGGTGCCTAAGGCATTGAAGGCTTGGGTTAAGTTTAAGCGGCTAGAAGCGGTTTGGGCAGGGCCTAGGAGGGTGACATAAGGGTTTGCAGCCACTTGTAACAGGCAAATACCCGAGGCCAAGACAAAAAATGCCGCCAAAAACAGGGGGTATGATTGCAGCCCTGCGGCGGGATAAAATAATAGGCAACCAAAGCCTGCGATAGCAAGCCCTGCAATAATCCCGCCTTGGTAATTGATTTTTTCCACCAGATAACCGCATGGCACGGAGGCGACAAAATACGCGGTAAAAAAACAAAACTGCACCAGCATTGCCTGCGTGTAATTCAGGGTGAACAGGGATTTTAAGTGGGGAATCAAGATGTCATTTAAGCAGGTGATAAAACCCCACATAAAAAATAGCGACGTCAAAATGGCCAATGAACCCAAATAAGGGTTGGCGCCATCATTGTTTAATGCAGCCTTTGTATTAGCCATGTTTACCTCGCGAGTGAATCAATTACGGTGACAGCAGCGTAGTGTCCGCTTGGCGGGATATTATCAGGTTTTCTTTGTCGTTGCGTTCTATTTGCCAACCTAATGCTTGCAATTTTTGTACACTGCTAGCCGTGAGGGGAAACTCATTATGCTGATCATCCATATCAGGGAATAAGGAGACTACGATGCCATGCTTTGCCCCTAGCCTTGCCCACTCTGGTAAAGATTCATCAAAATAGCGGTTTTGCCCAAATGCGGGATAGATATGCCTAACGGGCGCCGCACACACTATCCGATAAACAAAGGCGTAATTTGAAACCGCAAAACGCCCATCAAGGTGGCTGCACAGCACATCCGGGTTATGCTTTAGGTGTTTGGCCGCCGAGATAATTGTCTGGTCGCGTTGCTTATAGCCATAGAGTTTTGGCAATTCAACGGCACGGGTTACGAGCAAGATGATGGCAAAACCCAAGCCCCAATAGCGGATAGGGATAGTGGCACTGGTATTTTTAACAACTATCACCAAAGCCACCAAAATAAAACCTAAATAGGGTAAGGCATAACGGGCATGGATTAACTCTCCCCATTCATATTTTGTCCTGGCAGCAATGACTATTGCAGCGCCTAGAATGGTATACACTACGGCGATAAAAAAGACTTGTTGTTCAATCTTTTGCCAGTGTCGCCAGGTCATCAGCACCTGCTGTATTATCAATAGCAACACACTAAGCAATAATAAGTTGCCGCCAAGATTATTGGCCAGAAATTTGTCCACCTCACTGAGCGCCAATAAGGTATCCAACTGGGCTTTGAGGTAATCATGGCAATTATCGCCTAGGCTAACCGTACTGGGCCTCATCCAATAGGGCTGCAATTTGCCAAATTGCAGCCAATTACGGACTAGCCATGGAACAACGATGACTGCGTTTCCCGCTAGCCAAACGAATCCATTATTAATATGGGCCTTACGGTTTTCAGGTTCGGCAATCACGCGCCAAAACAACAAGAGGCTGATAGTCAGCAAAAGGCCAAGATTGGCATTTCTCAGCAGATATGAAAACCCTGTCAACAAACCTAAATAAAACCAGTCTACGAATTTATTTTCTGCCACCAGTAAGCGATGCACAGAATAGATCACCAATACCAAGGATAGGGTGTCAGTAAATGCAATATAGCCGTGCCTAATCGCCGTCGGGGTAAACACGACCACTATACCGATGGCTAAGGCGGGTAATAAGCCTATAACCCGACGGAAGCAAACGACGATAGTCAGCGGTAATAATAGCAGTGCGGCTAGGCTTATGTAGGGGGCAAGCTGCTCCACGGGCAGTTGTAAAACGAAGCTACTGATGACAAGAAGTAGCGGGAATCCGGGTGGAAATATCGCATCGGGGATAGAAACAGTATCAGTAGGCCAAATATTGAAGGGGGTTTTTTCAAAAACACCCCGGGCCATTACATTTCTTGCTTGGTCAATATAGCTGGCGCTGTCTTCCCCATAAGGAAAAAATGGCGCAAAAAAAGCAATTGTCGCGGCTACCATACCTACCAATAACGCCACACCATAAACCAAGGTTATGGCTGGGGAAAAAAGCGTGTCAGCCTGTTGAGCCTTGCCCGCCATATTTACTCTGTTACAGTCAGTAAAACGGTTTCATTACCGACCATGACTTTAAAATCACCCGGCTCAACTTCGCGGTTGAGGTCTACACCGATAAATGACAAATCGTGCGGACTTAAGGTAAAGCTTACAAGTTCTGTTTGCCCCGGCTCAAGCAAAACTTTCTTAAAAGCTTTGAGTTGTTTGCCGGGCCGAGTGACGGATGCCGCCACATCATTGAGGTATAACAACACGGTTTCTTTGCCTTTTAATGGGCCGACATTTTTGACGTTGACACTAACGTTAATGTTTTCATTGTTGTGGATTTGGTTTTTTTCCAACTTTAAACCACTGCTTTGAAACTGCGTATAACTTAAGCCATGCCCAAACGGATACAGCGGGTTATAGGCATTAAGCTCAAACGCTTCGCTGGGTTTATGGTCATATAACACAATGTCGTTGGTGTCCCTAGGGTAGGAGACTGGCAGTTTGGCATCTGGGTTGTAGTCGCCATATAAAATATCGGCAATCGCCGCACCGCCTTCCATGCCCGGCAAAAAGCCCAAAATAACCCCAGCCGCTTGGTCGGCAATCTCTGTTATGATGCGCGGGCGGCCACCTACGGTCAGTAAAATGACCGGCTTACCCGTGGCAATCATGGCTTTGGCAAGCTCTGTCTGGGCGGCGGGCAGATTTAATGAGCCAATATTGCCAGCAGTTTCGGTATAGGTGTTTTCCCCTAGGCACAACACGATCACATCATGGTTTTGGGCTTCCTGAACCGCTTTTGCCACATCAATCACATCGTTAAAAGCCGTGCCGCCAACATGGGTCACCCTGCCCATGGCCTTTTGTTGTATGGCATTTAAAACGGTCAATTTATCTTTGGGATAAGCTTGTTCGTCATTGCCCTGCCAAGTGATTGTCCAGCCACCATTGAGCACACTCAATAAATTGGCGGTGGGGCCGGTCACTAAGATGTTAGCCTCTTTTTTTAAGGGTAAAATGTTATTGCTATTTTTGGCCAAGACGATTGACTCCCGCGCCGCTTGGCGATTAACCGCCTGGGCCTCTGGGGTGGCAAAATTCCCGGCAACGTCTATTGGGGTTTGCGTGGCATTAAACAGCCCAGCCTGATACTTTACGGTCAGTATCCTGGACACGGCTTCATCGATACGTGCCACGGGGACTTCGCCAGATTTGACCAACTCTAGCAGTAAATCATAAAAAGAAAAATCCAAAGGAACCATGCTCATATCGATGCCCGCCATCACGGCAATTTTTACCGCGTCTTTTTCACTGGCAGCCAATTTGTCCCGCTTATAAAGGCTTTTGATGTCAGCCCAGTCGGATACGGTAAAGCCCTTGAAGCCCAGTTCATCACGTAAAATGGTGGTTAAATAATGGTAGTTTGCGTGTCCGGGAATACCGTCCACTTCTGCCGAATTAACCATGACCGTTGCCGCCCCAGCTTTTATGCCCGCTTCAAAGGGGGGCAAAAAATATTCGCGTAGCATCCTCTCGCCTATCCACGCAGGCGTGCGGTCTTTGCCGTTGATGGGGAAACTGTAACCTACATAATGTTTTAAACAGGTCAGCACCTTGGTGGGTGCCGAAAAATCATCCCCTTGCTGGCCTTTTATGAACGCGCTACCCAACACGGAAGTTAAGTGCACATCTTCGCCATACGTCTCCCACAAGCGCGGCCACAAAGGTTGGCGGCCCACATCCAGCACCGGTGAAAAATTCCATTGCAAGCCAGAAGCGCGTAGCTCCCTAGCGGTAATTTCACCTTCTTTGAAGCTTAGGTCGGGGTTAAATGTGGCGGCCATATTAATGGCTTGCGGGAACAACACGGCGTTTTCTGTGTAAGTCGCACCATGGATGGCATCAATCCCATATAAGACAGGGATTTTTAGGCGTGATTTTGTCACCACCGCTTGGATGTCCTGCATCATCTTGCGCCAAGTCCCCGTTGTTTGGGCTTTGCTGTGCGGCGCTGATGGGGCGTTTAGAATAGACCCCACATGGTGTGTCAACACGGCATTTTCCAATTTGTACAAGTCAATTGGATTGTCAGTGTTGCCATGCTCTGGACGGGTAATGACAGAGACATCAATCTGAGTCATCTGGCCAATTTTTTCTTCCAAGGTCATTTGGGACAGCAATTTTTTGACCTGCTTACTAATCTCTGTATTGGTTTGTCCCTTATTCACTGTACACCCCAGCATGACCATCAGTGGAAAAATTAAAACACGCGTTCTTACTTGCAATTGTCTTCTCTAGTTATGGTGTTGCCTATTATCGTTTTCCGGTTAATTGGGCATGGGTATTAAAGCATCTAGTTTTTACACCCTTCACAACGGCGAGGGTGTAAAAACTGCAATCTTTGGTGGTTTATGGGGCAGTTTGTTTATGTTCAGCCGCCGCCGCGACAAACCCAGAAAATAATGGATGGCCTTTTCTTGGGGTTGAGGTAAATTCTGGATGGAATTGGCAGGCCAAAAACCATGGGTGGCCTGGTAATTCGACCACTTCAACCAACCGGCCATCAATGGATTTGCCCGAAAAACGCATACCCGCCTTTTCCAGCTTCTCAACATATTGATTGTTGAACTCGTAACGGTGGCGATGGCGCTCGGTGATCACATCTTTTTGATATAAAGAAAATGCCAAAGAATCAGATTGTAAACGGCATTGCTGACCGCCAAGGCGCATGGAGCCACCCAAGTCAGAATTTTCGTCACGGATTTCCAAAAGCCCGCTGTCAGCCGTCCATTCGGTAATCAAGCCGATAACCGGATGCGGTGATTTGGGCAAAAATTCGGTGCTATGGGCGCCTTCCAAACCAGCAACATCGCGGGCAAACTCAATAACGGCAGCTTGCATCCCCAAACAAATGCCCAGATAAGGGATGTTGTTCTCACGCGCATAGCGCACAGTGGCAATTTTGCCTTCCACACCACGCTCACCAAAGCCACCAGGCACTAGGATGGCATCGACATTTTTCAGGCGGGCCACGCCTTCGTCCTCGATGATTTCCGAATCTATATAGTTGAGGTTTACTTTCGTGCGGGTATGGATGCCCGCATGGATTAAGGCTTCATTGAGTGATTTATAAGCATCGGAATGATCCACATATTTGCCCACGATGGCGATGTTCACTTCGTTGGTGGGTTGGGACAGGGCTTCAATAACCGCTTTCCATTCGCTCAAGTCGGCTGGCGGCACGTCCAGCCTTAATTTATGGACAACAATTTCATCCAGCCCTTGTTCATGCAGCAACAGCGGGATCCGATAAATGGAGTCCGCATCCACCGCTGAAATGACGGCTTTTTCTTCAACATTGGTGAACAAGGCAATTTTACGGCGTTCCGCAATCGGCACAGGCCGCTCTGAACGGCAAATCAAAATATCCGGCTGTATGCCGATGGTGCGTAGTTCTTTGACCGAATGTTGGGTGGGCTTGGTCTTAATTTCGCCTGCTGAACGGATATACGGCACCAAGGTTAAATGGATAAACAAGGAACGGTCTGTACCCAGTTCAAAGCGCATTTGCCGTATGGCTTCCAAAAACGGCAGCGACTCTATATCCCCGACCGTGCCGCCAACTTCAATGAGCGCCACATCCATGCCTTCGGCACTGACATAAATCCGGCGTTTAATTTCATCAGTGATATGCGGGATGACTTGCACGGTCGCGCCCAAGTATTCGCCTTTACGCTCCCTGCGCAATACGCTGTCATACACCTGGCCGGTGGTGAAGTTGTTCTTTTTGGCCATAGTGGTTTTAAGGAAACGCTCATAATGGCCTAAGTCCAAATCTGTTTCTGCCCCATCTTCGGTGACAAAAACCTCACCATGCTGGAACGGGCTCATAGTGCCGGGATCCAGGTTGATGTAAGGGTCTAGTTTGGTCATGGTAACTTTAAGGCCGCGTGCCTCAAGTATGGCGGCAAGCGACGATGCTGCAATGCCTTTGCCTAGCGATGAAACAACACCGCCGGTAATGAAAATGTATTTGGTCATCGTGATTCCTTGCTGGTTGGAAATTATTCTTTCTATGAAAGCGGCGTCAGTGCTGATGTTTGATAAGCATTGCTGGCGTAGCGCAGAACGCATCCGCTTGATAAAGGTGATAAGCACTGACAGACAAGGCGTGAGTGCAGCTTCAAATAAGTAAACCCGCCCATTTTAATCGACAATGGGGGTAGTCGTCATTGTCTTTATTGGGGTTTGATGGCGATGTGCTTGGTAGCCAGCTAAAAACCAAGGGAAATGATGGTTTTTAGCGGCTTAATCGGGTTTAGTGCAAAGTAAAACTCACACAGCCGTCGACTGATTCACAATAAAAATCTGCGCTAATCCACAAATCACCAACGGCAGCCAATTGACCGTCCATATAAATTAAAGGCATGGCAAGCCGTTGCCACGGCGGTATATCCGCCTCTTGGAATAATTTTTTGAGGGCGTGATGGCCGTGGCGCTTAGGCAGCCTGATCGTTTCACCGCCTGTACGCGGTTTGACAGTGACCTCCGCCTGTTGCCATTGGCTACGAAGTAGCCCTGCTGATGACGGTACATACGCCAGTTGCACGCCAGGAGCCAGACGCAATACCGGCTGATTGGCCGGCCAGACTATGGCTTTGAAAGTACCCTGGCTGGATTGCAAACAATATAATTTATCCCGATAACGGCGGATGCTATAGGCCGGGCAGGCCAACACAGGGTCACTATCAGGCCTTGCGCCTAAAATCTCCGCTTGCAAACGGCCAATAAACGCTAGTGCGGGCATTTTTAAGCCTAGCAATTGCAGCCATTGCCGGATGATCAAGGCTTGTTGCTTGGCATCATGCGAGAGCAGCCGACTGATACATAAGGTTTGGTCAGCGGGGTTGTAAAGCGGCAGCAACAACTGTTCTGCCAGTTTTGAAATAAGTTGTTGCCCGTCTGCACAATGTTGGGCAGACCGTGCGACGGTCTTGTCACACTGCGGCCAGCGTTGCTTTAATAATGGCACTACGCTATTGCGTAAGAAATTACGGTCATAATCATCGCAAAGATTAGTGGGGTCATGGACCCAGTCCAAGGCGTGTGTTTGGGCGTAACTGTCTATTGCCGATTTGGCGGTATTGAGCAAAGGCCTTAACAAGATGCCGTCACCAAACGCCGTCATTTCTGGCATGGCCGACAACCCTTTTAAACCACTGCCACGGAGTAATTGCAATAACACGGTTTCCAGTTGGTCTTCCCGATGTTGTGCCACCATCAACACATCGCCCGTACCCATTAGCGACTTAAAGGCGGCGTAACGGGCATTTCTGGCCGCCTCTTCAGGGCTTTCACCCTGTATTGGCTGGGCATTGACGCGCAGCAATTTAAACTTAACCCCCAAAGCTTTGGCAGTGGCTGCGCAATGTTCCGCCCATGATTCCGCGACAGCCTGCAAGCCATGATGCACATAGACAGCCGTGATCCTGTCCTTAATTTCCGTTGTCGCTGCCAAATGCAATAACACATGGGAGTCAACGCCGCCGCTATAGCCGATATAAATAGTGGCGGGTTGATGGCATAGGCGCAACGCAGATGCGATGGTTTCTGCACAAAGAGTATGGGACATGAAGGCCAGCTAGAGTTAGTGCGTGATGGATTATTATAGGCGATAGGGTTGCCTATCATCTAGGTTGGCTTTGGCTATTGGAGGCGCGGGATGGTGCGGATTTGTAAAAATCCGCACCACAGGTATGGCAATAGTGGGGAAGGGCGGCTATTTTTTCAACAAACCCTGAATGACTGGCCACGCATGTTTAAGCCATAGATCCTTTACAAATCCGGCGGCAGGTTTGATTTGGCCGGACAGGGTTTTAGCCACTACCCATACCCGATCGGCAATAGAGGCTTCGGGGCTGTCGCGCCATTGTAAATAGCGTGAGCCAAAACCGTTGATGAACACCGGCTTAAACAACCACATTTCCAGAATGGACGTGACCCACATAAACATGAAAGAAATTCCCATGCCCATACCGGCAAAAATAACCAACCAAGCAAACCAAGGATGGATTTTAGTCAGCCACCAAGACATGATGTCGGCAATCAGGAACATATAAGGCATCCCTATGGCGATACATTTATATTGCGTGGTGGTGGTTTCGGCAAAGCTAAAAATCAGCCCGACAAACATAAAAATAAAGCTGATGCCGAACAAATGGATATGCGAAATACGCGTTAGCGATGCGAAAGTAGCGCCAGTATCTTGGGCGGTGTAAGGTTTTAAGCCTTCAAAATCGACAAAACTGGGGATGCCGGACGCTTCTTTGTTATGGCACATCACGCAACGGGTTTCGACAATTTTTTCGATGCCGTCATCTTGATACGCCTCAGCATCCGCTCCGGCCCGCACCCATTCCATCATTTTGAAACGCTCCAATTCAGGCGCGTTGTCTTTCATGGAGCCGTTAAGTTTTTGCTCCAGCACCGTCCCTGAACGGTTGCCGTAATAACTGTACACAATATCATCAACAGACAAACCGAATTTGCCGTCTGCCATGCCGTGGGTGAACAATATTTGGATTAACGCAAACAGATAGCCTATGCCTACGGTACACAGATAACCGGTAAACAGCACTTTGATAGGCGTATCATGATCTTTTAAGGGAGTGAATTTTGGAATCATAGTTTTGTATAATTTAAATGTGCGCTGGACTCAATGTGAACCCAGGAGTTTAGGAGTAGCGCCCAGCAAAATTCATGGTCATGAATCCTGAATGTTAGCACTAAGTTATATTATAACCCGCTTTGATGACGTAATTATTGCTAGTGTTTATTAATTTCTACCCCCTTGTCGTGGCGTTTTTTTGAGTTACCGTTGTTTTTCAGCAGCATACCTTCGGCTTTGCTGCCCAAATACACATAAACCCCCAAAGACACCAACAACAATGCCGCCGCGATAATGATCCACACGGCCTCGATAATATGTTCGCCACCGCCATTCAAGGCGAATTTGAAAATCATCAGCAAGGCTTCTATGGACACTGCGATAATGATCACTGCAATAAAACGGGTGATGGTGCGCCGGGTAGAGCTGTGCCGTAGTATGTCCTTATATAACAACACTTCTTCTTCCAGTGTAGTTTTACCTAAATCAAAAATAGCTAAGGCCAAGGTGAGGTAAATGACCACCCCAAAAGGGATTTCCATCACTTGTTCGGGTGATGTCAACGAACGCACCACTTTCAAACACTCCAAGCCTGCCGCATAAAGCAACACTAGCGCGACAGAAAACAAACCCAACACAATCAGCGAGTAAATGGCCTTAAAATATGGCTCGAAATGGATGCGGCGGCTATCCCCGGTCAGAAATGACAAGGTTGCGCTGACATCAATGTCCAAGACAATATAACCTTTGGTGCTGCCATCCTCGTGATCGACCTTTATGCAGGTTGACAGGCATAATTCACGCCTGACGCTGGACAAATAAGGCTCAGTCACTACCACCCCCGTGGTTTTTTTAGCCAACAGAAAATAAGGCCGGTTGCTACGGTCAACGCCCAAGCCAATTTTGGGGTGGTTTTTAAAATGGCTGCCGGGCACGTTTTGGCAAATCTGTTTGCCGTCGGCATCAAGTAAGTAAAGCAGGCTCACAAAGGGATAGTAAGAACACAATGAATCGACAACCTTGGCCAACTCAGTTTGGTTTTGCTCAAACATTTTTTCGTCGGCAAAACAGCCTAGGATTGATGAGAGTAGATTTTGGATGGCAACACGGTGCTCCTCATATTTCTCAATGACATTGATATGGCTCATTTTAGACATGGCATAAGCTCCTTGCAGTAATACAAGGTAACAAGCAACTACCACACCAACTAGCGGGGTTTGATTAAAATAAAAGGCGAAGCAATTGGGTTAGGCCTGATGGCAATCAAGAAAACTTGATAAATTTCATTATCTATTTGAAAAATAAGTAAATGGAAAAGCGTTGTGGATTTTGGCAGCAACAGCCGAAACCTAAATGAACATTAAAGGTTCCCGCTATAGTTGAAACGGTGGTAGCCATAGCCCAAGCTAAATTGGTGCAATGTGTCAGCAATTGCACAATATTGATGGCTACGCTACAAACTGGCTAGCCTCAGGCAAGGGTTTTGGGATGCCCAGCAATGCCCAAAGCCGTTGCAACTTGGGCAATACGCCTTAAAAAATGCCCAAATGCACGGTTTGGGCACCCTAAAATAGCTAGGTTTTGGGCTTTTGGAAATATAAGAACATCCCCAATTCCCCGCCATGGTCGGTAAACTCAAGATGCAGCTTGTGTATGCCAGCGGATTGGATCAAAAACAGCAGTTCATTCGTGTTGTAAGCGTTCATTTGCATTTCAGGGTCACGCCGATTGGCTTTGGGGTCTGGAACGGGAAACCAACGCTTGGTCTGTTTATGCACTTTTTTGAGGGATTTTTTAATGGGTGGCTCCAGCCCATAACTGTCCTTAAACCTAGCCTTGGCATAGGTGAGTTGAATGGCACAAACACCACCCTCCTCGAGATGCTCCAGAAGCTTGGAAAAAATTAGCCGACCCCGCTCAACCGGGATGTGCTGGAAGACAATAATGGACACGATAAAATCAAATTGACCCACCAAAGCAGACAGATTGTCATCAGATTTTAAAAAGCTGACATTTGCCAAGGCGTGTTCATCACAATTTTTTATCGCCTCCTTGAGCATCGAATCAGACACGTCAACCCCCAAAACATGGCCGCCCAATTCGGCAAGTGGTATAACCAGCCTGCCCGTCCCACAACCAAAATCCAGCATTTTTTTGGGGGTAAAATCAGCGGCCAGATGTTGCCTTATTACCGCTAACATATACTGTAGTTGCCCCCGTCCAGTGTCAAAAAATGCGGTTTTTACCTCATCGGTAAGATTGTGGCTACGAAATTTTTCATCGCGTAACACACCATAATAAGAGTCCCTTTCACCCCATTTTTCCCATTCTGCATCGGTATCCATAGATTTTATTTTTCCCCTCAGGTAACAGTTGGCAATGCTCTAAATTATAAGAATTCAGTCCCCTCTTTGGAAAGGCCGAGTTTGGGAAGGTTTGATTAGATAAATCCCGTGGGGATGCTATTATCTTGGCTAACCTTTAAAAATATACGGCTCGGAAGCTACTAGGCCAGCGAACTTGAATGCCTCGCCAGCAAAAGTTACCTACCTAGAGCAGATGAAACAAAAGTCACCATACCATAAGCCCATGATTAATTTAATTGGTATCGCACCTGCCTTCACTTTTATTTTGAATAAAGGTTTTGTACCAGGAGAATGTGAATATAATCCTCAAGAATTTGGTAATGCAGTATTGGTAATGATAGGTAGCCAATTTTCTCTTCGCTTTGTGCGTGATCGTGGACAAGTTTTTATTGATGCAGGCGATAATAAAGTGGGGTGGTACCAGCTCGAATATGTTCTTGAGTTCGTGGACAGCATGATTACTCAAGCGCAGCTTGGCGAACCCCCGGAACCAAAGCACTTAGCAGCCCTACTTCAGGAGTTTTGGGAAAAAGTGATAGCTTTGTTCAGTACCCCAGAGGAAACATCGCAATTACACGTATTCTCAAAACAGAAATCTACAGCTTTGCTAGATAAGATATTCCACAAACTTTGATGTCCACCCTTTACCGATGGCTACCTCGAAATACCACCAAAATAATTTGCCCCTTTAGCCGATGTAATTAAAGCGGCACGAAAGTAGCCTAGGTTAAAGGTATGGACGATGCAAGCCATTTCCTTTTTGGCCAACCCATTGTTATCCAGAAAATCGGCTAAAAAATCCCCCATAGCCTGTCCGCCAGACTGGCCAAAGGCGCTAAAAATCTGGGCTAAAGCACAATCAAAAGTATAGTTTAAACATAAGCTTCTAATGGTAAACAAACTATTTACATTTTTTATTGAAACTGTTGGCTTAATCACCTATGCTCCACGGTTAAGGTTTTCAGCGGCAAGCTAAAATCTGCACTCATAACGCCCTAAATCACACCAACAGGAGACTGTATGAAGATAGGTATACCCAAAGAAATTCACCCCGGTGAAAAGCGAGTTGCCACGACGCCAGAAGCGGCGGCACTCATTATAAAACTGGGCTTTGCTGTCAGCATCGAAAGCGGAGCCGGCCTTAACGCCAATATTTCCGATGAAGCTTATCAAGCCGCAGGCGTTGATGTCGTCGCGGACACCCAAACGCTATGGCAGCAATCCGACATCGTCATGAAAGTGCGCGCGCCTGAGCAAAACCTGCAACTAGGCATGGACGAAGCCGATTTGTTGTCGCCGGGTGCCTGTTTAATCAGCTTTATTTGGCCTGCGCAAAATGAAGCCTTAATGCAGAAACTAGCAGCCAAACAAGTTACCGTTTTGGCGATGGACAGCGTACCGCGCATGTCCAGGGCGCAAAAACTGGATGCCTTAAGCTCCATGGCGAATATCGCCGGTTATCGAGCCATTGTTGAAGCGGCCCAACATTTTGGCCGCTTTTTTACCGGACAAATTACTGCCGCTGGTAAAATTCCACCCGCCAAAGTGTTGGTCATTGGTGCGGGTGTTGCCGGTTTAGCCGCAATAGGTACGGCAAAAGGCATGGGCGCCATCGTCAGGTCATTTGACACCCGCCCCGAAGTCAAAGAACAAATTGAAAGTATGGATGCGGAATTTTTGATGTTGGACTTTAAGGAAGAAGGTTCAGGAACAGGCGGCTATGCTAAAACCATGTCCAAGGAATTTATTGAAGCCGAAATGGCCTTGTTTGCCCAACAAGCCAAAGAAGTGGACATTATCGTCACCACGGCACTGATTCCGGGCAAACCCGCCCCCAAACTCATCACCGCTGAAATGGTCGCCTCCATGAAGCCGGGCAGCGTGATCGTCGATTTGGCTGCCGAACAAGGCGGTAACTGCGAATTGACCGCAAAAAATGAAGTCGTTGTCGAGCACGATGTGACCATTATCGGTTACACCAACTTGCCTAGCCGTTTGGCCAACCAGTCCAGCCAGCTTTATGCCACCAATTTACGGCATTTGCTGACCGAATTGACACCCGAAAAGAATGGCGTCATTAACGTCAATATGGACGATGAAGTGATACGCGGCACCACCGTGATAAAAGAAGGCAAAATCACCTGGCCACCACCACCGCCCAAATTATCCGCCGCGCCTGCTGCGGCAAAAGCTGCAAGCCCAGAAACAACCGCGCCAGTGGCCGCCGCAAAAGCTTCGCCAATAAAACAATTACTGCCGATAGTGGTAGCAGGCCTGATTTTGTTTGGCATAGGCGCAGTCGCCCCTGAATCGTTCATGACCCATTTCACGGTATTTGTGTTGGCGTGTTTTGTCGGTTATCAGGTCATTTGGAATGTCTCGCATTCGTTGCATACGCCGCTGATGAGCGTCACCAATGCCATCAGCAGCATTATTGTCATCGGTGCCTTGGTGCAGATTTCCACCCTTAACCTGACCGTCACCATCCTTGCAGGTTTAGCCATATTACTCGCATCTATCAATATCGTTGGCGGCTTTTTAGTCACCCGCCGTATGTTAGAAATGTTCAGAAAATAACAGGAGTTCAACATGTCCCACAGTTTAGTTACGATGTCTTACATCGTTGCCGCCATTCTGTTCATTCTTAGCCTAAGCGGTTTAAGCAACCAAGAAACAGCCCGCAAAGGCAATTATTACGGCATGTTAGGGATGGCGATCGCCATTATCGCCACCACCTTAAGCGGCGCAGTAACCGTTTATTGGATATTAATTGTCGCCTTAATCGTCGGTGGAGCCATAGGGGCCAGGGCCGCCTTAAAGGTGGAAATGACCCAAATGCCCGAACTGGTCGCCATCATGCACAGTTTAGTTGGTATGGCGGCAGTTTTTGTCGGTTATGCCAATTTTATGGACAGCACCATTGCCATCACCGGAGTGGAAAAAACCATCCATGAAATGGAAATTTATATCGGCATCCTGATCGGTGCGGTGACTTTTTCAGGGTCAGTGATTGCCTTTGGCAAACTCAGCGAAAAAATTAGCGGCAAACCCTTGTTATTGCCAGGCCGCCATTGGTTCAATCTGGGCTTATTGGTTGCTGTTATTGTGCTGGGCGGAATGTTTTTACAACAAACCGAAAGCGGCGGCGATGCCATTATCCCCTTAGCCATCATGACCGCAATTGCCTTGGTGTTTGGTGTGCACATGGTGATGGCGATAGGTGGCGCTGATATGCCGGTGGTCATTTCCATGCTCAACAGCTATTCCGGTTGGGCGGCAGCGGCAACGGGCTTTATGTTAAGCAATGACTTATTGATCGTGACAGGCGCATTGGTCGGCAGCAGCGGCGCCATTTTGAGTTACATCATGTGCCGCGCCATGAACCGCCACTTCTTAAGCGTGATTGCAGGCGGATTTGGCACCGCTTCTGGCGGCGAAGCGGCTGCGATTGAAGGCGAAGTGCAACCCATCGATGCCGAAGACACCGCAAAGCTGTTGTTGGAAGCAAAAAACATCATGATTATCCCCGGCTACGGCATGGCCGTCGCCCAAGCCCAACACACCGTCAACGAAATCACCAAGTTATTACGCGACAAAGGCAAAAAAGTCCGCTTCGGTATCCATCCCGTTGCAGGCCGTATGCCTGGCCACATGAACGTGTTACTGGCCGAAGCCAAAGTCCCTTACGACATCGTGTTTGAAATGGACGAAATCAATGATGACTTTAGCAATGTGGATGTATCGATTGTCATTGGCGCAAATGACATCGTCAACCCATCCGCCCTCAACGACCCCAACAGCCCAATAGCCGGTATGCCAGTATTGGAATGCTGGAAAGGCGAAACCACCATCGTGCTAAAACGCAGTATGGCCTCGGGTTATGCAGGCGTGGGCAATCCTTTGTTCGTCCTTGAAAACACGCGCATGTTGTTTGGTGATGCCAATGCGACCATGCAGGCGGTTTTGAAGGCGTTGAAGGGGTAGATTGTGTAGGGCGTAATAGCGATAGCGTATTGCGCCATAGCGGAACCCAACATCCGGCGCAATACGGCTATCGCCTATTGCGCCCTACGAATTGCGTCTTACGCGTTGCGTAACATCAGTTACCTAACGTATCCGAGGAAGAACATTGCATCATTTAGACCTTTAAGCATTCTTTTTGCTTGGTCTTTGTTAAGAATTGAACGTGATTCATTCCCTTCTCCGTCTATATGCTTAAGATAAAGTTCATGGTCATTCGAAAATGAACTAATATAAATTTCTACTAAATTCGTTGGTTTATTCTTATCCGCTTTACCAATATCATTAACGGTTGGAATTTCTCCTTCAAAATATGAAGTTGTTGCCATTATCTTTTCTCCTATTGTTTACGTGGTTGTTCGTATTATCTTAAATGTCTTCTTAAATATAGAGCTGCACCATTAAACTCTCCAGCATTACTTTCGGAGATGTATGATCGTTTTCCATTTAGTAGCTCCGGGCAATAAGCATTCCCAAAACATCCATCCGTTTACGGAACTGCCAGTAATTTCAATTGCAGCGGGAGATGGGGATGAAAAACGCTTGCCCTTAAAAACTAAAGCACCATTCTGAACAATCCCTGTATACATCTGTCCTTTATAAGTAGCTCGAAACTCTGTCCCATGGGGAAAATTGACACCTTTTGAAATCCATGGCGAGCCCATGCTACTTGAGGGGGTCACAGTTTTAGAGATATTTTCTGGCTCAGAAAGGCCAAGAAGTTCACGAATAACTTCGTTTTCGGTCATCGTTTCCGAACGACGCCGAACAGTTAGCTCTTTAAAAACATCAAAATCCACATCAATTGAAGGCATTGCTATTTCTCCTATTTATATAATAGTAGATATAGTAGCAAAAATAGTTTTTTGTGTCAACTTATCGTTAAGATGCCTATTTTAATAAACACGTAAGGCGGATTCGCGCTAGCAATCCGCCATAAACGGAGCCTGGAGCCTGACCCCCGCCCGGATTTTTCCAAGCGGTTTTTTTATGTTCGATTGTTTTTGATGTTGTGCGTTGATTGGCGGTTTGCTGTCGCGAAACCGCCCCAGGCGGGACGGGGTTTATAACCCCGTCCCGAACGTTTTGATGCTCCCTCTATCTTTGAACCATATGAGAAACCCTGCGGACGGGGTAACATACCCTTACACGTGTAGGTTTTTAATAAAAAGTATGACGAGACAGTGCGTTGAGGTAAATTGATGAGAGTCATCAACATCTATTTACCGAAGGTACCGCCATGTCTCGCCACCCAGAACTATACCAATGGATCGACACCGTTG
>JAPLRR010000044.1 GCA_026399075.1 Methylococcales bacterium
GCGGGGTCATGATGATCTCCTCGGAAAAACAGGGAACATTCCCTGATTTCCAAGGTAACCGTTTTTTTGAGTCAACCCAACAGAGTCATTAACCGAAATGCTGAGGGGAACTGCCACCGCGTCAGCGGTTTAGTTCAACTATGATTAGACATCCTATGTGACGCAAAACATAACATCATTTGTTTGTCTAAATGGTTTTTTAAAATGTTAAATCATTTTTAAATCATTTTCATGCCCGATTTTTGTCGCGTAGATTGGGAACGAGACAAAAGATTAAGTGCAAAAAACTAACAGCAGAAAGGAAGCCCATGTAACACAATAAAAAATACCACTTCCATATCTAGCCCAACGATAAATTAGGCGATAGTAAGCCATTTTTTTGGGATTAGGCAGAAATGCTCTCGTAATTGGCTTTTCAATCCCATAATATTTAAAATACTTATCAGCAATTTCCGAACCTCCAATAGTCTCATATTCATAGAAATACTGAGCTGCATATCGCCAAAGCCCTAAAGATAGCAGACAAAAACCAAATGCAATTATTGCTGTTACTCCTTGAGGGGCATTTTTTAAAGCGGGAAAACCAATTTCTTTAATCAAATTTCCCATAATTAACCCAGTTGCGCCGGATAATGCGATATAGATGTCAATTATCTTTAAATATTGCTCCCAAGCCTTAACAAGTGCATCACCATACTTCTCAACATCCTTTGGCAAACTCTGTGGTGGTATATTGTCTGTCATTTCCTACCGTTCCTAATAATGTCTAACGTTTTGTTAAGGCGTTGGCTTTTAGGAAAATAAACAGCGCCACCGAAATTAATTTAATAACTATTTTTAAAAAACCCGTAAGGCGTATCAATGTAAGGTGGATTCGCGTTAGAGACTGTGAAAGTATTCCGAAATTAGGCAAAATTACGCTTCTCGATAACTAAGAATCAATAACTTATAGCTTAATTTCAGCTGATTTTAGTGATTTTTAGCAATACTTTCACATTTTCGTTAGCAATCCACCAAAGCGTAGCCTACATTAGCAAGGCAGTTTGCTAGCGCGAAACCGCCCTACACCCTACCTAACACCAATCTCAAGAAGACGAAGCCAACCCCGCTATGTTATACCCACAATCCACATAGGTAATCTCGCCCGTAATCCCTGATGCCAAATCTGAACACATAAACGCTGCCGCATTGCCGACTTCTTCTATCGTGACATTGCGTTTTAACGGCGCGGTGTCTGAGGCTTTGTTGAGCATGGCTTTGAAGTCGTTGATGCCGGATGCCGCTAAGGTTCTGATTGGGCCTGCGGAGATGGCGTTGACGCGGGTGCCTTCTGCGCCTAAGGCGACGGCCATGTAACGGACATTGGCTTCTAGGCTGGCTTTGGCGACACCCATGACGTTGTAGTTGGGGATGGCGCGTTCTGCACCTAAATAGGTGAGGGTCAGCAAGGAGCCGTTGCGGCCTTGCATCAAGGGGCGTCCGGCTTTGGCTAAGGCGGTGAAGCTGTACGAGCTGACATCGTGGGCGACTTGGAAGTTTTCGCGGGTGGTCACGTCCACATAATCGCCGTTCAGCGCATCGCGCGGGGCGAAGGCGACGGAATGGACGATGCAATCCAAGCCATCCCAGTGTACGGCAAGTTTGGCAAACACGTTGGCGATGTGTTCATCGATGCTGACATCACATTCCAGGATGATGCTGGAATTGCATTGTGCCGCCATTTCTTCGACACGGCTTTGTAATTTTTCGTTTTGGAATGTAAAGGCCAATTCTGCGCCTTCGCGGTGCATGGCTTGTGCTATGCCCCATGCGATAGATCGGTTACTGGCTAATCCCACTATCAAAACCCGTTTGCCTTGCATGAATCCCATAGGACTTTCCCCCTTATTATTTGGATGGCTAATTGTTATAATGTTGATAACCCGCAAGCAAGGCTAAAACCCTGTTATTACTGGGCGCTTACTGCTAAGTGGCGGCAAGTATCTATGATAGCATTCTGCTTGTCCAGCAATTTGTCGGCGCTTGCCAGCGCGCATTTTACCCCAATTGCAGATGCCCTAATTTCCGCCAAGCTTTTGATGGCAAGCTTAAGGCTAGCTTGCCTTTATTTTAGTCACCACTGTTAATCTCTTCATATTTTATGCAAAATCAACTGACGTTTCGGGATGGTCTGCTCTTTGGCTTATTGGGCTTGCTGATAGGCTTATTGGTACTGACCATGTATCAGATAGACAGGCAATGGTTAAAGCTCAGCGAAATGCAAGTGGCGCTCTCGGAACAAGCCAAAGATATGCGCGAGTTGCGTAGTGCAATCAGCAACCGCCCGCTGGCCGCCGCCCAAACGGGGCAGCCTGAAGCTAATAAAGCGGTTGCCACGGCATTTACCCGTGCCGATGCCGCCACCCACTTGCCGGATTATGCGCTTGGGGATTGGGGAGTAGATGCGTTTGGGACTAACATCAAAACTATCACGCCTTTGGTGTCTTCCGATGCCTATGCCGCTAATGTGCAAAGTTATGTGCTGGAAAGCCTGATTACCCGTAATCCTGATACTTTGGCTTGGGAAGGTTTAATTGCCAAATCCTGGACAGTTAGCCCCGATGGTTTGGTGATTAGTTTTACGCTGCGTGATGATGTGCATTTTTCGGATGGTACGCCGCTGACAGCAGACGATGTGGTGTTCTCTTATGATTTTATTATGACCGAGGCGATACAGGCCCCGCGTGAACGGGCGTATTTGGAAAAATTAAAATCCGTTACCGCCAAAGACAAATTTACGGTGGTGTTTACTTTTAAAGAGCCCTATTTTGAAGCCTTGTCTTTGGCTGGCGGCATGGCGATTTTGCCCAAACATTTTTACTCACCCTATTTAAAGACACCGCAAAAATTTAACGAGTCTAAGGGCTTGTTATTGGGCAGCGGGCCTTATAAGTTACAAGACCCTACGCTATGGACACCGGATAAAGGCAATGTGGAACTGGTGCGTAACGAACGCTATTGGGGTGATGTGCAACCTGCTTATAACCGCGTGTTGTGGAAAATCATCCAAAATGACAGCGCCCGGTTGACGACTTACCGCAATGGCGATATCGACTCTTATTCGGCGCGGCCAGTCGAATACCAAACCCTAAAAAAAGACGCGCAATTGATGGCCAAAAGCCAAAATTTTGAATACATGCCGCCTGTGGTCGGTTACAGCTATATCGGCTGGAACCAAGAACGGGGCGGAAAACCCACCCGCTTTGCCGACAAACGCGTCAGATTGGCGATGACTTATCTGACCGATGTCAGCCGTATTATTAAGGATGTATTTTTAGGTTACGCTGAACCGGCGGTCAGCCCGTTCGGCAATTCCAGCAAACAACACGACCCTGCTTTGTTGCCTTATGGCTTTAATGTGGACAAGGCAAAAGCCTTGTTACAGGAAGCGGGCTATCAAGACCGTAATGGCGACGGGGTGCTGGAAGACGCCAAAGGCCAGCCGTTTGAGTTTAAATTAACGTATTTTCAAGCCAATGAAGATACCAAGCGCATGGTGTTGTTGCTGAAAGATTTGTACGCGCGCGCTGGGGTGCGGATGATCCCGTTTCCACAAGAATGGCCAGTGATGCTGGAAAATATCGATAAAAAAGATTTTGATGCCATCACCTTAGGGTGGACTAGCGGTATAGAAACCGATTTATACCAAATCTTCCATAGCGCCCAAGCGCAAAGCAAAGGCGACAACTTTACGGGCTATAAAAACCCGGCCTTGGACAAATTAATAGACGCGGCGCGGCGCAATGTCAATGAGACAGATCGTATGCCGCTATGGCAACAGGCCGAACACCTCATTTATGAAGACCAGCCCTACACGTTTTTAATGCGCCGCAAAAATTTGCTGTTTGTTGACCAACGTATCCACAATGTGCAAATGACTAAACTGGGCTTGAATTTGGGGCTGTTACCCATGGAAACCTATGTGCCTTTAGCCATGCAAAAATACACCCAATAGGCGCAGGCGGCACTCATGTTGACTTATCTTATACGGCGCATATTGCTGATGATCCCCACTTTGTTGGGCATTACCGTGCTGGTGTTTACGGTGATGGCGATGTCGCCAGGCGGCATCAGCGCACAAACCTTGATCGGCGGCATGGATATGAAGCCGCAGGAAAAACAGGCACTGCTCAATTATTACAACAAACGCTATGGCTTGGATCAGCCAGTCCATAAGCAATATTTGCGCTGGCTTAACAATGTCTCACCGATAGGTTTTGTCACTGACGAACAAGGCCAAGTCGGTGAGTTTTCGTTTACCAAAGGCATGGATTTAGGCACTAGCTTCCAATATGGAAGGCCCGTGTCGGATATTCTTGCCGAACGCATACCAATTACCTTATTGCTAAATTTGGTGACTATTCCCTGTACCTACGCCATCGCCTTGTTTGTTGGCATGAAATCAGCCACCCAACGCGGAGGCGCCTTTGATGTCGGGGCAGGGATGTCGATGTTGGCGTTGTGGTCAATCCCGACCATGTTGGCGGGGGTGTTGTTATTGGGCTTTTTTGCTAATATCCAGCATTTCCAGTGGTTTCCCACCGCAGGTATCAGCAGCCGTGAAGCCCAGGACATGCCATTTTTACCGCATTGGCAGGACACGGGGTTTGTCCGGGGTTTTTTATTGGATAGGATTTGGCATTTGGTGTTGCCCGTGATTTGTTTGTCTTATGGCGGTTTTGCGGCCTTGGCCAAATTGACACGCACCTCCATTTTAGAAAACCTGAACTCCGATTATGCGCGTACCGCTCGCGCCAAAGGCTTGGCAGAATCCGATGTGTTATGGCGGCATGTGTTCCGTAATAGCTTGCTGCCGCTGATTACCTTATCGGCTGGATTATTGCCCAGTTTATTGGCGGGTTCTTTAATTGTGGAAAACATATTTAGCATTGATGGCATGGGGCAACTCGCCGTGGAAGCGGTGAAAGGCCGTGACCGCGAACTGGTGCTATCAATTACTTGGGTAAGCGGCTTTTTAACCTTAATTGGTTATTTGCTGGCGGATTTCTGTTACACCTTAGCCGATCCTAGGGTCAGCTATGATTAGGCCTCAGGTAAGCCGGGAATCTTATGCTGCGCGTATTTGGCGTAAAACCTTAGCGGGCGTTGGGGTTAAATTTGCCTTGGCGTGGGTGGCGCTTTTGGTGTTTTGCGCGGTGTTTGCGCCGTTTCTGGCCAACTCCATGCCCTTGTTGATGAGTAAGGGCGGTGAGTTATCAGCCCCCGTGCTCCGTTATTTAAGCGTGGATGATGTATGGATATTGGCGGCGTTTTTTTTGGCATTGGCGCTGTATTTTATCCCGCTAGGCCTAAGCCGACGTTTTGTGCTATTTCTGTTGGGTACTTTTGCGGCGATTGGTTTGTCCTATAGCCTGGTCAAACCACCTGCGTTGGTTATTTATGATGATTTTCGTGGTAGCGGCTACAGCCAAGCGGATTGGCGCATTATGCCGCCCATCCCTTACGCGCCTACAGACTATTTACGCGATTTGGTGAGTATTGGCCTAGAAACGCCGCTGGCTTCCGAAGGGCGTTTGCATTGGATGGGCACCGAAGAAAATGGCGCAGATGTGCTAAGCCGGATGATCCATGCCTGCCGCATTTCCTTGAGCATCGGCTTGATTGCTTCTGGCATCGCTTTATTGATAGGCGTGGTAGTCGGTGGCTTGATGGGCTATTTTTCCGGCTTGGTTGATATGCTGGGCATGCGCTTGGTGGAGATTTTTGAAGACATCCCCACCTTGTTCTTATTGCTGACTTTTGTGGCATTCTTTGGTCGCAGTTTATATATGATGATGGTGATCATTGGAGTCACCAGCTGGTCGGGATATGCCCGTTATGTGCGCACCGAATTCCTTAAATTGCGTAGCCAAGATTATGTGCAGGCGGCAGTGGCCAGCGGTTTGCCATTACCGTCCATCTTATTCCGCCACATGTTGCCCAATGGGGTTGCACCCTTGTTGGTTGCGGTCAGTTTTGGCGTGGCGGGAGCCATTTTGTCCGAAGCCACCTTAAGCTTTTTAGGATTAGGCGTGGTGGATGCGCCGTCATGGGGACAAATGCTGGACCAAGCCGTCAAGTCATCAACATTCAATTGGTGGATGGCGGTGTTTCCCGGCGGGGCCATTTTTATGACCGTATTTTCTTATAATCTTTTAGGTGAGGCCTTCCGCGATGCCATAGACCCCAAGATGGCCAACAAGCCTGGGGCGGAGCAATGAGCCAACCCTTGCTGGAAATCCGTAATCTGCGCACTTATCTGCAATCGGGTGGGCGCGTGGTGAGGGCGGTTGATGATGTCAGCTTTAGCATCCCCCAAGGTGAAACTTTTTGTTTGGTGGGCGAGTCTGGTAGTGGCAAGTCAGTCAGCGCCTTATCGGTTATCCGTTTGTTACCAGCAGGGATAGCGTCACACCCTAGCGGTGAAATACAGCTTAACGGCCACGATTTATTGCAGTGTAACGACCAGCAAATTCGGGCAGTCCGGGGGTCGCAAATTGCCATGATATTTCAGGAGCCAATGACCTCCTTGAATCCGGTGATGACCATAGGCCAACAAATTACCGAAGCGCTACAAATACATCATCCTGACATGCAGGATAGCGAAGCCCGACAACGCGCCCTATTGGCATTGGAGCAGGTACAAATGCCCGGTGCCACGGGCCGCTATGGCGATTATCCCCACCAACTGTCTGGTGGCCAACGCCAACGGGTGATGATAGCCATGGCCTTGGCCCTAGAACCGCAATTGCTGATAGCGGATGAGCCCACAACCGCCCTGGATGTGACCGTACAAGCAGAAATTTTACGGTTAATGCGTAAACTCCAAGACGACACAGGTATGGGCTTATTGTTTATCACCCACGATTTTGGTGTGGTGGCACAAATGGCGCATTGGGTTGGTGTCATGCAGCAAGGCAAGTTGCTGGAAGTGGGTCGTTGCGCCGAGGTATTGCGTAAACCGCAGCATCCTTATACCCAGCAATTGCTCGCCGCTTTGCCGGAAAACTTGGCTAAGCCAGCGGAGGCCAAATACTTTACTGAACCCAGTTCAAACCCGCAAACGCCTTTGCTACAAATCCGCAACTTAAAAGTGTGGTTTCCAATCAAAAAGGGAGTGTTGCGGCATACTGTCGATCATATCCGCGCCGTGGACGATGTGTCGCTGGATATACCGCAAGGTCAAATTGTGGCCTTGGTGGGCGAATCCGGTTGTGGCAAAACCACGCTAGGCCGGGCGGTATTGCAGTTGGTCGCCCCTACATCTGGCAGCATAAAGCTGCAAGGCCAAGAATTGACCGGGCTTTCTGCCCGCGAATTGCGGCCATTGCGGCCCAAGATGCAAATCGCCTTCCAAGATCCGCACTCATCCTTAAATCCGCGTTTATTAGTCGAAACCACCTTAACCGAACCCATGAAAGTCCATGGCATCGGCAAAAATAATGATGAACGGATAGAGCTGGCCGCACAAATTCTGGAAAGCGTGCAACTGGAGCGGGAATTTTTATGGCGTTATCCGCACGAATTTTCCGGTGGGCAGCGCCAACGTATTGGCTTGGCACGGGCATTGGCCTTAAACCCAGAGTTTATCGTATGCGATGAAATTACCAGTGCCCTAGATGTTTCAGTGCAGGCAGATATATTGCAGTTATTGCTTAAAATCCGCAGGCAACGCAATTTGACCCTATTGTTCATCACCCATAATATAGGCGTAGTGGAATATTTGAGCGACCGCACCGTGGTGATGTACAAAGGCAAAATTGTCGAAGAAGGCTTAACCGCCCAAGTTTGCGGCCAACCCCAACACCCATACACCCAAAAATTGCTGGCGGCAGTGCCTAGATTGCTGGTATAAATACGCTAGACACTGGCTTTAAGCCCCAAAAACACAGCCATAAAAGGGTGTGGTTTTATTTACTGACCAAATTAGGGGAAGATTTTGTCAGTGATTAGTTTTATATATAAAATCAAACTGTTAATATGATATCAGCTAAATATCAGGGCTTAGCCGTCGTAAAATCCAAATGCCAATAACACCTATTATTAACATTTTCGCACTGTTATGGGTTTTATTTATAGAAAAAAGCTGGTAATATAGACAATCTAAGTTGGATGCTGTGTAAGAGCAGTGGGTTATTATTATACATTTAGGGAGAAACCATGCTTATATTGACTCGTCGAGTAGGGGAGACTTTAATGATTGGTGACGAAGTGACTGTTACCGTCCTTGGGGTGAAGGGAAATCAAGTACGTATAGGTGTTAATGCACCCAAAGATGTCTCTGTACACAGAGAAGAAATTTACGAAAGAATCAAAAAAGAACAAGAAGGCTCAACCGGGTCTGAAGAGTAACAAGTTTAGGAGAGATGGCCGAGCGGCCGAAGGCGCTCCCCTGCTAAGGGAGTATGGGCTTTAACTCCCATCGAGGGTTCGAACCCCTCTCTCTCCGCCATAATTAATGCCAACAAATTAATTTTTTGTTGACAAAATTTTTAAGAAGTAAGATAATAAGCGGCTCAATAAAGCGCCCGTAGCTCAGCTGGATAGAGTAATCGGCTACGAACCGATCGGTCGGGAGTTCGAATCTCTCCGGGCGCACCATTGAACCAATATAAAGATTATTCCCCTGTAGCTCAGTCGGTAGAGCGGGTTACTGTTAATCACTAGGTCGGCGGTTCGAGCCCGTCCGGGGGAGCCAAACAAATCAAAGCCTTACATGAAAATGTAGGGCTTTTTTTTGCCTAAAGTTTAATGGAAACGTCGTTGGTCTGGGTAACAGCCTGGGTTTCATCCCCCCCACTGCAAATTAGTTTACTTTTAAAACACCACACGTTTTGCCGAATTTTTGGCATAAAAAACGCCATTGCTGGCGCATACATCCCCCCACCGTTTAATCCTGACCGTGTCCTTTTCCTTCTGGGTTTAGAAAAAGGCCTGTCAACCTACACAAAACCTGTAGAATTGCGGATTTTACCTTTCAACCTCCTGTATCAAACCAGACATGCTCAACAAAGAAACGCTCAACAATTTAGCCCAAGAGATTTGGAAATCCGCCGAAAGTTTGCGTGGCAAATTTAAAGCTTACGAATACCAAAATATCGTCTTGCCGATGATTACCATCCGTCGGATTGAGTGTGTGTTACAAACTTGGCGCGAGCAAGAACAAGCGACGATTGGGCAAAAATTCCCCAACGACAGCCAAGAACAAATCCAAGAACGCCTGAAAAAAGCCGAAAAACGTTTCCGGTTTTGGAATAGCAGCGATAAAAGCCTGCATTCAATCCACCAAGAAGCCCCGCAATTATTGGAAGACCACTTCCGCGATTATCTCAAAGCCTACTCGCCTAACATCCAAACCATCATCGACCATTTCAATTTCAGGGAAACCATAGGCAAACTGAAAAAAAGCGGGCGGCTAAATACCATTGTCGAACAATACGCCAACCAAGACTTGAGCCTAGAGCGGCTTTCCAATCTGGAAATGGGCTATGTATACGAAGAACTGCTACGGCGGTTTTCGGAGCAAAGCGGCGAAGAAGCCGGGGAGCATTTCACACCGCGTGAAGTCATCCGCTTAATGGTCGAATTGCTCGACATCCAATTTAGCCAAGACCTACAAAGCTTGGCCATTTACGACCCCGCTTGCGGCACGGGCGGCATGTTGTCGGTAGCCAAAACCCATTTGCTTGACCAAATCGACGATCCACAAAAACGGCTTGCCGCCGAAAAACTCATCACCTTATACGGGCAAGAACTGCAACCGCACAACTATGCCATTTGCCAAGCGGAAATGCTGTTAAAAGATGACCAAAGTTTTATCTACTTGGGCAATTCGCTGATTCCCTACCACGAAAACCGCGATGACAAAGGCGACCAACTTAGCAAAGCCGAAGACCGTTTTGATTACATGCTCAGCAATCCGCCGTTTGGCGTGACATGGAGCGACTACAAAAGCGATGCCGACAAATTCAACAGCAGCCGCTACCAAGCCGGAATGCCGCGCAGTAATGACGGCGCGTTACTGTTCCTGCAAACCATGCTCACCAAAATGAAACCCGTTGACCAAGGCGGCAGCAAGTGCGCCATCGTCTTTAACGGCTCACCCCTGAGCAACGGCGATTGCGGCTCAGGCGAAAGTGAAATCAGGCGTTGGATCATCGAAAACGACTGGTTGGATGCCATCGTCATGCTACCTGACCAACTTTTTTACAACACCGGCATTTACACCTATATTTGGCTATTGGGCAACAATAAACCTGACAGCCATAAAAACCAAATCAAAATCATAGATGCCCGCGAACAGTACGAAAAAGAACCCAAATCTTTCGGCAACAAGCGCAACCGCATGAGTGACAGCCATCGGCTATGGGTTAAAGCCGCTTACCAACACCACTGGCAAAACCAAGACGATGCCCGCATCAAACTATTTAAGCCCAGTGATTTTGCCTACCACAAAGTCAGCGTGGTGTTCTGGCAAACCGATGAAAACGACCAACCCGCCTATATCACCGAGCCATACGAAAAAGCCCTAACCCCTGCCGTCATTAAAAAAGAACAAGCGTTTTACAGCAGCGAATTGGTGTTTGACATGACAGTCAGCGATGGCAAACAACACAAGCCGCTCACCCTGAGCTTACAGCCCAGTGACGTTTTCGACACCGTTTACCGCAAAGCCGTAAAAGCCTTGTTTAAGGATGAACTCAAACAAACCCTTAGCACAGTGAACGACAAAGACCAAGCCGCCGCCGAAAAAACCTTTATCAACGGCCTAAACGTGACCGAAGTGCAATACCGCCACCGCCACTATGTGCAAGATAACGAATACATCCCGCATGGCGAGGACATTCTGGCTTTTTTGCAACGCGAAATCGCCAAACCGATCATCCGTTGGCAAGATAGCCCGCAACTGGGTTACGAAATACTGCCCAACAAATATTTTTACCGCTACCAAGCCCCCAAGCCCACCGCCGATTTACTGGCTGAGTTTTGGGCATTGGAGCAAGCAGCGGTGAGTTTATTGAAAAGCCTTGAAGATTAACGGCATTGGTGAAACCATATTATAGGAGCCGAAGCTGTTAAAGCGACATTTGAAATGCCCTCACCCTAGCCCTCTCCCAAAGGGAGAGGGAACCTTGTGTCGCCTTACCAACTTCGCACTCTATACTAACGCCATTACCCTTGAGTATGCAGCCATGATTACCAAAGAACAGTTAAAAAGCGAAATTGACAGCATAGACGATAAGCAGACTTTAGAGCTGGTTTATCGACTGTTGTTAAAAATTAAGCAAGGTAATAGCCAAAAAAAACAGCCTAGCTTGATGAATCAATTGCGTAGCGTACAAAAAATTCAAGGGCCAGAAGATTTTGCTGAAAATTTCCGTACCGACTCAAACAATCACAAAGACCCACAACAAAAGGCACTTGATGAATTTTGTGGGACTTTTGATGAATTGGACATTAATTCTGTTGAAGATGAGCTGCGTTTGATTCGTCAAGGACGGCGGAGATTATGGGATGATATTTGATACTAATATTTTTATTTATGCGAACAAACGCGTTTTAAGCGCCCATGAACTGCTAAGAAATACCAAGAATAAAACCATTTCAGCAGTCACTTACATGGAATATGTCCCGTATTGCCGAAATAAAAAAGAGCTGATGGCTTTTGAAAACCTGTTGGAAACATTTGATTTTAAAATTTATGAAATTGATAAACAAATCAGTTGGCTGGCACGGCAAATCGTGAAGCAATTTGCCTTAAGCCATAGCATAGACATGGGCGATGCCTTAATTGCAGCAACCGCGCTTAGCCACGATGAATTATTGTGTACCAGCAATGTTAAGCACTTTTTGCCGATTGATGGCTTGAAGCTGGAGATTTATTCACCTATTAAAAAGGATTAAATGGTAATGGATAAGGCAATGCAGGATAGCGGGGTTGAGTGGATTGAAAAAAGCCCTCAACACTGGAAAAAAGATAAAATTTATAGATTAGCTGAATTAATTTCATCGGGTGGAACACCATCAAGTACAAATGAAGGTTTTTATGGTGGTGATATTATGTGGGTTCAAACAGGTGATTTAAATAATGACTTTATTTACAAATCGTCAAAACAAATCACATTGGAAGGATTGAAGAACTCATCTGCAAAAATATTCCCTAAAAATACATTGTTAATAGCAATGTATGGCGCGACTATTGGAAAATTGGGAATTTTAACAGCTGAGGCAGCGACCAATCAGGCTTGTTGTGCGATTTTTGTCAGTAAGAAGATGAATATAAAATTCACTTTTTATTTGTTTATGGCAATGAAAGATTATTTGGTTTTTCAAAGTTATGGCGGTGGGCAGCCCAATATAAGTCAAGAAATTATAAAACAGCAGTATGTTTACTATCCCCATTTTTTAGAACAGCAAACCATTGCCGAATATTTAGACCAACAATGCGGCAAGTTGGATGCGATTATCGCTATCAAACAGCAACAAATAAAAACACTGGATGCCTTGCGCCAATCGGTCATTTATCAGGCGGTGACGAAAGGCTTGGATGCTTCCGCGCCGTTGGTGGATTCGGGTGTGGAATGGTTGGGTAAGATTCCGCAGAGATGGAAGCCGTATAGAATAAAAGATGTCGCCAAATTATCACCTACTTATTCAGAATACAAACCAGATCAAGATGATAACTGCACTGTTGTTGCTATGGAATGTGTTTCTGCAAATGGAGTGATTGATACATCTAATATCGAACAATATAAAAATATTTCCAACGGTCTCACTTTTTTTGAAAAGGGTGATGTCATTTTTGCCAAAATAACGCCCTGTATGGAAAATGGTAAAGGGGCTTATATTACAAATTTACCGACAAAATATGCTTTTGGAAGTACGGAATTTCATGTTCTACGAAGCGGCAATAAATTAGATGGTAAGTTTTTGTATTACTACACCTACAATAGTTCTTTTAGAAATTATGCAGCCGAGAATATGACTGGCGCAGCTGGTCAAAAAAGGGTTTCAGCCAATTTTTTTAAATACACGGTTATTTACCTACCTAGTATTGAAGAACAACAGCGTATTGCTGACCACCTAGACCAAGAAACCCAACGCCTAAACGCCCTAAAAGCCAACCTAAACCAACAACTCAGCACCTTAGAAGCCTATAAAAAATCGCTGATTTACGAATGTGTGACAGGTAAAAAACGCGTTAAAAGCTAAACTGTGTTATACAATAGTAAAACTTTTACCCGAAACAGGAGATAAGCATGACTCAAGTCGCTATCAGGCAATCCGGCGGGGCAACGATTATCAGCCTGCCCAAAGTCATTTTAAACACCTTGCATTTGCAAGTCGGTTCTAGCTTAGAACTGACTTTAGAAAACAATAAAATCGTGTTAAGCCCCATCACCCAAGAACTGAGCTTGGAAGCCTTATTGGCGGGCAGCCCCAAATCAGCATTGGCTTTGACTGATGAAGACCAAGACTGGCTAAACTTGCCCGCTGTCGGTAAAGAAAGCGCATGAGCTATATTCCTGACCAAGGCGATATTGTTTGGTTAAGCTTTGATCCCAGTAGCGGTAAAGAAATCATCAAACGCCGCCCAGCTTATGTGATTTCCAGAAAATTGTTTAATGAACACACTGGCTTGGCCTTGGTTGCCCCCATTAGCAGCACCATTCGGGGCATTAAGCTCGAAGTGGTGTTGGATGATGAGTTGGCTACGCAAGGCGCAATTTTGATCCATCAAGTCAAATCACTGGATTTTATTGAACGCGAAGCCCAATTTATCGAGCGGGTTTCCCAAGCGACGGTCGAGCAGGTGAAGGCTTTGCTTAAAGTGATTGTGGAGTAGTTTATAGCGCTAAACTAAGGCGTTAAGACTGGTTAAACGGTCAAAAATGGTTTACATTAGTCACTATTATTTTTAATTTTGTAAACCTAACAGGACTTTTTATGATTGGCGAACGCTTACATCGCGCACGGAAGGCGGCGGGGTTAGGATTACGGGCATTAGCCGAGCAATCGGACTTGAGCCATACCACCATCAGCAAGTTTGAGAAAGAACAGCAAACCCCGTCCTCCACACAACTGATTAAATTGGCAAAAATTTTAGGGGTGCGCACGGAATATTTTTTCCGTCCGCAAACCTTAACTCTTTCCGGTATCGAATACCGCAAAAAAAGCACTTTGCCGCAAAAGAGCTTGGCTAAAATTCAGGCGGATATTTTTGACCAAGCCGAACACTGGGATGAGTTGTTAAGCTTATATCCGCAATCGCCTATCCAAGCTTTTTCCTTACCCGCTGGCTTGCCTGACCTTATCAGCGATGCCGGACAAATCGAAGCCGTGGCGGAAACTGTCCGCGCCGCTTGGAAGCTGGGATTAGGCTGTATTCCTGATGTGATTGATACCCTAGAAGCGCTAGGCGTGATGGTGATTGCCAGCACGGTGGACAGTAAGCAAAAATTTGATGGTTTGGCAGCAACAATCAATAACATCCCCGTCATTGTGGTAGGGGCTGATTGGACGGGCGACCGCCAGCGTTTTACCTTGGCGCATGAGTTGGGGCATTTGCTGTTAAAAGACCGTTTGGCCGAACATTTGCGAAATGATGAAGAAATGCTCTGCAACCGCTTTGCTGGCGCATTTTTATTGCCGCAACCAACGCTCGTTGCTCAATTGGGAAAACACCGCCAACGTCTTGAAGTCAATGAGCTGTATTTGCTGAAACATGAGTTTGGCTTGAGTATGCAAGGCGTTTTATACCGGGCGTTAAATGCGGAAATTATTAATCAGGCAACGTTCCAAAGTATTTATAAGCTGTTTAGCTTCAAGGGTTGGCGAACACGCGAACCTAATCAGCAATATCCATCCGAACAAACCATTTTATTCAAGCAATTGGTTTACCGTGCCTTGGCGGAGGAGCATTTCACCGAATCTAAGGCGGCTGAATTATTGGGCTTGCCCGTCAACCAGTTTCACCAACAGCGGACGTTAGAAAGCCTTGAAGCCGTTACTCATTAGTGATGCCAATATCCTGATTGATTTGGAAGACGGCGGCTTAATCACCGAACTGTTTCAATTGCCATTTGAATTCCAAGTGCCGGATTTATTGTTTGTGGATGAACTGGAAGCCGATCATGGCTATTTATTAGCGCATGGCTTGCAGTTGGGTGAGCTAACGCCTGAATCCATGAAGGAAGCTGAAATGTTAGTTAAAAAATATAAACAACCCAGCCGTTACGATTGCTTTGCTTTAGTGTTGGCAAAACAGCAAGCTTGCCCATTACTGACAGGCGATCAAAACTTAAGGAAAGCCGCCAACCAGGAAGATGTTGAAGTCAAAGGCACGTTATGGCTTATCGAAACAATGACAAAGCATCGGGTGATTAACGTCGAGGTTGCCAGATTGGCTTATCAACGTATGCGACAAAAAGGGCGGCGATTACCTTGGGATTTGGCAGAAAACCAGTTACGCGAAATTGAGGCGAACTTATGACCGATGATCGTCCAGAGTCTATATTCCAACGTCATCTTATCGATTATCTAAAAGCCCAACATGGCTACACATTATTGGATGCCGAGGATATTTCCGATAAAGAATTCTATATTGCCGAAGCTTTTTTACTGGCTTTTATTAAGGCCACTCAAGCCGAAACCCTGGCGCGTTTACAGGTCAATTACGGTTCAGATAGCAGTGATGAAATCCTTAAGGCATTAAAGGCAGCTTTGATTGTTCGGCCTTTGTGGTTGATTATTCGCAATGGTTTGACCGTGCAAGGTGAGCATTTCCAATTATTTTTCCCCAAGCCGCGTTCTAGCGAAAGTATCTCTAATCAGCATTGGCTACAAAACCGGATTCAGCTTAAATCGGAATTGGTAATTAAAGATGTCAAACGCCCTGATGTGGTGGTGTTCCTGAACGGTTTGCCAATTGTTGTTATTGAGCTTAAACACGAGAAAAACCAAACGGTGCATGATGCCGTCAAGCAGTTTAATGACCGCAACCATGACGATCAGATTTTCCGCTTGCCGTTTTTGTATGTGGCAATGGATACCGCTGATATTAAAGTGGCGACCGATCCGCGCCTGGAAACTAATTTCCGCTGGTATAACGCAGGGCTAAGCAATACGCCACAAACCGAGGGCGAATATCCGGTGGAGTTTTTTTATCGGGAGGTGCTGGCTAAGGAAAATTTGCTAAAAGCCTTGAGCTTTTATTTGGTGTATGTGCCGGAAAAAAACGGCAAGCCCGCTTACACGGTGTTTCCGCGCTATCATCAATCGCGTTTGGTGGATTCGCTTTGTGCCGACATTTGCAGCCAATTTGCTGTCACCGGGCAAGTCGGCAAAAAGTATTTGGTCAACCATTCGGCGGGTTCTGGCAAAACCTTAACGCTTAGCTGGTTGGCGGAGCGCTTGCATAGCCTTTATAAAGCCGAGACGTCCATCAAATTACTGGATATTGTTTTTATCCTGACTGACCGCAACAATCTGGATAAAAATGTCCGGGATGAGTTGGATTGCTTCTTGCATTTGGATACGCAAATGGCTTACGCCAATAAATCCAGCCAGTTAAAAACGCTGATTCATCAGCGCAAACCGATTATCGTCACGACTATCCAAAAATTCCAGCGGATTTTTGATGTGTTACGCACTGATGCCAGCTTAGTCGGTTTGCGCGTGGCTTTTTTGATTGACGAGGCGCACCGCTCGCAGGAAGGCAAAAATGCCCGCGCAATCCGCCAGCCGTTTCAAGCAGGTTCGCAGGCGCTGATTGAGCAAGCGGTTGACAGTCTGGATGAAATCAAAAAAGTTTTGCAGGTACACGCGCCTAACCAATTGTTTGTGGCCTTTACGGCAACGCCAACCGCCGCAACGGTTAAGTTGTTTGGTGAACCCTTCGATACTTACAGTGAGGCGGAAGCGATTGCCGAGGGCTATATTGTTGATGTCGCCGCCCAGATTATTTCCTACCAAACGGTGTACAACCTGCATCTTCCGTTTGTGCCAAATGCCAAAGAAGAACAGCTGTACCCCAAAGGTATTATCAGCAAGTTGTTAAAGCAGGTGGCTTTTGAAGATGATGGCTTGATCCAATATAAAGCCGAAGTGATGCTACGCGCTTTTGAAGAACAGGTTAAACCGTTGGTTGATGGCAAAGCCAAGGCCATGATTGTCACGTCTTCACGAATCGCTGGCCTTAAGTATTATCAGTTATTAACCGCCAAAATTGCCGAAAAGCAGCAAGCTTATCCAGGCCAGTACAACTATAAGGTGTTGTATGCCTTTTCCGATTTTACGCATAGGCTAACCCACGAAGATATTAGCGAGCATAAATTGAATGGGCTTAACGCCAATGAGCGGATTGAAGAGCGTTTCAAACAAGATGATTATCGGATTATGGTGGTCGCCAGCAAATTCCAGACGGGATTTGATGAACCCTTATTGGCGGGTATGTTTTTGGATAAGCCTGTCATGGATAAAAACGCCGTGCAAACTGTGTCACGTTTGAACCGTTGTTATGAAGGCAAAAGTAAAGTGATTGTCATCGACTTTACCAATAACACCGCGAATATCCTCAAAGCTTTCAATAAATACCGCAAAGGGACGCCCTACGAGGCCACGCCGCCCGACCAGCAAAAGGTCATTACGCTCTATCAGGGTATTATCGGACGTGGTTTATTTACCGATGTTGATGCCAGCGACTTCATGGTGTTGTTAACGCAAGGGCAAGATGCCGTCATACAATCGGCAGTGAACCGTTACCGCCAGCGGTTTTTATTTCAGTATGACAATTTACCCGAACGTAAAGCCTATGTTTATGAGCTGGCTAAATTGGTAAAGGCGTTTAATTTCTTGAGCAGTTTTTATCATTATGAAGAGGCGATTGGACAATTTGTCTTGTTTGCCGAATTTATCCAGCCGCAATTGATAAAAGAAGGGGCCATATCGGAATTGATGCAGGCTATCGGCAACGTGAAGCTGGTGAAGGCCAATGTGGTTTATAAAGGTGTTACCGGGAATAAGCCAGCGGAAATCAAGGAGCCTCGGCGTGGCGGTGCTTACACGTGTAGGTTTTTAATAAAAAGTATGACGAGACAGTGCGTTGAGGTAAATTGATGAGAGTCATCAACATCTATTTACCGAAGGTACCGCCATGTCTCGCCACCCAGAACTATACCAATGGATCGACACCGTTGT
>JAPLRR010000100.1 GCA_026399075.1 Methylococcales bacterium
CAACGGTGTCGATCCATTGGTATAGTTCTGGGTGGCGAGACATGGCGGTACCTTCGGTAAATAGATGTTGATGACTCTCATCAATTTACCTCAACGCACTGTCTCGTCATACTTTTTATTAAAAACCTACACGTGTAAGCCTAGGGAGAGGGAGCTTTTGGCTTTTTAAGATACCTATGCACAATAACCGGAGAGCTCCATGAAAAAACTAATTATTTGCTTACTGACTAGCGCCTTATTTTTCGGCACAGCAGAAGCCGCCCGACAAATCCAATTTGCAAAAGGCAAAACGGGCACCTCTGTCAGCGGTAAAATTAAAGGCGATGATAGCGTTGACTATCAACTACGCGCCAGTGCAGGCCAAACCATGACTGTTGACTTTAAAGGCAGCAAAGGTGCAGCCTATTTCAATGTCCTACCTCCCGGCAGCACAGGCGAAGCGATTTTTGTCGGTTCCAGCGCAGGTGACCATTTTCAAGGCGTGTTGCCTAGCGATGGTGACTATATTCTGCGTGTTTACTTAATGGGCGGCGCAAAAGATAGCGGTAAGCCCGTCAATTACTCGCTGAAAGTTAATATAAAAAGCAGTGGCAAAACTGCGAAAGCCGCCAGCGCTGATAGCGGAACCGGTGTCGCCGAAAAGGCCTGCCTAGATGCCGTTGCCAAAAAAGTGGGCGTTGATGTTAGCAAACTCTCGGTCATTGACGTGAAGGGGGCCGAAGCAGGCATCGGCGTAACCATAAAAGTGCCAGATGCCACCGCCCCATGGTCTTGTCTATCCGACAAAAAAGGCAAAGTGCAAGGCGCTAGTTTCACCGGCTCAGAAGGGGATTTGTAAACCAACCGCCAACAAACCAAGCCCATCCTAACAACCAAATGGGTACGCCTAGCTTACCCATTTGGTTAATCATAGGTTCAAGCATAGCTTCGCTATGAATCGCTCTCGCCCGCGATTGGAGTGAAACTGAGCCTAGGTTTGTCTTGGCTGCCAAGCGTGGTAAACTGGGTTTGAAATTAAAAATAGGCGGACATTTTATGGCAGCGATTACCTTTGATACTTTAAAATATGCCAACAAGCTTAAGGCGGCTGGCGTTCCTGACAAACAAGCTGAGGCCGAAGCCGAGGTGCTGTCCGAAGCACTTGAAGTCAATCTCAAGGAGTTAGTCACCAAGGAAGATTTGCACCGTGAAATGGAGTCTTTGCGCCGTGATATAGATGCCCGTTTTATTCAGGTGGATTCTCGTTTTGTCCAGCTTGAGCAAAGGCTGATCATCAAACTAGGCGGCCTAATGGCCTTTTCCATTGGCATCGTTGCCGCTCTGGTCAAGCTGCTTTGAGGATCATGAATGTTAAGCCTACGCTTAACCGGAGGGCGTAAAAAGAGGTGTCCGTTGTCGAAAAACCTCAGTTCCACTTTGCTGCATCCGGGCTAAGCAACTACGCTTAAGTTTGCAGCATTACCCCAGTGCCCACCATTAAGCAAGGAACGTATTTTGTAGGTGCGGCCTACAAAGCCCACTTTAGGGCAAGCCAATAAAATTTTCCCAGCCATTGCCGCATAGTGGATAAAGTGTTTTATGCTATCATCGATTGTCCCCATCATCCCGCCCTTACCACAAACTAATGAAAACCCTCTATCCTGAAATAGCCCCCTACCACACTTTTTTTTTGGACACTGGCAGCCAGCATTCAGTTTATGTGGAACAAAGCGGCAATCCTGATGGGATCCCCGTCATATTCCTGCATGGCGGGCCGTGTTCAGGCACCAAACCAGACCATCGGCGTTTTTTTAACCCCGAATGTTATCGCATTATTCTCTTCGACCAACGGGGGTGTGGCTTATCTTTGCCGTTTGGCGAATTGGAGCACAACACCACTCAAGATTTATTGGCGGATATGGAGCGTATCCGCCAGCATTTGGCCATAGACCAGTGGCTAGTGTTCGGTGGCTCTTGGGGGGCGGCCTTAGGCTTGTTATATGCACAACAACACCCGGAAAAAGTCCTTGCCTTGATTATCCGCGCGGTGTTTTTGGTACGGCAACAAGATTTGGATTGGTTTGCCAAAGAGGGGGCTAACCGTATTTATCCAGAGCAATGGCAGCGATTGCTTGACAGTGTCTCTGAGCATGACCACCACAACTTGGTTGCGGGCCTTGATTTGCTCTTATGGGGTGATGACGAGCTTGCGCAACGGCGTGCCGCCAAGGCTTGGATAGCTTGGGGTGGGCAGGTCACATTAGGCGGCGCCTATCAGGCTGATCACCAAAATGAGCATATCACCGAGAAAATGGTGCAGCAAGTGCGCATGGAGCTACATTATGCCAAACACCATTATTTTGTTGAAGACATGCAGATACTGGAAAACTGCGCTGTTTTAGCAAAAATCCCCACTATCATCATTCATGGCCGCCAAGACTTGGTTTGCCCGATAGAAGCCGGCTTTAAGCTTCATCAAGCCATGCCCCATGCTGAGTACATCGTTTTGGACAATGCCGGGCATATCGCCCAAGGCGAAGAAATGGTTGCGGCTTTGGTGGGGGCAACCGACAAAATTGCCGACCTGGGCTTATTTAAGCCAAAGTAAGGATATAACAGGCAGTTTCTAAAAAAACGGATACACTAAGGTTTCACCCTTTTTGGAACAACCTTAATTACAGCTGATTTAAATGATGCAAAAAAAACGTTTGATAATTGCCATGACTGGCGCAACGGGTGCGGTTTATGGGGTAAGAATGCTGCAAATATTGCAGCCCCAAGAAGAATGGGAAACGCATCTGGTCATTTCTTCTGCGGGTGTGGTGAATCTGGCCCATGAAATGGACATGAAACGGGCTGATTTGTATGCCTTGGCTGATGTTACCCATGGCATCAATGATATTGCCGCCAGTATTTCCAGTGGCGGCTTTAAAACCGAAGGCATGATCATCGCCCCTTGCTCGATGAAAACCTTGTCCGCTGTGGCCCATGGTTTTGGTGACAATTTGATTTCACGGTCAGCCGATGTCGTCTTAAAGGAACGGCGGCGCTTAGTGGTCATACCCCGTGAAACCCCATTAAACTTGGTGCATATCAGAAACATGGCGGGTGTCACCGAAATGGGCGGCATCATCTTCCCGCCCATGCCAGCTTTTTATAGCAAAACCGACTCCTTGTCCGCAATGGTCAACGAAACCGTGGGGCGGGTGTTGGATATGTTCGGGGTTAATGTGGACGGCTTGTACACGCCGTGGCAAGGGCTGGGCGGGGACGGGCAGTAGTCTGGCTGTTGGCTGCCGAAGCCGCGAGTTAAAAAATCTCCCCTAAGCTTGATTTTCCAATAATGGGCTGATTATTTGGGGTGGCGGGAGGCTGCACACGCAGGTGTTTGTTCGCCGCCACCTTGTCAATTTATGTGGCTTGGTAGCTAACACTAAGGCTACCAGGTTTAGCGTGGTCGCCATGTAAAACAATACCCCGATGGTTGGCCGCCAAATGCCGCACAATTTTATAAACGTGTTCGATTTGATCTGTTGCATTGGCTTTGTCCGCAAGGTCGGCCAGCGGCAAAGGTTGGTCTGCTGTCTTTAAGGTGGCAAGAATTCTTCGCTGTAAATCCAGCAAGGTTTCTGCCGCCTTTTTACCAGCTTCAACGCCAGGTTGGTTGTAGGCATTGATGTTGATCAACGAGGCATATAGCCCGACAGTCCGCTCAAACAGGGCAATCAGCGCGCCGATGGTTAGCGGCGTCACTTGCTTAATGGTCACGGTGATTGAATCCCGCTGGTTTTCATAAAGTGCTTGCCGTGTGCCTTGTAAAAAGCCAAACAGAAAATCACCGGAAGTCACTTCCGGTTCGACTTCAATGGACACTCCTTTACGGTCTTCCAAAACTTCTATAAAGGTGACAAAGAAATTTGCCACACCTTCCCGTAATTGTTGCACAAAGGCATGTTGGTCTGTAGAGCCTTTGTTACCATAAACCGCAATGCCTTGGTGTACAGTATTGCCGTCCAAGTCTTTTTCCTTGCCTAAAGACTCCATCACCAATTGTTGTAAATACCTTGAAAACAACATCAAGCTGTCTTTATAAGGCAAAACTACCATGTCTTTTTCACCTTTGCCATTGCCTGCGCAATACCAGGATAGCGCCAACAACGCGGCTGGATTTTTCCTGATGTCAGGTATGCGGGTGGCGATGTCCATGAGTTTTGCCCCTTCCAGCAAAGCCCGAACATCTATCCCCAGTAAAGCGGCCGACAATAAGCCCACCGAGGACATTTCCGAAGTGCGCCCGCCGACCCAATCAAACATGGGGAATTCTTCCAACCAGCCTTCCGCCCGTTCCAGCTCATCCATTTTGCTGCCCAGCATGGTGACGGCAACGGCATGGGCAGGAAAGCTCAAGCCTTGTTGCTCGTAGGCATGTCTGACTTCCAACATGCCATTGCGGGTTTCAGGTGTGCCGCCGGATTTGCTGGTGACTATGACCAAGGTGCTAGAAAGCCGGTCTTTTAGGCGGTTAAGCGTGTGGTCAATGCCCGCAGGATCGGTGTTGTCAATGAAGTGGATGCCCAGCGGCGGAAAATCAGCCGCCAAGGCTTCATCCACAAACTGTGGCCCCAGTGCCGAACCACCAATCCCGACTGATAGCACATCGGTAAACTTGGCGGCTGATGGGGGGCGGATAGAACCCTCATGGATTTTTTGGGCAAATTTTTCAATCTGTTCCAAACTGTCGGCAATTTCATCTTTCATTGCGTCAGGCGCAATGTCAGTGTTACGCAACCAATAATGGCCCACCATCCGGTTTTCATCGGGATTGGCAATTGCGCCTTGTTCTAAGGCAGCCATCGCTTTAAAGGCTTGGGTAAATTTAGGCTTCAATGCGGCTACGAGGCGTTCATCAAAGCGCATCCGGCTAATATCCAGATAAAGCCCCAAGTCTTCATTAAAATAAAGCCAATCCTGATAATGTTGCCAGAGTTCTTGTGTGTTCATAGATCCTTTTTTGTGTCGGGAAAATATTTAGCGGATAGTAATTGCCATAATCGGCTTTGCTGGTTGGTGCGGCCATAGCCTGATGTTACCGATAAGCTTATAGAATTACCATACAGCGGGTAAAGTTTTATCTTTTATTGTGTGGTTTGGTCTTGGGGGAGGGCGCCTAATGCAAGCAGAAGGGCATAACAAAAGACTGTGTGATAAGCCATACTACTATGGGGCATTTCACGCAGTTTTTAAAGCCTAGCTGTAATTTGACCACAAAAAATTCGTTGAAAATAATGGGTGGCAAAGCCTCTCCCGTGTAAATCTAAGGGCAGATAAGTTTGTGTAATTGGTGTAGGCAATTATGGCATACATAGTGCTTTAAGTGTCTTGTCAAGTTAGGATTCTTTAACAACTATCACTTGTCCTGATGCCTGTAAGGGCCGGATAAGCCCCTCGCTCCTCAATGTAATAATCCGCAACTTTATTCTTCACTATGCCAGCTTGACACCCTGCGCCGAATGGATTTGGCGCACAACTGCCCTGACCGTAGCGCCCAAAAAAGCCCTATAAGTTATCCAGATTGTTCCCCGACGGCAATTTGAGCAGCTGATTGTAAGTACGCCACCATATCCTCATTTTCAACCCAGCGATAAATTTCTGAGACGGCCAAATGTAAGCCTATAGACTCAAGCCAAGCCTCATCCCCTAAATAATAATGGTTGGACACCCAGCCTGAAGACCGCCTACATATTTCAACATCGACAAAATCCTGTTCAATCAGCACATACTCCCGAACGCTAGGTAGTGCCTGATAAGCGGCGCGTTTAATGGTTTGATCGTTACGCCGTGTCGCTTTGGACAATACTTCCACCACCAAAATAGGTGATTCGGTATAGTAAGGGTTGTTGGTTTTATCCTCGCACACCACCATCACGTCAGGGTAAAAAAACTGCTGTCCCGCTTTAACCTTAATATCAGCGCCATAAGGACGGCATGGGGTGCCCCTTAAATGTTGGTGGATGCCAACTAAGACATTATCGGCAATACTTTGATGGTTTTTGCTTGCCCCCGCCATCGCATAAATAGCCCCGTCCACGTATTCATGCTTCCTATCGGCCAATAGCTCGCCTGACAAATAGTCGTCCATGCTGATAAAACATTCTGATCTAACAGCGCTCATAGCCTATCTCCAGCTAAGTAAAGTGACATTGTAATTCTTATGCAGGGTTTATTCCATGCCCGATGTTATGTGCAGGCAACAACCCACCCCCGACTCATGTATAATAAGCCTTTAAAGTTTAAAAAGTTACATGCGCCACTATGTACAAATATGAAGGCTTGTTGATTCACGAAAGCCATGATGACGAGGGGATTATCGAAGTTGTCGAGTACAAGGGGGTCAGATCCTTGCATTTTGGCTCGTCTCCCCGGCAAAGCAGTATGCTATTGTCCGACCCCCATAAGCTTGAGCTGGATTATGTCAAAGCCATGACAAGTTGGTTGTTGTTTAAGCCGACACTGGATGATGACGCTTTACTCATCGGTTTGGGTGGCGGCTCATTGGCCAAACATTTGTTGCAGCATTTTCCAGATTGCCGCTTAAAAGCCGTGGAGTACCGAAAAAGCGTGGTTAAAATTGCCCGCAGTTATTTTGATTTGCCCTTGGACCCGCGCCTAAAGATAATTGTTGATGACGGCGGTGAATATGTCCGGCTACGCGCAGACACTTATCGGGAGCACTACAGCTTATTGGTTATTGATGCGTTTGACCACGAAGGCATGGCCGCCTCAATCAATAATGTAGCGTTCTATGATGCTTGCAAGGCCTTGTTAAAAGCCAACGGCCTATTGGTCATCAATCTTTGGGGTGGTACGCACAACCCCCAATTCCAGCAAGTTTCCTTATGGTTGGCGAGGGTTTTTAACTGGCGAACTTTATTTTTGCCAGTCCGCGACCGGGGCAACATTATAGCCCTTGCCTTTAATGATTACAGCCCGCTTTATTCCATGCCCGAACTCAGGGCAAGGGCCTTGTCCCTAGAACAACAACACCAAATTGATTTTCCTAGGTTCTTAAAAGACCTAAAAAAACATAACGCCAGCACCTTTAACCAAGTAGTCAAACCATGATGCCCACTGAGCCACCGCTTTTTAGTTACCGCAAATATTGGGCACATCGCTTCGGCCCAGCGCCCGTCTTGCCAATGACCCGCGCCGAAATGGAGGCCTTGGGCTGGGACAGTTGCGATGCCATTCTAGTAACCGGCGATGCCTATATCGACCACCCCAGTTTTGGCATGGCCTTAATCGGGCGTTTGTTGGAGGCGCAAGGCTTCCGGGTTGGCATTATCTCGCAGCCAGATTGGACATCCGCCGCTGATTTTAGCAAGCTGGGACGGCCCAATTTGTTTTTTGGCGTAACGGGCGGCAATATGGATTCCATGGTCAACCGCTACACGTCAGATAAAAAAATCCGCTCCAATGATGCCTACACCGCCAATGGCGAGGCGGGCAAACGCCCGGATCGCGCTGTGAATGTGTATTCGCACCGTTGCCGCGAAGCCTATAAAGACGTGCCGATTATTATCGGCGGCATAGAGGCCAGCTTAAGGCGTATCGCCCATTATGATTATTGGTCTGATACGGTACGCAAATCGGTGTTGCTGGACTCCAAAGCCGATTTGCTGGTATACGGCAATGCCGAACGGCAAGTGGTGGAAATCGCCCACCGCTTGGCGCAAGGTGAAGCCATTGCCGATCTTAAAGGCATACGCGGCACGGTGCATTTCGTCAAACAAATCCCCGCAGGTTGGCAGTTGAAAGATTCCACCGACATCGACCAACCCGGTGCGATAAATACACACATCAACCCGTATCAAGAAGAACCTGCCTGTGACCTAAAGCCAGAACCGACTGGCGACGGGCAGGTGGTGTTGTTTGACCGCCAGTTACTTAGAAAACAGCGTGCGCAAACGGTCATCCGCTTGCCCGCTTACGAAGCCGTAAAAGACGATCCTATCCTGTATGCCCATGCCTCGCGCGTGATGCACGGCGAAACCAACCCCGGCAATGCCCGCGCCTTAATCCAACAACATGGCACCCGGCAATTATGGGTCAATCCACCGCCTATCCCTTTGACCACCAAAGAAATGGATGGCGTGTTCGACTTGCCCTATTCACGTGTGCCGCATAAGGAATATGGCAATGCCAACGTCCCTGCGTTTGAAATGATCCAGCACTCGGTCAACATTATGCGCGGCTGTTTTGGCGGCTGTACGTTTTGCTCGATTACCGAACACGAAGGCCGCATTATCCAAAGCCGTTCCGAAGCCTCCATCATTAAAGAAATTGAAGCCATCCGCGATACTTCGCCGAATTTTACCGGCCATATTTCCGACTTGGGCGGGCCTACCGCCAATATGTACCGCCTGGCCTGCAAAGACCCGAAAATAGAAGCCGCCTGCCGCAAACCTTCCTGCGTGTTTCCGGGGATTTGCCCTAACCTTAACACCGACCACACGCCGCTGATTAAACTGTACCGCAGGGCAAGGGCATTGCCGGGCATCAAAAAAATCTTTATCGCCTCGGGCTTGCGTTACGATTTAGCCGTCGAATCGCCCGAATACGTTAAAGAACTGGTCACCCACCACGTCGGCGGCTATTTAAAAATTGCCCCCGAACATACCGAACAAGGCCCGCTGTCAAAAATGATGAAGCCCGGCATGGGGACTTACGACCGCTTTAAGGAAATGTTTGACCAATACTCCAAAGAAGCAGGCAAAGAACAATACCTGATCCCGTACTTTATCGCCGCCCATCCTGGCACCACCGACAACGACATGCTCAACTTGGCCTTATGGCTAAAGCGCAACGGTTTTCGTGCCGACCAAGTGCAAGCCTTTTTACCGTCGCCAATGTCGATAGCCACCGCGATGTACCATTCCGGCAAAGACACGCTACACAAAGTCAGCCGCACCGCCGCCGACATCCCCATCCCCAAAGCCATAAAACAACGCCGCTTGCACAAAGCCTTTTTACGCTACCACGACCCCAAAAACTGGCCGATACTCCGCGAAGCCCTCAATGCAATGGGCCGCAACGATTTGATCGGCAATGGCAAACACCATTTAATCCCGACATACCAACCCAAAGGCACAGAAACCCCAACAGGTAAAATCAACACCTTTAAAACCAAATATACAGGCTTTGCCAAGCCCGCAAAAGACCGCCCGACGAACCCGCAAAAGTCCGTCATAAAGAAAAAAAATAAGTAGAGGCTATACAAGGCCAAAAAATTTGTGTATAATATCCGCTTCTTTGCTGGTGTAGCTCAGTTGGTAGAGCAGCTGATTTGTAATCAGCCGGTCGCGGGTTCGAGTCCCATCTCCAGCTCCAAAGAATTCAAAGGCTTAGGTTAGAAATAACCTAGGCCTTTTTTATTGCCTGAAGAAAAGTTAAAAAGCGCTTGTAACCATTCGCCTATTAACGCGACAAAAAAGCCCAACTGGTGATTTAGATAGCGACATTAGAAATTGCGCTTCCCCAAAAAGTCCATTGCCTTACGAACAATATCTGGATTTTCTGCGGCTACTCGCTGAACGGCGTCTTGTACGCGAGTATCTCTTAATAATTCAGCAGCCTTTGCTCGAATATTTGGATTGGCTAGCAATTCTGAAATTAGGTTACGTCCACCTGTGCCATCATTGAGAAGTTTACAAACGACTACGACTTCGTAGGAATTTGGGGCGCGATTAATTTCAGATTGAATTGCACAGAACAGAGCGTCAATATCGGAAGTTAATTGAATAGATTCATATGCACGTGTCGGTTCAATTGTAAGCAGGGCAATTTTTTGTGACTCGGCAACTGCTCGGGCACCTTCAGTAAATCCTTGATTACTTACCATTATGGCTTTGTGGGCGCGTGTGCTATCGCGAACAAAAGCAAGATTCTGCAATAACGTTTGGTCAACTGGGCGTGAACTCCGATATTTGCACTCTATGATAGTAATATATTCGGCAATTTCCGTTTCATCAACATAGAACAAGTCAATCTGGTGATCGAGTCCACTAGCATTTGGAAGTGTTACTCCGGGCGAATGGGCAGATTGCAGCTTGTTCGGTGCAATGTTGAGGGTTCGACAAATAACGGCTCGAACGAACTGCTCATATTCAGGGCCAGTCATCTTTATTCTCCTTTGCAGCCTAACGTTTTGTTAAGGGACTGTCCGTATGAAAAACAAGAAAAAGCCCCTGGTTTGTACTTAAAAGAACGGATTAACGACCTTAAGTTGTTCATCAAAGACTTGTCCATGTTGCATGTCTTGGGAGTAAAGTTTTTCGCAACCCGCCAGCAAGGCGGCTGCCACGATAAGCGAATCCCAATGCGAAAGTTTATAGCGGCGGACTAGGCGGATGGCTGCCCGGATGGTGCTTGCATCGACAGGAACAACTTTACATAGGTCAAGCAGGCTTTCAGCGACTTCATGAGCCACGGCTAAAGTTACGCCCTGTTTTCTGGTCAACACGCTTACGGCCTCGTTGATAACTTGAGTATTCACCGTCACGCCGTTCGCAAGTATCTGTCGCGCCTTGGTCCGCTGGTCTGAATCCTGTCCAACTGCGTAAACAATAATGTTAGTATCGGAAAACTCAACGACGCTCATGCAGTTCTTCCCTATCGAATGGTGAACCATCATAAAGCCCTATGTGCTTATCCAAGGTTGCCAGCGCTATTTCCCGGCGCTGGGCCCGCTCTTTTTGGGTCTTGGATGTCAAGAACTCAACAAAGTCCAAAACTTCCACTGCTTGTTGTTCGGATAGGGTTTTGACAGCCTCAAAGACTTTTTCAGCGATAATACTCATGGGCTTAACCTCTTGCTTGTTTGAAGGGAATGATTTCAGTGGCATCCTTTAACGCTGCCGACTTTAGAATAAATTCGCCGATGCTTTTCTTGGCCGCGTTCCGTGCAAGTTCCGCTGTCATGGTGGGATATTTGTCCAGCACGTCACGTTTTTTCTTGTTGCCGATACGCTGCTGGACACACCATGTTTTTGATTTTGTGCCGACCTACATACCGAATCCGGGTAGCTCATCAACCCAATAAAACACTTAGCATTTTCCACAAGATAAAATTTATCAACGACTGATTTTATGCGTTTTATCGCGCCACCCCGTAAAATTTAATAAGCAGACTGATTAAAAGACCTTCTGATCGATTGTAACAACAAACCCAATAAATACAAGGCCTGATAGTGCTTTTTAAAATTAGTTAGATGTGGATAAAAGGGCAGGTGTGCTAATTTGTAATCAGCCGATCGTGGGTTCAATTCCCCTCTCCAGCTCAAAATAATTCAAAGGCATAGCTTAGAAATAACCTAGGCCTTTTTTATACTTGGCGCTATGGTCGCGTTAGCTTTACAAAACAGTCTGCCTTTTTAGACCTTGTCTTTTGGGTTTCATTGCTGACACGGCAACGTCTAAAGCCGTTGCACTCCAGCTGTCTTACTTAGCTGTGGGCATTGCGCATTCCACTCAAAAAACCGCATTTTTAATCACCCACGTCCTTGACAAGTAAGTGCCCCTAAAGTAACTTACACTTATTGCAAGCTGACCGGACAACCGGAAGCCAGTGTATCCTAGGTAGATAGGGTCACTGGCTTTTTTTTGGCCAAAATTTAGCCATTCATCCTAACAGCAAACACCAGGAACTCATCATGTCTTATTGGTACACAGACAATTCACAGGCCATCGGCAACACTAGGATACCCTTGGCTTTTTTAGCGGCGGCCAGGGGCTTGCCATTGACCTTGACAAATGTAGGCAAGACCATTGTGGTGGTGTCGGATTCAGTCGGGCGTTATTTGAGTTCACCGCTGTTTGAAGGGATGTTCGATGCCAGCGGGATGGCCTCATGAGTGACAGCCATTTAGAAAACGGTAATTTTGACTGGGGCATTGATGGCCTAGTCGCCCAATTGCGGGAACTGCGGTTGCAGTCCCTTGAAACCCGCAGCCGCCGTGACAAGCCACCCAAATTGCCGTCACGGAAAGAGCTGCAAACCATACTCGATGGCTTGGGGGCGGTGCTGTTCCCAAACCGCCTCGGCTTGCCGGATTTGAATGATGAAGGCATTGATTATTTTGTCGGCCACAGCCTAGAGACCTTGTTGCGCAAGCTTTACAAGCAGATCAACCGGGAGCTCCAGTTTGTCTATGGGCAGCAAGAAGGTGGTGGCGATCACCACCGCCCAGCAATAGCGATAGCCCGCCAGTTTGCCGCCGAACTGCCGACTGTCCGCACCCTGCTTGATACCGATATACAATCTGCATTTGAAGGCGACCCTGCGGCCCGTAGCCCCGACGAGGTGCTGGTTTGCTATCCCGGCATCACCGCGATTATCCATCATCGGCTGGCGCATATCCTTTACCGGCTGGGTGTGCCACTGGTTGCGAGGATGATTTCCGAGATTGCCCATTCATCCACCGGGATAGACATCCACCCCGGCGCACAAATTGGCGAGAGCTTTTTTATCGACCACGGCACCGGCGTGGTGATCGGCGAAACCGCCGTTATTGGCAAACACGTCCGTGTTTACCAAGCCGTGACCTTAGGCGCGAAACGCTTCCTGAAAGACGATAACGGGATGCTGGTCAAGGGCAATGCGAGGCATCCTATCGTTGAGGATGATGTGGTCATTTATGCGGGTGCAACGATTTTAGGGCGCATCACCATCGGCCAAGGTTCCACCATCGGCGGCAATGTATGGCTGACCCATAGCGTCCCACCCGGCAGTACGATTAACCAAGCTTCTGTCCGTAGCGAGCTTTTCCAAGGCGGGGCGGGGATTTAAGTTAGTTTGCTTGATACGTCCCCTTGTATAAAGGAAGAAGGAAGTAAATTGACATTAACCACCCTCACCTTGCCCTCTCCCTGAGGGAGAGGGTGATTATCTATTAATTCGCTAGCGCTAGGTGACATTTTATTAAAAGGTTTCCAATCCTGAAAATTGGCAATAACAGTTCCATCCACACTCTATATATATAAAAGGAAAAAGACATGACCGATATTCATGAAGGCGAATCCCATACTGCATTAGGCGATGTTGCTGCACGTACCTTGGCGAATGCGACCAAAACCGTCCCTATGTTGTCAACCATCACGCCGCGTTGGCTGGTGCATTTATTACAATGGAAGCCCTTGGAGGCCGGTATTTACCGAGTCAACAAGGTAAAGAATGAATCTGGGCTGCATGTTGATTGCTCGAGCCTAGATGAAAAAATATTGCCGCAAACGTTTGTTGATTACCAAGAATGGGGCAGGGAATACCGTTTGAATGCCGTCAACACGGTGCTTGATGTGCATACCCGTATTTCAGATTTGTACAGCAGCCCCCATAACCAAATCCATGAACAATTGCGTTTGACCATAGAAACCATTAAGGAACGCCAAGAAAGCGAGTTGATCAACAACGCCGAATATGGCTTGTTAAACAATGTCGCCCCCGGCTTTAGGGTACAGTCCCGCACTGGCTCACCCACTCCTGACGATATGGACGAATTGATCTCCCGTGTATGGAAAGAACCAGCGTTTTTCTTGGCACATCCGCAAGCTATCGCCGCGTTTGGCCGTGAATGCACACGTCGTGGCGTACCGCCTGCCATTGTCACCTTGTTTGGTTCACAATTTTTAACTTGGCGCGGCCTGCCCTTGATCCCTTCGGATAAAGTCAAAGTCGTCGATGGCAAAAGCAATATCTTGTTGTTGCGCACAGGTGAAAGCCGCCAAGGCGTGGTTGGTTTGTACCAACCTAATTTGACTGGCGAACTGAGCATGGGGCTGTCTGTGCGTTTTATGGGCATCAACCACAAAGCGATCGCCTCTTATTTAATCTCGCTGTATTGCTCACTGGCGGTGTTGACTGATGATGCGCTAGGCGTACTCGAGAATGTCGAAGTGGGCAATTACTATGATTACAAGTGAATTTGACAACACCCAGGCAAATCCGCAAGATTTTATTGATCCAGCTAACGTGGATGGATTGCCCGATATAGCGCAACTCACACAGCTTGCAAATTCGTTGTTTACGGCGTTGCCTTGTGATGGCTCTAGGTTGGGTGCGCTTGCCGGGGCGGTGCCGGAGCAAGTGTCCTCACCTTTGCCGGGGCTGCATCAGGCGGGTTTTATTGGCTTAAGCCCACAGAATCCCGCCGAACCAGACCCAGCAGCGATCAAGCAATTTTTTTCGTCGCGTACGTCGTCTTCTTATGGGAGTGTGCCTAATCATCTTGACACCAGCCCGGTTTATGGCGGCCAACAAGCTAGGCCATCACCAAGCTTAGACACCAGTGGTTTGGCGGCCAATTTCCCGCAGGATTTAGGTTTGCCTAGCGAGGCGCAGTTACAAGAATTGCTGGTGGGCCGCCCGCCGAACACCGTAGCGGCAAATGGCTTAACAGACAACGCACCGGGTTTGACAAATACCTATGCCAGCCTGACGCCACAAGTGTTTGCCAGCGGTTTGCAAAAATTATTTGCCTGCCAGCCACCAGCATCGGCTACGCCAGTATCCCCTGCTGTTGCGGCAAACCCTTGGACTGATGCCGTGCGGCTGGCCCCAGAGTTTGATGCCAGCTTGATTGCGGGCTTAAGCCCTGAGGTTTATGGCTTGCCCGGCGAAGCGGAACTGCAAAAACTGTTTGCGCCTGCTAGCCATCCACAAGCTACGGCAGCCGCCAGCAATCCGGCATTTTATTTTTTGGATGAATCACGGGGTGATGGCGTTAATCCGGCAGCGGGATTGGGTTTGGCCCACCCGCCATTTGATGTCCATGCTTTGCGTCGGGATTTTCCTATCCTGAAAGAGCGTGTCAACGGTTATCCGCTTGCCTGGCTGGACAATGCCGCGACCACACAAAAGCCACAAGCCGTGATCGATCGGGTGTCGTATTTCTACGAACACGAAAACTCCAACATCCATCGTGCCGCACACGAACTGGCGGCGCGTGCGACTGATGCCTACGAACACGCGCGTGACACCGTGGCCAAGTTCCTCAATGCGTCGTCGGCGGAGGAAATTATTTTTGTCCGTGGCACCACCGAAGGCATCAATTTGGTGGCGCAAAGTTGGGGGCGAGGCACTTTGTTGGCGGGTGACGAGATCGTAGTGACTTGGCTGGAACATCATGCCAATATCGTGCCTTGGCAGCAATTATGCGCCGCCACAGGGGCGGTATTGCGGGTTGCGCCAGTGGATGACAGCGGGCAAGTGTTGCTTGGCGAATACCAAAAATTGCTGAACTCACGTACCAAACTGGTAGCTTTCACTCATGTGTCCAATGCCTTGGGGACTATCACCCCAGCCCAGGAAATTATCGCAATGGCGCATCGGGTCGGTGCCAAAGTGTTGCTGGATGCCGCCCAGTCAATTGCGCATTTGCAAGTTGATGTGCAGGCGTTGGATTGTGATTGGTGTGTGTTTTCAGGCCATAAAATTTTTGGTCCTACAGGCATAGGTGCGGTTTATGGCAAGCCGGAATTGCTGGAAGCCATGCCACCGTGGCAAGGTGGCGGCAATATGATTGCGGATGTGACCTTTGAAAAAACCCTCTACCAACCCGCCCCGGCTAAATTTGAGGCGGGTACGGGCAATATCGCTGATGCGGTGGGTTTGGGCGCGGCGCTGGATTATTTAAGCAAAATCAGCCTGCCGAATGTCGCGCGTTATGAGCACGAGTTATTGCTGTATGGTATGGAGGCTTTGCAAAGCATCAAAGGGCTGCGGCTGATAGGCACGGCAAAAGAAAAAACCAGCGTGTTGTCGTTTGTGCTGGCAGGCCATAGCAACCAAGATATTGGTGTGGCCTTAAACCGTGTTGGCATTGCCGTGCGCACTGGCCACCACTGCGCCCAGCCCATATTGCGGCGGTTTGGCCAGGAAAGCACCGTGCGCCCTTCTTTGGCGTTTTATAATACGTATGAAGAAATTGACCGCTTGGTCAGTACGGTGCGGGATATTCAGGCCGGTAAAATCGCTTAGTTTTTTTCATAGGTTTGACGGGTTGGCAAACAGGTAGATGTTTGCCAACCCCGCAAGCGTCTGGCTTGGCCGTGCTTTTCGCGGGTACGGCAGGCCTATTTTTCTTAACATGGGCTTGGTGATAGCTTCCTGCCCGATCAACTTACCCAAATTTCCACCTTGGAAATTCCAACAAACTTGTTCAAGTTATCCACCTCTGCACTTTATTGACCTCCCCAAATAGGCCTAATTGGCATTGTAGGCCGTCAAAGCACTGTAAAAACCCTGCTGCCTACCAGTCATCACCCAAGCAATTGTTGTTGCTGGTAAAGCACTTGGGTACTCGCCCCATTTAAATGCCCCATAAAAACAACTGGTTAATGGTTGGCCTCTAAATTGCTTATTCCAAATAGTTATTTGAATTATCAATTTTAATTGTCAGCCATGATAAATGGCGTGCCCATTGGGTTTAGCGCATGACCGACCTCAAAACCAAATCTGAAAATACCCGCATCCGTCTGTTGACGGCTGCCAGCCGCATGTTCGCCGAAAAAGGGTTCCAAGATTCGACGATAGCGGAAATCTGCGAGCAGGCAGAAACCAATATCGCTTCGGTGAATTATCATTTTCGCGATAAGGAAACCTTATATTTGGAAGCTTGGCGCTTTGCCTTTAAGCAGGAGCTTAGCCGTTACCCGCCAAATGGCGGGGTAAATGCTGACGCGCCAGCGGAGCAACGTTTGGCGGGGCGGATCAGGGCCTTGATTTGTCGGGTTGCTGACGAAGATTCTTATTCATTCGCCATTATCCATAAAGAAATGGCGCAACCCACCCGTTTGCTTTACGACATTTTGGAAAAGGAAATCAATCCGCAGCGTTTGCAAATGTTCGGCTTATTGAAGGAGTGCCTGGGACAAGCGGGTAGCGACCAACAGATCCAATATTGCCATGCCAGCATTATGGGCCAGTGTTTCCAGTTATTGCATTTAAAACACTTGGAACGCGCACGCCGTTTTCGCAGCCATAAAAGCGATTTAAGCGACAAGCTAGCGTTTGCCGAGCATGTTGTGCAATTTTCCCTGGCTGGCATCCAATATGCCCGCGCCCAATATCGGCCAGAATGAAGCTGCCAACTTTTAACCTTATCCCAAAACCCACTAATTGCGATTGACATGAGCCTAGCCGAATTTCAAACGATTCAACCTGACCGTAAGCGCCATTGGACTTTGAGCCTGCGTTGGATAGTGATTTTGGCGGTGCTTTCTGGCGCCGCCGCCTATGCCTACAGCCGTTCCCCTGACAGTTCAAAAGCGCAGCAAAGCCCTGGAGGCGGTAAACAGCGGCCCGGCTCAAAATATGGCCATAACGGTGACGAAGCGGTGCCAGTGTCTGTCGAGTCGGCGCTACAGGGTGATTTTCCGGTTTATCTAGGCGGGCTAGGGACGGTGACGGGTTTGCGTACCGTCACCGTGCGTTCCCGCGTCGATGGCGAACTGGTGCGGGTGGCTTATACAGAAGGGCAGCTGGTGAACCAAGGCGATTTACTCGCAGAAATTGACCCACGGGCTTTCCAAGTGCAGTTGCAACAGGCACTGGGGCAGTTGCAACGGGATCAAGCCTTGCTTAAGAATGCCGAAATCGATGTGGCGCGTTATCAAACCTTGCAGGAACAAGATTCCATTGCCGCCCAACAAACCATGACCCAAGAGGCGCTGGTAAAACAGTACCGGGGTGTAGTTGAAATGGATAATGCTTTAGTGGCAAATGCAAAATTGCAGCTGGATTATGCAAAGTTAAAAGCGCCAATTTCTGGCCGGGTAGGTTTGCGGCTGATTGACCAAGGCAATATTATCCATGCCAATGACACTAATGGCGTGGTTGTGATTACCCAAACCCAACCTATCGCCGTGGTTTTTACTTTGCCCGAGGATAAACTGCCGATGGTGGTGAAACGCTGGCATTCCAAGGCGCTTATTAAAGTGGAAGCCTTTGACCGGGCCGGAAAAGTAAAGCTTGCGGATGGCACCATTTTGGCCATGGACAATCAGATTGACCCAGGCACTGGCACGGTCAAGCTGAAAGCCCAATTCGACAACAAAGACCAAAATTTGTTTTCCAATCAGTTTGTCAATATCAAAATGCATTTGGATACCTTAGCTGGTGCGACTGTGGTTTCTAGCGCCGCCATCCAAAATGACGCGCAAGGCGCTTTTGTGTATGTGGTTCAGCCCGATAACACCGCTCAAATCCGGCGGGTGGCGCTAGGCCCCACCGAAGCCGACAAAGTCGTGGTGTTAAACAACCTCGCTGCGGGTGAGGCAGTGGTTGTGGACGGTATAGACAGGCTACGCGAGGGCAGCAAGGTTGATATCGCCAAAAAAGACGGCCAGGCCGTAGCGGCCAGCCAGAAAGTTGAAGGCAAAATCGGCGAAGATTTCCATAAAAGCGATAGGCGGTCGTAACGATGGGCTCCCAACATTCTGCCTTGCCGACGTTTAATCCGTCGCGGCTATTTATTCTACGCCCGGTGGCGACCTCCTTGCTGATGGTGGCCATGCTATTGGTCGGCATTTTGGCGTATAGGCTGTTGCCAGTTTCTGCGCTCCCACAAGTCGATTATCCGACCATACAGGTAGTGACCTTATATCCGGGGGCAAGTCCAGAAGTGATGGCTTCAGTTGTCACCTCGCCCTTGGAACGCCAATTTGGGCAAATGCCGGGGCTTACCCAAATGTCGTCCACCAGTTCTGGCGGCGCCTCAGTGATCACTTTGCAGTTTAGCCTGACGCTGGATTTGGACATCGCAGAACAGACTGTACAAGCGGCCATCAATGCCGCCAGCAACTTTTTGCCTGATGATTTGCCACAAGCGCCGATTTATAGCAAAGTCAACCCAGCCGATACGCCGATTATGACGCTTGCGGTCAGTTCGACCGGGATGCCCTTATATAAGGTTGAAGATTTGGTTGATACCCGTTTGGCGCAAAAAATCGCCCAGTTGCCCGGTGTCGGGCTGGTGGGCATCAGCGGTGGCCAACGGCCTGCCGTACGCATACAAGCTAACCACAAAGCCTTGGCTGCTTATGGCATCAGCTTGGAAGATGTGCGTCTTGCGATTGCTGCCGCCAATGTCAACCAGCCCAAAGGCATGTTCAACGGGCCTATGCGTTCGGCGATCATTGACAGCAACGATCAATTGCGTTCGGCGGAAGAATATCGGGATTTAGTGGTGGCTTATCGGAACGGCGCAGCGGTGCGTTTGTCCGAAGTCGCCAAGGTGGTGGATGGGGCTGAAAATGTCCGTTTGGCGGCTTGGGCCAATGACCAGGCGGCGGTGATAGTCAATATCCAACGGCAGCCAGGCGCGAATGTGCTGGCCGTGGTGGATAATATCAAAGCCTTGCTGCCGACCTTGCAAGCTTCGTTACCGCTTAGCGTAAAAGTGTTGCCCTTAACTGACCGGACGGTGACGATACGCGCCTCTATCCACGATGTGGAGTTTGAGTTGTTATTGGCGATAGCGCTGGTGGTGATGGTGATTTTCCTGTTTTTGCGTAGCGTGCCAGCTACCATCATTCCGGCGGTTGCTGTTCCGCTGTCGCTGGTCGGCACTTTTGCGGTGATGTATTTGGCAGGTTTTAGCATCAATAACCTGACGCTGATGGCATTGACCATTGCCACGGGTTTTGTGGTTGATGATGCCATTGTGGTGATAGAAAACATCAGCCGTTATATTGAACGCGGCGAATCGCCCCTGAAAGCCGCGCTGAAAGGGTCGGAACAAATCGGTTTTACGATTATTTCCTTAACCTTTTCATTGGTGGCCGTGTTAATCCCGCTGTTGTTCATGAGTGACGTGGTTGGGCGTTTGTTCCGGGAGTTTGCGGTGACGCTGGCCGTGGCGATCCTGATTTCTGCTGTAGTGTCATTAACACTAACCCCCATGATGTGCGCCAAGTTGCTTGCAGCCGATGCGGTGCATGGCCACACGGAACCAGCGGTAAACTCGGACGGTTGGTTTGACAAGCTGATAGCCGCCTATGGCCGCAGCCTGGAATGGGTATTACAAAGGCAGACCTTGGCCATGCTGGTATTTTTTGCAACGGTGGCGCTGACTGTGGGCTTGTACATCGCCATCCCCAAGGGATTTTTTCCAATACAGGATACTGGCGTTATCCAAGGCATTTCCGAGGCACCACAAAACGTGTCATTCCCGGCAATGGCCGTGCAGCAACAGAAATTGGCGCGGGTAATCCTAGACGATCCGGCAGTTGAAAGCCTTTCATCATTTATCGGTGTCGATGGCATCAATACCACGCCCAATAGTGGCCGTTTTCTGATTAACTTAAAACCCCATAACGAACGCACAGACAATGCCAGTGCAGTGATAAGCCGCCTAAAAAGTAAGCTGGCCGACTTGTCAGGGGTTACGCTGTATCTGCAACCTGTGCAAGATATGACCATGGAAAACCGGGTCAGCCGTACCCAATACCAATTTACTTTGGAATCCCCAGATGCCGACGAGCTTAACCGCTGGACGGCACGTTTGGTCGAACATTTGGCAGGTCAGCCCGCGTTTGATGATGTCACCAGTGATGTCCAAGACCAAGGCCGCCAAGTGTATGTCAATATCGACCGCAGTACCGCCAGCCGTTTAGGCATTAGCACCGCTGTGGTCGACAATACCTTATACAGCGCATTTGGGCAGCGGTTGGTGTCAACGATATTTACCCAATCCAACCAATACCGGGTAGTGCTGGAAGTTGACCCCGATGCCAAAAACACGCCTGAGACCCTCAAGGATTTACGGATTCCCACCAATGACGGCAAGCAAGTGCCCTTGTCATCAATCGCTGACATTTCAGAACGCCCCACCCCATTGTCCATTAACCATTTGGACCAGTTTCCGGTTGCCACCCTGTCCTTCAATTTGGCAACCGGTGCGGCGCTAGGTGATGCGGTACTGGCCATAGACCGCGCCAAGCAGGAAATCGGTCTGCCCTTGGGCATACGCACCAGTTACCAAGGGGCAGCGCAGGCGTTTGAAGCCTCGCTGGACAACACCTTATGGTTGATTTTGGCGGCCATTGTCACGGTTTATATCGTGCTTGGGGTGTTGTACGAAAGCTATATCCACCCAATCACAATTTTATCCACATTGCCTTCTGCCGGGGTGGGGGCTTTGTTGGCGCTGATGGTTTCCGATAGTGACCTGGGCATCATCGGGATTATCGGCATTATTTTGTTGATAGGCATCGTCAAAAAAAATGCCATCATGATGATAGATTTTGCGCTGGAAGCCGAACGTAAACAGCAGCTGTCACCTAGTGATGCCATTTTTCAGGCTTGTTTACTGCGGTTTAGGCCGATATTGATGACAACCTTGGCGGCGTTGTTGGGCGCGTTGCCTTTAATGTTGGGCAGCGGGGTTGGTTCGGAGTTGCGCCATCCTTTAGGGATTACCATGGTTGGCGGTTTATTGTTCAGCCAATTGTTGACCCTATACACCACCCCGGTCATTTATTTAGGGATGGATAGCTTGGCGCGGCGGGTATCTGCCTGGATCAGGCTGAACCCACCTGAAGCCTTAGGTAACGAAGGGGGACTGTGATGAATTTATCTGCACTCTTTATTTATCGACCTGTCGCAACAAGCTTGCTGACCTTGGCCATCACCCTGGTGGGAATACTGGCATTTTTGAATTTACCGGTTTCCTCTTTGCCACAAGTGGATTTTCCAACGATCAATGTCCAGGCGCAATTGCCGGGTGCCAGTGCTGAAACCATGTCCACATCGGTCGCCACGCCCTTGGAAAGGGCTTTAGGGCGCATCTCAGGCATCGCGGAAATGACCTCCAGCAGTTCCTTAGGTTCCACTCAAATTACCCTGCAATTTGATTTATCCCGTGACATCAACGGTGCTTGTCGGGACGTGCAGGCCGCGATTAATGCCGCCGCTAGCCTATTGCCCAGCACTATGCCGAATCGGCCCACTTATCGGCGGGACAATCCGGCGGATTCGCCCATCCTGATTTTGGCGCTGACCTCCGAAAGCCAAAGCCGTGGCCAAATGTATGATGTGGCCTCAAGCATTTTGGCCCAAAAAATCTCCCAACTGCCCGGTATAGGCCAAGTCCAGATCGGCGGCGCGGCCTTGCCTGCGGTCAGGGTGGAATTGAACCCCACTGCTTTGGGTAAGTATGGCATCGGTTTGGCGGATGTCCGTAACACCATCACCCAAACCAATGTCACCCGCCCAAAAGGTGTATTGGAAGATAGCCACCAACGCTGGCAAGTACAGGCCAATGACCAAGCCCGCTTGGCCAAGGATTATTTGCCCTTGATCGTCAGTTATCGGAACGGTGCGCCAGTGCGTATCGCCGATCTTGGCGAGGTGGTGGATTCGGTGGAAGATCTGCGTAATACCGGCTTAAAAAACGGCAAACCATCGGTGTTGCTGATTATCAGGAAGCAACCTTTGGCCAATGTGATCCAAACCGTTGACCAAGTGCTGGCCATGCTGCCGGAGTTACGCGCCAATATCCCCAACACCATTGAATTGTCGGTGGTCGTTGATAGGTCGCTACCAATCCGGGCTTCCATTACCGAAGTTGAACATAGCCTGTTAATTGCGATAGGTTTGGTTATCTTGGTTGTGCTGGTGTTTTTACGCAGTGTGCGCTCGACACTGGTGCCCATTGTCGCCGTGCCGGTTTCCTTAATCGGCGCGTGCGCGGCCATGTATTTATTCAATTACAGCCTGAATAACCTGACGTTGATGGCCTTAACCATTTCCACAGGCTTTGTTGTTGATGATGCCATCGTGGTGATGGAAAACACCAACCGACACATCGAAAAAGGTGTGCCACCCTTCAAGGCCGCCTTATTGGGCGCAAATGAAGTGGGCTTTACCGTCTTGGCCATGAGTGTGTCACTGGTTGCGGTGTTTTTGCCGATTTTATTGATGGGCGGGATAGTGGGGCGCTTGTTCAGGGAGTTTGCCGTAACACTGTCGGTGGCCGTACTGGTGTCATTAGTGGTTTCCTTGACCGTCACACCGATGCTTTGCGCCCGTTGGTTAGGTAAGGAAACCACAGAACATGGCGCTATCTTTACCGGGATAGGGCGGGTGTTTGACGGTTTGCAAGCGGGTTACGAAAAATCACTAGGCTGGGCGCTGCGCCATAGCCGCATTATGATGGGGGTCTTGCTTGGGGTTATCGGCCTCAATTTCTATTTGTACACGGTGATTGATAAAGGGTTTTTCCCTAACCAAGATGGGGGCAGGTTGATTGGTGAAATCCAAGCTGACCAAGGTTCTTCTTTTTGGTCATTGCAAAAGAAACTGTCTGAGTTCTCAGAACTGTTGTTGGACGATCCGGCAGTTGCCAATGTGGCAGGTTTTGGCGGCGCTGGCTCCGGCAGCAATAGTGCCCGAATTTTTGTGGTGCTCAAGCCGCACAATGAACGTGATCCTATCGACCTGGTAAAAGGGCGCTTAAGTGAGAAGGTCAAACGCATCCCCGGCGCTGCTTTGCACATGTTCGCGGCGCAGGAGCTGCGGATAGGCGGCAGGCCGTCATTCGGCACTTATGAATATTCCTTGGAATCCGACAACCTTGCCTTGCTCCGGGAATGGATGCCGAAACTGGTGGCGGCATTATCCAAACTGCCGGAGCTGGGTGATGTCGGCACTAACCAACAAGACAAAGGCCAGCAAATCGGTTTGGTAGTTGATAGGGACAAGGCCGCGCACTACGGCATTAGCTCGGCGATGATTGACTCTAGCCTGAATGACGCGTTTGGCCAACGGCAGGTGTCGGTGATTTACAACCCGCTCAACCAATATCGGGTGGTGATGGAATTGGCACCTGACTATTGGCAAAGCCCGGAAGCCCTGCATCAGGTTTACATCAGCGTACCGGGTGAAGCCACAGCCAGCGGGCCTGCTGCCGCACGCCAAGTGCCGCTGTCAACACTGGCCAGTTTTGCACCGACCAGCACCCCGTTGTCAGTAAACCATCAAGGCCAATTTGCCGCCGCGACTTTGGCGTTTAACCTAAATCCTGGGGTATCGCTGTCCACCGCCACCCAGCTGATTGAGCAAACCATGCGCGACATTGGCACACCCAGTTCGATACATGGCAGTTTCCAAGGCTCAGCCAAAGCCTTCCAAGAATCCCTGCGCAACCAGCCCATGCTGATTTTAGCGGCATTGATCAGCATCTACATTGTCTTGGGGGTGTTATATGAGAGCACCATCCATCCGCTGACGATATTGTCCACCCTGCCTTCAGCGGGTGTAGGTGCGTTATTGGCCTTAATGGCGTGTGGCACCGAATTTAGCATTATCGCGCTGATTGGCGTTATTTTGCTGATTGGCATCGTCAAAAAAAATGCCATTATGATGATAGATTTTGCCTTGCAGGCGGAACGCGAACGGGGCTTAAGCCCAGATGTGGCCATTTACCAAGCCTGTTTGCTGCGTTTTCGGCCCATCATGATGACGACCTTGGCGGCGCTGTTCGGTGCCCTGCCGCTCGCATTGGGCAGCGGTTACGGTGCGGAACTCCGGCAACCGCTGGGCATTGCCATCGTTGGCGGCCTGATTTTTAGCCAATTGCTGACCTTGTATACAACCCCGGTGGTTTATATTTATCTGGACCGTTTCCGCCTATGGCTTTCTGGCCGCTTCTTAAACCGTACTGCCGCAACCCTCGCGGATAAACTGGCTTAGCACGAGATTTTAATGACTTCCCAAACTCACTCCCTGTTGGCTTGTTCGGTGTTGGCAACACTGTTGTCGGGTTGCGCCGTAGGCCCTGATTATGTGCGGCCACAGGCGGCCACTGCGACGCAATTTAAGGAACTCAAAGGCTGGAAACAAGCGCATCCGCGTGATAATTTGCTGTCTGGCAACTGGTGGGAAATCTTTAAAGATGCCCAACTCAATAAACTGGAAGCACAAGTCGCCACCGCCAATCAATCGATTGCACAAGCCGAAGCCCAGTACCACCAAGCCCAACATTTGGTGCAATCGGCCCAGTCGGCTTATTTCCCTACGGCCAATGTTTCCGCTGTCGCCAATCGGTTTCGGGCGGCCAGTGGCCAAAGCGTTGCGGTGCGGGGGGTTAAAAACTTGTTTGGGATTGTTGGTACTGTCGCTTGGGAGCCGGATATATGGGGCAGCGTTCGACGCCAAGTTGAATCTAACACCGGAAACGCACAAGCCAGTGCAGCCACATTGCAAGCCTTGCGCTTGTCTATACAAGCAACATTGGCCGAAGATTATTTTCAATTACGGGCGCTGGATGCGCAAGCCGCCTTGCTCGAAGAAACCGTCGCCGCCTATCAAAAGACCTTGGGTATAACCCAAAACCGCTATGCGGTAGGGGTGGTCGCCAAAACCGATGTGCTACAGGCACAAACCCAGTTGGAATCAGTCCGCGCCCAAGCCATAGACGTGGGTGTGCAGCGGGCGGCATTAGAACATGCTATCGCGGTGTTGATAGGCAAAACGCCTGCGGAATTTTCACTAGCCGTGGCACCGCTGGCCACTACCCCACCGAAGATTCCCGTCAGCTTGCCATCGGAATTATTGGAACGGCGTCCTGATATCGCCAGTGCCGAACGTAAAATAGCCAGCGCGAACGCCCAAATTGGTGTTGCCAAGGCGGCTTTTTTCCCAACCTTAAATTTGGCGGCCAGTAATGGCTACCAAAGCAACACCTTGTCAACGGCATTTGCGGCAGCAGGCCGCTATTGGGCTTTGGGGCCGGCCGGGGCGGCGCTGACGCTATTGGATGGCGGGGCCAAACAGGCCCAATATAAACAGGCATTCGATGGTTTTGATGCCAGTGTCGCCTTTTATAAGCAAACGGTGCTGACTGGATTTGCGGAAGTGGAAGATAATTTGGCGGCACTACGGATACTTGAAAGCGAGGCAGAAGTCCAAGACCGGGCTGTTTCTGCCGCCCGGCAAGCACTAACGATGACCAACAACCAATATCAAGCCGGAACTATCAGTTATTTGAATGTGATGGCCGCCCAAGCGGCAGCACTAAACAACCAACAAACCGCCGTAAAAATACTGGGTGAGCGGCTAACGGCCTCAGTGTTACTGGTCAAGGCCTTAGGTGGCGGTTGGAATGTGGCAATGTTACCCACGCCCGCCGAAGCGGGTGGTGTAGTCAAATGGACGGATATTTTGCCTTATCCGGTTAATTAAACCCTTATCTGCAAGTCATCAGTGCTATCGAAAAATAACGGCAAAGGGATGGATGGCTGCTAAGATAGCGTCTCATTAGGGCTACCAACTTAAAGCGGGACATTCGCGAAGCTTAACCGTTCGCCCTGAGCTTGTCGAAGTGTGAACGGTTAAGCCGTTCATGGTTCGACAAGCTCACCACGAACGGCTTAACCTTAAACTGTCCCGCATTAAGCCTTGTATACCAGGTTAGCGATAGCGTAACCCGACACATCGAAGCCTTGAATTGTCGGGTTACGGCTAGCACCTAACTCGACCTTTAGTCTTCAAACAGATTTTATCGTGCACCCTGTCCAGCAATTTTGGGCCATTGCCATGAGATTTATTTTTGTTTTCCAATGAGTTGTATTTTCCTTGCATGTTTCTTGACAAACCACAAAATAAAAGTGGAAAATAAACAATAATATTTATAATGTAAATTAAAGGCGTCTATTGCGGGTCTGATTATAGCTAGGCACTGTTAAGTCCGTTGCTGGAAGTTCGTTTGCATTCACAGCCCATAGAAGGCCATTGATTCGAACATTTCTACGACAAACGAACTTCATGCGAAGCACTTATTCTGCCAAGTTCGTTACCATACAAATTGCCTGAGGGAGAAAGATTCTAAATGACTACAAAAACGCTCAAAACTCCCTTGGAACAAGAGGGCCAAATATCTGAGCATGCTGAAGGCACGGTATATGTCGCATTCACGAATCGCGGGCGCCCCATAAAGGTATGGCGTGCGTCACCTGCCAACGAGCCGCGTTATCAATATTTCTGCCATGGCTTAACGCTTGGCACATATCGACGATACAAGTACTCCGTTTTTTCGGGAGATGATGTACTCAAGGTATTGCAGGACGAATTCACATGCATTGGAAATAATCTAAATGATGTCCAGCAAGGGGATGTAATTTCATGGCAGGATCCAAGAAAAGGAGTGGTTCACACGTCATTGATAATCAACTGTGCAGGTACTCCCCGCGCACTTGATAACATATATGTGTGGACAAAAAATGGATTTCAACAAGAAAAAACAACCGTACTTTCTGAAGTTCAACAAACTTATCCTTTTCCAATATTATTTTGGCGACCATAAGCTTTGTAGTCGGGCATATGCTTTTCGTGCCCGACATTTCAATGCACGGACTCGGTAATGGCTTCGGATAATTCCAATGGCAATGCCTATTCGGACACCCATTGTGGCATTGATTTGTGGTTTTGACGCTGCCGTTTTATCATTTGATACTCTGTAATGTCGGGCAACGATAAAACTGTTGCACGACCTACAGCTTGTAGAACAGAATGCTGGACTGCTGTCTACTGGACAAAGTGTTGCAATTCGAGGCTATGTAAAGATTGTGCGCACAGTTCAAATGCTTCAAATTAATGCCCGGTCTGCGGTGCCCTGAACCTTGGTATTTGGAGAAGTGCATAGCATGGCATGTCGGGCAACGTCTCTATCGTTGCCTGACATTTCTAAAATAATGATCACAAGGTACACCAACATGTCTAGTCTTCTTAAGCAAGTAGTTCAGCGAGTATCAACCCTACCTATCGAAATTCAGGATGAAATAGCCGGGCAATGGTTTGAAGATATTGAAAATGAAATAGGATGGCAGAGTACCCTGCAACAGCCACAAGATAAATTGTCAATACTGGCACAGGAAGCTTTGCGGCAATCTAGTTAAGGCAAAACCTTGGCAAAGGGTTTCGATGAACTCTGAGCTAACAAAGGAATTTGTGGAATGCTTCCGTAACTTGCCAGAGCGAGTCAAGAAAACAGTCAGAAAAAACTACCGTTTCTGGTAGCAGAACCCTAGCCATCCCAGTCTTGAATTCAAGAAAGTTAATACTTCCATGCCAGTATATTCTGTTCGGGCCGGTATCGGGTGGCGTGCTCTGGGTGTTATGAAAGACTCCAACACCATTGTGTGGTTTTGGATAGGCCCGCACAATGAATATGACAAGCTCCTTAAAAGCTTATAATCTCGCCTAATACAAAGCCCGGTGCGCATCGCGCACATTTTCCAACAAGCCTTGAATTGCCGGGTTACGGCTATCGCCTAACCCGACTACAGCCTTCAAACGGATTCTAACACGCACCCTGTCCAGCAATTTTGGGCCATTGCCATAAGGTGTGTTTGAGTTTTCCAATGGGGGTGTATTGTTCTTGCATGGCTCTTGACAATCAACAACCTATAAGAAGAAAATGGAACTATATGCCTACCAGGTGTAAAGCAAGACACCTTTTGGGGGTCTAATTATAATTAGGCATATTAAATAAATATCGCGGCAGCGATTTTTAGAAATCAGGAGTCAAAGATGGAAGTGGAACATAAAGAACAGGCGAAAATAGATGCCGATTGTGAAATTCGTTTAGGAGTTGCTTCTTGGGATGATGGAAGCAAAACCGCAAAGTCTGTCAAATATACTTGGTTTGATAAAAACGGTAAGGCTGCCCGCGGCGGTGAATTCCCTGTGGAGGCGCTTCCGCAGGCTTTGGATTTCGCAATTCGTAAAGGTTATGTGAACCTATAAGCTAAGCACCTTCTTTATTTGAAAGACCAAATGAACCATGAAGTTTGAATGGGACTCCAACAAAGCGGCTGCTAACGAACTCAAGCACAAGGGCATATCCTTTCACGAAGCCGCCTCTGTGTTCGGTGACCCATTGGCAGTTTCGTTTTCTGACCCCGATAGTTCTGAAGATGAATAGCGGTTTTTGGCATTCGGCGTATCGCACTCAAATCGGTTGCTGGTGGTTTCATATACCGAGAGACCCGGCGCAATAAGAATCATAAGCGCCCGAGATGCGACGCGCCCCGAACGTAGGATTTACGAAGATGGCTAATCAAAATGATGAACTACGCCCTGAATACAAAAGAGAGGATTTAGGGCAAGGTGTTCGCGGCAAGTTTTATCAGGAATACCAAAAGGGCACAAATTTGGTATTGTTAAGTCCTGATGTAGCGGAGGCTTTCCCAACCGAGGAAGATGTCAACGAAGCTTTAAGAGCGTTAATGAGAATAGCGCAACGCTCTAAGTCCCAAGTAATTAACACCTAGAATATCAATGCCTAACAGTCCGTAGCAGCGCACCCGCGCCACGAAGCGACTTAGTGTTTTCGAGTATTGTGGGGTGGCGCGGGGCGGTCAACACGGGCGTTAGACCAAGCACAGTAACCACTAAGAAAGGAGTTAAGCATTAATGACAATTTTAATTGCAACAGAAAGAGCGACTGCACAAGCTGTTATTAATTAAAAGAGATTTATGGTTCCGCATGGCAATTAATTGCAACCCCGACAACATTTGGGGAAAACTTTAAAGAAACTCTCAACGATGGTCTTTTACAAGGCATTCAATACAAGTTACTTGAAACCGATAACCATAATCTTTATGAAATTTGCTAGCTATGTAAATATGGCTTCGTTCAACCAAACAACAGACAAATTTATTTATGGAACTAACAGCATTACTAACACCTGCTATTGAAGGCGGATATGTAGCATTCAACCCTGAAACAGGAACCACAACACAAGGAGAAACTATTGAGGAAGCACTCGCAAACCTAAAAGAAGCAACAGAGCTTTATTTAGAGGAGTTTCCTTTGTTTATTTCAGGTCGTTCACTATTAACAACATTTCAAGTAGCTGCACATGCCTAATTTACCAGTTATATCTGGAGCGGATGCTGTTAAGGCACTGCAACGTTTAGGTTTTGTGGTTATACGCCAAAAAGGAAGTCATATAATCTTGAGAAAAGGTCTGCAAGCGGAATGTGTCAATGACTTTGGGACACCAAGCTGTTTTATTTAGTGTCTAACTGATGTGTGCTTTCTGGTCGTGGTTCTCCTGAATGTTAATGGGCGGATTGATCCAGACGGCACTGGGCAAGCTGGGTGGCAGCGG
>JAPLRR010000079.1 GCA_026399075.1 Methylococcales bacterium
GGGGTCATGATGATCTCCTCGGAAAAACAGGGAACATTCCCTGATTTCCAAGGTAACCGTTTTTTTGAGTCAACCCAACAGAGTCATTAACCGAAATGCTGAGGGGAACTGCCACCGCGTCAGCGGTTTAGTTCAACTATAGTTAGACATAATACTAAATATCATCAACAGACGCTTTCATTACATAAATATAATACAGCAGGAAAAATTATCTTGGAACTTTACAACTAAGCAAGGAACTACTTTGGCAACGCGAAAAATGGGGGAGTCTCAAAATATTGATTTTTTCTCTACTGCACTAAGAAATGAATTACTTATCAAGTTCGGAAAAAATGCAGCTTACTCGATCGGAAATTTCTCCGGTAGTCAAGATAGAAAATTTGCAGATTTTTTTGCAGGCACGTGTTCCTCTTGCATATTAATTGAGTTCAAAGAGTTTAGCTCAGAAATTTCCGATGAGCAAAAAAAGCCACTTCGGGAAAAACTATGTCAGGAGCTTTCAATAGATACCGCGCTTCTGTCAAGAAGCAGTCACTTTATTGCATATAGATCGCCAAAAAATTCGATGCAAATACAATTAGCCCCATATGTTGATGTAGTTTGTCCATTATTCTCGATTGGCATTCCACCTCTCGCCCGTATACAAACAAATCAGCATACAGATTTCATCGACGATTTCTTATCAGGGACAAAAGGGACAGCTTACGATAATTTTCTAAGATATGTCGGCCATCTGAATACAACAGCGGGAGGCATCGCTAATGGTTCTGCTGTACCGTTCAAATCAATTCTTTATAGTCGCAATGTACAAGGAAAGGTTATTGGTACAATTTTTGACTCCCTGGGAGAATTGAGGAAATTACTAAATCTAAGCCCGTAGGGTGTATAAGCGCCAGAGATTGTGAAAGTTTTCCTAAATTAGGCAAAAATATGCTTTTCGATAACAAAAAATCAATAACTTACAGCATGTTTTCCGCTGTTTTTAGTAATTTCTGACAATACTTTCACAGTCTCGCGGGAGCGAGAAAACCTAACGCTCCACCAGTGGGGCTTCCGGTAACTGCGATAGCGAAAGTATTCAAAAAATCATAAAATGAAACCCTATATTTATATTGAAACCTCAGTAGTCAGTTATCTTACGGCAAGACCTAGCAAGGATTTAGTTAAATTGGCCTGTCAGCAAATTACACAGTCTTGGTGGAATACTGGACGGCTTGTAACATCGCATTTTATTTCGCCCTATGTCATTGAAGAAGCTAATGCCGGAGACCCTGATGCTGCATCTGAACGTATTAAAGCAATACAAACTATTTCAGTTTTGCCTATCGCACCTGAAATTCCTGCGTTAGCTGAGTTTTTGCTATTAGGTGGTGGGCTACCATCAAAAGCAAAATTAGATGCTTTGCATATTGCTTGCGCCGCTTATCATGAAATGGATGTTCTTCTGACTTGGAATTGCACACATATTGCTAATCCAGTGCAATTGCCTGTAATGCGTGGCTTGTGTGCCGCCAAAGGATATAAGTTGCCTGAATTAGTGACCCCTTTTGAGCTTATGGAGACTTGACAATGAACACCATACAACCTTACCAAGATTCAATTGTTGATGAAATCCACACTACGAGGGAACAACTTGCAGAGCTATACCATAATGATTTGCTTGCATATTCACAAGCAGCGCAAGAACATTGTCTTGCATTAGGGTTTAGCCTAGTAGATAGCCCACGTTTGCGACATTGGGCTGAAATCGAAAAGAAAGTAGTTAATGCCTAAGTCAACGCTTTAGCGGAGCTGATCAAAAAGCGCGCAACCCTCTTAGTCCTATGGTCGGAATAAGCCGTTTTGAGCGCAAGCGAAATGGGTTATTTCCGGTAAATCGTGGGTGCGATGAGCCGGAAACGCCCCTTTTCACTCACGTTCAAACTGCCTTATTGCGGCCTACAGGGCTGATTCGCATTATGGTGCTTTAGGTATTCTTGCTAACTGGCGAAATACCGGTTCGACATTTCAATAAATTCATCAGCAGCGATAAACGACATGGATAAGGTGTATTTAATGCCTAAAGAGTCCCTTAGATTGGCAGCCAGATTTTGGTCATATATTCTTAAAACTACCCGTAACTCCGGCCTGGCGGTTCTTGCATTAAGCCCAATCTCCAGATTGGTTAAATCATCTTGGGTTGCACAGATAATAACCTTACATCTGCCTAAACCTGCCCGGTACAGATTGGCGACATCCTGTGCATTACCAACCAGATACGGTATTTTATGGCTTATTGCCTGCTGACTGTATCTACCATCGAGGGTTTTATCGAGGATGACGGCTTTCTCGTTCATTTGGGTCAATAGTCTGGCTACATTAAAACCAACAGAGCCGCTACCAATGACTAACACGTGACCATTCCCTTTGTATCTCGATAATACCATGCTCAATTCTTTTCTTTTGCGGATAATATTATCAGAGACCAGCGCAAATATAATCGCTGTTCCCGTTATGCTTAATAGCATAATAATACTGCCTACTATTTTTGATAAGTTGGAATTGTCTTTCAGCGAATAATCACCAAATCCAACCGTAGCCATCATGGTTACGGTAAAATAAAATGAATCAATCCACGGTAAATTATCATAATAGTGAAAAAACAATACCGATATAGACATGGTACCCAATATGAATATCAGTGCTTTTTTTACCAGTACATCGAGTTTAAATTCAATTCTTTTCCATTTAAACGTTTCTTCGCCAATATCCTCAAGATTATCAAGCGCAGTTTTAACAAACTGTATGGCTGCCTGTTTTGCAGGATTTATATAATGAAAATTGGGTAAATAGTGTGAAACCTTGTCGCCTAGTGACTCCTCGGCAAGCATGGTAAATATCTGGGCATTATTATGTAATTTATTGATGGCAAGGCATAATCTTATATTGGCACTATCCTCATCGAAAGTTACAAAATAACACAAGGCTTCACGCATAATGGCATCATCCATAATACTGACCTGATAATAAAATTCTTTTATCAGTCTGTCAGGGCAGGTTTTGGTATCTATCAATAATACCGGCAGGGAAAGCGCCGTTAATTTTTTCGCAAGACTGATGCCCGTATGGGTTGCACCTATAATAATGTATTTTTTTTCGGATTCCATAAGGTTTAATAAGGTAATCAATCAACCATGTTGGGTTGTGCTAGGCACCCAACAAATAACGTGTATCTTAATAAGCTAAACCAAGCAGCCATTTTTATAATCGGCGATGGCTTGTTCGATTTCTTCGCGGGTATTCATGACAAACGGCCCGTATTGGGCGATGGGTTCGTTCAGGGGTTTGGCAGCCAGCAATAATAAGCCTACGCCTTCATTGCCCGCATGAATGTCTATGCTATCACCCTTGCTTAGGATGCCTACCGACTGGGCTGCCAGTGGGCGGCTTGATGCGGCTGCGCCAATGTTACAATGGCCTTGGTATGGGTAAACAAAGGCATTGTGGTCGTTGGCCAGTGGCAAGGTAAAATGCCCGCCTGAGGCAATGCGGACATCCAGATACAACAAGTCCGTGCTTAAGCCTTGGATGGGGCCATCAGTGCGGATACCTGCAATGTCGGCCTGTCCGGCTATCACTTTGAGTTGACCGCCATCAGGTAGCGCTACGACTGGGATGGCATCCGCCTGGATGTCACGATAAGCGGCGGTTTGCATTTTTTCGCTGGCGGGTAAATTTACCCACAGTTGAAAACCCTGTAGTCGGCCTTGGTCTTGTTGGGGCATTTCTGAATGGATAATGCCACGACCCGCCCGCATCCATTGCACACCACCGCTTTTGAGATGGCCTTGGTTGCCTAGGTGGTCGCTGTGCAACATGTGCCCTTCCAGCAGATAGGTGACGGTTTCAAAACCACGGTGGGGATGCTCAGGAAAGCCCGCAATATAGTCGTCGGGATTGATGGATGAAAACTCATCCAGCATCAAAAACGGGTCTAGGCGCAATGTTTGTGTTTGCCCTAAGCTACGCCGCAGTTTGACACCGCCACCATCCGAGGTGGCAACGGATTGGATGATTTGTTGTATGGTGCGGGTGGTCATTGCTTTCTTCCAGTCTGGTTTAGATGAGATCTTTGGTGGCTTCGACCGGGATGTCTATGGTGACTTCATCACTGACATTCGGGGCGTATTTGCCCATATTAAAATCGCTGCGTTTGACGACTGTGGCCGCATTCGCCCCACAGGCCTCTTTCAGGTATATCGGGTGCGGCATACACTTAAAGGAAGTGACTTTTAAGGTGACGGGTTTGCTTATGCCTTTTAAGGTCAATATGCCATCAACTGCCACCAGTTGTTCCCCAGAAAACGTCAGCTGGCTGGATTTAAAGCTTGCTGTTGGAAAGTGGGCGGTGTCCAGGAAATCGGCACCTTGGATATGTTCATTAAAAAGGGTGTAGCCTGTATCAACGGATGTGGTGTCTATGCTGACTTCAATTGAACCTGTTTTGGCGGCGCGGTCTAGGACAATTTTGCCGGTGGTTTTATCAAAGCGGCTAAGCTGGGTTGAGTAGCCAAAATGGCTATAAGAGAAACGCGGCAAGGTATGGTTACCATCAATCGTATAGGTTTCGGTGGCCGCTGTTGCTGTGCTGGCGAGTGTGCTGGCTAAGGCAATAATAAGGATGTATTTCATGGGTGGGTTCCGAAGTTTTGTAGGGGTTTGGGGCCAGCCAGAGGTGTTGGTGTTCTGGACGTGTTATTTTTTCGCATTTTTGGACAGATTCACCTTATAGGCTATCGCTGTCATCATTATTAACCACCCGAATTTCCAAGGGCTCGCTGGTGTCAATGTGGATGTCGCGTTGTGCGAACGCCATGCAGATATTATGTTCGGCCAAGGTTTTGTTGATCATGTAGCGTAAGTCGCTGGTGACCACTGTCCACGACACTTCCGGTTTTAGTTCCACCCAGACATAGAGGCCAAAGATCAGTGCATTGTCACCAAAATCTTCAAATTGCACTAAGGGTTTAGGGTCTTTTTCGACCAATCCGTGACGGTCTGCAACCTCTAGCAGCAAATCGGTCACTTCCTTGACTGGCGAGCCATAGGCAACGCCTATTTTGACGACGATACGTACGGATTGGTTGCTTAGCGTCCAGTTGGTGACGTTTTGTTCAATGAAGGTGCTGTTGGGGATTAACGTTTCTATGCCATTGCCGTCGCGGATATGCGAGCTGCGGACGCCTATGTCTATGACCCGGCCCCGGATGCCGCCAACTTCCACTAAATCCCCAGGTCGGAAGGGGCGCTCAAACAATAGCATCAGCCCGCTGATGAGGTTTTTGAGCATGTTTTGCATCCCAAAACCGGTGCCTATGGCTAAAGCACCACCCATGAAGGCAAAAATGGTTAATGGAATCCTGACCACCATCATACTGGCCACCACTAACAGGATGACTTCAATAAACAATATCCAACGCCGCGCTATACGGGCAAGGCTGGGTTCCATGCTTAAGCGCGTCACGAAAAGGCGCTCAAACAGATGGGCAACGCGCACGGCAAACCAGAAGCCTACAATGAGGATGGCCAATGCGGTTAGGGTTTTACTAACGGTGATGCTGCGTTTGCCGCTAATGGTTTGGCCATCTACTACGATGCTGTCATCAACGGCAAACAGTTCAAATTGCCAAATTTGCGCCATAAATTCCTTGCTTGCCTGTAACCCTTCAGCGAGGTAATCCGCAACGGTTTTGACTTGAAAACGTTCGTCCAACTCTTGTTGGCAGCGATCCAATAAATTTTTGGTGGATTCAATGATCCCCATCAGCCGTGAATAGTAAACCACCTGCTCCAAGCCGAGGTTTCTCAGGCTGATGCCTACGTTTTCAGGGCCGATGATAGTGGGGTCGATTTCTTGTACCGTTGACCGGGTGACATCTGCCAGCAAATGATGGCGTAGTTGGCTGATATAATCATGGACGGCATCAAGGACAGCCTGGTTTTGGGTGATTTTTTCATAAGCCACGGCGGCTTTTTCCCGGTCAGTCACTTTGGAGTAAAGTAACCGTAGATTCCATATGTCACGCTGCATTTGCAGATACACCAACATTCTGTTGAGCGCTTGGCGTTTGGTATCGGTGGTGTCTTGTTTGGCCAGGATTAACGCGGATGGATTGGCAGTTTGGGCCTCTTTAGTTGGGCTTTCTGATGAATCCAATTGTTTTAGTTCAGCGATGATATTTTGGCTTTCAAGTTCGATGTTTTTTAATACTTGATCCAAGTCTTGTTGGCTAAATTCGCTATGCTCGGAGGCTAGACCCAGTTGTTTTTTGGCCAGTTCCAGCTTAGCTTGGTTTGCCTGTAAATCTTCTTGGATGGCTTGTTTTTCAATTTGGAAGCCCATGGCCCGTGCCAAATCGATTTGGTTTTGCAGGATCAGTATATCCCGTCCCCTATCCAATTCGCCTTGTTGGTCACCGCTGGCTTTAACCGCCTGTTCCACAGCCTCGTCGGCTTGTCTTAAATTAACGGTGGACTCTTCTGCCGCTTTTACGACTTGTGCTTCTTCTTGGCCAATTTTGGGTAGCCATAATTCCAGCTCATCAATCCGGTGGCCAAGGCTAGTCACCGTTCCCCTTAATTCATCAGCCCGTAGAAAAGGGTGGGTTGTTGTTTCCGAAAAGCCAGCCCAGTTTGCTGTTTGGGCTTGTTGTTCAAGATAGCGTTCGTGGTTACGTTGTAAGTTAGCTAGACGTGATAGTTGGCCTTGATAAAGGAAAACTAATTGCCTGAGTTTTAGCCGTCGGCTATAAACGGAGGTATTATCCGCTAAATTGTCGGCAGTCGGGTCTTTAGCCATTTCTGCTGGCAACTGGGCTAGTTCAGCTGTCCTTGCCTCCAATTTTGCCTTGATTTCTGTGCTAAGGGCAACAAAATCCAAGCTTTGTGCAGTTGGGTTGGCTTGGGTGGTGGGATCTTGCAAGATACCGTCGAGCAAGACTGAACTGGGGGCGGCAGAAACTGGGGCTATCACTAATAACAACAGGCCAGTCAATAAGTAAAATAGCGGGGATTTTAGGCGCATAGCGGCGGGAAATTGTGCATATCGGGAAGATTTCCAATAGCCAATCGGCTATTTTAATTTAAGGTTTTAAGGGATGGCCACGCCCGCGAAATGAGTGCTTATTGCCTTTTTCGCGGGTATGGCCGTCACCTTCATGCGAAGGTTTATCGGCACAGGCCTGATGGCTTAGTTACCGGCTCCAAGAGGCTGTCCCGCCATGCGCGCCGGTGGCAGAACCAGAGCCGTCGCTCCAGCTAGCCGAACCTCCCCGTGCACCGGTCGCCTCTCCAGAACCATGGCTCCAGGCCGCAGAGCCACCATAAGCACCTTGGGCTGAGCCGCTGCCGTGGTTCCATTCAGCGCTACCCCCATAAGCACCTTGGGCGGAGCCTGTACCATGGTTCCATTCGGCACTGCCCCCATACGCGCCGTAAGCTGCGCCTGAACCGCCGCCACCCACGGCAACCCCCCGGTAACCTGCGGCCATCCACGCATTGGCCGGCAGTGATGCTGACATTATCGAGGCTAAGCCTAGCAGCATTGCGGTTGCTTTTATTCTATTCATGGCTTTTCTCCCTTCATTTGGCTTGGGTTTGACCGTTCGCGACAGGGGCGAACTCAATCAGTTTGGCATCAGCGGGAATTTTAAACACAAAGGTGTCCGCCTTTAGTTTAGGTTTTAGGTTCCAGTCTGAGAACTCAACGAGGAACCTAGGGAAATTAGCCACTTGTTTATAGGTCATCGCCAAACGTAGGGGGAGGGCAGTTTTACCGGACGCTATCCATATTTCCCAATTGATGCCGGGTTCCATATAAGCAAAATGCTCACAAGGTACGCCATTGACTTTTGATTTCCCCACCACAATGGCATGGGTGAGGTTTTTGGTCATCACAGCATAGGGGTTGCTATACAAAAAATCCGCAGAGGGGAAGTTGATTTGCGCCTTGCCCATCACAAAGTCCAGCATCTCGTCAATTGTCGCGAGTTGTGGCGAGGCTGAATGCAGGTTTTTTTGTGGGTCAAAGGCAGAGAGTTTGCTGCCATCATAATAAAGATGAATGCTGGGCACATCGCCTTCAATATGGGCATACAATTTATTGGGTCGTTGCAAGGCAATGTTTGAATCCGCAAAAAATGTTAAAAATTGCCCGGTGACCGCCTGTAGTTCAATGGAACTATTGGCATGGTAAGTAAACGAAGGCGTGGCAGCCAGTTGTTCACTCATTTGCTTAAGCCGGTCTAGGGCAGCTTGTTGGATGATGGGGGCGGGTGGCGGGGCAGGGGTTTGTGCTGCCACTGCCGCTGGCGGTGGGGTTGCGGCTGGAGCCTGTACCGCAACTGGCTTGGCTTCGTTTTGCGCACAGCCTTGGCCGAAAATTGCAAGCACGATGGCGAATAATAGCGGTTTTTTTGATCCGGGGGGCAGGGTAATTTTTTTCATGGTGAACCTTCTTGAATGAGTGACGTTAGCTAGCCTTAGGGGCTTTGTTATTAATTACGCGCTCTGTTAAGGCGCGGGCACCACTTGGTAATAAGCACCATTGCTACCAAAATAAGGCTTGAACCAGTTCATGCCACATTGGTAATAGGTGCTTGAATTAATATTTAAGTTTGTACAGCCACTTGGTAAGTAACTTAAGGTGGTGCCCAAGGGTAAAGACCCAGATTGCGGTTGTTGGGCGACTACGGTTGGCGGCGGTGCGGACTGGGAGGCTGCCGCTGCGCCGACCATTGCGCCCACCGCCAGTCCAGCTATCCCCGCCGCCGCGACATCGCCGCCGCTATAGCCACTGTTGTAGCTGCCACCGTAATACACTGGGGGGTGGTAACCATAAGCGGGGGGATGCGACCATGCCGCTGAACCGCCATAAGCACCGTGGGCATAGCCAGAACCATTGCTCCACGCCGCTGAACCACCATACGCGCCTTGGGCAGAACCTGAGCCATCACTCCAGTTGGCAGTGCCGCCCCTAGCCCCCGTTGCTGAACCTGAGCCATCACTCCAACTGGCAGTGCCGCCCCTAGCCCCGGTTGCCGAACCTGAACCATCACTCCAAGATGCAGAGCCGCCATACCGACCTGTGGCTGAGCCACTGCCGCCGTAACTTCGCCAGGCGTTGCTTTGTGTCGATAAAGTGGCCATACACAGGGCAGTGGCCATAAGAATGTAAGCGTTGGGTTTGATCATACTGTTTACCTCTACAAGTGTGTGGGTTGATGTCACCTAAGGCATACGTGGATTAGGCTAGTCGACGGTGATTGTAAAATATCCAGTCTGGTGTTTCAAAAGGGGGACTGGATTTAACGGGTTAATCTAGTGGGTACCACTATTGGCCAAATTGCTGAATCCCACTGTTTCCAGCAAACGCATTGCAATTGTCGGGATCGCGGCACATAGTTTCAAAAACGGCTTGTTTGCCACACCCCCGAATGCCGATGGTATATTCCGTCCATTCATAGCCACCGCCGCCACCCATGCCCATACCGATGCCATTAATATAGGTGACTTTTTGTGAAAGCACTGACCCTGTAGCTTGTGGACAATTTAGCTCAAACCGTCCTCTGGCAAGGGCAGTATTTAATGCCGCAGGGGCATTTTGTGAGAGGAATTGGGCTTCTGTCGCACAGGCGCTTATTAGGACAGGTAGGGCCAAGGCAGCTACGGCGACCCGAACCCCATGGTTTAGTTTGGATGATGTTGCTAATTGACGATAGATAGGGTCGACTATATTTAAATTTTTCATGGTTGCTTACTCCAATTTATTTGAATACCGCCAATCGCACTATTTTCATCTGGCGGTGTTTAATAACGTCCTTGCGGATGTGCTCCAAAACCGGCGGCTCTTTCGGATCGACTAGCCGTAGGTTGTTCTTACCAATATCCCGCCAACCCGATATAGGCACCGTGCATCAGGACATCTGTGGTCAGGATAGGCTTGTCTACTTTTATACTGAGTGCCTTATAACCCACTTCCATGGAGGTGGGGATGTCAAACAAGGTGGTGCGATAGCCGATAGTGCCTAAGGCGGAACCCGAAAAATCGACATTATCCACGCCAAACCCGCCAATGCTGCCATCGAGTGAGGCATACCAATGCGGGGAGAATTCCACGATGACCTTGCTACCTATCAGTGGCATGGAGACGGATTTGTCGTTGGAAACTTTGCCGATACCCACAAAGGTAGCTTCATTACCTATCCATAGGGTGCGGCCACCGACATAAACTTCGAAAATATTGGAATTCGATTTTTCGTCCCAGTGGGCGACCCGTTCTGCGGCTGAAGGGCCAAACAGGCGGTATCGTGCCCCATATTCCATAATGCCCATGCGGCTGGACAAGCCGCTACTGTATATCGAGTTGACGATGGGCCGAAAATCCATGCCCATGTAGTTGCCCTCCAGATAAAACGCCACCCGCTCATAATTCGCTTCAAAGTGCCCATTGAAAGCCATGGGGAAATTCCGCATTTTGCCGGCGATATCAAGAAAACCGAAATCATTCGATTTGTTAAATGGCCCGGCTGTAAAATCCCCATAGACACTGGGCAGCCACAGGTAAGTGGAGAGGTTGAACGACCACGGGCTTTGCGGGGCGGTGTTGCTGCTGGGATTTTCTGCGGCTTGGGCGTTGGCGGTAAGCGCCATTGCAGCCACCAGCGCCAACGGTTTAAGATGTTGCGATAAGTGAGGTTTTATTGTCATGATAATGTTCCTGTTTATATGGGATGTATGGTTTATTCCGTTGTTACTTGGGCTTAACATGTTAGATACTAGGCTGTACTCTATAAAAAAGGACCAATAATCGCTTGCTAAGCAAAGATCATTGTTAATTAACTCGTTTTACGGCTGGCGGGTTCCAACGGCCATCCAAGGCATTGGCTTTGGGTGCATATAAACGCATGGTTACACCCAGTTTGCCTTTATCCGGCGCGGGTAGCCAATTGGCTTCTTTGTCAGTCCCCGGATTGGCGTTTTGTATGTATAAGTCTAGTGAACCGTCCGCATTATACTTAAACGGCATCCAAGAACTAACTGCAAAACGGTTGATCGGGTTGGTGACTTGGTAGCCTTTTTCGTCATACATGGTCAGTGACCAGAACGCTTCTGCCGGAGGCAGTTCGTCCTTGCTGAAGTGCAACACATAGTTTTGCCCGCCCATCATGGGTTTGCCGTCGGCATCCGCAATGTTCATCGGATAGATGGCATCCATAGGCTGGTTGGCACCTAGTCCCAGCACCGCAACCATTGCCCGTTTTAGGTAATAGTTGCCATAAACGCCCATGGTGTCGGTGTTCATAGACCACCCATTGACAACGGTGGCCAGGCTAGGAGCCTTCCATTTCATTAATGCTTGGCTGTCCGCAGGTGCTTTATCCAAGGCGGTTTTTACCACTGGGTCAAGTTTGTCGTAGTTAAAATCCTTGCCAGGTTCGATGCCGATTTTCTTCAATTGTGCCACCATTGACCAGTCAGTCAAGTGTGGCGGATTGATCTTCAACACGTTAGCGGCATAGTTGAAATAAGCGGCGGCAGATAATTGGTTGACCTGTTCCAAGGGCGGTGTTTCCATATTTACGCTAGTGTCAATAACCAGCTTGGCAGGCTTGGGATTTTTTCCCCATTGTGAAAGTGGTGTTAGCTTATAGCCTTCCTGTACTTTATGGACTGCCGGATAATCTGACGGGCCGTTGGTTTGGGTGCGGCCTATCACCCAAATTTGCGGGGTAGGCGCATCTATGCGTTGCACCCCTTTGGGAAGCTTGCCTTTCCAGCCTTGGGGCACTACTGCATAATTGGCCGCTTGTGTGCCTGAAGTCCGTTTGCCAGGTACCGCAAAAACATCTGTCCACATGTCTAGCAACGGCATTAGGTAGTAACGGTCTGCGGTGTCGGGTAGCGATAAAATGATGGGTTCTTTGGTCACGTCTAACCACGCAACCGAGTACAAGGTGTCAAAGTTGGGCCGCACCACCACTTTCAAATCTGCTGGTGGGTATTCGGCAACATGGGAAAAGGTATTGACGGGCCCGTAGCCTGGTTTGTTGCCAGTTTCGGTGTTGGTCATTTGTTTACGGGTAACATCCATGGTCACCAGTGGGTAAAAATATAAATAGGCATTAACGCCGATTTCCTTAGCTTCTTGTTCAGTCAGTGCTGCATTGACAGGGCCAGTAGTCGTCAGTGTTGCCGCCAGCAGCAGGCTGGCGCCGATAGTCTTTATCCGGTTCATAATGATTTCTCCTAAAGAATAACTCAGTGTAGTCTGATGCCATTGTTAGATTAAAAATTACTTTTCGCTTTCCAGTTCTGTAACCAACTGCTGTATGTCTTTATTTTCCGGCAAGGCCACCAAGGCTTTTTTGGCGTAAGCCAGTGCCGCTTTATTGTCACCCGTTTCACGCTGTATCGAGATCAGTGCGCTGAGTAGGTTCAGCTCATAAGGCTGGCGGCTGTTTGCCGCTTTTAATACCGCCAAAGCCTCGCGAGGCTTGCCGGTGGAATTCAAGGCGATTGCATAAACATAAGCGTAGCGGGCATTTTCCGGTGCTAGTTTTGCAGCCAGTGCCAGTTCTTGCAAGGCCGTTGTTTGGTCGGCTTTACGTACCAACAGCAAGCCCAGGGCATGGTGTAAATCTGCCGCCTTGGGCGATAAGGCCAAACCTTTTTGTAATTGATTTTCACCTTCGCCGTCAAGGCCTTGTTGGCGGTAAGCGTCAGCGAGGTTGATATAAGCACCGATGAAACGCGGATCCATGGAAATTGCACGTTGATAGGCAGTAATGGCCTCTGCACTATTGCCTTGGCGTAAATAAAGGTTGCCTAAGTTGACATTTTCCGCTGGCCAGTCGGCATTAAGCGTTAAATAGGCCAAATAATCTGCCATTGCATTTTTTCGGGCATTAATGCGACTGTCTGGAATTTGGCTATCGGGTACGTCAGCCAAGATGCGCGCGGCCTCAATACGCACGCCGCGCACCGGATCTTCAAGGGCGGGTGAGGCTGACAAGATGCGGTTGACCGGATCGACTGATTCAATCAGTGAAAGGGCTGCAATACGCACGGATGGATCGGCATCTTGCAATTGCTGCCTAGCAAAACCCAGCAGGTCTGGGCTCATCATCGGCGCAGCCAAGGTGGTTGCGGTGGCGCGGACTATTGCTGGGATGCTTGGATTTTTAGCCAGCTCGGTTAGCTCTGGTAAGGCTTTAATGCCTTGTGTCGTTACTTTGTCTAGCACCATCCCATAATGGGGGCGCCCACGCCAATCCTTGCCATACCATTTGTCTAGGGTAGTGGCAGCCCATTCAGGTTTTTGTTGTTGATGGCATTGTGTACATGCATTTGGGCTACCCAGCGTTAAGGACAAATCCGGTCTGGGCAAGCGAAAGCTGTGGTCGTGCCGCCCATCAACCACCATATAGTTTTGCTCGGGCGCATGGCAATCCATGCACACCGCACCTTTTGAGCCGGGTTTATGGTGGTGATGGCTTATTGTGTCAAATTTGTCAGCTTGGTGGCAACGCGTACAGAGGGCATTACCTTCGGCGCGGAGTTTAAGTGCGTGTGGTTCATGGCAGTCCATGCAGGTGACACCATTTTGGAACATTTTACTCTGCCGGAATGAACCCCAGGTATAGTCCTCGTCACGCTGTTGGCCATCGGCATAATAGGTGGGTTGGGTCAGCAAGGCCGGATGGTGGCTGTCTTCCAACGGCAAACCGGGTAAGTTGCCCTCCACCAAGGTTGAGCGGCGGGCATGGCAAGCCCAACAGGTGTTCATCAAGGTGTCGTTGGCCAATTCACTACGTTGTGCGTATAAGGCATCGGTTGTGGGGAAGTGCCAAGCTTCTTGCCAATGGCTGGCCAAGTTGACCGCCAAGCCTTTGTCTTCAGCATACGGTTGTTGCGCTTGTTTTGCCCAGCTGACATGTTGTGAGGCTGGGCCGTGGCAAGTTTCACAGGCCACATTGATTTCGCTGAACGTGGTCGTATAGCTGTCAGTAGCGGCATCGTAGCCTTTTGTCAGCTTCGTGGAATGGCATTCGGCGCATTCCATATTCCAGTTTTGGTAACGGCCTGTCCAGTGCAATTGGTCGGTGTGATCCATTTTTTCTTTGGGATAAAGATGGAACCAGCGTTGCCCACCTTCGGTTTTTGGGCGGCTATCCCATGCGATGCTAAGCGCTTGGTAACGGCCTCCAGGAAAGGCGATCAAGTATTGCTGCAAAGGTGTCACGCCAAATGTATAACTGATTGCGTAATCAGTCAGCTTGCCATCCGGGCCGTCGGTGCGCACCATATACTTTCCGTCACGTTTAAAGAAAGTGGTTTCTACCTTTTGGTGCGTGAATTTAACGTCATTAAAATCGCCCAGCACTGTTTGCGTATTGGCTTCTTGCATGGCCAATTGATGGTGCGATCCTTGCCATGCCTCAAACTCAGGCAGATGACATTGTTTACATACAGCCGCACCGACAAATTCTTTGGCAGCCACATTGGCGGACGGTGTCGGTTTAGTGGCTGGTGGTGTTGTGGGGGGAATTGCCGTTACTGGACGGGGGAGGGATAGATAAATGCCGCCTATGGCCAATCCGACTACGATAAAAACTAACAGCAACAACAGCATGCCCCGTTTGCCAAACCGATTGGCAGAATCATTGGGCTTGTTAAATGTGGCTTTTGGGGGCTTGCTGCTGGTCATTGTGGGCTGTAGTCCTAGTGGGGTTAAGGTTTGTAGGCATTGCTTGGGTTGCCGATGGCATGACAACCCAGGCTTCATGGCTAGTTTAGTGGAAGTCTAGCCATCACCGCAAAACCGGACAGTGTTAATTGGGATCAATACGGCTAATTTTAGAGCCTTGTAATCCTAGTCCCGCCATCAAGCCTTTTTGGTCAAAGATGAACGCATAAACGCCCTCTTGTGCTGTGGTGGTTGATAATGATTTCGCGACGCCTTGGTCTACAATAACAACACTGGGGCCGACACCAATTTCCCAACCTTCACTGCGGTTAAGATAGCTCAACGACGATTTGTCCATGAAAAAAAGCGCATATCCGAACGATTGCACCCCAGCTTGCAGGCCATAAGACCCTGCAACTATATTGTAATACCCTGCTGTCCTGCCATTTTTAAACAGGGCGCCGCCGTTGCCATATTGCGCACCCACTAAAAAACCCGCCTTAACAATCCGTGGGAACACCAATATGCCTTTGGCCCGTTTAGCCAGTATTTTGGCTTCCGGGTTGTTGGCATAAAGATACTGTAGTGCGGAATTAGAATCCTGGGTAATTTGTGATGCAGAACCTGCCAACTGGCCACCTGTCGATTGGCAACCAACGAGCGCTAGCAGGCTGATCAAAAAAAGGCTTATTAATTTATTATTTAACATACACGTCACCTGTCATGGAAAGTTTATTGGAGGTATTGGGGATTTTCTGTTTGCCAAGCAATGTTGATCCCCAACAAGTTTCGCAACGCCAGTATTGCGACCTGAGTTGTTTGATCTGGCTTAGGGCAGGGCACAGTAAACAAGGGGCTTAAATTACTTACCTGCTGTTTATTGTTTAATGGAACAAGTGAATAAATAAAGGTTGATGCCGCTGTTATTTTAACAACAACGTTCACTGTACTTCCTTGGTAAATTCACAACGTTGTTTAACCAGTGCAGAGGTGGCCGGATTGCCGATACCCTCAGCGATCAGGGAAACGACACGGTCATCGGTATCATAACCCACATGGGCTTCCATGGGATTGGCCAGCTCGACAATCCCAAAAGCATCCATGATTTTGGCTATATTGATATTAACATTAGTGATATCGGCACAAAGCCGGGAATCAATATATTTTTCAGAAAATCCGGGTGGTATCCCATAACTTAACAAGTCATTAGGGTCACTAAAGGCAATAATATTGGTTTTGCTGACCATGCGTTTATTATAGTTAGCGCCTTTGGGGTCGCAATAGGTTGCCCCCTGACCGGCCACTTCGGGAAGTTCCCGCCCTAATTGCAGCATAGGGAGTTGATTGGAGAGCATAAAAAGGGTGATGTGCTTTTGTTGCAATGCCGCAATGGTTTTTGGCGACAGCTTGATATTTTTGTTTGTGTTTAAATATTTTTGTGGGGCAGCCAGCATTTCGGCAATCCTTTGCATACCGTCAATCGCAATACGGCTACCCAAACTATGGGAAACGACGACATAATTATCTTTGGCAATCAGTTCGGCTTTTGAGTCATTCAAGTCGATACAGGCATGTTTGCCACTTGCGGGCAAATCTCCCCAATTTCTGGTCGCCATCCAACAAAATGACTGGGCATAAGCGGCTAAAATAAGCTCCCGGCTTTGCCCCAGATAAATGATAGGGTCAGGGCCGGTGTCGTTACTGAATTTTTTCAACAGGCCATTGATGCCTGCGCGGCGGAATTGATACTCACCGGAGGTGTCAAAATCCAATAAGGACTTTTCTGCCCGGGTAATTTCAGACCAAGTTAATTCGTAAAAAGTCAGTTCTTTGCCATTTTGTTCATTGAGCAAATGGCTAATCCGCAGATTGCCAAGATTTTTGCCGGGCAGCAAAGGGGTGTTTAGGGCAATATCGATTTGATTTTCCGAGCGTACATTTAAGTTCAGTTCTTTGCCTAATTTCTCCAAAAACTGGGTAGTGTAGCCAGGAAGATGGTCACCGACGCCGTGCACAAACAGTACTTTAGTTTTACTTGGCTTTTTGGCCAGATCAGCGGCAATGCCCAGAAATGGCTTGCCCCACACTTGGCATTGGCGGGTATCTTGACTATCTGCTTGTTCCAGCACCGCTTCCGCCGCACCCTTGCCCAGACTGGCACAGCCGGACAAAAGTATGGCGAATGTTAGTGAAGGTAACAGCCAACTGGATTTTATAATCAAAGGCTTGGTGAGCTTATTCATAGATTTTTTCTACCGCGTTATTAGGGAGAATGGATGGCTCTAGGTTGCTACGGATTTGTCGCGAAAAATCTGCTGACAAGCCGACAGTGTGTGCCATACGGTTAATATAAGCTTGCTTTTGCAATGTTTCAAATGGAATGTGGCTGGCAAATGCGTTTGCTTCATAAAGATACTCAGGTAAATAACCGCTCAGCAAAATTTTCCACGAAAACGGTAAATGCCCGGGGTTGACCCGCGTATTAAACCAAATGGCGGTGGTGCAATTGTCCAATAAAGTGTTATAAAACGCCGGCTTTTCATGTAGTCCGTTAATTTCTTTAATATATTCCATAAACAAGCGATGCAGGTTAGCTTTGGGCGGATGTAGCTGGTAAAGATAAACGTCCTCAACCGGATCCTTACGGTAATTGGTGCGCAAGCGGATGACATCCCGTTCGTCCGCTACGATATAAGTGAGTTCGTATTGCCTAAAAAACCCCTTAATCGTCGAATAACCCTCACCAAGCTCTTTACGGGCTTCTATGGAGACCGCCAGATAGCCTTGGTCGCCAAAATTAAAACTTACAATAGTATGGGCAATGGCCGGCCCCATCCAATAAATGGCGAACAAGTCCAAGCCTTCTAGCTTATTCACATCAAATTTTTTGCTGTAGTAGGCGGGTGAAAAATCAACTTCGGTGCGGTAATCAACATTGCGGATGTTATGCACGGTGACGGCATCCCCTTCGACAATAGCATAAGGCAATTTTGCCAAATCAGCTTGCCATTGCCGATCATTTAAGGGTTTAACAGCAAACCACCAGCCAACCAGCACCACAACAAATAACACGGCATAGCTGAGTAAGAAACTACTGCGCCATCGGACAAAGCCTAGGCTGACCAAAGTCATTAGGCCAAAAATACCGAATAAGGTAGCCCCGCACGTTTGTAAAAGACTGCCGTGGGAATCGCCGAAGTAAATTGCCAACACTGACCAAGTGGTAGTTCCAACCAGCAGGAATGCCAACAATGACCAACTGATAAACCTCAATTTGAATGCCCTGTTGTATTCACTGTGTGATTATCCGCTTCCCACATACTGATCATCGTTATCTTCATAAGATTTAAAAACAATAACAACATTAAGTTACAAAGTGCATAGCTCCCTCTTCTTTAGGGAGAGGGCTGGGGTGAGGTGTGGTTAATCAAGTAGTTAAATCCCCTCATCCCAGCCTTCTCCCAAAGGGAGAAGGGGCTTTTGACTTGTGTAGGAATCTATGTCTTCTGCTAAGGAAGTCAATGCCTGAAAGCAAGGACGGTAGGCCACGCACCGTCCCGTCGCATATCCTAGCCGTATAACCACTATTTAGTCGGGGCACTAACTTCAATTGAGGCTGCCCGCGTCAAACGCGCTACCACAGTGTCCCCAACTTTGACTTCGTTGAGACGTTTTACTTCGGGGCCTGCTATCATTTTAACGGTTTTTCCATCGGGGCCTTTGAGTTTCACTTCCCTGGTTTGGTAGTCGATGGCAACTACACTGGCTGATACCTCAACGGCTTTAACTGCCGCAAATCCGGGCTTGCTGCCCAAAGGTGCCCGTCCGGCTGCGATGGCACCATCCGCAGAAGGCACATCCGCTGCGCTAACAAACAACTCGACGGTTTCAAGGAATGAGGTGGTGACTATGTCGCCAACACGAATTTGGGCAAAATTACGGACTTCAGGCCCGCATTTCACTTCTGACTCTTTACCGTCGGGCTGTGTTAAAGTGACCACCCGGTCTTTTTTATTGATGGCCTTTACGGTTGCCGTTACGACGACCAGCTCACCTTCAAGCCTTCCGGGTTTGTCAGTGGCAGGTGTTGTTGCGACCATGGCTTGGCTGGTCATTGCCGAAGCGTCAGCTTGGTCTTTGCTGCCCGTGCTTGAGCAAGCCACTAACAGCGAAGCGGTGACTAAACCGGTAAGGCTAAGGGCGAGAAACTGTTTTTTATCGTTCATAAGTAATCCTTATTGGGTTGGTTGATTTGTTGTTGTGTAAGTATTCAGTCCCCCTCTTTGGAAAAGTCGGGATAGGGGAGATTTTATTAGATAAATCCCCCTTAGTCCCCCTTTTTCAAAGGGGGAGAGTTTGCGAGGGGGCAAAATACTTACGTTGTTGTTAGTTTATTGACTGGGTTGCGATTGGCATAACCCAGCCAAGTGACTATTTTTTCGCTGGCACATTCTCAATCGTCACTTTTTGAACCTTGCCAGTGAATTTATTGTCGCCTTCTTTGTAATCTTCTGATACTGGGGTTTCGTGGTCAGCTCCTACGTTAATACCTTCATCCATTGACTGCAAATAGGGATGAGTTCTTGGAATTTTACCCTCGACTATTTTCTCGCCATTGACGAACAATACGGCTGTACCTCCTGCCCCCGCTTTGGCTTCATCGATAGTGAACTCGTATTTAACGATATGGTGTCCAGCAGCCAAGGGCTTGGTCGCGGCGATATTGCTCCGCTCCAGTCCCAAGTAGTTATATTCATGGTGGACAATGCCATCCTTCATATACAGCGACCAACCACCAAAACGCCCCCCTTGTGAAATAACTACGCCATTGTTTGTTTCATTGGCTAAATCAATGTCGGCAGTGACCGTGTAAGAATGGTTTTTGGTATTAATCGACGCACCTTCTGAGACATCCATGCCATCATAAAGCGTTAATGCGGTGCGTTTACCCATCAAATCGGGCCTACCTGCTATTTCTGGGTTAAGACGTTCGAGAGAGCGGTCATCAATCGGCAATACGTTATATTTAACGGCTTCTTTCAAAAACACTTTTTGTAATTCTTGCAACTTTTTGGGGTTTGTTGCTGCCAAGTCATTGGCTTCGCTAAAGTCTTCGTCTACATGGAATAATTGCCAGACATCTTTATCTAAGGTCGTGCGGGGTTTAAACTCCCATGCAGCCCTATGGACAGTTCGTGCTACCCAGCCATCTTGATAAATGGCACGATTGCCCGTCATTTCAAAATATTGGGTGGTGTGTTTAGTTGGACTCTTTGCATTATCAAATGAATACAATAGACTCTTGCCTTCAATTGGCCGTTGGACTATGCCATTGACTACTTTAGGCGCAGGTATTTTCACGGCTTCGTAAACGGTAGGTGCAATGTCTATTACGTGGGTAAATTGGCTGCGTATTTCGTTTTTCGCTTGGATGCCTTTGGGCCAATGCACCACCACACCGTTGCGTGTCCCCCCAAAATCTGAGGCAACTTGTTTGGTATAAGAAAAAGGCGCGTCACCTGCCACCGCCCAGCCAGCGGCATAATGGGGATAGGTATATGGGCCGCCCCATTGATCCCTGTTTTTATAAATATCATCAAAATTTTCAAGAACGCCGTTTAATGCGGCAGTTTCATTAAACACACCCGACATATTACCTTCGGCACTGGAACCATTGTCGCCGACAATATAAAAAACCAGCGTGTTATCCAGCACATCCATGGTTTTTAGGGCATCCAACAACCTGCCCACTTCGTGGTCGGTAAATTCAGCAAAGCCCGCAAATACTTCATATTGATGCGCATACAATTCTTTTTCTTTAGCGGATAAAGATTCCCAGTCTTTGATGGCTTCGGGTTTAGGTGCGAGCTTTGTGCCTTTAGGGACGATGCCCATTTCAATTTGCTTTGCCAGCGTTTGTTCCCGCAGTTTGTCCCAACCCATAGCAAATTGGCCTTTATACTTTTCTATCCACTCTTTAGGGGCATGATGTGGGGCATGGGTTGCACCCGTGGCAAAATAAGTAAAGAATGGTTTGTCAGGGGTTAAGGTATGTTGAGCCTGAATCCAGCTAATCGCCTGATTCGTCATATCCGTGGTGAAGTGATAATTAGGCGTTCTAGGTGTTTCAATTCGGGTTACCCCGTCATAAATTGTTGGCGACCACTGATTTGTTTCACCACCGATGAAACCATAGAATTTATCAAAGCCGGAATGCGTAGGCCAACGGTCATACCCGCCTGATACCGATACCTCCCAAGGAGGTGTTTCATGATACTTACCAAACGCTGCTGTACTGTAACCATTTTGGCGCAGCACTTCTGCCATCGGGGTAATCGTTTGCGGACGAACCCCGGTGTTACCCGGAAAGCTAGTGGCAACTTCAGCGATACCGCCCATGTTATTACTATGATGGTTATAACCAGTCAGCAAAGCAGTCCGGGTGGGCGAACATAAGGCTGTGGTATTGAAGTTATTATAACGTAAGCCTTCACTGGCCAATTTGTCGAGTACAGGTTCTTTAACCGGGCCACCAAATGCACTCGAAACCCCAAAGCCTTGGTCATCAATTAAAATCACCAACACATTGGGTGCACCTGCGGGGGCTTTTACCTGAAACCGGGGCGGCGCTTTGGCATTGCGGGCATCCAGTATGGTAATGGGTTTGTTGATAGGTTCGGGAATTGGAAGAACGGTACGGTTTAGCTTTGCATCCGCGACTGGCGCGGCGGCCAATGGGATTATACCTGCACCCAGTGTTAAGCTGAGCGTGGCAAGCAAGGTTTTAGTTTTCATGGTTTTCCTTGTTGTGTTGGTTGATTACTTCGTTTGACCGGAATCATATAGTGTACGCGTATATTTTTGTATGACAGCCGCGTTAAAAGAGGCTTATTTACGCCACTAATCACGCTTTAATTTACTAGGCTTGTTAACTTGTTTAGTTTCCATCGGTGACGCGGTGAGTTTTTGATACAGCCCAAACAAAAACGCCACCCGCGCCGCGTCGTCTTTTGTTCCCTTATAACCATAAGCCGCATCAATGGCTTTGTCTAGGGCATTATGGGCTTTAAGTAAACCAGCGGGCATATTCCCTGCGGCGTATAGGCTGGCGAGTGAGTATTTTTGCCCTTGCTGGGTGCACAGTTCTTCTTCGGCGGTTCGTGCGTTTAAAATCTGTTGTGCGCCGGTTTCAATTTTGGCATACAAACCAAGGTTTGAACTCCCTGAACTGGAAGACAAACCTTGGTGTGTACAACCTGCTATGTCGGGGAACGGGAAGTTGTTGTAAACGATGGTGTTTGAATAGCTGTAATCGCTTTTTAGTCGTCCCGCTACCGTTCGCATCCATGCGTTGTGCATATGGCTGGTAAGTATGCCAAAATGCAATAAACTGGCATTGGCAATAAAAAATAATTTATCGCCACAAATGACATTAGCATCCAAATATCCAATGGGTATGTAAAAGCGATTTTCTGAGGAAACTTTAGGTATTGCTAAATAAGGTTGGTCAGTTTGGCGGATTTCACCAAACAAATACGGTGTTTCGGCTAATTTTTGCGTGGCTTCACGGTTACTTTTTAAACGATTTTTTTTGACTAAAGCAAGGCGCTTTTTAATTTCAGGCGAGTTAATACGGTCATTTGAGGAGCTATCTTTTAGCCATAAACAATAACGTGGAATGTTGTTAATAAATTCATTGCCCATCAAAAATGGGCGTATGTATTTAGCGGCAATCGGATCATTTTTACGAATAGTGTCGGCTTCTTCTTGTGACAACAGTAAATGTCCACCATCGTTGGGCATATTGCCGAAAACCATTTCAGGCACATTAGGATTTAATGGCTTACGGCGTTTTTCAACCAACACGGTGGGTGCGTCCACCAGATAGGGATTAATTTGCGTGGCTTTGATTTCAGTCGGTTCACCTTTGATGTTGTCGCCATAATCAAACAAGCGGCAATTTATGTAGGTCGGGTTAGGCGTTAGCCGTAACCCGACATTTTCCGCTGTGTGTCGGGTTACGCTATCGCTAACTTCGGTATTTATTGGCGTATATTCACAATGAAACCCCATAATCACACAATGCACCGCCGCTACACCCCGCCCTTCGTTATTCCATTGAAAAGTCCGATGGGCAAAATGTAGTTTGATGTTGAACTTTAGCAATCCCGTCCACAAAATCGCAACTTGTTCGCCTTGCGTTAAGCTGTTGGTGGACACAAACGCGACAGGAATAGACAGGTTGGCTTGAATATACTGCGCCGCTTTAATATGCCACGCGGCGACTAAATCCAACACGCCTGCGCCATTCATGCCTTGAAAAACCAAGGCTAAATCCGATTTTTGTTCAACCGTTTGGTATTGCCTACCCACAAACGGCGGATTCCCCATAATAAAACTGCACTCGCCAGGTTCAATCACGTTTTCCCAATCCAGCCGCAAGGCATTGGCACAGACGATATTGGCTTTTTTCACTAAGGGAATGCGGTGGTAATACGTGCCTAATACCTTGACGCGCAAATTCATTTGATGGTCAACCAGCCATAAGGCCAGCGTGGCAATTTGTACCGCGCTTTCGTCTATATCTATGCCATGAAATTGATGCACATTGCATAAAATTAGCGTATCAACATCCAGTTGCGCGACTTGACTATCACCAAATTGGGCGTTAATGACAGCCAGTTCCAGCAAGCGCAATTCCCGATAAGCAATAATTAAAAAATTACCGCAGCCACAGGCAGGGTCAAAAAAATTTAAACGGGCGAGTTTTTGATGAAAGGCGGCGAGTTTGGTCTTACTGGTTTTGCATTTGGCAAATTCGGCATGCAAGCCATCCATAAACAAGGGGTTGATGGTTTTTAAAATATTTTCTTCAGAGGTGTAATGTGCGCCAAACTCGCGGCGTTTTTTGGTTTTAGCATGGGCGGCTTCATCGTCAAAGTGCATAATCGCTTGAAACAATGAGCCGAAAATCGCGGGGCTGATTTCGCTCCAATCCAGTTTGGCACATTCAATCAATATGGCGCGTGAGCTTTCATCAAATTGGCAATGTGACAATGTGCCTTCAAACAACGCGCCATTGATATAAGGGAATTTGTTGAGATGTTCAGACAAGTTATTGAGGCGTTTTTGCCCGTTATAATGCGGGTGATAGGCCAAATAATCGGGGTCTGGTTTATTGAGGGTATCGAATAAGCCAGATAAGGCACCATGTAAGTCTGAGCCATCGGCTTTGGTATGGTTGTGCAGATAATCCAAAAATGAACCGTTTTCACCAAATAGCCCGGTGTCTTCGGCAAATAAGCAAAACAATAAACGCACTAAATAGGTTTCTAAATCTTTGCCGTTATAGCCCGTGGCTTTAATGACATCATGCAAATCCGCCATTTTTTCAGCAGCGAGTTTGTTGATACGTTCTTGCTTTTCAATGGCGAGTTTTTCATATCCTGCCAGAAATAAAAACGGCTCTATGTTTTGTGGCAAATCAGCGAGTTTTATTTCAATACGCGGTTCACCTGTGACGCGATTGTATAAATGCAGGTTAGCAAAATCACTGACCAGCACGTAATCAGGCTGATGGCTGGCTTTGATTAAGCCAATGTAGCCCGTCGCTTGTTGGTAAGCTTCATCTAAATTTTTGCCTGCGGATTTCATTTCGATTAACAAAATACCTGTTATTAAGCCGTCTATCCATAAAGTGGATTTGTTGGCTTTCACCGGATATTGCCATTCAATGCGCTGTGAGGTCACCCCAAAAATGGCGTAAAACTCACGCATAAAATCTTGGTCATGTTGCTTTTCAGCCGTGATAAGGGCGAATTTTTTCGCAAATGCGGCTGCGCGGTTGCGGAGGGTGTCGATACTGAGGTTTGTACTCATGTATTAAGTTTTGTTGGTCGGGTTAGCATAGCGTAACCCGACATTTGTGGCTGGTTATTGTCGGGTTACGGCTAACGCCTAACCCGACGAGGCTATAAAATCAATGTGAAAGGTACGCATAGCGTACGGTAAATTATAAAAGGCGATAACTTGACCGTTCACCTTATAGCTGCGTGTTAACGCTAGATTAGAATGGTTTAAGCGTGAAAGCAGTCGGGTCGCCAATGACTTCACCGGGCTTGCGGTTGGCGATTTGCACGAACTGTTTGGCCCACATATCCATGATGCCTTTGGCAGGCCCGTACCAAGTCAGGCGCGTCAAGTCCAATGGGCCTATATCCTGCATATTGCGGTCTGCGAAAGTTGCCACAATCTCGTTAGTCTGCAAATCCCGCAAACGGCCTTCAAATGCCGCCCGACGTTGGTTGACCATGCCGACAGCAGAACCTGTACCAATTGGGCCTGCCCAGCTGAGTGCATGTAAAACGGGGGTTGAAGGGTCTATTTCGACTAAGGCAAGTTCCAAACGCAAAGCCGGTTGGTCTGGCTTTGCGGGGGGCTCAATGATTTGGAAGCGTTGGTTAGGGTCTTCTTCGAAATTTTTCACCACTTGGTCATGGAAGTATTTTGCCAATTCGGCAATATCACTTTGGACATTGCCCATCCAGGTGGCCGAACTCATGTCATGTAGCCAATCCATTTTTAGCATGTGCTGGGTGTCAACCGGGGCGACGACCAGTTGCTGATAGCCACTCTTGTCAAAGCCCGGTTTGATCCAAACCCGTTGGAAAGGCAAATAAGCGATTTTTACATCCCGTTCTGGATTTGCAATAAACCCGGCATTCGGTGCAGGCTCAACGGCCACTGTCTTTAATTCGTTGCTTTCATCCTGAAAAATGGAACAGCCTGATAAGGTAAGGATGGCAGATAACAGCAGCGCTGATTTTTTGGTATGCCTTGGTAATGGGTGTTTATTGATGTTCATTTATGCTCCAGTTTAGATTGGCTCTGTTGGCGGTTTGATCGGTTCTTACAATGGGTTACAAACTTATACAGTAACTTCTCATTAGTTATAGGCAATAGCGGCAGACCTGCGAGGTTTTATAAACCTTGCAGGTCTAGTTGCCTTATATCCAGTAGTGGTTATTTTTGTTGCACCTCAACGACCGCCAAAGCCAGTTGGCGGCTTAGGCCGGCCAGCAACTTGCTGAGTGCTTGGGTTGCGCTAAAGTAACTGGTGTCTGTTAAAGGTTGTTTGATAGCGGTTTGGCCATTGCTGATTACGGTATGGTTTTTTTCGGCCATGATAGCCCAGCTGGCTTCAAGAATGGCGGACTTTCCCAGTTGGCTGTCAAAGCGGGTAATATCCACAATAACCCGATAATCGACATTGCCATAAACGCTCCATGGATAAGCCCGCACGATGGCATTCGGCAATAAGGCCGACACATTCTTGCTTACCACAGCAATGGCATTGTCTTGTAAGGGCGCTGCCCATTGGTCAAACTCAGCCATTTGCAGGCTGTTATTTTGTGCTCGGGTGACAATCTGCTGACGATCCAGTAGCGCGGGCAAATTTAACGGCCCTATCCCAACCAAGGGTTTTTTGACCGTGGCCGTTTGGCTGATGGGCGCTGAAGAGACTGCTTCCAGCGTATAGTAATGCGTTTCAGGGGTGCTTGCACAAGCAGTCAGCAGGGCGGCGCTAACGCAAAGCATGAGGTATCCTTTGGGGTGCTTATTTAACATGATGGCCCTATTGGTTTTTGCCACGGATTAAAGATTCTGGATGTTTTTCCAAGTAATCGGCGAGCTGCTTAACGGAGCTTGCCGTTTGGGTCAATTCTTGCAGCAATTGGTTAAGTTCATACTGGGTGGTGGAACCCGGCTCTAAGGTGGTCAACACTTGGTGCGCTGAGTCCAAGGTTTTATCAGCAGATTTTAAGGTGACATCAGCTGTTTTTAAGGTCTTGTCCACGCTACTGAGTGCACCGTCTGCCGTGTTTAAGGTTTTAGTTGCCGCCCTGCTTGTGCCTTGTAGCGATTCCAAGGTCTTGTTGATTTCGCTAGACATGGTTTCCAAGGGGAGTTTGGCAATTTTATCCATGATCGTTTGTGCAGAATCAATGATTTTGTCCATTGCATTGGGTGTTGTTGGAAACTCCATCAATCCGGTATTATTTGGATGGAGTTCCACCTTACTTTCCGGAAACAGATCCAAGGCCACGTAAAGTTGGCCTGTCAACAAGCTCCCTGTTTGCAGTTGGGCGCGTAAGCCTTTTTTTACCAGATGCGCGATATTGTCTTTCGTGGACATGGTTTCTGGGGCATTGATCATTTTGATACGTTCTGGCTCCACTTCAACAATGACGGGGATAAAAATATCTGCGCTTTTTACATTTATTTCCAAGTTAATGTCAGTTACCCTACCAATTGGGATGCCGCGTAATAAGACTGGCGCGCCAATAGATAATCCCCGGATTGATTCGCTAAAATACATGACGACTTTAACCGTCCTGTGATAAATGACTTGGGTGGATTGCTCATAGCCTTCGAATAATTGGAAGGATGTATCTTCGGGTACAGTATCCGTCGGCTTATCTTCGGGGGCGGTTCGAAAAGTGATGCCACCCGTCAATAAGGAAAGCAACGGCCCAGTCCTTACTTTAAAGCCATCCGCTCCAGCTGATAAATCGATGCCGCTGTCTATCCAAAAACGGGTGTTGGTGCGAACAAATTGGTCGTAAGGCGAATTGATAAAAACCGATAATTTAATATTGTCGGCATTTTTGGCTAGATTATAGTCCAGCACTTGGCCAACAGTAATGCCATGAAAGCTAATGGGTGTGCCTGGGCCCATAGAGCCAATATTGGTTGTTTCAAGCACAAATTTTTTGCCTTGCGTATTGGTTTCCAAAACCGGCGCCACATCCAGTCCGGTAAAATGGCGTTCCCGTTTGCCTTGTTCGGGCTTGATTGAAATATAGGCGCCCGACATCAAGGTGCCCAAGCCAGTTATCCCGCTTAAGCCAATTTTTGGCCGCACTACCCAAAACTGGGTGTTATCCGTTAAGAACACACTGCTTTCCTTGTGCATTTCTGCGGTAACTTCTATGGTTTTCATATCATCGTTAATGGCAATATCCGATACTTTGCCAATTTCAACATCAAGGTATTTGATTTTGGTTTTATCCACTTCCAGGCCATCGGCACTGGAAAAAGTGATGGTGATCTCCGGGCCTTTTTCGGAAATCGTCTTGTAAATTAGCCACGCGCTGACCAATAGGGCGCACAAAGGTAGCAGCCAAATTAGCGGCAAGCCGCGTTTTTTGTTGATGGTGGCGTCAGCCGTCTCGTAGGGCGGTTCGATATAATCATTCATAGGCTTTTTGGTGGTCCCAGAGCAAACGTGGATCAAAGTTTTCGGCAGCGAACATGGTCAAAATAACGACGGCGGCAAACGCAGTGGCTGCGGGGCCAGCAATGATTTGCACACCGCTAAAATTGACCAAATCAACCAGTATGGAGATCATAAATATATCGAGCATAGACCATCGCCCGACGAAGGCAATAATCCGATAGAGGGTCGTCCAGCGGCGGGCATTGACTTGCCAACGAAAATGCGCGCACAGCAGCAATAGCGCTATACCCACCAGCTTTGAGGTGGGTACCAGAATGCTTGCCACCAATACCAACAGCCCGATGGGGATCATGCCACTATCAAATAATTCAACAATGCCACCCGCTATGGTATGCGGATCACCCGCGCCAAATTGGTTGACGGTCATAATCGGAAAGATATTGGCAGGGATATAAAGGAAAAAACTACTGGCCAAAAAAGCCGCACAGCGTTGTAAGCTTTGGGGCCGACGGGCGTGAAGCTCGCTGTGACAGCGCGGACAAGATGCGCTATGCTCCGCCGTGCTAATTAATAGGCCACAGTCGTGGCAGCGTACAAAACCTTGTTTCAGTGCATTAGCGGCCATGGTTATGGCCTTTTTGCAAAAGTGCGATGTGGTGCCAGAATAATTTTTTATCTAAGCCGGCAGTCAATTGGGTAGTAATAATGAGTAAGGCGATAAACGCATACAAGCCCCAGCCAAATTGGAGCGGGGCTATTGCCATGAGTTTGACGCAAGCCACGATGATGCCCAGCATATAAACCTCCAACATGACCCACTCATCCAAGTGTTGCATCCAGTGCATCCAGTGCACCAGAAAACGGTTGGGGCGGTTAAAATAAAGGTGTCCGCTGATCAGTAGCGACAAACTAAGATGCACTAATGGAAACAGGATGCTGGCCAAAAATACCACAATGGCAACTGGCCACATGGATTCCTTAAATAAGGCGATGACCCCAGATAACAATATGCCGGTGTTGGCTGATCCCAAAACGGTTATGCCCACCATAGGCAACAATAAGCTAGGGAAAAATAATATGAAGCCAGCAATAGACAGGGCAAACGTGCGTTCGACACTTTGTTTTTTGGGGTGTGACAGCAACAAGCCACAGCGTGGGCAATAAGCCTTTTCACCTAAACGGGGTGAGCTGTTGTTGAGCAATAAATCACACTCAGGGCAGGCATCGTAGTTTGTGCAATTCATGGCTTTGGTGATATTGTCGGGGTGTTGGGTAGTTATACGATAATTGCAAAAATCTATCAAGTGTGGGCTATACCTGCACAAGTAAATCATAACGCCACAACCCCGGGGTTGGTGGGCAGGATGGGGGCGAACCACCAAGCCTACCCACTAGTGTCCGTTTCAATTACAGCCTTTACTGTAACGGGTTTTGACGCAGGTTTTGCCATTTGGGGCTTGAACGACACCCATGCCATTTTTGGTTATGGCTTGGCCACCATTGCTGGTTTGGGTTTTGGTTACGCCATTTTGGTTGGTCTCAGCTTTAAAGGCATTGCCAGTTTTGGCATTGTAACCAGCCGCTGCACTTTGGCCTTGGTCTGTAGCGCAAACAGTCTTGCCACGTAAATTAGTGACGCAACCCGCATAAATCCCAGAAGTATAAAATAGGCAGGCTAAAATAACTAAAATTTTCATAGCGGTCTCCGGTATATTGATTATTTTTTATTTTCAGGCTGGACATGTTGATCGTTCGCCGCCTGTTTTTACTTGGGTATCCCCTGATGCATAAGGTGAGCAGGCGTTAATAGACACTGCGCGGCCTAAAAATAAGTTTTTGTAGGTGCGGCTTAAACCGCACCTAACTGATGACAATAGTTAGTATTTGCCCACGGTGACAAACTCAACAATTGACCGTTTTAAGTTTATCCCGTCCTACATGAATAGCAAAAGATTGTTGGCTTATTGGGGGGTACCAGACGACAAAGAGGCCAACCGGTTAGTTGTTAGTTCAGCCCATTTGTTGATGGCATTTTCAGCATCACCCCATTGCCATTGAAAACCCGTAGTGATTGAGCCGCCACCAATTCGTTTGTCCACGGCCAAAGCCAGCACTTGGCCTGAAACCGAGTCGGTCAATTTGGCTTCACCTTGTGCCCCGCCCACAAATGGGAAGGTGCCTGTAGCCAAATATTTGAGGTTCGCTAGCATATGGGCTTGCGGGATGATCATTGAGATGCTGCGCAGGACAGGTGTGGCTGCTTCGGCATCGACTATGGCGATGTCAATCTTCATGACACCAGGGCCTGGTTGGTCAACAACCTGGAATTTTTGGCTAATCTGCGCCTTAAGTTGTTGGTGGGTATAATTGACCAACATGTGTTGGTCTGCGGCGGAAACTTGCGTGCTGCTGCCCCCCCAAAATGTTACCGGGTCTATCATGACCTTGGTGTACTGGCCCCATTGTACAGCGGGATTAATGTAGCGTAGCCCTGCTTGGTCATTTCCGCCAGCGGTGAGTAAAGCGCAATCATTGGCAAGGAATGCGCAGTTCATGTCGGCTTGGTTGATGGCCACTTTTTCAGTGGTGGTGCAAGCACTTAGTGCGATAAGGCTGAGGCCTAACAAAGCTTTAACAGAGGAATTGCTCATAAGTGTTCTCCTTATGGTTTGGTTAAAAATGGTGGGCAATAAACATTGCCCACCGACAGAAAAAATTACTGCCCTTGGTGTTGCTTCATAGCTTCTTCAATCTTCGCTTTGACTGCTTCGAGGTTGAAGCTAGCGCCTTTTTGCATAGGCGGATAGTCGATGGCTGTCATCGCCAGTTTTGCCACTTGTTGCTGTACAAAGACAAAACGCCAGAACTCATATTGGAACCATTGGAAGTAATTTTCTGAACCGTTTAACGTCCCGTTTGCAGGGAAATCCAAGCGCTCGAAAGGGTCTAGGCGAAGGTTAGTCAGTACAGGCGCGTCAACATGGTCTTTAGCGCCAATCCAACCGCCAGGCTGGTCAATGAAGCGGTATTTGTAGTCGTCTATGCGCACAGCCCCTAAAGTGCTTTCACCAAAATAGAAAATTTCGTGGCGGTTCGACGGCCCTTTGCCGGTAATCAAGTCCAGTTGGTTGTAGCCATCCAGATGCACTTTGTATTTGGAGTCGCCGACTTTCTTGCCCTGTTTCAGTTCATCAATAATGCTAGGGTCGCCTGCCGCTGCAACCAGCGTGGGGAACCAGTCTAAACCAGAAAAGATACCATTTTCAACTTTGCCTGCGGGTACTTTACCAGGCCAGCGAATAATCGCGGGCGCCCGGAAGCCCCCTTCAAAGATTGTGCCTTTTTGGCCCCGAAAAGGCGTGTTGCCGCCATCAGGCCAAGTGAAGGTTTCGGTGCCGTTGTCGGTGGTGAACACCACGATGGTATTGTCATCAACGCCCATTTCTTTGAGCTTGTTCATCACAATGCCGACATCATCATCCAGCTGTGCCATGCCTGCTTCATGGATAGACCAGCCGTTTTGTGCGTTACGCAAGGCCTGATACTTTTCTGAGAGGTGGGTGACAATGTGCATGCGCGTTGGGTTAAGCCAGAGGAAGAACGGTTTGCCATCGGCTTTGGCCTTTTCAACAAAAGCGATAGCCTTGTCACGGATTTCGTCATCCACGGTTTCCATGCGTTTGGGGTAAAGTGTCCCGGCATCTTCGATTTTCTGTTTGCCAATTTTGCCCCAACGTGGCATCACGGTTGCATCATCTTTAGTGGTGGCCCAACTATGCACCATGTTGCGTGGACCGACTTTGTCCTTTAGATCTTGCGGGTAATTGGGATGGGCGGGGTCTTCCATGGCATCCAGGTGGTACAAATAGCCAAAGAATTCATCAAAGCCATGGACAGTCGGCAAAAACTCATTCAAATCACCCAAATGGTTTTTACCAAATTGGCCGGTGGCGTAACCCATCGATTTAAGGGTTGTGGCAATAGTGACAGCCTCTTTAGGGAGGCCAATGGGCGACCCTGCTTGACCGACTGTGGTCATACCCGTGCGGATAGGCAGTTCGCCCGTGATGAAGCTGGCGCGGCCTGCGGTACAGCTGGCTTCTGCATAATAGTCGGTAAAGCGCATCCCTTCGGTGGCCAGTTTGTCAAGGTTAGGGGTGCGCCCTGCCATCATGCCCTGGTGATAAGCACCAATGTTGAACCAACCGATGTCATCACCCATAATAACAACGATATTAGGTTTGGTGCTTTCAGCCGCTTGCGTAACATTGACAAACAAACCAGCCGCCAACAAGGCTAATGCCATTGTTGCTGGTTTAACAAGGCGTTGTCGCCGAGGTATCGTAATCATAGTGTTATTCCTGTTGGTGGAAGGGAACGCATGCCTTGCGTTAAAGGTTTCCTGCTTTGATAATAACAACACTATAAACGAAGTGCTATAGGACTTTAGGCCTAGTCCGCAGCTTTGGGCTTCTGTTGAAAAATGGGTTGAATATTTCACTGGTAAAAGTAAGCTTAACAAAACAAGTAGCTTGGATGGGCCACCAAGTCCATAGCGTGTTGAGATTGCAGTCAAAGATTGGCTTGCAACAAGACGTTTGGGCAGGCATACAACTCGGTCTGCGTTGATTACCAAGTCCTCGTTATAACCTTTCCTTAAGTTTGGGAGTTTTGGTCTATGCCAAAAATAAATAGCTGATGAGTTGGGTTACCGTAATTTGGTCGATGCTGGTGGCGGTTAGTCTGACCTTAGCCTTGCAACATCTGTTTATTTGGCTTATCCAAGCCCGGCAGTGGGCGCACTTGGCCTTGTCATTAACCGCCTTGGCGGTGGCTATTATGATCGGTATGGAATATTCAGGTATGAGGGCAGCTAACGTTAACCAGTTGGCAACCATATTACGTTGGGTCCATCTGCCTTTTTTTGTTACTTTTGTGGCGATGATTTACTTTGTACGCCACTACTTTGGGGTCGGGCGATTATGGCTGGCGTGGACAGCTTGTGGTTTACGGCTGTTTGTTCTGGTCATCAATTTCACCACCGGACAAAACCTGTTTTTTAAGGAAATCACCCATCTCAAGCCCCTAGTGGTTTTTGGCGGGGAAACCGTCGTGATAGCCCAAGGGGTACTTAACCCATGGTATGTCATCGGCCCCATCAGCATTCTGGCGCTAGTGGTGTTTGTGCTGGATGCCTCTTTGATGTTGTGGCGTAAAGGCGGGGGGGCGGGTCGCTTGTTCGTTTTTAACAGCATCACCTTTTTCATGTTGGCGGCAGTGGTCCACTTAGGCTTGGTCAATGCCGGCTTACTCAATTCGCCCTACTTGGTTAGCTTGTCCTTCATGCCCGCGCTCATCGCGATGTCGTATACGTTAAGCTACGATGTGATGCGCTCGGTAAAGCTTGCCGACCAATTGCAGGCCAGCGAAACCGAGCTACGTAAAAATGAGCAACGCATGGCGCTTGCGATAAGTGCCGCTGAATTGGGTGTGTGGGAATGGGATGTTGTCCACGATGAAATATGGAGCAATGATAAAGGCCGCGCCTTGTTCGGTATACCAGGGCGGGAACGGATCAGTTTCAGCCGCTTTTTGGGTACGCTACACAAGGATGATCGTGCCCTCCTAAAATGCAGGGTAGATCAATCTCTGGCAGGTGGTGGGGATTATGAAGGTGAATATCGTGTTGTGCTGCCGGATGGGCAAATACGTTGGTTTACCACCCATTCCCATCTTGAGTTTGACAGTCACCATTGTCCTTTGCGTATGTATGGTGTTTCAATTGATATTACCCAACGCAAACAAGCAGCACAGGCTTTGATAAAACAAGGTAACAAACAGACCCATCTGGCACGCGCAACTTTGCTGGGTGAGCTGTCCATGGCTTTGGCGCATGAGTTGAACCAGCCTTTGGCGGCGATTCTCAGTAATGCCCAAGCGGCGCAGCGTTTTTTGCTGAGAAAAGAAAGCCAGCTTTGTGAGGTGCAGGAGATTCTCGAAGACATCATTGCCGATAACAAACGCGCCAGTGAAGTCATCCTGCGTTTACGCTTATTATTAAGGAACGATGAAGTGCAATATCAGCGGCTGGACATCAATGAAGTCGTCGCAGATGTTGTAAAGCTGGTGCGCTTTGATTTGGAGGGGAGGCATATTAGCATAACAACAACTCTTGCCGAGCAGTTGCCCACTGTCCTCGGTGACCAAGTGTTGCTCCAGCAGGTATTGCTTAATTTGATTTTAAACGGCAGTGATGCGGCGGCCTCTGTTAGCCATGTTGACCAAACCAGTATCAGTATACGGACGTGTTGTGACGGCAACGTGGTTAAGGTGTGTGTCGGCGACCAAGGGCCAGGCATCACCACTAAGGATATGGCGCATATTTTTGAGCCGTTTTTTACCACCAAGCCCCATGGCTTGGGCTTGGGGCTTTCCATTTGCCGCACTTTGATTAAATCCCATAATGGCCAGCTTTGGGCAGAAAACAACCCTGATGGTGGCGCAAACTTTTATTTTACGTTACCCGCTTATTTTTGTGAAAGAAGATGAACGACTCTATAGCCACTGTATTTATTGTTGACGACGACCCTTCCGTTGTTAAAGCCCTTGCACGTTTGTTGCGTTCAGCGGGCTTTAATACCGCCACTTTTGCCTCGGCAGAAGCATTTTTGGCCCTTTACGATAAAGACGCACCGGGATGTTTGGTGCTTGATGTCGCTATGCCGGGTATGAATGGCTTGGAACTGCAACAGGCGCTCATTGCGCTAGGCAGCGAATTGCCCATTATATTTTTGACCGGCAACGGCGACATTCCCATGAGTGTGCGTGCCATAAAGCAAGGGGCGGTTGATTTTCTCACCAAGCCGGTACATGACATTGACTTGATTGCCGCCATCCATGAGGGTTTTAAGCGGGATGAAATTACGCGTCAGGCCCGCATCACATTGAATGGGCTGCAACAGCGTTTGGCTTTGCTGACACCCCGTGAGTTGGAAGTTATGGGCCATGTCGTGTCCGGCAAAAAAAACAAGCAAATCGCCGACATCTTGGGTACGGCGGAAAAGACCATAAAAATTCACCGCGCCCATTTGCTGATGAAATTACAAGTGAAATCATTGCCCGAATTGGTGAAGCTGGCTGAACAACTGGGGGTGGTTGCCGGGACAAACAACCTGTTTATTTAAGCAAAGATTTGCTAAGGGTCTGTGGAAAATGAATACAGGCCATCATCCGTGCAGCTAAGTTTGCACTTGTTTTTATACAGAGGTATAGACTTTGGTTGCACACAAGACAAAATGCGCCTGGGCGCTCGCCAGCGCTTTGGAAGAGACTTACCACGATCTTGAGTGGGGTGTGCCGGTGCATGACGACCGGTTGTTGTTTGAAATGCTGACTTTAGAAGGTGCCCAAGCGGGATTAAGTTGGTTGACCATCCTCAAAAAACGCGCTGCTTACCAAGCAGCCTTCGACAATTTTGATGTCCATGCCATCGCCCGTTATGACGAAGACAAAATTAATGCGCTGATGGCAAATCTTGGCATTGTCAGGCATCGGTTAAAGATTAATTCAGTGGTCAGCAATGCGCGGGCTGTTTTAAAGGTGTTGGACAGCTATGAAAGCTTTAATGACTACCTTTGGTTATTTATCGATGACAGGCCACAACAGTGTGACTGGCAAACGGCGGCTGAAATTCCAAGCAGCAACCGTGTTTCCGAACTTATGAGCCGGGATTTAAAAAAGCGCGGCTTTAAATTTGTCGGCAGCACCATTTGCTATGCGTTCATGCAGGCCACAGGCATGGTCAATGACCATACCACCGATTGTTTTAGGCACGAACCAATAAAATTGGCTAATCTACCTTGAAATTTTGGAGAAATAGACTACCCTTATTAGTTGATATAACTGCTTGATAGATATGGCGCTAATGATGCACAGTTTAGGTGCAACTTAGGCTGGGGTAGGCTGCTTCTGAATTATCCGCCCACGGTATCTAAAATCGCTTGCCCCCCCCTTAAACAGGAAAAATGGCCAAGGGTAAGCCGGAATAAGCGGAATTTGGCAGCAGCGGGAACGCTTCCCTTTGCAAGCCCCATCGCGATTTCCAAGTAAGCCGCAGGCCCCAGCCTTCCGGTATAGGGGTTTAAACCGGGTTGTAAAGTACCCGATAACGTTAATTTGAATTTATAAGGATTACCCCGATGCGCTACCTGCACACCATGATCCGTGTCAGTGACTTGCAAGCTTCGCTGGATTTTTATTGCGCCAAGCTTGGCTTGATAGAAAGCCACCGCTATGAAAGCGAGCCCGGGCGGTTTACGCTGATTTATCTTTATGCCCCGGAAGATGCGGGGCAGGCGCTCAACAATCAAGCCCCCTTAATAGAGCTGACTTATAACTGGGATACCGAAGATTACGGGGGAGGGCGCAACTTTGGGCATCTTGCCTTTGAAGTCGATAATATCTACGAAACATGCCGAAAACTACAAGATGCCGGTGTCTTGATCAACCGCCCGCCGCGTGACGGGCACATGGCTTTTGTCCGTTCACCTGATGCCATTTCCATAGAGTTTTTGCAAAAAGGCCAGCCGCTAGCCCCCCAAGAGCCTTGGGTGTCTATGGGGAATGTGGGGGTTTGGTGAGTTTCAGCAGCTCTAAGCCTTGATATGGTTCAAGGTATTATGTGTAGCCGTTTATTTGGCTTTGGCATCCAAATGGCTAGAAGTTGCCTAACGCGCCTAATTAATTGATGTTTTTACTATCGGCGCAGGCGGTTGACTTAGGAGTCTTCGGCAACTAAAGGTTTGCAGTGAGTTAACTGGCTGTTATCCGGTTAGCGTGCTAGCTTAAACAACTTTGGCATTGCGTTATCGTAGGGGCAGTGGTTGTGAATTGCCCAGCTAAGACCAACTACGTTAACAGCCGATGATCAGGTTACTTTCTTCCAAAGCATTATTATTAGTGCGTAGTAGGTAGGTGTAGTGATGGCGATAAAGGGTAAACGTTTTTTGTCAGTAGTCATTAACTTGTTATTCGTTTTTTTGGCGGTGGTTACGGATGTCAGCTCTGCCCCTATTTTGCGTATGGAGGTGGGGCAGCATACCGCCATTATTAACCGGATGGCGGTTGACAAGGAAGCCAAGTTGTTGGCAACGGTAGCGGATGATAAAACCCTGCGGTTGTGGAATTTGCCAGAAGGTACACTTTACACCACTCTGCGTGTCCCTATCGATGAACAGTTAAAAGGCGCTTTGTATGCCGTTGCTGTCTCCCCTGATGGTAAAACTGTCATTACGGCAGGGGAAACAATGGATGACCAGAAAAAATTTTCCCTTTATGTCTTTGATGTCGAAAAGCGGGTTTTAAAAGCCCGTATTGCCAACCTTCCCAGCGCCATTTTTCATTTGGCTTATTCTAAAGACGGTAAACAGTTTGCCGCCGCCTTTTCGGGTGGCTTTGGTCTGCGTGTGTGGGATAGCCAAACTGGCAAACTGCTGGCTCAAGACCCCGATTATTCTGAACGCAGCAATTGGTTGGATTTTAGCGCGGCTGGTTTGTTGGCCACAGTTTCCCATGATGGTTATGTACGGCTTTACGATGGGCAGTACAAACTGCTTCAAAAAGCCATGCTGAACCCCCAAGGGAAACCCAGTTCAATTTCGTTTTCAGGCAATGGGCAATTGCTGGCCATTGGTTATGCCAATTTATTGCAAGTGGATATTATTGACCTAAACCTGAAACCCGTGGCTACTTTACCTGTGGAAAACCTGACGGGTACCAGCGCGTCGATAGTTGAGTGGCAACAAGACAGCAATACGGCCTTGTATGCGGCGGGAGACATGAAGACTGCCCAAGGGCGATATGTCATCCGGCATTGGCAGGACATAGGTTCAGCAACCAAAAATTATCGTGATGTGGAAGTCAGCGGCAATATCGTGACGGATATTATTGCTTTGCCTAACACTAACGACACTAAAATTGATGTCTTGTTTTCCAGTGCTGACCCCGCTTGGGGAAGCTTGAAAAATGACAGTATGGTGTATAACAGCCACGCCAACTTATGGGATGCGCGTTTAGTTGAATTGCCCGGAAAAACCTTTGCCATTTCTGAGGACGGTCTGAAAATCGCCTATTCACAGCATCCAGATGGTGATGATGTCAGTGTTTTCGATATTACCCGCTTAAGCTTGCAAAGCCCTAGCGACAAAGAACTGATAAAGACCTTGTCGCCTGCCATTACCGCTAAGCCACACCTTAAAATCACCCATTGGCAGCGTGATGTCCCCGAATTTAATGGGGTAAGGCGGGATTTTGAGGACTATGAAAAATCCTATGCCTTGGCTATGGAACCCAGTTCAGACCGAGCCTTGATCGGCACTAATTATAATTTGCGTTGGTATGATGGTCAGGGGAAGGCCATTAAAAAAATCCCCGTGACTTCGGCTGTCTATGGACTCAGTATTGCAGGGAATGGCAAATTGGCGGTTGCCGCTTTAGGGGATGGGACTCTCCGTTGGTATAGCCTGAGCCCTGGGGAAGAATTGACCGAATTGGTGGTTTTGTTCCCTTACAACGATAGCAAGGATTGGATCGTTTGGACTAAAGAAGGTTTTTTTGGTAGTTCCGATGGTGGGGGGTATCGGTTGGCGGGCTATCATTTAAATAAAGGTGAAACCAAACGACCCGAATGGATAGAATTCTCCCAAATATATCAAGTTTATTATGCACCCGAACTCATTTTGCCCAAGTTGTTAAGGCAGGAAGATAAGATTAAGGCCAAGCTAAACACCATTGAAAATGTAGATGACCGCTTCAATAAAAATGCAGTGCCAATCATTGAACTGGTTGAATATTGCATAAGCCCTAATCATACCGACACCAAAGGTTTTATCAGGACATCACTGGCTAATGAAGTTAAGACGGCAGACTTAGGGTTTATGGAAAAGGTCAAGTTGCTCTTGAAGGCCATTGTTGCTTGGATAGACGCATTGTTTGGGGCAGCGCCGCCTGAGTTGGCGCAGCCCGTCCCCCAATTGGCAAGTGCCGATCCCCTACCCAAAAATCCTATTTGTTACCCCATTACCGGCCAAGGGCAAACCCGGGGGTTTGTCCGTAAAGAAAAAATCCAGGCTACGGTTTTCCGTAACCAATTGGCCAATAACACTGGCGCTATAGACCTGCATTACGTGGTAAAGCCTAGGGATGGCGGCGTGGGCGATATAGACATTTATGTGAACGGGCAAATTCAACATAGCCAAAAACAAGTCCAGGCTCTGGCATCTACTGGGCAAACCTTTACCCAAACTATCGCACTAAAAGAAGGTGAAAATGAAATATCCGTTCATGCTTATGAAAAATCCGGGGGAACTGCCGCCATTTCAGATGCGTTGGACTTGATTAACCCCGCTATACCAAACCGTTCCGCCGAAACAGAAGCGGCTGATAAGCCAAGGTTGATCGTGGTGGCTGTGGCTATTGACCATTACCAAGCCCCGAACGCCTTGAAATACGCCGTTAAAGATTCTAAGGATTTTTTAGCCACCGTCAGCGCCAAAAAGAGCCATTCGTATGCTGAGGTTCTGCCATTTCCTTTATTTGATGAGCAGGCGACCTTGGCGAACATAGAAGCGACGTTTGATAAAATCGCGGGGCTTATCAATAAGAATGATACCGTTTTGATATATTTGTCTGGACACGGCTTGCGCGATGAGCGGGATTTTTATTTTATACCTTATGAAGTCAACGACGATAAGCTTGACGAAACGGCATTGTCACAAGGGATTTTAAAGAAAAATATTGCCAAACTATCAATAAGCAACCGGATTTTTATATTTTTGGATTCCTGCCATTCAGGAGCGGTTGATTTCGATGGCATTGCCAACGAGGTCACCAGTTTTGACAAAATCAAGCACCAGCTTGGTGATAATGTGTTCATTTTGGCGGCTTCAGGCGAAAATCAAGAGGCCCAAGACCAATTTATGTTGGAAAACCATGAGCAAGCCACAAATGGCTTGTTTGCTTATGCGGTTTTGGAAGGCTTAAACGGACAAGCTCGGCGCTTGGATGACAATATTGTCGATAATTTTAACTTGGGCAATTATGTCCAACGCCGAATTGATGCCATTACCAAAAACCAAACCCTTTATAAACAAAAAGCCCGTTTCCAATCTTTGGAAGCGGGGGATGTCTTAAACTTTGATATTACCCATTATGAATAAGTCTATTGCAAAACTCCTTGTTGTCCCCTTGTTGTTGATGGCCCAGCAAACAGCCGCACAAGTGTATGGGATTGTGATTGGCATTGATGCCTATAAAAATGTCAACGGTTTGAATGGCGCTGTTAATGATGCAAAGATGGTGGCAGATGCCCTAAATTCGATAGCGTCCAAACCCGTGACCTTGCTCCTTGATGGCAACGCCACGCGGGAAAACATCAAGCAAGCCTGGGATAATGTGTCTAGCCAGGCAAAAAAAGGGGACACCGTGTTTTTTACTTATGCCGGCCATGGTTCCCAAGATCATGAGCGGGTTAAAGGGACTGAGGCGGACGGCATGGACGAATTTTATGTGTTGGCCAATTTTGCCGTTTCAGGGCCGGAAACGGCTGAAAGGCTGGTTGATGATGATTTGCAGGAATGGTTCAGCAAGCGCCCTGATTTATCAATAGTGTTGGTGTCCGATTCATGCCACTCAGGGACTATGACCCGTGCCTATAAAAAATCAAAATTAAAATACCGGAAAATTGACATATCAGGGCTTACTGATGATGCGTTGCCTGTCCCTACCAACCCCGATATCGTCAATGAGCAGGTGACAAAAATGCCGCATGTGATTTCCTTTGCAGGGGTGCCTGATAATGAGGAAGTGCCTGAGGTCAATATAGAAAACCAACGCCATGGTGCACTCAGCTGGAGTTTTGCCAAAGGCTTGTCAGGTTTGGCTGATGGTAATGGCGATGGTGCAGTTTCCGTTTCTGAACTTAAAAATTTCTTGCTTGAAAAAGTGCGCATGTCCACGGAGGGCCAGCAACATCCACAAATTTCTTTCGTAAACGATGTCGCATTGGCCCAAAAAGCCAAGCCTAATGCCCCTGCAATAGCGTCTGTCATCACTTTGAGTGTCAGTAATGCCCAAGCTAACCCTGGCTTAGTCAAAGACGTTGCCGATAACTTAAAAAACGTCCAGTGGCTCACTACTGGACGGGGGGCTTTGGACTGGGATGTGGCCGCAGGCATAGTGAAAGATAAGGCGGAAAAACCTGTTTTTACGGTTGCGGGTAAAACGGCGACCAAAGCCTATAAACGAAAAGGCCAGCCTACCGAAGCAATAAGCCCACAAGAGTTTGTTAAACTTTTTCAGCCTTTGGTTGATGAAATGTTGGCCATTACGCTTGCCACCAGCCAAGTTGGCCTGGCAGGTGGTTTGCAGCCGATTTTTTTTAGTATTGATCAAAATTCAGGCAATGAGGTTTTTGCGAAACAGGTTGTTGGCAAATTATCAGGGATCCAGTTGGTTGATTCTGACCAGGCGGTTTTAGAATGGGATGTCGAGGCGGGGGTTGTCCGTAACCAATTTAATGATAGCGTCTATTCCCTGCCTGCTGACGAAAACCAAGCGGGTACGACGAGGGAAGTCAATATGGCCAAAATGGACATTGCGCCGGAAACTATTGGCAAGCTTCAGGCCGTGATTAATAAGTTCCGTTTGGTTGAGCAGATAAAGTTATTAAGCGATGGCAGTTTGGCGGTCAAGCTTTTGCCTACCGATAAGTTACATGCCAAGGGCGAAGCGGTGACTTTTGAAGTGGGTCGCCTTAAGTACCCCTATTTTACCTTGATAAACTTGGCCGTCGATGGCACGGTTAATTTTTTGTACCCGATAGCCAATGATCCTTTAACGGTTTCCGTAGACTCACCTTACAAATTGGCTGATTTGGAAGTTTCCGCGCCGTTTGGTGCAGATCATTTTGTGGCGATAGCCAGTGACAAACCTTTATCAACCTTACATGAAACCCTGAAAAAACTGAACAATGCCCCTAATTCAGTGGAAGAATTAAGGAAAACACTGGATGCCACGTTAAAAGACACAAAATATCAAATCGGCATACACCCCAGTTTTACAGTAAATTCTTTATAACTATTCCTAAATATCATCTACGGCGGGAGAAATAGACCAATGAGAAAACAGACACTAGTAGTTACTTTATCGGCTGCATTTTTGGTGGTTGGTTGTGCAAGCATGGGTAAAGAGGGTCGGGTAGGGTTGAATGATGGTAGTGACCCTTGTTTTCTCTATCTTGATAAATTGGATGATACCGCCATTTATTATAAAGACCAGCGGATGCAAGACATTGCCGCTGGCGTGGTTATTGGCGGCGCAACTGGCGTGATGGTTGGTTTGTTGGCCGGTAAGACGGATACAGCGGCAATAATTGGTGGGCTGGCAGGGGCGGTGGCGGGTGGCTTTGCAGCTGATGCGTATTGGAAAAACAAACTACAAACTTCTAATAACCAAGCAAATCTGGCGGCCAGATCTATTGAGGGCGATATAAAATCCGATATAAATCGGCTGACCAGTGTTGATAATGATATTGCTGCGCTAGTGCGCTGTAGGACTTTACAGCGCGATAAAATTAAAAGGTTGTATGCTGAAAGAAAGTTGACCTTACAACAAGCCCAGCAAGAATGGAAAAAGTGGGGGGATGCCCTACGCAAAGACCGGGAGGAAATGAAATACTTGAATGAAGCGTTGGACAACGTCAAGAAAATCGAAGAATCTTATAATTATGCCGCCACCGCCTCCGAATCATCATTAGTCATTACTGAAGATATGCGGATCCAATGGCAACAAGAGCTGAATATAGCAGAAGAAAAAGAGCTGGCAGTTGTTGAAGAGACTTATAAGGAAAAATTATCTTCCAAACGGATTAAGTCAAAAGAAAAAAAGAAACTTAAAAAAGAAAAGAAACAAAAAGATGAAGAAATTAAAAAGAAGTATGTCAGCAAAAAGGCAGAAATAAAAAATACTAAAGTGAACCCTAAAGGCAACCCAACAAAATTATTGGTTGCAGCGATTCCTGAAAAAACCGAGTCGATTAAAAAACATCAAGGTGAACATGACAATTTGGCAGTCGAAGCAGCAAATGATACTGGATTTCAAGACATAAGAGGCCAACTGGTGCCAGGTTATAACGGCCCTGAAATGATGGTGTGCCAAGCAACAATTCTGCCATAGCCACTAGCTAAAAGCTTGGGTTGCCTATTGTTGCAACCCAAGCAAAAACTGACAAAGAACTTAGGCTACCAACTTAAAGCGGGACATTCGCGAAGCTTAACCGTTCGCCCTTGCTTGTCGAAGGGTGAACGGTCAAGCCGTCCCGCATTAAGTTGGTAGCCAGAACTTAAAGCTAAATCGCCTGCTTAATCCTCGCCATGGCATTTTGCAGGTTTGCCATGCTGGTGGCTATCGAGATTCTGATATGGCCTTCTGAACCAAACGCCGAGCCTGGGACTAAAGCCACGCCGGCTTTTTCGATCAAATAGTCCGAAAATTCCAAGTCATTGTTGATGCCATCCAAGCGGGCAATCAGTTTTTCTATATTGGGGAAGACATAAAAAGTGCCGTCGGTTTCCAGACATTCAACGCCGTCTATGCTGTTCAATTCGGCCACCACATAATCATGGCGTTTTTTAAATTCCACGCACATATCGGTGATAAAGCTTTGGTCACCTAAAAGTGCTGCTTCAGCGGCGTACTGTGAAATGGACGTGGGGTTGGAGGTGCTTTGTGACTGGATAGTGCACATTGCTTCTATCAGGTCAGCGGGGCCTGCGGCATAACCGATGCGCCATCCGGTCATGGAATAGGCTTTGGAGACGCCATTCATCACCACAGTACGGTCATAAAATTCAGGGTGGGCGTTTAAAATATTAACAAACGTGCCTTGCTCCCATAAGATATGTTCATACATATCATCGGTGGCAATGATGATATGGGGGAAATCGGCCAGCACATCGCCCAAGGCTTTGAGTTCTTCCAAATTATAAGCCACACCGGAGGGGTTGGACGGGCTGTTGATAAAGATCAGCCGGGTTTTGTCGGTGATCGCGGCACGCAACTGGTCTGGTGAAATTTTAAAATGTTGCGCTTGGGTGGTTTCAATAATGACGGGCACACCGTCAGCCAATAACACCATATCAGGATATGACACCCAAAATGGCGCGGGAATGATGACTTCGTCACCCGGATTAATCATCGCCTGAGTCAGGTTGTAAGAGCTTTGTTTGCCGCCACAGGACACTAATATTTGTTTGGCTTGGTAATCTAGGCCATTATCATTTTTAAATTTTGCGATAATAGCTTTTTTCAGGCTGGCTGTGCCATCGACGGCGGTATATTTGGTAAAACCACTGTCCATCGCTTTAACGGCGGCAGCTTTAATGTGGTCTGGCGTGTCAAAGTCAGGTTCGCCAGCGCCCAAGCCAATGATGTCTTTGCCTGCGGCGCGCATTTGTGCTGCCCTTGCGGTGATTGCCAAGGTCGGTGAAGGTTTAACTGCTTTAACTCGGTTTGATAGTGTGATGCTCATGTTCCGCCGTAAAAAATCAATGTGTGAAATAATGGTGATTATACGCTATGTGGCGTGGCTTGCTAAGCGGCAAAGGGCAGAAATTTCTTGCCTGGCTGTTGTCCTTTGTCTTTTGTATGGGAAATTAAGTGAAAAAACAATTTAAACTCCATAGCCGTTTCCAGCCCGCAGGTGACCAGCCCACGGCGATCCAAGCCTTGGTGGACGGCCTGAATGACGGTGAAGTGCATCAAACCTTGCTGGGTGTGACGGGTTCGGGCAAAACCTTCACCATTGCCAATGTCATCAACCAAGTGCAGCGCCCGGCGATGATTATGGCGCCCAATAAGACCTTGGCGGCACAGTTATATGGTGAAATGAAGGAATTTTTTCCTGAAAACAGCGTCGAATATTTTGTCTCCTATTATGACTATTATCAGCCGGAAGCCTATGTGCCTGCCTCGGATACTTTTATAGACAAAGATGCCGCCATCAATGAGCATATCGAGCAAATGCGCTTGTCGGCCACTAAGGCGCTGATAGAAAGGGAAGACTCCATTGTGGTGGCAACAGTTTCGGCAATTTATGGCTTGGGTGAGCCGGAATCTTACTTCCAGATGGTTTTGCATTTGGTTAAAGGCGATTTGATCAACCAACGCAGCATATTGCGCCGTTTGGCGGAAATGCAGTACACGCGCAATGATGTCGAATTACGCCGGGCAACTTACCGGGTTCGGGGTGAGGTTATTGACATTTTTCCTGCTGAATCTGACAGCGAAGCGTTACGGGTTGAATTATTTGATGATGAGGTGGAACGATTATCCTTGTTTGACCCTCTAACTGGCGAAGTGATTCGGCGACTGGCACGGTACACGGTTTATCCAAAAAGCCATTATGTCACGCCGAGGGAACAATTGTTGTCAGCGGTGGAAGCCATCAAGATTGAGCTTAAAGAACGGCTAAAACAACTGCATTCCTTAAACAAGCTGGTCGAAGCGCAACGCTTGGAGCAACGGACTTTGTTTGACATTGAAATGATCCTTGAAGTGGGTTATTGCTCAGGCATTGAAAACTATTCACGCTATCTGTCTGGACGCGAAGCGGGCGAGTCGCCGCCGACCATGTTTGATTATCTGCCCGCCGATGCCTTGGTTATTATTGATGAAAGCCACGTCACCGTGCCACAGATAGGCGCCATGTATAAAGGTGACCGTTCACGTAAGGAAACTTTGGTGGAATATGGTTTTAGGCTACCTTCCGCATTGGACAACCGACCGTTGATGTTTGCCGAGTTTGAGGCAAAATCACCGCAACGCATTTATGTGTCAGCAACCCCCGGCCCTTATGAACGCGAACATTCCGGCGTGTTTGCCGAGCAGGTCGTGAGGCCTACTGGCTTGTTGGATCCGGTTGTTGAAGTGCGGCCTGCCAGTAGCCAAGTTGATGATTTGTTATCTGAAATAAATCTGCGGGTGGAGGTTAACGAACGGGTGTTGGTCACTACCTTGACCAAGCGCATGTCTGAGGACTTGACCGAGTACTTGTCAGAACATGGCATCCGGGTGCGCTATCTGCATTCCGATGTGGACACCGTGGAACGGGTTGAGATTATTCGGGATTTAAGGCTGGGCCAGTTTGATGTGCTGGTCGGCATCAATTTATTGCGGGAAGGTTTGGACATCCCGGAAGTGTCTTTAGTGGCGATATTGGATGCTGACAAAGAAGGTTTTTTGCGGTCAGTGGTGTCTTTAGTGCAAACTATTGGCCGTGCAGCCCGAAATGTGCACGGCAAGGCGATTTTATACGGGGACAAGATCACCCGCTCCATGCAGCAGGCGATAGACGAAACTGAACGCCGCCGTGACAAACAGAGCTTGTTTAACACCGCCCATCGGATTGAACCCACCACCATTTATAAGTCGGTCACCGATATACTGCAAGTGGCCATACCCGGCGCAGGTACGGCAGCCAATGACCGTAAGCACAGCAAAGTGGCAGAAATACCCGCCGACTATAAGGCCCTGACAGCCAAACAGTTGGGAAAAAAACTCAAGCAACTGGAAGATGCCATGTACCGCCATGCAAAAAACCTGGAATTCGAGCAGGCTGCGCGCATCCGGGATGAAATTAAGTTGTTGCAAGAGCAGGTGCTTGTCTAGGGGGGGGTGTTGGGTTTGCAGCCCCGGCAATATTATGGGGAGTCGGTGTTTACACCCCCACAAACACCTCTCCTTGAAGTCTGTAAGTAGGTGTTCATGCCTAAGTGGCGGGCGCTAAGGTACAATGGCCACTGTTTCAGGAGTGAAGGTAGTGGGACTGTTTAGCACCATAAAAATTAGTTGCTGAAAAATTTTAGATTTCCCCGCAAATTGCTTTAATATGACCTATACTTTAAATGGTAAATTAGTGATGTTTTTGCCGTTATTACGGTCGTTTTTTTCTTTTTCCCCCACTTTCGGGTTGATGGGTTAAAATGTGGGGATGGGCAACAGAAGCTTGTAAGGCAAGAAAATAGCTGTATCGGAATGTTTAATACTTCACCTTGACCAATTGTTACTGCCTTGTTTGTAAGAAATTTCTAATGACCTTGAACAAAAATAAACAACTACACGATAATCAAAATGCCTTGTACAAGCCGCTACAGCGCAGCCAAGGGTTTACCTTGATTGAACTGTTGGTGACCCTTGCCATTGCCGGGGTGCTTATCCATGTGGCAATCCCTAGTTTCACTGCAACAATAGCCAGCAACCAAGCGATAGTTAATGCCAACAAATTGGTGTCAGCCTATAACCTGGCCCGTAGCGAGGCAATCAAACGCGGTCAACAAGTCACAGTCAGGCGTGTTGGCCTACTAGGCCGCCATTGGGAAGCTGGATGGAATGTGTTTGTTGATGTTGATGGCAACAATGTTTTTAATGATGATGGGGACGCAACATTATGTGAAGCCGGTGAAGATTGTTTATTGCGGACTTACCCCGCATTGCCGACTGGCTATACCTTAACCTCAAGTGCCACCCTAACAACATACAAAGATTATGCCGCTTTTTTACCGAGTGGTGCCAGTAAGTCCATGGTTGCAGATACGATTACTTTGTGTGCACCTACACATACGGCAGTCATTATCAGCATCAATGCAATGGGGCGGCCAAGGGTAGTTGCTGGGACTTGTTAGCACTTCAACACACAGGCACTATGAACAAAAACACTGGATTTACGCTAATAGAAGTTTTAGTTAGCATTATGGTCTTATCGATAGGCTTGTTAGGCTTGGCGGGTTTGTTGGCAACCAGCCTTAAAAGCAACCAAAGTGCCTATAATCGTAGCCAAGCCGCCCAATTGGCTTATGATTTGGCCGACCGGATGCGCACCAATATCGGTGGGATGAACACATATATCACGATAGACCCGGCTGATGCGGCAGCGCAGGCGGCTTGCCTGACGACAGCCGGGTGTAGCCAATCTGAGATGGCCGAAAATGACCTGTATGAATGGAATTTGCAGGTCACCAACACGTTACCGAATGGTGCCGGCACCCTAACGGTTACCCCGGCACCGCCCCCTGCAGATCCCGCAGACTGCACGGCGAAGGTTGGTGGCTTATGCATGATCACAATTAACTGGTCTGATGGCAATAGTTTCGAAACGAGTTTTCAGTTATGAAAAATAAACGCCACCAGTTGGGTTTGAGCCTTTTAGAAGTGATGATTGCGTTATTATTGGGCGCTTTTTTGTTGGGTGGTGTTTTAAAGATTTTCATAGGGAGTAACCAGACCTATATGATGCAGGAAAACCTGTCCAGATTGCAGGAAAATGGTCGGTTTGCGATGACTTTTATAAGTAGGGACATCCGTATGACGGGTTATTGGGGCTGTATGAAACCGAGTGCCGTCAATGTGGATGTGACTGGCACCAACGGTGCTTCCGGTGCGCCAGACACCATCACCTTAAGGTCGGCTTTTGTCCGTCCCCCGACACTTACTGGTATGTCATGCGGCACCCCAGTCACTGCCGCCGCAACAGAGGCTTGCCCGCAAGGCGGGGTGCCTCCCAATTTATATACTGACAACAGTTCAGTGATCACCTATTCAATTGTTGCTGGTAGCTTGCGGCGGACAACAAACTGCGTAACTGGCGCAGATGCGGACATTGTCCAAGGCATTGAAAACATGCAGATCTTATATGGTGCTGATACCGATGGAAATGGTACGCCAAACTATTTTGTGCCTGCGGGTACTTCAGGGCTTAATATGGCGCAAGTTGTCAGTGTGCGTCTGAGCCTGTTAGTGGTTTCTTTAGACGATAATTTGACCCAGCAACCTTTAGCCTATACCTACAATGGTGCTACCGTTACCCCCGCAGACCGCAGGATCAGGCGTGTTTTTACCACGACGGTTGCTGTGCGTAACCGTTTGTCGTAGGATAAGACAATATGAATAAACGGTTAAGCGCGGCAACACCCATCAAGGTTACCATACGGGTAGGGCGACAATGCGGTGCAGTGTTGATCGTTAGCTTGATAATATTGACACTATTGACGTTAATCGGCCTCAACAGTATGCAATCGACGATGCTGGAAGAAAAAATGGCCAATAACCTGCGCCAACATGATCTGGCTTTTCAGGCGGCAGAGGCCGCATTGCGGGATGCCGAAATGTTTATTGAAAGCACAGACGCGGCTTTCGTCCCGTTAAAGCTAAGTGGCGGGCCGTTTCAAGGCGGTAGTTGTGCAAATGGATTATGCCCCTATCCCACGACGACTTCGGTTAGTTTTAATTGGACAACGTATGGCAAGGAATACGGCACACTCGGTGGCGGTTCACCCAAAAAAATTTCGGGGATTAAAAATGACCATCAACCCCGTTACATTATCGAACTGATCAATACCCAACCCAGCAGTGACTCTGCCCGTCTTTATGCTACTTTTCGCATCACCGCATTTGCCTGGGGTAATGAGACGAATGCAGTGGTGCGCTTACAGACGATCTATACACTACATGCCAAGTCGTTCGCGTTTTAACATGTTCCCAACATTGTCGAATAGTCAACAGACTATCCTTAACCCAACTTTGGATGTCGCTATGAAAACTTTAAAGATTACCCTGTTGTTAGTCAGCTTAAGCCTAAGCGTTGATATACAGGCGGCCACCTCCTTCACACCTGAGTCACAACCGACTGGATGGGTGGCTGCACCTGGCCTAACAAACGTAGACATCTCATCGGGCACGGAATCGGTATTCCGGTTAAATTACAATAAAAATACCTGGAGCGGTGAGATCTTTGCCAAATCCATTAATACGCTCGCCGTGCCGGGCAGTACCGGCCCTTGGGATCCCAATACCGCTGCCACATTACTGAACACCTTAAATTATGATACCGGCCGTAAGATAGTGACGCGTAACGGTAACACTAACGTGCCTTACCGTTGGGCCAGTTTGTCAACTACCCAGCAAACCAGTTTAGGCACTAGCACCACTGGCCCGAATATCCTCAATTATGTGCGGGGCGACCATAGTAACGAAGAGCCATCGGGTGCTTCGTATCGCGCGCGGCAGATAGTCTTGGGCGACATACTGCATTCCAATTTGCACTTTTGGAAACACAATGCCACCACCAAACGCCTTTATGTGGGAGCCAATGATGGCATGTTGCATGTTTTTAACGCGGATACTGGCGCTGAAGTGTTTGCATATATCCCATCTATGGTGATCCCCAACTTGAAATTGTTGACCAGTAAGCCTTATGGACATACCTATTTTGTTGATGGCGGTATTGCCATAGCCAACGCCACCCTGTCCGGTAGCCTTAAAACCGTATTGGTGGGCGGGTTGGGGGCGGGTGGCAAAGGCTTGTACGCGCTGGATATCACCAACCCCTCACCGAGCACTGAGACGGCAGCGGCCAGCGCCATCAAGTGGGAAATCACCCCAACTACCACAGGGTTTGGCGATTTGGGTTATACCTTTGGCACACCGCGTATTGGTAAGCTCAATGACGGCACAACGGTAGCCATCGTTGGCAATGGCTATATGAACGGTGGAACAGGCCATGCGGTTTTATACCTGATCAACTTGGACACTGGCGTCTTGGTCAAAGCCATAGACACAGGCTCTGGCAGCACAGCAAGCCCTAACGGCCTGTCCACACCGACTTTATACGACGGCAATAGCGATGGCAAAGTGGATTATGCTTATGCAGGCGACTTGGATGGGCATCTCTGGAAGTTTGACCTTAGTGGTAATGCCCCAGCCAATTATTCCGCCCCGTTACTTTTTACCACATCACCCGTCCGCGCCATCACCACCGCGCCAGCCGTTGCCCCGCATTCATCGGGTGGCCGTATGGTTGCCTTTGCAACCGGACGCACACTGACTAGCGGTGATTTGTCCGACACGGCGGTCAATTATGCTTACGGTATTTGGGATGGCGCACCCGTGAGCAATTCCACCTTGTTGACCCAAACCCTGAGCACCACAACCTTTGGTTCTGGCAGTGTGCGCACAATCACCGCCAACGTCCCAGACTGGACTTCCGGCCACCATTATGGTTGGCAAGTGGCCTTGCCGGCTGGCGAACGGGTGGTTGGTGAAACTCCGTTTGTAAAAGATGGTCGGTTTTGGTTTGTCAGCACCAACCCGACCATCACCCATAACACCCCGCCCAACGGCGATAACTGGCTTAACGAGCTGGTGTTTGAAACGGGTGGCTCGCCCAGCGCATCGATATTTGACCTCAATGATGATGGCGACGTGAACAGCTCGGATTTGGCCGATGCTTGCTCGGTAGCTGGTATTATTACCTGTGTGGCGGTATCCAAAGCCATGGATCCCGGCGTGTTATCCCAGCCCACTTATGTGCTGGGTTCCAGTTTTAGCAGTGCGCTGTTTACTACCCATCCTGACACCACCGCCGCTTCAGGTAACGCAGCCGTGGTTGATGATCCTGGCGTGTCTGGTGGCCATTTTGACTTTGACAACTATTATTACGCGGCGGGTGCCACTACCACGACGATTACGCCAACTAATTTAAGCCAAACTAAAACGATCTGCGCCACAGAGACTTCAGTGGCAAATGATTTAAACACTGTTTCAACTAATTTTTGTACTAGCAAAAACGGTTTTTCTAGCGGTTATACATTTTTGTCGGCTTATGTGACAGGTGGTACGGATAAAAATTGTAAGAAAAGCGGCAAAAAATACCAAACGATCACTTGCAATACCACCACCTCCACCACCAACACAACGCTTGGCAACTACCAAGGGCCTTATCCCCAACAAAGCCCTAAGCAGCCACAGTTACACGTCCATGAATACGATGATATTTATGATGTGACGGGTGTGAATATGCTCAATGCCAGTGATACACGTTTTAACCTGTCAAATGCAATTTCTAGCACCAGCACGCCCTTTAAAATATTGCTGATGAACCAATACCTAAACCCGGCAGCAAAAATATCGGTGGGTGGGGCGACTTATGAAAGCGTTAAAACTTATAAAGATTTGGCCAGCCAAACCAGTGCCTCAACCTTGTTGTCAGGCTTGCCCATCTATACCCGGGCCAATGTCAGCACGTTGATTGTCAATTTGCCCTTGGATGCATTTATTGCAAAAGACTGGTGGGGTGATGGCGCGACTATACGGGCGGGCTTGATCCCCACAGTATATAGTTGCGTCTGTTATGTCAACGCTGACGGTTCTATGGTCAATTCCAATGGTAGAGGCTTGATAGGCCCCAATGGCGAGCGCTTTGACGGGGCCTTGACCATCCAGCTTATCAAAGACACGACGCCAGAATCTGCTTTGGAGCTTAACCACAGTGGTGGAGATGTCAAATACGGCTGGCGGGTTAAACTAGCCAACTTTAAAACTTATGTGCTGGCCGAATACACCATTTATTGGCATCATCCCAATGGTAAGTGTTATGGCCAAACTGGCTGGGTTGCCGCAGCGCCGCAAGATCCGGTTTCTGATGCCACACCCGGCACCAAGGCCACCGGTTCCACAGACCCTACCGACGGTATTTTTACTGGGGGGTTTGCGGTAAGCAGTGTGGTTGTGATCACCAACGGTAATACCACGACCACAACGACTACCTATACCGATGGTGGCCGTTACATTAAAGTGGTGGTGACCAATAACGATGGCTCTACGACCACCACCCAAACCATGCGTAATGGTACGGTGGTAGTGAGCACCACCGGATCGGTTGGGGTGGCCAATTCGTCTTTAGTCAAGTCCCCCAACCAATCCGCCTCAACCACCAGCATCGGCAGACAGTCTTGGTGGGAGATGTTTTAAGTGAGTGTCCAATCGTGGGATGGCTTTAGCCGCGAAAATCGTGGCTAGGGCCTGCTGCCTAGGTTAGTCTTTAATTTTTCCCCGCAAGGCCTTAAGTTTGCTTTGCCTGGCTTTGCCGTCCAAGCGTTTAAGCCTTGATCCTTTGGTGGGTTTCGTCGGTTTGCGTTTTTTTGGGACGGCCATGGCCTTGTTGACCAGTTCCTGTAGCCTATCGTAGGCAGCTTCCTTGTTTTTTTCTAGGGTGCGAAATTGCTGCGCCTTGATGATGACCACGCCGTCTTTGGAAATGCGTTGGTCAGCTAAGGCCAACAGCCTTTCTTTATAAACCGCTGGTAGGGATGACGCGTTGATGTCAAAACGTAAATGCACGGCTGTTGCAACTTTATTGATATTTTGGCCACCTGAACCTTGGGCACGGATGGCAGAAATGTCGATTTCATGGGGAGGAATGTCCAACTGGCTGCTTATGGGTAACATTCATTGGCCGCTAATGTTTTCAGCGTGGTGGCTGCGGGGGTTTCAAACAGATGCCCCCACGTCTTTGGCTTAGCCTTTAACGCGGGTGATTTTTAACACGATAGGCAATTCTTTGAGGCGGCGTATGATTTTGGCAAGATGCACCCGATCTTTGACGGTCAGGGTGATCAGGTCTACACAAACGCGCTCATCTTGTTCGACCACAGTGACATTTTCGATGTTGGAGCCCCATTCCGAAATGGTGGAGGCCAATGTTGCCAAAGCGCCGCGTTGGTTGAGCAGCTGGATGCGCAGTTCGGTGGAAAAATCGCCGACGGCATCTTGGCTCCACTCAACATCCAACCAGTTGATATGTTTTTTTCTGACGATAGTGCGGTTGCGGCATTCGTGATGATGGACGACGATGCCTTTGCCTGGGTTAAAGTAGGCAATGATGGCATCCCCAGGGATAGGGCGGCAACATTTGGCCAAGGTGATGACCATGCCTTCTGTGCCCTTGATGATCAGCGGCGTTTGCTGGGTTTTGTCAGTGTTATCCAGTTTGATGTTGGCATTGATGTCATCTTGGGTCAGGCGTTTGGCGACTAAAAACGGCATTTTGTTGCCTAGGCCTATGTCTTCCAGCAAATCGTCCAAAGATGGGCTTGCCACCGTTTTAAGCAAGGCTTGGATACGGTGGTCGTCTATATTGTCTAGGTGCAAATGCAGCGCTTGCAATTCTTTTTCCAATAAGCGCCGCCCTAAGCTGATGGCTTCTTGTTGCTTAAAATGTTTTAGGTGGTTGCGGATGTTGGAGCGCGCTTTTACGGTGGTCACATAATTGAGCCAAACCGCGTTGGGCCTTGCCCATGGTGCGGTGATAATTTCAACGGTCATGCCGTTTTCGAGTTTGGTTTGCAAAGGCACCAATTGCTTGTCTATGCGGGCGGAGATACAGGCATTGCCAATATCGGTATGCACGGCATAGGCAAAATCGATGATGGTGGCTCCCCTGGGGATTTTAATAATTTCGCCTTTGGGTGTGAATACAAAAACTTCTTGTGGAAACAAGTCCACTTTTAAGTTATCAATGAACTCCAGCGAGTCGCCAGCCGTTTTTTGTATTTCCAGCAAGTCTTTTAGCCATTCATTGGCGCGTGCCTGAAATTTTTCTGATTTGTCATCATCCGTTTTATAAAGCCAATGCGCGGCGATACCGGATTCCGCCATGCGGTGCATTTCGTGGGTGCGGATTTGGATTTCAATCGGGGTGCCATAAGGGCCTATGACGATGGTGTGTAAAGACTGGTAGCCATTCGCCTTGGGCAGGGCGATATAATCTTTAAAGCGGCCTGGGATCGGTTTATACAAATTGTGGATGACGCCTAAGGCCCGGTAACAGCCATCTAAGTTGTCACAAAAAATCCGGAAGGCGTAGAGGTCAAAGATGGACGCCAAAGAGACTTTTTTCAGCAGCATTTTTTGGTAAATGCTATAGACGTTTTTTTCACGGCCTGACACGACACAAGGAAGTTTGGACTGTTCCAAGCGCGTTGTTATCATGCCCTCAATATTGTCGATAATTTTTTTGCGGTTGCCACGGGCTTTTTTGATGGCCTGGGTTAAAACGGCAAAACGCATGGGGTACATGGCCTCAAAACTCAGCGATTCGAGTTTGTGGCGGATTTTGTTCATGCCTAGCCGATTGGCGATAGGCGCATAAATATCCAAGGTTTCGCGGGCGATGCGGCGTTTTTTTTCTGGCGGCATAACCCCCAAGGTTTGCATATTATGGAGGCGGTCAGCCAGTTTGACCAAGATGACGCGTAAATCTTTGCCCATGGCCAGAAACATTTTTCGTACATTTTCGGCTTGTGTTTCGGCTTGGCTTTGTGATTTGCCGTCAATTTTGGTGAGTTTGGTGACCCCGTCAACCAGTTCAGCCACTTCAGGGCTAAATTGGCTGGCCAGTTCTTTTTTGCTGACTGGGGTATCTTCGATGACATCGTGGAGTATTGCAGCCATGATGCCGCTGGCATCCATGCGCATTTCGGCCAAGGTGATGGCGACTGAGACCGGATGGCAAATATAGGCTTCGCCACTTTTACGGAATTGGCCTGAGTGGGCATCCGCGCCAAATTCGTAAGCGCGGACACAATCATCAATTTGGGCGGGGTCCAGATAGCCGGACAGGGTGGCGCATAAACGTCCGATCAGTTCATCCTGTAGGCGTTTTGGCCCAACGGTGTCGGCTAAAATCGACATGGGTGCAAAGGGTTTAGAACATGGGGTTATGGTCGTGGCTGTCGCCGACGCGGTGCAACAGGTTGATATTGTCTGTGGTGACATGGCCTGCGGCAATCTCGCGCAATGCAAGCACGGTGTCCTTGTCTTTGCCACGCGGCAAAAACTCAGTGGCGCCGTGGCTTAATTGGCGGGCACGGGTGCTGGCCAATAAAACTAATTTGAAGCGGTTTTCTACATGTTCTAAACAATCTTCGATGGTGACTCTAGCCATTATTTAACCTAACTAAGTATAAAAAGTAATGTATTTGGTGATACAAGGTACAAGGTACTAGACACAAGGTCAAGTGGCAAAAAATTTGTGCCAGTCAATCTTGGGCCAGATTTTGGAAGGGTGTATCAAATGGTGGCTTGCAGCCCCCCCCTTTTTTTTTAAAAGAGAGGGGGGTGAACATTTTCGGCTCTTTACAAGGCTTGTAGTTTAGCTACGGGATTTTAAGATGGCCACGGCAGGCAATTCTTTGCCTTCAAGAAATTCTAAGAAGGCACCGCCGCCAGTTGACGTGTACGAAACTTGGTCGTTAATGCCATATTTGTCGATGGCCGCCAAGGTATCGCCACCGCCAGCAATTGAAAAGGCGTCGCTTTCGGCAATGGCGGTTGCCAAGGATTGGGTGCCATGGCTAAATTGTTCGATTTCAAACACGCCTACCGGGCCGTTCCAGACTATCGTGCCGGCAGATTTGATCAAAGCGGCATATTGTTTGGCGGTGTCTGGGCCTATATCCAAGATTAAATCGTCGGCTTCAACATCTGCAACTTTTTTGATGGTGGCGATGGCGGTTTCAGAGAATTCTTTGGCGCAAACCACATCGACAGGGATTGGGATATCCGCGCCAGCGGCTTTGGCCGCTGCGATCAGGCGTTGCGCCTCTTCTATCAGATCAGCTTCATAAAGCGATTTACCCACCGGAAAGCCGGATGCTGCGATAAAGGTGTTGGCAATGCCGCCACCGACAATTAATTGGTCCACTTTTTCAGACAGTGATTTTAATACCGTCAGTTTGGTTGATACCTTAGAACCGCCAACGATTGCCAGCAATGGTTTGGCAGGTGTTTCCAAGGCTTTACCCAAGGCTTCGAGTTCGCTGGCCAATAAGGGGCCTGCGCAGACTATTGGGGCAAATTTGGCAACACTGTGGGTTGATGCTTGCGCCCTATGGGCGGTGCCAAATGCGTCCATCACAAACACATCACACAGCGCAGCCATTTTTTTGCCCAATTCATCGTTGTTTTTTTCTTCGCCGACATTAAAGCGCACATTTTCACAAAGAACGACTTCACCTGGCGCGATCACTATGCCATCCAGCCACTCTTTTTCAAGACGCACCGGTTTGCCCAGCAACGATGCCAAACGTTCTGCCACGGGTTTCAAAGAAGAGGCTTCATCATAATGGCCTTCTTCAGGGCGGCCCAAATGGGACATCAACATGACGGCAGCCCCACCAGCCAAGGCTTGTTCAATGGTTGGCACACTGGCCTGAATGCGGATATCACTGGTTACGACACCGTTTTTTACTGGCACATTTAAGTCTTGGCGGATTAATACCCGTTTTCCTGATAAATTCAGATCAACCATTCTTTGTATCGACATATATTCTCTCTCAGTTTATTAGTGTTTCGTGTGTTAGTGGTGTCAGTTGCCAATTACCCAAGGGCTTGTCGGTATCCTGTCGGCCTTAGATTTACTTCCATTTTATGGAGCAACCCATACCCGGTATTTGGTCTTTGGGGCCTATGCCTGTTGTGGCGATCAGTTTCATAGCTTCAAAGAGCTCGCGGCGGGTGTCAGCGGGTGCTGTTTCTTTCCGGCTGGCATCGAGACGGCCCCGGTATTGCAATTTTAAATCCGCATTATAACCAAAAAAGTCAGGTGTGCAGACAGCATTGTACTCTTTGGCCACCGCTTGGGTTTCATCCAGCAAATAGGGGAAGCTAAAGTTTAGTCGGTTTGCAATCACCTTCATATTTTCGAAATCATCTTCGGGATATTCATCCACGTTATTCGACATAATGGCAACCGAGTTTATGCCCCATTGTTTTAGTTCCAGAACATCCCGGACTATGCGTTCCTGCACCGCTTTAACGTATGGGCAATGGTTGCAAATAAACATCACCAAAAGGCCGTTTTCACCCCGGCATTGTTGTAGCGACCAGGTGCGGCCATCAATGCCGGGTAAGGTAAAATCTATCGCAGGCTGGTTAAAATCACAAATGGGTGTTTCTATTGATGCCATGTTTGTTCCTTAAGGATAGGGTAGGGCAGTCTCTGGTCAATCAGGGTTATGCTTGCTTTGCAAATAGCCTTCCGATTGCATCTCAATGAGCCGTGATGCAGTGCGTTTAAATTCAAATGAGCCGTCACCTTCCGTATAGAGCAGGGCGGCAGGCACTTCTGCTGAGCAGACTAATTTTACTTTATGTTCATAAAGTGCATCAATCAGGGTCATAAACCGTTTTGCCTCATTCCGTTTATCGGGGCTTAGCTTGGGTATTCCAGCCAAGATTACTGTGCCAAATTCACGGGCTATCTCTAGGTAATCAGCCGCACCTAAAGCTTGCCCACAGAGTTCATCAAACGAGGATGCGGCGATGTCACCATGTACGGCAGACAAAGTGACCAATCTTCCTAACACCTGTAATTGGCCAGCCTCCCTAGGGGCAAAATTGGTGAGTTCGTCATAGCTTTGCTGCACGAATTCATCGGCATGGGTATCAAGCGGATGGTAATACGTTGTCGCTAAGGTTTTTAGGTGCATTAGCCGATAATCGGTATGGGCGGCCAATTCGACTATTTTGGCCTGCGTTTGCAAAAACTCGCTAAACGCCAAAAATTGTGCCCTTTGCAGGCCTCCCTGATAAAGTTCGTCTGGATGGCGGTTAGAGGTGATGACCACAAGCAGGCCTAAAGCAAACAATTGCCGAAATAGCCTTTCCAGGATCATGGCATCCGCAATGTCGGTCACATGGAACTCATCCAAGCAAAGCACTTGGGTGGATGCCCTGATTTTGTTGGCCAAGGCCGTAATTGCATCGCCCGAGTTATGTTGCCGCCATTGGTGGGTAAAGGCATGTGCCTCCAGCATAAACACATTAAAGTGCACCCGTTGCTTTTGGATAAGTGGGCAGGCCTCAAAAAAAAGTGCCATCAACATCGATTTACCACGCCCCACATCTCCGTACAAATAGACGCTTTGGGCCACTTCTGGCGGTGATGTAAGCAGTTTGTGGGCAAACGGCAGGCGCTGGTAGTGGTCACTCGCGACACTATAGTCCAATAGGGTTTGTAAGTGTTGCAGGGCGATAAATTGCGCTTTGTCGTAGTGGATATGGTTTTGCTTCACTTGGAGCTTGTAGCGGTTTTCCAGTAAGCCGGACAAGGCTGGGAAGGGTTCCGGTCTTACCCCATAAAAAATTTTTTTTAACATGTTGGTATTGGAGAAAGTGATGGCAGGATTAGACTAGCACCCCACGCGTCGTTTAGCCATGCTAAATTAAGCATTTTGATGAAAATAATTTAACCTAACAATACCTTGCTTGCCGGTCTTGAGGCAAGGCCCAGATCCTTGGGGGGGCTTAGGCCTTGAATCCTCGGTGTCTTGAACACCCTTAATTTAAATTGGCGCTGGGGGAGCAGTAAAAGCAATGCCACAATGACAGTTTAAAATAGATTCACTAGCATGGTTAAAAACATATTATGGTATAATTAGCTAATTTTTGCCCCTTTAAATTGGCGTTATTTACTTTATGATCAAACAGCGAACTTTAAAAAATACCATAAGAGCCACTGGCGTGGGTTTACATACTGGCGCCAAAGTGTATTTAACCTTGCGCCCAGCTGAACCTAATACGGGGATTAGGTTTCGCCGGGTCGATTTGGATGTTCCCGTCACCATCAGGGCCACGCCGGAAAATGTTGGCGAAACCGTTTTGTCTACCACTTTGGTTGCTGGCGATGTGAAGATTTCCACTATCGAACATTTGCTTTCCGCTTTTGCTGGATTGGGGATAGATAACGCCATTGTCGATGTGAGTGCCGCAGAAGTCCCTATCATGGACGGTAGCGCCGGGCCTTTTGTTTTCTTGTTGCAATCGGCCGGGGTCGAGGAGCAAGATTGCCCTAAGCAATATATCCGCATTAAACGCAGCATCAGGGTTGATGAAGGCGATAAATGGGCGGAGTTCAATCCATTTGACGGATTTAAAGTGACTTTTACGATTGATTTTGAACATCCGGCTTTTGAAGAAGATGTCAAAACTGCGACCATGGATTTTTCTTCCACGACGTTTGTTAAGGAAGTTAGCCGGGCCAGGACGTTTGGTTTTATGAAAGATATTGATATGCTCAGGGAAAATAACCTGGCCTTGGGTGGCAGCTTGGATAATGCCATTGTCGTTGATGACGACAAAATCCTTAATGAAGATGGTTTGCGTTGCGCAGATGAATTTGTAAAGCATAAAATTCTTGACGCGATTGGCGACCTCTATTTGCTGGGTCACAGTTTGATTGGTGAATTTACTGGTTATAAATCAGGGCATGGATTGAACAACAAGTTGCTCCGCACGTTGTTGGAGGATAAGGATGCTTGGGAAAAAGTCACTTTTTCCAGTGAAGAAGATGCCCCCATATCTTTTATGCGTTCCGCCGAATCACCGAGAGCCCCTGAATAAGGCGCTTAGCTTACAGTTTGGATTTTTCCCAATAAAAAGTGCTTACGTTGTCAACGTTCCCCTGAACAAGCCAGCTAGTTGGACGGGCGGTAGTCTGTGCATTAATTGCAAATACCTGTCCGTTCCCCCATTAATCCCCCCTTATCTGTGCCGCCTTTGTTAGCGGTGATTGGATAACTTTTCCAGTGTGGCGCTCAATTTTTGTAAGGCCAGCCCCAGTTCATTATCGGAAAGCGTCTGGCTTTGCTTGCGGATAAGGGCTATTTTCTCTAAGGAAGGCAATTTTGCTTGCCGTTGTGGCCCCAAAACGCGCCCGGCTAGGCCGGCAATAATCTTAATTTGCACGAGGTCTAGTGTGGGTTTGCTTATTGGCCTTAGTGCCATCAGCATCGCGTTGTTGTAAAAGCGCAGTTGTGTGGCCCAGACGGCGGCATCGGTATAAATAAGTAATTTGGTGTCCCGGATCAGGCAATGGCGCACCTGTTTTGCCAAAGCGTCCGGTAAAACACTGCGGATACGTTGTAACAGCCGTTGTTGTTGCTCAATCTGGCTGTAATAATAGGCCATCGTCCTATTGTGGAAGGATAAGGACGCTTTAAATGTTGGTGGTTTTTGGGGCATGGATGCGGCAAGTTTCTTATTGGGTAACTAGGCTCAAAAAGATAGCTATCTTTACCAAGGAGGTTTGCGCTTACCCCAAGCTGGTTGTGCCGGGGTCAAGCGCAGGTTACTCATTTTATGCTTGGTTTTAAACGGTTGGTACTTCGCCCGCTAGTTGCCGATAACTGTCCATCTGGTTAAAGTTCAAATAACGGTAAGTGTCTTTAGCGTTAGCATCAATTTGTGCGGCGTAGTGCATATATTCTTCAATGCTAGGGATTTTACCCAAAATTGAACAGACCGCAGCCAGTTCTGCTGATGCCAGATAAACGTTGGCGCCATTGCCCAGCCGGTTAGGGAAGTTTCGGGTTGATGTTGACACGACGGTGGCATTTTCCGCAACCCGTGCCTGATTACCCATACACAATGAACAACCTGGCATTTCTGTTCTGGCACCCGCTTTATCAAAAGTGCGGTAATAACCTTCTTCGGTCAATTGGGTTTGGTCCATTTTGGTGGGTGGTGCGACCCATAATCTTGTCGGCAACTCACCTTGCTGTTTTTCCAGCAATTTGCCTGCGGCGCGAAAATGGCCAATATTGGTCATGCACGAGCCTAGGAACACTTCATCAATTTTGGTACCGGCCACTTCAGACAGGGGTTTTACATCATCGGGGTCATTCGGGCAGGCCAGCAAAGGTTCTTTGATTTCATCCATATCAATCTCGATAATTTCAAAGTATTCGGCATCGGCATCCGCTTCCAGCAACACGGGGTTTGCCAGCCAAGCTTCCATATCCTTAATGCGGCGCGTAATAGTCCGTGCGTCACCATAACCTTCGGCGATCATCCAGTTTAGCAAGGTGATGTTGGAGTTAAGGTACTCGCGGATGGGCGCTTCGTTAAGGCGGATTGTGCAGCCACCTGCTGAGCGTTCTGCGGAGGCATCGGACAGTTCAAATGCCTGCTCCACTTTTAAATCAGGCAAGCCTTCAATTTCCAGGATACGTCCAGAAAATACATTCTTTTTGCCTTTTTTGTCTATGGTCAGCAAACCGCGTTGGATGGCGGCATAAGGGATGGCGTTGACCATATCACGCAAAGTGATGCCGGGCTGCATTTTACCTTTAAAACGGACCAACACAGATTCGGGCATGTCCAATGGCATCACCCCAGTTGCCGCCGCAAAAGCCACCAAGCCAGAACCCGCAGGAAAAGAAATTCCAATAGGGAAACGGGTATGGGAATCACCACCCGTGCCTACCGTGTCCGGCAATAACATGCGGTTTAGCCAAGAATGGATGATGCCATCACCAGGCCGCAAGGATACGCCACCACGGTTCATAATGAAGTCGGGGAGGGTATGTTGCATAACCACGTCTATCGGTTTTGGGTAGGCGGCTGTGTGGCAAAATGATTGTAAAACCAAATCGGCTGAAAAACCTAGGCAAGCCAAATCCTTGAGTTCGTCACGGGTCATAGGCCCGGTCGTATCTTGGGAGCCGACTGTTGTCATGTGCGGTTCGCAATAGGTGTTGGGGCGCACCCCGGCAACGCCGCAGGCTTGGCCGACCATTTTCTGTGCCAAGGTAAAACCTTTGCCGCTGTCTTCTTCTGTTTCAGGCCTGAGGAATACAGGTGATGCTTCCAAGCCTAAGGATTTTCGGGCACGGTCAGTTAGGCCGCGTCCGATAATCAACGGGATGCGTCCACCAGCCCGGACTTCGTCGAGAATGACATCGGTCTTTAAGGTAAAGGTACAGATTACATCGTTGCTATCGTGGCGTTTAATGACGCCTTCATAGACATAAATGTCAATGACGTCACCCATATTCAATTGCGATACGTCGCATTCGAATGGCAGGGCGCCAGAATCTTCCATGGTGTTAAAGAATATCGGCGCTATTTTGCCACCAATGCACACGCCACCATCGCGCTTATTTGGAATAAATGGGATGTCGTTGCCGATATACCATAAAACAGAATTGGTCGCTGATTTGCGAGATGAGCCAGTGCCAACCACATCGCCAACATAAGCAACTGGGAAACCAAGTTCTTGAAGTTCCGCAATTTGCTGTTCTGCGTTGGTGATGCCTTCACGGGGTATTTTCAACATGGCTTTGGCGTGTAGCGGGATGTCGGGCCTGGACCAAGCATCCGGTGCTGGCGATAAATCGTCAGTATTGGTTTCACCCGTGACCTTAAAAACGCTGACCGTCATTTTTTCAGGGACGGCGGATTTTTCGGTAAACCATTTTGCATCCGCCCAAGATTGGATAATTTGGCTTGCAAAGCCATTGCCCGCCTTGGCTTTTTCCTCAATATCATGGAAAGCATCAAACACCAGCAAGGTGTGTGACAAGCCTTTAGCTGCGATGGGGGCCAGTTCCGGCTTATCCAGCAAATCGACCAAAGGGGCAATATTGTAACCGCCCAGCATAGTACCCAATAGTTCTGTCGCATCTGCGGCGGTTAAAATGGGCGAGCTAATTTCACCTTTGGCAATGGCTGACAGAAACCCTGCTTTGATATAAGCGGCTTCGTCAACGCCGGCAGGGACCCGGTTAGCCAACAAGTTTAAAATAAACGCTTCCTGTCCTTCTGGTGGCTGTTTGATAAGTTCCACCAAGGCCGCCATTTGTTCGGCATCAATAGGCTTAGGCACAACGCCTTCAGCAGCACGTTCTTCTACATGTTTGCGGTATTGTTCTAGCATGAAAAGCTCCTTGGGAGTTGATATAAATTGGGTGTTGGCTTAGCGGTGCAATAAGCTTGGTTGTCCGATTCAAATGGACGGTGAATAACGGGTAATGTGGCTGCAAATTATAGGCCGTCTAAAAAAGCATAATCCCATACAAGATTCGGAAAGGGGAGCAACCCGCCAAAAATTATGTGCCAAAGTCACATTGCTTGTTTAAGGCTAATTAGTTATCTTAATAAGCAGATTAATAAAGCGTAGTTGTTGCCATAGAAATATGTGCCTATCGAGTTTTCCCCATCAAGGGGCTAAACAATTCCTAGTCCAATGATAGCAAAATAATCAAGTCCCGTTAAAAATGAATGCCTGCTATAACGGGAAACAGTTTGTATCCGATAGATAACCATCGTTTTATGGCCTATAGTTTTGACTTGGTGGCCATATTAAGTTGAAATAATATCATTCATACTGGGCAAATTGACAAAATATGCCCATAGTTGCCCAAATACCGGTTAGCCCCATTCAAAGCAAAGGACAATTTTTAAGGCTGCTTGCCGGAAGTCACGAAAAAAACGGGGGATAGCTACTGATCCAGGTCACATTGTGTTGTTACTTTTAGGCTTTAAGATATCAAGCCCAAACAGGGGGTCGGGGAGGGTATCCGACCTTATTAAGGTTTTAATGCTAGCGGTTTTGGGAACCCTTTGCCGATCTCCATTTATTAATTCTAATAGTTAAGGAGTGCCTAATGAGTAAATGTCGTTCTTGTGGACATGAGCTTCAGGACGTGTCAGTGAAATGCCCTGAATGCGGCAGTTTCTATTCAAAAATTGCTGAATTGATTGCAGAAGAAGAGGCTAATGAAGAAAAACACTCGCTGCGCGGGCGATGTAAGCGGATTTTAAGCGCCGATGACATTAAGCACGAGTTGCTGCTTGAGTGGGGGCAAATTAAAGCCGGGCTTACTAACAAGGCGATATTTACACTTTTTGTAATTTTCGCTTTTGTATTTGCCTTGATCCTTACGGTCTTATAAGCTGAGGCATAATTGCCCGCCGGGCTGATAGGCGCTGGGTAGTTTCGAAGGTAGGGTTTATTAAGGGCCGTGGCCGGGTTATTTTTAAATAACGCGACCACTGATTTTATTGGTGCTGGCTTATTTGCCTAATACATCATTTCGGGTGCTTTCTGCAATGGCAGCTGCTTGGGCAATGAGTTCTGCGGGGACATTGAGTTCAGTCATAGTAGCGCCCAAGTGTTCCATAACAACGTTGAAGTGGTCGTTATTCAAGCCCATTTTTACTAAGCGGGCATGCGCTTTACGCATGTCATCGCCAGTGTAAGTGTTTGGCCCGCCAAACGCCATAGTAAAGAAAGCTTTTTGTTTGACCGCTTGGGCTTCCATATCAACATCATCAAAAAAACGGTTGATACGGTAATCCGCCAACACTTTACGGTAAAAAACATCAACGGCGGCATCCACAGCTGCTGCGCCACCAATTTGTTCATATAAAGTTGCAGTTGGGGTAGTTTCTGGTGTTGCGCTCATCTTGATCTCCGGTGTTGTTATTGTAAGTATTATTATTTGTCATTAAGCACATTGGCTTAGGGGTTAAAGTTTATAACAACATAATTGGTTATACAATAAATAACATGTAAAAGCATTTGTGGCATAATTACGAATTTTCATTGTCTTTGGCAAACACTTGGGTTAACGTCCCTATGCTACAAGATATAAGCACCCGGCAACCCCATATCCTTTTGCAATTATTGGAAGTTAAGCCTTTCGCCCCGCACAAGCATTGGTAATTTCAAGGGCGACCGTTCAGCAGCATATTGCTGGTCTTGAGGTGATGGTCATATCAATCAAAGTCGCCCTAAACAAAAGTGCAGGACGGCCTTGTGGCAATTATGGTATCAGTGGGAAGGGGATTAATTTTTTTTCCAAGCAATCTGTAACGGGCTTGCTTAGTTGAGTCCAAGGACAAAATCGAATTTACTTTAAAAGTCTGCTTTTGGATAACACTTAGTGCCCCAAATAAAAGTCCTGTCAAAGTACCTAAACGCCTCCCTGTTTGGAGTTGTGGACAAATCGGATGCGGCAAAGTATTATTGTGGCTAGTGGGAATGGATACGATGAATATCTTTATAAGATTTCCAGTGCTTAAGCTCTCGTAATTTCAAATTAATTCTGATCGAACTGAAATATAACCGTGAATACCCAACCAGAGCATATTGCAGACCCGGATCACATTGTTGAAGCCGGTCAAACAGCCGAACTTGAGCATGCTGCACAACTTGAAGAAGTTACAGAATTAGTGATTGTTTCCGAACCAGTTAATTTGGAAAGTTCTGGAGTTGTTACGGAGCCAGAGCCACTGCCGGAAGCCGAGTTTGTTGCGGTTCACGAGCCAGTGCCGGAAGCCGAGTTTGTCGCGGTTCACGAGCCAGTGCCGGAAGCCGAGTTTGTCGCGGTTCACGAGCCAGTGCCGGAAGCCGAGTTTGTTGAGGTTCACGAGCCAGTGCCGGAAGCCGAGTTTGTTGAGGTTCACGAGCCAGTGCCGGAAGCCGAGTTTGTCGTGGTTCACGAGTCTGCGCCGGAAGCCGAGTTTGTGGAGGTGCACGAGCCAGAGATTGTTATTGTGCCTGGGCAAGGTGGAGAACCCATGAAAAGCAAGGCGCCGCCCTCCCAGAGTTTTTTCTCCCGAATCAAGGCGTTGAACTGGCTATTTATTCTGACGGTTTTGATACCAACTGCCCTTTCTATTGTCTATTTTGGCTTTATAGCTTCTGATGTTTACATTTCAGAGTCGCGCTTTGTGGTGCGTAGCCCTGAACGGCAAGCCGCCTCACCATTAGGTATGTTGCTTAAGGGAACTGGTTTTGCACGTTCACAGGACGATAGCTACACTGTACAGGATTTTATGTTGTCACGCGACGCATTGAAGTCGCTTGATGAAAAGCAAATGATAGGAAAAGCTTTTTCCAATCTTGATGTCGATGTTTTTAGCCGCTTTGCCGGTTTGGAATGGTGGGACACAAGCTTCGAGGCTTTACATAAATACTATCAGAAAAAAGTGGAGATCCAGTTAGACTCGCTATCCTCAATTACCACACTGACCGTTAGGGCATTTACTGCCGAAGATGCTTACATGGTAAATAAGCAACTGATGGAGATGTCAGAATCGCTAGTCAACCAGCTTAATGAATTGGGTCGTCAAGACATGATCCGCTTTGCCACCAGTGAAGTGCGTAATGCAGAAAAAGCGGCAAAGGCCGCTGGCCTTGCCTTGTCTAATTACCGTAACCAGAAAGGCGTAATTGACCCAGAACGTCAATCTTCACTACAGTTCGAACAAATTGCCAAGCTCCAGGATGAGCTGATCGCCACACAAGCACAGCTCATACAACTACAGACGTTTACAAAAAGCAACCCCCAGATACCCTCCTTGCAATTACGGGTTCAAAATTTGAAAAATGAGATTGCTATTGAAGTTGATCGGGTGGCCGGAGGTGAGCGTTCTTTAGCCAAGAAAGCCGCAGAATACCAACGCCTTGCTTTAGACAGGGAGTTTGCTGACAAACAATTGGGCAGCACATTGGCTTCCCTTGAGTTGGCCCGTAATGAGGCACAACGAAAACAGCTTTATTTGGAGCGTATAGTACAACCTAGCAAGCCTGATATGGCTATGGAGCCTAGGCGAATAAAGGGTGTTATGGCAACTTTTATGCTTGGAATAGTTATTTGGGGGGTGTTGTCCATGCTCTTGGCGGGTATCAGGGAACATCAGGACTAAATGATTATGGACAGCGCTAATCTTTCGTTAAAACGATCTTTTCAAATACAAGTGCGTGTGGTTGGCGCACTTTTGATGCGTGAAATAATTACCCGTTATGGTCGACATAATATCGGTTTCCTTTGGTTGTTTGTTGAGCCTATGATGTTTACCTTGGGTGTAACAGGCTTGTGGTCACTGGCCGGGGCCTCGCATGGTTCGGCCCTGCCCATTGCTGCTTTTGCCCTAACAGGATATTCATCGGTATTACTTTGGCGAAATATGCCAGGTCGGTGTAGCGGGGCAATACAACCAAATTTGGCACTGATGTATCATCGTCATGTAAAAGTTATCGATATATATGCCTCTCGTATTTTGCTTGAAATAGCTGGTACAACGGCATCTTTTATTCTCTTGGGTGTTGTTTTTACTTCGATTGGGTTGATCAAGCCACCAGAAGACATTTTAAAAGTTATTTTTGGTTGGTTTATGTTAGCTTGGTTTGGTGTTTCCTTGGCACTATTAGTTGGGGCATTGAGCGAGCGTACAGAGGTAATAGAAAAACTGTGGCATCCAGTGTCATATCTTTTATTTCCATTGTCCGGCGCAGTGTTTATGGTGGACTGGCTGCCTAGCAGCTCGCAATCATTTATCTTGTTACTGCCGATGGTGCATGGTGTCGAGATACTTAGGGAGGGTTATTTTGGCTCTGCTGTCCATGCCCATTATGATATGGCTTACATGGCTATTTCTAATCTACTTCTTTTAACGCTTGGCATTTCCCAAGTTCGAGTTATCTCGCGGACAGTCATACCGGAATGATTCAAATTATCGATGTTGTTAAGCGCTACCATGTCCGTGGGGGGGAAAGTACTGTGCTTGACCACATTAACCTCCAAGTTGCTAGGGGCGAGAAAATCGGTATTCTGGGACGCAACGGGGCCGGAAAGTCCACGTTAATTCGCCTTATTAGTGGTGCGGAGCGCCCGACTAGCGGCAGAATTATTCGAAACATGAGTGTTTCTTGGCCTTTGGCCTTTGGCGGCGCTTTTCAAGGAAGTTTAACGGGCTTGGACAACTTGCGTTTTATTTGTCGGATTTATGGCACTAGCACAGAAGATAAAATACCCTTTGTCCAGGAGTTTTCTGAATTGGGCAAGTACCTTCGTGAGCCTGTTAAGACTTATTCTGCCGGTATGCGTGCCCGTTTAGCATTTGCCATATCCATGGTAGTTGAATTTGATTGCTTTTTAATTGATGAAATTGTTGCTGTGGGTGACAGTCGGTTTCATGAAAAATGTAATCTTGAGCTTTTTGAAAAACGCAAAGATCGGGCAATGATTCTGGTTTCCCATGATCCAGGATTTATTCGTGAGCATTGTCAGCATGCGTCGGTATTGGTAAAGGGCAAGTTGACATCATTCGATGATATTGAAGAAGCCTTTTTTTATTACAATGCCCATGCTGCCGAGGTAGCTTGATGCGACTTGTGGCATATTATGTTTTGTGTAGTGGCTAATGCCATTCAAAAACACTCAATTCCTATTAAAGGGTTGGTTTAATAATGCTTCATTGGTTACAAAATATTGCCTTAAACCATTTGCCGGTTTCCCTCCTAAGGGATCAAGTGGCCAAATTATGGCCTCAAGGCAGAGAGGATAAGCAACTATTAATTGATATGTCTGTTATCTCTGAAGCAGATGCTGGCACTGGTATCCAGCGGGTGGTTCGTAATATTTATCAGGAGCTATTGGCGGCCCCTCCTGCGGGATACAAGGTTTGTCCGGTCACAGCAACGCGTAACCAAAGTTACCAATATTTACCCGTTGATTTTCTGCAGGATTCCAGTAAGACGCGAGAGGGGTTGTTTAAAGCGCCGGTTCAGGTTTGTGGTGGTGACCTTTTCCTTGGGTTAGATCTTGCGGCGCATATCATACCCCATCATTTGGCAGACTTGTTCAGGTGGAAGCGGCAGGGCGTTCGTTTTTGTTTTTTTGTTTACGATCTCTTGCCGATTCTTGAACCTTCTTGGTTTACTCCAAAAACCGCCAACAATTTTCGGCGTTGGTTACGGGCGTTAGCCATACTGGCTGATGATGTGGTGACTATCTCCCAAATCGTGAGAGTCGATTTCGGTGCGTGGATGCAAAAAAACTGGGGAATAAGTGAATATGATCTGCCTTGCTCCGTTATTCAACTGGGTGCAGATATTAATGCTAGCCATCCAAAAATTGATTTGTCCACATGCCTGCCACCCCAATTACTTGGGCGCAAGTTTATTTTAATGGTAGGTACAATTGAGCCGCGAAAAGGGCATGCGGATGTTTTGGATGCGTTTGACGAGTTTTGGAAAGCTGATGGTGAGGCACATTTAGTCATTGTGGGTAAGCAGGGTTGGAAGATGTTGCCTTTTTTGCAACGGCTACAAGCGCATAGCGAGACAGGTAAACGGTTGCTCTGGTTAAATGGGCCGAGTGACGAGGTGCTTCTGGCGCTCTATCAAACTTGTAGTGGACTGATTATGGGATCAAAAGGTGAGGGCTTAGGCTTGCCGCTGATAGAGGTTGCTTGCTTCAACAAGCCTGTTCTTGCTCGCGATATTCCAGTATTTAGAGAAATTGCCGGGGATAACGTGACGTTTTTCCCCAACTTATCAGCTAGTGAATTGCCAAAAATACTTACAGCTTGGATCGATAAATTAGGATTGGAGGGGAATTTGTTATCGTCAAGAACTAGCGGCATTACCTGGAAAGAAAGTTGTTTGCAATTGGTGAAAATATTGTCCGGTTCATTCCATCAACGGGAAATGCCCGTTGCGTTAACACCTATCTTGGGGCCAACGGCTCCTTTGTATAAATAGGGCTAGAAATGACAGCAACTCTCAGTCAAGAACCAATCTTCATCCACTCCCTTTGGCGGTCGGGAAGCACTTATGTTTTTAATGCCTTTAGGCGTTCCGAAGCAGGATATTGGAGTTACCAAGAGCCCCTGAATGAAATTGCTTTACGTGCAAAAGACAACCCGGACATATTTCCAAATTTTACAAGTGAAAGCCTCGTGGTATTGCGGCATCCTGTATTGGAAAAACCTTATTTTTACGAGCTTCAGCAGACTTATCAAGCTTGGAGTGGCTTGATCGAAAAAAGCATTATTTACGATGATTATTTTGGTGTAACAGCAGCCGAGCCATTGGAAAATTATCTCCGGGCATTGATCTCCGCAGCCCATGGGCGACCTGTTATTCAAGAATGCCGTACCTCATGCCGTATTGGGTTAATTAAGCGGTCAATAGGGGGGGTAAATATCTATTTATGGCGTAACCCTTGGGATCAGTGGTGGTCTTTTAAGCTAAATGATTATTTTGGTGCCGTCTGCCAGATCATTCTTGGCGCCCAATCCCGTCTGCCGTTTGTTGCCAAGATAAGGGAGGAAATCGGCTACAGTGAGTTTCACCATGAGCTCCTTCAGGAGGAGTTTGGGTATTTTTTTCAACACCGTCTAACCTCCGAAAACAGCTATCTGCTTTTTTACGCCTTTTGGTGCCTTGGATTGCTTGAAGGGATGGCTTATGCGGATCACTTGCTAAACATAGATTCCTTGAGCACTTCCCAAGGTTATCGTTTAACCATCAATAAACATTTTGAAGAACTTGGGATTAATGGCGTTGATTTTTCAGATTGTAACGTACCGCAGGGTTTTTTTGATGCCAGTGATATTGACATGTTCACACGCATTGAAAATCGCGTGTATGGTTTGCTTTTGGTCAGCGGTTATTCACAGGAAACCATTGATAACATAAAGCAGCTTCGAAGTGAACATGCAGCCTCGATACAGGTTGACCCCAGTGGCTTGCAAAGGGATCTGCATCGGGCCAGAGAAATAGCCTTGCGTTTGGAAACCGATGACGCAGGCCGCGAGCAACATTTACACAATGTAATTGGTGGCTTGGAGACCCAAGCGAAATCGCTTGAAAACGATCTCACTACTTCTAAGTTGAGTTTGGAAGGTCTAGCCGCGCAGCTTGAGAGTAAGGATACGGAAATTAGAAACGCCACCGAGACTTTGGCTTTAACTAAAAATGAGTTAAACCAGCATTTGCAATCAAGCCAAAGTTATTTGCAAGCCAGCCAACAAAGTGTGCTCGAGCTTACCAAAAGTTATGCCGAACGTGAGTTCGCCCTTAACCAGCAAGTGCTGGCTGGAAAGGAAGAGCTTCGGCGCTTGGAGCAAGCGCAGGCGCAATTTGAAAAAAACCAGGCCGAACAAATTAGCCTTGCCCAACAGGAGCAGGAAAACCTCAAACGGACTTTGGAACAACGTGAACAGGCAATGGCAACCCAATTGCTGGCCATGCAGCAGCAAGCCGAACGGGAGAAAGCCGGGCAGGAAAAAAGCCATAGGGAACAGGCCCAATTGTTGCAGCGCCAACAAGACGAGCGTGAGCAGATCCTCAGCCAGCAGTTGAGCGAAGCCCATGAGGAGCTCTTTAAGGTTCAGCAAGACATTATCAAGCGTGAACAGTTGCAGTCAGAACAAACCAGCCAAACTCGGCAGGAGGTGGAAACCTTGTTGCTTACCTTGGCCCGGCGGGAGCAGGAAGTTGCGGCGGAGCTTTTGGCTATCCAGCAGCAAGCGGAGCTTGACAAGGCTCAAATGGCGAAGAGCCACAGCGAGCAAACAAATGAATTACACCGCGAACACGCAGCACGGAAACAGACACTGAAGCAGCAGCTGAAGGCTGGCCAAGAGGAGTTGCGCAATTTGCAGCAAGAACACCTCAAACGTGAACACGTGTTAGCTGAACAAACGATCCAAACCCGTAAGGAATTGGAACACCTGTTAAAGGCGTTGGCCCAACGCGAGCAGGAAGTAGCCTTACAAGTGTTGGCGCTCAAAGAAGAAGCTGAAAAGGAAAAGGCTGAACAAGCCCGTATCCATGCTGAGCAAGCGCAAGTAATACAAAGCCAGCACAGTAAGCGTGAAAAGGCTTTAAACCAACAGCTGCACACAAAGCAGCAAGAAATCCGTAACTTGCAGAAAGATAGGATAAAATATCAGCGTGAGATGATGGCGCAGTTGTTGGGCATGCAACAACAAGCTAGCCAAGAAAAGGCTGAGCAAGCCAAGATTCACGCCGCACAAATCCTAACAATGCAGCGTGAACAAGGTCAACGTGAGCAAGCACTCAACCAAGAGCTACAAGCGGCCCAACAACAACTTCTTCGTTTAGCGCAAAGTGCGGATCTTCAGGAAAAAGAATACGCCAAGCAAGCCCAGAAAAACCAGCAGGAACAGGAAAGCCTTAAACGTAGCCTGGAGACCTTGGAACAAGAGTTGACCGCCAAAATAGCGTTTGTGCAGCAGCAAGCAGAGCTGGAAAAAGCCGAGTTGGCGCGTATCCACAGTGGACAAATTCAAGAGCTGAATGACGAACACATAAAACGCAGTCAGAATTTGACCCAGCAATTGCAGGAGAAACAAGATAAACTTCACTTGGCGGAGGAAGATCGGGTTAGGCTTGAGCAACAATTGTTTGAGCAACTCATAAAAAGCCAGCAGGAAAACGAAAGTTTCCAACAAATTCTAATCCAGCATGAGGCGGATGCGGCTTTGCAGCTATTGGAAGCCCAGCAACAAACTGACCAAGAAAAATTTGAATTATCGCGCTGTTTCAATGAAAAGGAGCAGGTGCTCCAGCGTCAATATGGTGAGCAAGAAGCGCTTTTGCACCAGCAGTTGCAAGCCAAACAAGAAGAGCTGGCCAGTGTTGAAGGGAGCTGGATACAGCGTGAATTAGACCTAGTCAAACAAATAGCTGACTTGGAAAATGAGGTGCGGTTACTCCAGAATGTACAGCAAAGCCAATTGCAGCAAAATGAAGCCGAGCTCCGCATTCAACTCGATGAGCACATGCGTTTGGTTGGCGCGTTTAAATTGCTTGAGGCGCAGCTAAAAGCGGATCTTGCGACCGAAAAACAAACGAGTCTTTTGCTCCAACAAACCCTTTCCGAAGTGAACCAAAGTTTGGCCCACACCCAGGCCTCTCTTGCTTGGCGAATAATGGCGCCGATATACGTTGTGAGTCGGGCTTTGGTACCAAAAAATATTATGGCTTATGCTGCCCACATTTTAAATAGGGGAGATTTAAAGCATCTACTTGTTAATCCAGATAAAAATTTAAATTCAATTACTCTCTGTCATACACCCATTGAGGCCATTATGCCATATACTGCCCAATCGACTTGCCCCCCCCCTGCATCTACGTTGGATGAAATGTTGGCTTATCACGACCAACAATTTATACTTTGCGCGTTTCAGACTTTGTTAGGACGAACCCCTGACCCAGAAGGTTTGGGATATTATTTGGGACGGTTACGCAATGGGGTTTCAAAAATGCGTATAGTTGCCCAACTGCGCGCTTCAGAGGAAGGTGTTGTTTATAAGTCCAATTTAAACCATTTAGATGAAGAGATTGCCCATTACCAAAGGGGGCAGTACCCAATTATTGGTGCTATCTTCCGTTGGTTTGACGGTACGGAAGGTAACCACCCTACCGAACGTAAGTTGCGTAGTCTTGAAAGTCAGCTTTACTTATTTAATGAAGCGAGCAATAGCCGATTCAATAAGCTGGAACAGTTGTTTGCTGATTTACAGGAACTTGTTGTGCGTCAACACCAGGCTGAAATGTTGGCTCGTGTTAATGTAACTCAGATGTCCACAAATAGCTCTTCGATGTCCTCAGACTTATCAGAGGGTCTAAAGCAGCTTTCACCATGTGCCAGGGAAATTTATTATCGGCTCAAATCAACGGTGGCAATTTATTCCAAGGAGGCATTGTAATGCGTATAGTGATTGATCTTCAAGGGGCTCAGGCAAGTAACCGCCATCGTGGGATTGGTCGATATAGCCTTTCCTTGGCTAAAGCGATTGTTGCAAATAAGGGTGAACACGAAATCATCATAGCCCTCAGCGGGCTATTTCCAGACACTATTGTTCCTATACGCGCGGAATTTGAGGGGCTCTTACCGCAAAGGAATATTTGTATATGGAATGCACCTAAACCGGTTAATTACTTGGAGCAGGCGAACAATTGGCGGCGAAAGACTGCGGAATTAACAAGAGAGTCTTTTTTGGCGAGCTTAGAGCCGGATATTATTTTTGTATCCAGTCTGTTTGAAGGTTTAGTTGATGATGCTGTAATTGGTGTAGGAATTATGTCGCAGGAAATTCCTACAGCAGTTGTCTTGTATGATTTAATTCCCCTAATCAATAGGGCGCCCTATTTGGATAATCCCTTGGTTGAGGCATGGTATGAAAATAAGCTGGGGCATTTAAGGAGGGCTGACCTACTGCTAGCCATTTCAGATTCTTCACGCCTAGAAGGTATCCATTATCTTGGTTTTCCAGCCGATCAATGTATTAATATTGGTACTGCGGCAGATGCACAATTCCATAGCATTGAAATAACTGACGCAACAAACATGTTTGTGAGGGAGCAATATGGTTTATTTCGTGAGTTTGTTATGTATACGGGCGGAATTGACCACCGTAAGAATATAGAGGGATTGATTCGAGCTTATGCAAAATTACCCTTACAACTGAGGGAAATGCATCAGTTGGTCATCGTTTGCTCGATTCAACCAGAAAGCCGCCATTTGCTTAATGAGTTAGCTGTGCAACAAGGCCTTGCTGCTGATGAAATGGTTTTGACTGGTTTTGTTTCTGAAGAGGAGCTGATTATCCTTTACCATATGTGTAAAGTATTTGTTTTCCCATCTTGGCATGAGGGTTTTGGGCTGCCGGTTTTAGAAGCCATGTCTTGTGGTGCTCCGGTTATTGCCGCCAATACTTCCAGTTTGCCTGAAGTGGTTGGGCTGGAAAAAGCGCTGTTTAATCCATTTGACGAAAATTCTATTGCCGATAAGTTGATTCAAGTATTGACTGACGAGGCTTTTCGTACTGAATTAATCAATCACGGAATTGAGCAGGCTAAGAAGTTTTCTTGGAATGAGAGTGCCAAAACGGCCATCAACGCTTTTGAAAAGATTCATGCCAAAAGATTAAACACATTAAAAACCACTCCTTTACCCAAAAAAAGGCCAAGGCTGGCATTTGTATCACCTTTGCCTCCAGAACGTAGTGGCATTGCTGACTATAGTGCTGAGCTACTTCCCGAGTTAGTGCGTCATTATGAGATTGACGTGATTGTTGAGCAAGATACGCTAACCGATACTTGGATTAAAGAGAACTGTGCAGTACGCGATTCCCGATGGCTTTTAAGCCATGCCCAACAATACGACCGTATTATATATCAATTTGGTAACTCATCCTTTCACCAGCATATGTTTGACTTATTGTCCCTAGTGCCAGGGGTTGTGGTTTTACATGATTTTTTTATCAGTGGGATTGTTGCGCATATGGATGTGCATGGGTTCAAACCAAATTCTTGGTCCCAAGAGTTGTATTTTTCCCACGGATACAGCGCAGTACAAGAGCGATTCCATGCAACAGATACAGCTGATGTTGTTTGGAAATATCCTTGTAACAAATCAATTCTTGAGAAAGCAGTGGGGGTTATTGTCCACTCAGAAAATTCACTTAGGCTATCTAAACAATGGATAGGTGATGATTTTTCAAGGGGCTGGTCAGTTATTCCGCATCTCAGAGTGCCAACTTTATCCTGTAAAAGGGCAGAAGCAAGGCAAGCATTAGGGATAAGTGAAGATGCTTTTTTGGTATGTAGTTTTGGCTTGTTAGGCCCACACAAGCAAAACCATCGGTTACTAAAAGCATGGTTAGAATCCACTATGCGTAAAGACCAACGATGCTTGCTTGTGTTTGTTGGCGAGAATCACGGTGGAAATTACGGTGAGGAACTAAATTCTACGATTTTTGATAGTGGCTTAGCCGACCAAATTCGCATAACTGGTTGGACAGACATGGCAGAGTTTCGCCAGTATTTGGCGGCGGCTGATATCGGTGTACAGCTACGCACACTATCACGCGGCGAAACATCTGGAACGGTTTTGGATTGCATGAATTATGGCCTTCCCACTATTGTCAATGCTAATGGAACTATGGCCGATTTTCCTAAAGATGCAGTTTGGATGTTGCCAGATGAATTTGAAGATGCCGAATTGGTGTTTGCGCTTGATACACTTTGGATGGATGATCAAAAGCGCAGTGCTTTAAGCCAAGTTGCGCGAGAAGTGATTCTAACCAAACATGCACCAAGGTCATGTGCCAATCAATACGGAGAAGCCATCGAGAAATTTTATCACCATGATAACAGCAATAGGGGGCTGATAAATGCCATTGCCCAGCTTGATTCAGCTCCAACTGAAGAGCAAGCTTGGTTTGGGCTTGCTCGAAACATCGATTCGAACCGGGCTACATCGTCAATAAGCCAAATTTTTGTAGATGTTTCGGAGTTGGTTCAGCGCGATGCTAAAAGTGGTATCCAGCGGGTGGTTCGAAGCATTCTTTTGGAACTCCTCAAAAATCCACCCAAAAACTATAGGATTGAGCCAGTTTATGCAACGCTTAATGACGTAGGTTATAACTATGCGCGTAATTTCACATTGCATTTTTTGGATTGCCCTGTCCATGTTCTTGATGACGAGCCCGTTGTGGCACGAAATGGTGATATTTTTCTTGGGCTTGACTTGCAACCTCATATTATTCCAAGGCAATCGGAGTTTTATCAGCAACTGAGGAGCATTGGTGTAAAGGTTTATTTTGTTGTTTATGATTTACTGCCTATAATGCTTCCTAATGTATTTCATCAGGGGGCGACTGAGGCCCATACAAATTGGCTTAATACTGTGACACAAGCGGATGGTGCTGTTTGCATTTCGTGTGCAGTTGCTGATGAAATGGCCGATTGGATTGCGGAATTTGGCGCTTATTGCGAGTCTCCATTGAAACTTGGCTGGTTTCATTTAGGGGCTGACGTGGCCAGATCCTTGCCTACCATGGGTTTTCCAAATGACGCGGCTAATGTGTTAAAGTCTATTGCCATGCGTCCGACGTTTTTGATGGTAGGTACTATTGAGCCCCGTAAAGGGCAGATGCAGGCGTTATCTGCATTCGAGCTACTCTGGGAGCAAGGCGTAGATGTCAATTTGGTGATGGTTGGCAAGCAAGGATGGATGGTTGAGAAATTAATTGACGCAATAAATCATCATCCCGAGAACTTTAGAAGGTTATTTTTGTTAGATGGTATTAGTGATGAATATCTTGAAAAAGTTTATGCTTCTTCTAGTTGTCTAATTGCCGCTTCGGAAGGGGAAGGTTTTGGGTTGCCGTTAATAGAAGCCGCTCAGCACAAACTGCCAATCATTGCCCGAAATATTCCTGTGTTTAAAGAAGTGGCAGGTGACTTTGCGACTTACTTTTCTGGCCTGGAAGCTGAAAATTTGGCAAATGTCGTAAAGGAATGGCTGGGGATTAATTTGGTAGGCAAAGCCCCACAAACGGAACTGATGCCTTGGTTGACTTGGGAGCAGTCTTCACACCAACTACTTGATGTGATATTGAATGATAAGTGGATGGCATTATCAAAACCGGAGAAAGGTTACCGTTATTTTGCTTCAGATCCGCGCTACTTTTCGGCAGTCGGAAAGAAAAATGGCCTTTATTTGGAAACTAATGGAACTGAAGGACATCTGATTTTTGGGCCTTATTTATCATTGCCTGCTGGAAGATATTGGGTTAGGCTTTACGGGCAGGTGAAGCAATTGGGTGTGCCACCAGCTTATGCTGACTCAGTCGTTCGGCAAGGCTCGGAAGAGTTATCTATGAGTGTCCTTTCGGTAACTCATGAAACAGGCCTAATTGCCGAAATGGAGGTGCTTATTAAGTCACCTGTCACTGATTTTGAGATTAGGTTATGGGTTGCAGAAAATTCGGTTCTACGGCTTCGAAGGCTCGAAATTAGTCCTAGATCATTGTTTGAAAATATAGACTAAAATAATTTTGACTAATATATTCCCGTTATGAACACTTAAATCCTCAATAAGAAGAAAATATGCGTTCAATAGTTTGCAGATGTAAAGTTGCAAAAGTTTTTGGGTATTGGTAGTTACAATCAGTATGGGGTTTTTGCTTTTTTAAAGTTAGCCCAGAAATTATTCGAAAACTAAAGCTGCAATAAAAACAATTAATGCTCAATAAAATTATTGATATTAACGCCCTAACATTCTAAATTTTTGATTTAACAACTGGAGAATAATAAATGTCAAAATCTGTTTTTTTGAACACTACTTTGGGAAAACAAGTAGTGCTAACTGGCGGGGACAATGACAAAAGCATTATAGGCGCTATTGCTAGTTCTAAAGGATATTATGAGACGCACATAATGTCAGCATTACCTGAGATAATAGCAGACGACTTCGTTTGTCTTGATGTTGGAGCGAATATTGGTGCTTTATCCTTGGCTTTCGCCGGTTTGGCGGTGAATGGGAAAGTGTTTTCAATTGAGGCTGGTAGAACCAATTTTGAGTTTCTAAAAAATAACATCCAAATCAATTATTTTAACAACGTTACTCCAATTTATGTCGCAGTTTCTGATTATATTGGTACGGCTACGTTCAATTATGTTGAGGAAGTCGCTGGGTGTTCATTCATTTCAACTAATGGGATCGGGATGGGGGTTCAGGAAACGGTTAAAGTTACAACAATAGATGCCTTAATTCAGGAGCTTGGGCTTGATCGTCTTGACTTTATAAAAATGGATGTTGAAGGAGGTGAAAAAAAGGCTTTACTTGGTGCTATGCAAACTCTCGAGCGTTTTCGTCCAGTCTTGTTAATTGAATGGAACCCCCAAACCATAAAGAGGTTCTATGATGAAGATCCAGCTGAGTTGTTTGCTCTTCTAAGTTCTGTTTGGAGTTCCATTGTTTTACTAAGGGATAATGAAACGATAGTGATTGAAAATTATGATCATCTGTCGCAAATCACTGCCGATGGAAAGGGGTGGGAAGATCTTTTATGCAAGCCCTAGTGAATAAACAATAATTAAGCCATTTCAAAACTTATGTCTGTAGGTAATGGGACACAGACATTTAAGCGTTTTCCATTGTAAGAGCTCTTTTTTTAATTACTTATGATGATTCTGTAGTGCGTATTTTTTCTCTGCAAATGACAAAATAGCATGTTGAAATCTAACACCAAGCTGTGTTTTTTAGCTGGGAGTCAAGGAATATAACTAATCAAAGTGCTGTTAACAAAGAAAAAACGACATTTCAACTGCATTAATTGGGAAGCAGCATTCTCTAGAATTTGCTTGCAATGATCCTTTACAGCATAAGTTGAATCCAATGGCCTAATAGGCCGGGTTAACGCCAGCATAACCTGACATTGCTTAATACACCTTAATCGAAGGGTAGAATTTGTTCAAAGCCTGTACGGTTTGCGAACGCAAGAAGTTCGGATTATCCTCCTAAAAGTGCAACGCCTAATCACCCATAAGTTTCGTAAAACGGTTGGGAAACTTAGCAAGGGGGAAACACCATTTCAAGTATCGTACTCTTTTGGTGAACAATGACGGCGGAGTTTTTGAATCTCTAGTGTTCAGTATAAGCCGATGTATTCTTTTTTCTAGTGGTGTTGGGCGTTGCAAGTCATCGTTCTGACCGCAACTGGGTGGAAAAATTATAAGCACGGGCCAACTAGGGTGTTTGTTGTTCGGCCCTTACCTACCGTTGGAAATAGGCAGGTATCAAGTGATTTTCCATTGCGCTGTAGGGTCTAATCGTCTTGCCGGCAAGTTTCGATGTTGTCGCTGATCAATGTAAACGTGTATTTATAGGATCCGCTTTTGTAGAGCCTGATTAACACAGCTGTTTTCTAGTGCCGCCAATTTCTTTGGACGCCCCATGCACTGACCTTGAGGTTCGGGTATGGGTAACTGGCCAAACTGAATTGCAAATTTCAAGGCTTGAAATAGTCGCGTTGGAAACAGGGCAAGGGTTAGTTGATGCTGAGCCAGTCGGAGCGCTGTACAGGAAGACATTCTTCGTCAAGATGATAATTTGATTACCCAATCATCTGAAGATACCCAAACAGTCGGTCAGGAAATGATTTTGGCTGATGTTCCGACAGCCACAGGCCAGAATATAACCCTACTTACCCGAAAAGAACGTAAGCTAATCAAAGCCAAACGAAAAAAGAAAAATTAGTTATTTAGTTTAGTAGAGCCAGACTTCGCGCTGCGGCGTGAATAATATCCCAAGTATTCAAGTCCAGAATATAAGCCTTAAGTTCTGTTCAAATTCCCCAAATATAAATTCGTTAAGCCTGTCTTTTACTGGTAATTGACAAACCTTAATTTCCCCCGCTAATGCTAAACAATACCGAAAATTAAAATTCTTATGCAATTTGAACCCCCGATGATGGCAGGCGCTGAAGAACTTGTGATTTATCTGGTGCATTGGCTAAAGCTGATCGTCGAAGTTACGGGCGCTTTATTGATTGGCGTGGGCTTGGTGGCGGCAATAGCCACTTGGTTTCGAGGGCTACGGGTGCGTGACAAGGACGTGTTTGGTGAAACACGGCTAACCTTGGCGCGTTATCTGGCTTTGGCGCTAGAATTGCAATTGGGTGCTGATATTTTATCCACTGCCGTGTCACCTAGCTGGGATCAGATCGGTAAATTGGCCGCCATTGCGGTGATACGCACAGCGCTTAACTTTTTTTTATTGCGTGAGTTGCGGGATGAATCGCCCTCCGATGGCTAGCTGACTGACAGCGTAGGGCGATAACCATTAGCCGTGGCGCGGCTTATTTATTGGCTAATTTGTGCCTGAGGAATTCAACAACAGCGGGTAAAATGGAAACGACCACAATCCCCAAAATGACTAGGGTAAAGTTGTGTTTGACTATTGGGATATTGCCAAATAGATAGCCACCAAACAGGCAAATGGCAATCCAGGACACACCGCCTATCACATTGTAATGCAGGAATTTTTTATAGCCCATGTCGCCGATGCCCGCCACAAACGGGGCAAATGTGCGGATAATGGGGATAAATCGGGCAATGATGATGGTTTTGGCACCATACTTTTCATAAAACGCATGGGTGCGGTCTACATGTTGCTTGTTCAAGAAGCGGTTATGTTCTTGTTTGGCTATTTTAGGGCCAAAAAAACGGCCAATTTCATAATTGGTGGAATCGCCTAATATTGCCGCCACACTTAATGATGCAAACAACAGCCCAACATTCATATCACCTTTGGCAGCAAATGCCCCAGCGGCAAACAACAAGGAATCGCCAGGTAAAAACGGTAGCACCACCAAGCCGGTTTCACAAAAAATAATGACAAACAATAAAATATAAGTGGCTTGGCCATAGTCTTGGATGATGGTGCTGAGGTATTTGTCCAGATGCAAAAAAATATCAATAAACTGGGTAATGTGTTCCATGTTGGTTCCTGTCGAAGTTTTGCCTGATTGGCTGGATTTACTAAGCTTGCAGACCTACTCTTCCAAGGTCACGAACGCTAATTTAGAGATGCCCGCATGTTGGACTGTTGCCATCACTTCGGCAAGTTTGGCATAGACCACGGCTTTGTCGACGTATAAATGCACACCGCAGTCTGGATTTTTCACCAATTCGGCTTTTAAGCTGGCTTCCAGCGCCAACAAGTTTGGGATGGGGGTTTTATTCAGGGTTATTACACCTTGGGCATCGACCCCAAGTTGCAAGGGTTGGGCATTAACATCGGCTGTCGTTTCTACGGTCTTAGGGAGTTTGACATGAACCGATTGGGTCAATAAAGGCGCAGTGACCAGCAGGATGATCACCAGCACCAACATCACGTCCACTAAGGGCGTGACGTTAATTTCACTCATCGCTGTTTCGTCTTCAGATTGGGGTTTAAACGCCATGGCTTATACCTGCCCAGACTTGGCGGCTATGGCGACGGATAAGAAGCTGGTGACAAAGTTTTCCAAGCCTATCCGCTGTGATTTCAAACGCCGTAAAAAAAAGTTGTAGGCCAAAACCGCAGGCACGGCCACGGCGATACCAATGGCGGTGGCGACGAGGGCATCGCCGATGGGCCCTGCGACAACATCCAAACTGGTTGAGCCACTTTCAGTAATATCGTGCATGGCTTCCATAATGCCCAAAACAGTGCCAAACAACCCAACAAAAGGGGCGGTACTGCCGATACTTGCCAACACCGTTAAGCCGCTTTCCAGATGGTGTTGTTCTTCTTGCACAACCACACGCATGGATTGCTCCAAAAGCTCTGTCGAATCGCCGTAATGTTTTAGCATAGTGCCAGCTGACTTCTCATGGGCTTCAAGCCAGGACAAGCCTTCATGGGCTAGCCGCGCTTGTGGGCCTTGCGCCACATCGGGTGCCAAAGTTTTGATTTGCTGTAAGTCGGTTAACTGCCAAAAAACGTCTTCAAAACGCTTGTTGCAACGATTATTGTTAGCAAATTGCCAAATTTTAAAAAAGATTAAAGTCCACGTTGTGGCTGAAAAAACCAACAAGGTATAGAGCGTGGCATTAATGATCAAATCAGGGGAAATATAAGTGGGCATTCAGTAATGGTCCTTAGTCTAGTAAGTTTATTGGATAGGGAGTTTAAAGCCGATTTTTTGCACTGCTTTTTGGGCGACGGCGACACCGTTGACGGTTTTTTCCTTAAATTTCCATTTGGCAATGGCCGCCAAAGCCGCCTCGTTAAAAATCGCTTCCGGTTCTGAACCAACAACAACGGCATTGTCAACCGAACCGTCCGGGCGGATGGTAAATTCCACTTTCACCCAACCTTCAATGCGTCTGCTCAACGCGCGGGCAGGATATTTGGGTGGCACCCGCACTAAAGCCACGACACCGGAAACCACAGATTTGCTATTGTCTTGGCCATGCCCGCTTGTCGTAGCCGCTGTTGCCCGTCCTCGGGTACTGGCATTTGCGGTAGCGGATGCCGCTGAAGTCGGTTTTGCGCTGATTGAGGGAGTGGGCACAAAAACGGGCCTAGGCGCAATAACGGCTGGTATCGGTATTTCTTCTTTGCTGGGTGCCTGGATCGGGGCCACTTTTTTTACCACGGCAGGTTTTTTTACCTCTGCGGGTTTTATGATCGGTATAGGCGGCTTTACCACGGGTTTGGGCTTGACCGGACTTTTTTTAATAGGCGTGGGTTTGGGCGGTGGCGGTGGTTCTTTTACGACTTGCTGGACTACTTTAACAATTGGCTCTGGCTTAGGCAGCATCACAACTTCCATAACCACAGGCGGTTTGGTATGCGTCCTGATGGGGGCGTTTAACATATAGACACTCAACAGCACATGCAAGGCCACCACGAGCACCGATAGCAAGCAGGCCATCAGCCGTGATTTTTTCTGATACCCTAACGGGTTAAACGCCGGGTAATTGCATTCAATTGTGTTTGACGAAGACATGGAAACGATTACAGTTTAATGGGGCTTTCAGCGTATGATCGGCAAATCATAAATAAGGGCTTATGGGTAAATTCTGGCCTTTATTATAAGAAGGTTAATTTCTAAGCTGCCAAGGCCTAAGCTAATGATTAAATTTTGGACTGGGCATAAGCCAGCAAAGCTTATAATGATACCTTATTTTGCTGATGATTTTGCTAAAAACTATTACATCACTACATCCCAATCCCATTAACCCAGGTTAAACGCCAATGCTTCCAAAGATTTATAGGAGCCGAAGCTGGTAAAGCGACATTTGAAATACCCTCACCCTAACCCTCTCCCAAAGGGAGAGGGAATCTTGTGTCGCCTTACCAACTTCGTACTCTATATCGCTTTGCTTGCTTCCATTCTTTAATTCAGCAGCCACTTTGAGGGCTAAATTTAATGCAAACCCAAATTCTAAAAAACCACGAAGCCGATGAATATTATTTTGATGAAGGCTGCTTTATCTGGGAGCTGTCAAATTCCCCAAACGACCCTGAATTGTCTATTGCCAGGGCGCGTGTACTACCGGGAATGCGCACTAAGCTGCACCGCTTAAGCGGCGTGACAGAACGATACGTGATAATTTCAGGCACCGGTTACGTCGAAATTGGCGGCGCAGCGCCACAAGTTGTAGGGCCTGGGGATGTTGTCATCATTCCGCCATCCAGCACCCAAACCATCACCAATACTGGGACGGAAGACCTGGTGTTTTTTGCCCTTTGCACCCCGAGTTTTACGTTAAGCGCCTATGAGGATTTGTCTGCTGGGTAGCGCCCAAACCCCGGTCGCAGTGATTTATTGTTGCCGCTAAGCCAATCCAGATATCAACCCCCCAAAAAAGAATGCAAATAACACGTTAATCCTTATACCAAAATAGCCATACAAGTTATAATGTTATCGTTTTAAAAAATTATAACTATGAGATACTACAATGGAAAAGATAACTGAAGAAGATCGTAAACGCATACTCGAAAGCCCGCCTATTGGCACTTTTTCACTGATGTCAGCTGTTATCGGGGGAATGGTGGTCGCATGGCTGTTTCTTTATTACGGCGTATTTTTGCCTAGGGGCTAGGGGGGTAGCATGCAAACAGAACCAACTAAACCGACCTATGAGCAATGTGTGCGTAATTTTTTCGCACAATTGCAGGCCATTCATGTTGACCACCTGGAACAACGGTGGATCACCATCTCCTTGCTGGTGATTGGCTTGTTCGTTGGCATTATGACGCTTGATGCCTTGTTTGATGGCATCAATCCGCCCAGTAAAGTCGAAACCATCGACTCAGCCAAGCTGCATTTAAGCAAAGAATTTGCCGAAGACAATTTGGGTGTGCAAGTTGATGACAAAGGCAATGTTGTGGTCAGAATGGTGGCCGGACGCTATTCCTTTTTCCCTAAACATATCGATGTGCCAGCGGAAACGCCTATCACGTTACGTTGGGTTAGCTCTGATGTGTTGCACGGTGTGCACATCCCGATGACCAATATGAGCACCATGATTGTGCCGGGCTATGTGGCGGAAATCACCACCACTTTCCCAAAACCTGGTGAATATCCGGTGTTGTGCAATGAATATTGCGGCTTGGGCCATAACCACATGTGGAGCAATATTTCCGTCATCGCCAAAGAAGACTGGAAAGCTCCGGTAAAGTCGGCTGTTAAAGGAGGATCAAACAATGAATGATGCAGCAACCAGAAAACTGGTCTTAAGCCATCTGTGGGTGGCATTTATTGCCTTTGCCGTGGCCTGTTTACAAGGTGAGTACCAAGTCTTGGAGCGCAGCGGCTTTATTTCGGCATTGGACTCGCCTAGCGTGTATTTTGCCTCGGTCAGCACCCACGGGGTGTTGATGGCGTTTGTACTGACCACCTTTTTTATCATGGGCTTTGGTTACACCATTGCCACCAGCACCTTAAAACAACCCATCTGGAACAAACCGCTGGCTTGGGTTGGCTTCTGGTTGGCCTTGGTGGGTGTGGTGTTGGCAGCAATTCCTTTGCTGACAGGCAAGGCATCGGTGTTGTACACCTTTTATCCACCTATTGTTGCCCATGCCGCTTTTTATATCGGCGCTACTTTACTGGTAGTTGGCTCTTGGGTTTGGTGCGTCATTATGTTGGTGATGTTTACCCAATGGAAAAAAGCCAACAGCGGCCAACCTGTGCCTTTAGCGATGTTTGCCACGGTCATGAACGCCATGTTATGGCTATGGACTAGCGCGGGCGTTGCCGTTGAAGTGCTGTTCCAATTAATCCCTTTTGCTTTGGGCTGGATAGACACCATAGACCCTGGTTTAGCAAGAACCTTATTTGCGTGGACCTTGCATCCTATCGTCTATTTTTGGCTGATTCCTGCCTACACGGCATTTTATGTATTTGTGCCTAAGCAAGCGGGCGGCTTTTTGTTCAGTGACGAAATGGCGCGTTTGGCATTTATTGTCTTGGCGGTTTTCGCCTTGCCGATTGGGTTTCACCACTTGTACATGGATCCAGAGCAAGCCAAAGGCTGGAAATTGCTCCATGCCATCGGCACTTTTGTGGTGGCCTTACCAACTTTGGTCACGGGCTTTACGGTGATCGCTTCTTTAGAAATCGCTGGCCGTTTGCGCGGCGGTAAAGGCTTGTTTGGCTGGATAGGTAGTTTGCCTTGGACTAACACCATGGTGTTGTCAGTCATCTTGTCATTGCTGATGCTGATTTTTGGCGGCTTTGGCGGTATCGTCAACGCCAGTTATGCCATGAACGCCATGGTACATAACACCGCTTGGGTACCTGGCCATTTCCACCTGATTTTTGCCGGCACCACCGTCATCATGTATTTCGCCATTGCCTATTACCTGTGGCCGATGCTGGTTAAAAAACCGTTGTTTTCCAAGCAAATGGCATTAGTGCAATTGTGGACATGGTTTATCGGCATGAGCATCCTGACCACGCCTTGGCATGTACTGGGTTTGTTAGGCCAACCGCGCCGGATTTCCACCGTGGTTTACAATAACTTGCTGACCTTGGCTTGGAAACCCTATGAGTTCATGATGATCTTTGGTGGCTTAATCCTGTTGGCTTCAGCGTTTTTGTTCGTCTACATCTTGGCAAAAACCCAGCTAAACCCTACTGCCGAAGTCTGTGAAGCAGAAATTGAATACGCCGAACCTATCCACGCGGTGGCTTCCTTGCCTGAATGGTTAAATGGCATATCACTTTGGAATAAAGTGATAGCTGTGCTAATGGCCATCAGTTTTGGCTATCCTATCTTACAGTTCTTCTTTATGGACTCTTACGGTTCATCGCCATGGGGATTTTAAACATGAAACGAATGTTGTTATTACTGGCGTTTACCACCCCAATTGCGGTGTATGCCCAACCGTCCACGCAAGTTGCCTGGACACCGGAAACCTTAAATTTGGTTAAAAATGGCGACCTTAGCAAAGGCAAAACGCTGGCGGAAACCTGCAAAAGCTGCCATGGTGACCAAGGCCAAGGGATGAAAGAAGTGGCGGGTGATGCGGATAATGAGGCTATCCCGGCTGTTCCTGCAATCGCAGGCCAACTGCCCACTTACCTATACAAACAGTTGCGTGATTATGCCGATGGTAGCCGCCGCCATGTTGCTATGACGGGCGTTGCGCAAGCGCTAGATGATCAACAAGCGGCTGATGTGGCGGCATGGTTTGGTTCATTACCCGTCCCAGTCAGTAAAGCCGGTAGCCAAAGCCTTGCCAAGGCAGAAAAACTGGTTGGCGATGGCGATGGCAAACGCATTTTGCCACCGTGTTTTGTTTGCCACGACAGCAATGGCAAAGGCGCAAAGCAAGATGTTCCGGCACTGGCAGGCCAACAAGCCGATTATGTTGCCAGAACCTTGCAGGACTACAAAAGCGGCCAACGGCATAATGATGTCTACAGCCGTATGCGTTTGATTGCACAACAACTGAGTGACGAGGAAATCAAACAACTGGCGCAGTATTACCAACAACTGCACTAGTTCTTTGGGAGGTGGACAAAGTGGGCGCTGATTGGGCGCCCACTTTGTATTAACGCCTCTTGCGAGCTTATCAACTAGGACTTTATCGTGGCTCAGAAGGCATTGTTACGGGGTATCTACTGGGCTTTTTTCGCCTGGCGTCAATGCGTAACTTCTATAGTATCTAAAAACTTTCATTTTTAGAGGGGATTGTAAGATAACGGTGCCAATTTGTCGCCATTACAATATAATAATCCATACGCTCTTCACTAGGGCCAGCTATATAAAAGTAATAAACCGATCTACTTATCCCCCACATAACCCACCATGACCCCGGAGCAAAGGGTAAAATATCTGTAGTCTAACTAGACACCAAAAGCAAGTCATGGGTAGCAATAAGGTAGTCAATTATATGCAACAGCAAAAAACAATAGAACGGGGTCGTATTACGGCAAGGGTTTCTCCATCAATACAAGAGAAACTCCAAGAGGCAGCCGATTTAACAGGTGCTACCCTGAACCAATTCGTGGTTCAAACAGCCCTTGAAAGGGCTGAGCAGCTTATTGAACGCGAAACATCAATTAGCTTGACGCGTAAAGATGCTGCCATGTTATTCGCAATGCTCCAAGAACCATCAACCCCCAATAGTGTTTTGGCAAAGGCATCTGAGCGGTATAAAAATGAGGTAGAAAGTGGGATACTCAATACTCAATACTCAGTCTCAATCAAACACATGATTTGAAAAGTTTTAATTGTGGCAACACAGCGCTTAATAGCTGGCTGCAAAATACATCGCGGCAGCATCAGAAAAAAAATATATCCCGCACATTCGTGCTAGTACAAGATGCATCCCCAACAACAATTATCGGATACTACACACTTGCGATCCGGGGATTAACGCCTATAGTAGCGTTGCCGCAGAACATGAAAAAAGCCCTTCCCTTAAATGTGCCAGCAATGACTCTTGCCCGCCTAGCTGTTTCGCTACAGGAGCAAAAGAAAGGTCATGGCGAACGTTTATTGCTTGATGCAATGGAGCACGTCAAAACGGCCTCTAAACTAATAGGTGGCAGTTTTTTATTTGTCGATGCAAAAGATGCAGATTTGGCAGGATTTTATACCCACTATGAATTTGTAGCCCTCCCCGATGATCCGCTTACTTTGTGCATGCTTATCGCAAACATCCCTTAGCGGGTATTTGTTTTGTTCCCAAACTTGAGAGAGTGAAAGTATTCCGAAATTAGGCAAAAACACGCTTTTCGATCACTAAAAATCAATGGCTTATAATATGTTTTTTGCTGCTTTTAGAGATTTTTAGCTAAGCTTTCACAGTCTCTGGAGCCTGGGAACGAGACATAACCAAGGATAAACCCTCAACCCCTAAGACAAAACCGCCAAATAATTAAACCAACTGGATAATTTGATTAAGCTGTTCGCAAACTTGATTGAAAAAAGCATCGGGCAATTTTCTTAAGGGATGTGGTGCTGCGTTTCGCATACGCCAATCGAATGATTTGGGTTGGTGACAAAGAACTTAACTGGTTGGTTCAGCCTTGTGGCCTGAAGCTTTACCGACGGCAACCGCAAACGGGTTGTCTTTTTTATAGGCGGCGGTCATGGGTAAGCCAATCACTAGCGAAGTTTTGTCGTTAAAATTGCTTGGCGATAACACTAAGTAGGGATGGGTTTCAAGCATTTCCTGCCCTGCTTGGGGATTGCAATCAATCCAAATGATGTCTTGGCGATCAGGCAACCAGCAAGGGCTTTTTTTACCATTGTTCAGCGCCCAAGTTGTCCGGTGTCTCCATAGCCTCGCCGCTGTGCCGTTTAGGGTCAAAATTTGCCAAGCGTTGTTCTAGCGTTTGCGGTTTGTTAACTATCGGGGTGATGATGATTTGCCCATCGATAACGGTTAAGCGTACGCTTTGATGGGCTTTTAAATGCGCTGCCTGCGCAATCGCAACAGGTAAACGTACACCTAGGTTATTCCCCCATTGTTTTATATCCAACACGACTTCAGTCATAAGCAGTAGCCCCCATACATTATGTTTAAATGTTAGTCTAAACGCCGTTGTGGGATTGTTCAAGAACTCATAGTGGTAGCTTAGGCACATGCTTTTCGGAAATGAGAATTGCTGTATGTGCGTTGACGAACAGATACTGGTGGCTATTGTGGGTACTATTCATAAGTATCGTAGGTTGGGTTGATGCTGTTCCAACCCAACGTTCCCACATGGTTATGTTGGGTTGCGAAAAGATGCAACCCAACCTACGCCGCCATTAATAAGTGGCAATGCTCATCGCCACGAAAAGTCCAAGGCTTGTAGGGAAGGGCAATGGCTTTAAACACTGTGAATAAGGAAATGACCAATGAAAAAAAACAAGCGCGGCTGGGTCGCCCAGTTGATTATATGGGGTGGTTTATGCGGGGTTTTCGGACTGGTGGCTTGCCAACCCGAACGGCCTGCCGAACAAGCCGGTAAAAAAATTGACCGGGCCAACGCATTGTCAGCGTCTGAGCTGCAACAAACCAGCGAGTATGCCAGCGCCAAAATTAATGCCGCCGAGCAGTCGGTGGCAGAAAATATGGTCAAGTCGAGGATACATGCCCAAAAGACGGTAGCAAAAACTGGGTTGGCCATAGACCAACACCGTGCGATGGTAAGTACAGGTGCAGCCCAAGAAACTGAAATCGCAGGCGCTGTGCTGCATGACACCGAATCTTCAATTATCTCGGCCGCTGCAACAGCTGGGGCTTATATCAATGACGCCCTCACCACCGCCAAGCTTAAAACGGCAATTTACGGCGATTCCATGCTCAGGGCATCCAACATTCAAGTAAGCACCCTAAATAATGTGGTCATCTTGGATGGCACTGTGGACTCTGAACAAAGTATAGGCCGGGTATTGGGATTGGCCAGCAACCAAAGCGACGTGTTAGCGGTCGAGATTAAGCTAACCGTGGTGGAACCCTCCCCATAAATACCATGCCAGTAACCAACTACACATTGCTGATCGGCCTTTTGGTTTTTGCTGCAACAAGCAAAGCAGAAACCTTGGAAGAGGCGTGGAATAGTGCGCTGGCTGATAACCATCAAATCAAATCAGCCGCAGCGGACACCCGCGCATCTGAACAGCAGTTGTATTCAGCCCAAGGCCAACGGCTACCTGAACTTAATGTCAGCACAGGCTACACGCAATACAGCCAAACCCCCGCAGCCAAGGCAACTTTTGGTGGGCAAACAGCCCAATTTAATACCGCACAAGATGGCAGTGTCAAAGCCCAAGCTATCGCTTCGTTGCCCGTGTTTACCAGTGGGCGCATCAGCCATAGCATCCATGCCGCCGAATCGGCTTTGCAGGCCGCCAACGCCAATGAAAGCAGTTTTATGTTGACCGTCAAAATGCAAGTGGCGGAGGCCTATGTGGCGGTATTACGCAGTGCGGGCAGTTTACAGGTGGCCAATGACCACCGGGATAGCCTCAGCGCCCATGATACGGATGTGCAAAACCTCTATGGGCAAGGCGTTGTTGCCAAGAATGATGCCCTGGCTGCCGCTGTCGAATTGGCGAATGCCCAGCAACAGGTGTTGCAGGCAACTAACCAGCTTGATATTGCCAAGGCGCACTATAACCAGTTACTGGATCGTGATTTGGCGGATGCCGTGCAACTGTCCCCACAATTTCCAGACAAGCCGCAAGGCAATTTGGCCGAGCTGAGCATCAACGCATTGGGGCTACGCCCTGAGCTGGTGGTGCTGTCCCAACAAATTGAAGCCTTGGAAGAACAAGCGCAAAGTGTCAAGGCGGGTGCTTTGCCGCAGCTTAGCCTCAATGGCGGCTATCAGTACCAAGAAAACCGTTATCAGGTTTACCAAGGCTTGTGGATGGTCAATGTCGGTTTGCAGTGGAAATTATTTGACGGCAGCACCCGCCACAATAGTGCAGCGCTGAGTCGGCAAGCCAGTTCCATCAAAGAACAACGCGATGATTTTAGCAGCCAAATCACCCTGCAAGTGCGCCAAGCTTGGTTAGATAGCCAAGAAGCCGCGCAGCGCATCAGCGTTGCCAGCCTGGCCATAGGCCAAGCGGATGAAAATCTAAAAGTGACCATAGACCGCTATCAACAGGGCTTGGCGACCAACACCGAAGTGTTGGAGGCCGAAGACCTGCGCACCAAAACCCACAATAATTTCAACAATGCCCAATATGACGAGGCCTTGGCGACGTTGCACCTACGACGGGCGATGGGGGTTTTGTGAAATGTCAGGGCTAAGCAATGACAGCTGGAGTGCAACGGCTTTAGACGTTGCCGTGTCGGCAATGAAACCTAAGGTACAACGTCTAAAGCCGTTGTACTCCGCTTAACTGTGGGCAGTGAGCCGGAGCGGTGGGAACCAGTGCCAACCTGTCTTCTGCCTTAGGGAGAGGGTGCTATTTTAAGAAAAACCAAACCAACACTTTGCGCAGCTTACGGACATCTTATGGAAAAACAATCAAAATTGCCCAAATTGCTGGCTATCATCGTGGCCGTACTGCTGCTGGCTGTTGCCTTATGGTGGTTTTTCTGGCGGCAAGCCCCGTTTCCTGAAGGGCTAGTACAAGCCAATGGCCGATTTGAAGGCGACCATTATACGGTGTCCGGCAAATGGCCGGGGCGGGTGGTTGAATTGCTGGCCAGGGAAGGGGATTGGGTGGTCAAAGGCCAAGTGATGGTCAAGCTGGACGACACCCAAATCCGTACCAAACTCAATCAGGCCCGTTCGGCGGTGGATGTCATTAATGCCCAATTACGCGCGGCCCAAACTGGGCTAGTGGTGTTTAAAAAAAATGTCCCCTTAAAAATTGCCACGGCCAAAGCGGGATTGGGGCATAGCGATGCTGAAGTGATGGCCAGCTTGGCCAGTGAAAGGCAAATGCAAAAAGATGCCCAGCGTTTTCGTGAATTATTAAGCCGTGCCACAGTGGAAAAGCGCCGTAGTGAGCAGGCCGATTTAAGCTGGCAAGTGGCCAAGGCCCAATACCGCACCGCCCAAGCAGGCAGGATACAAGCCCAACAACAAGTGGCGGAAGCCGAATTGGGCTGGGATGAAATTAAGGCCAAAACCGATCAAGTGTATGCCTTGGCCGCGCAAGTGTCACAAGCCGAAGCGGTGATGGCGGAAGCGCAAAGTGTCTTGGATGATTTGGTGGTTTATGCGCCCGCAACCGGCATGGTCACCACCCGTATTGTCGATAACGGGGAAATGGTGGCGGCAGGCAGCCCTTTATTTGACATTGTGGATTTGGATAAACTGTATTTAAAAGTCTATGTGCCGGAACAAGAAATAGGCAAAGTCCGCTTAGGTTTACCCGCCCAGATTTACACCGATGCTTATCCCGAGCAAGCGTTTCCGGCCGTGATCCGCTATATCGCCTCGGCAGCCGAATTTACACCCAAAGAAGTTCAAACCCCCGATGAACGGGTCAAACTGGTGTATGCCGCCAAACTGTATCTGGACAACAACCCCGACCATAAACTGACACCGGGCTTGCCTGCGGATGCGGTTATCCGTTGGCAGGAGGGCAGCCCATGGGCGAAGCCACGCTGGTAGCGGATGATAAGCTGATCCAAGTCAGCGGGTTTTGCAAAAGCTATAAAAAGAAACTGGCAGTTAATGCCGTCGATTTGACTGTGCAGCGCGGTGAAATTTACGGCCTGATAGGCCCGGATGGCGCAGGCAAAAGCAGCTTGATGAAAGCCATCGCCGGGGTGTTGTCGTTTGAACAAGGCAGCTTGTCGGTATTGGGCGTAACCATCGATTCAGAAGCCGCAGCGGAACAGGTCAAAGGCCGATTGGGCTTTATGCCGCAAGGCTTGGGGTTAAATTTATACGGTGATTTATCGGTTGAAGAAAACATCGATTTCTTTGCCCAACTGCGGCAAGTGTCACCAGAACAATTGGTGGAACGCAAAGCTAAGTTGTTGACGATGACCCGCTTGGATACGTTTCGGGACAGGCCGATGAAAAACCTCTCAGGGGGCATGAAACAAAAACTGGGCTTGGTATGCACCCTGATCCACCAGCCCGAACTGGTCATTTTGGACGAACCGACTACAGGCGTTGATCCCGTATCACGGCGGGATTTTTGGGCTATTTTGGCGGAATTGCTGCGTGAACAGGGCATTACTGCGCTAGTGTCCACGGCTTATATGGATGAGGCGGCGCGTTTTCACCGCCTGTCCTTGATGTATAACGGCCAAGTTTTGGCGGCAGGCGAACCGGATGTCATCGGCCAGCAGGCCAAAGGCTGTATGGTGGAGTTGACCGCAAAACCCTTGATGCAGGCGCTAGAACAGTTAAAACCCCATTACGCCCAACTCGAAGCCATCGGCGATAAAATCCGAATTTTTGCCGATGGCGCCGAAAAATCGACGGCGGCAGTAGCCGTCAAGACCCAGTTGACAGGTGTGGAGATAATTTCAATACGGGCATTTGATGCGGAATTGGAAGACGCATTTATCGCTTTGCTCAGGCTAGGGCCGTTGGCGGATAAGGCGGCAACAGCCATGACCATCCCCCGGTTTGATACACCTTTACCCGCTGATCAAGGTGTTGCTATTGTCGCCAAAGATTTGACCCGCGATTTTGATAAATTCCGCTCCGTGGACAACATCAGTTTTACAGTCAAGCAAGGGGAAATATTCGGCTTGCTGGGTGCTAACGGGGCGGGCAAAACCACCGCGATTAAAATGCTGACCGGGATTTTGCCACCGACTTCAGGCGAGGGGCAGGTGGCCGGGGCTGATATGGGACATGCGGCACAAACGATTAAAGAGCGTATCGGCTATATGTCACAGGCCTTTTCATTGTATTTGGATTTGACGGTACTGGAGAATATCCGCCTGTTTGCCAGCATTTATGGCGTAGCCCGCAAAATCCGCCAGCAACGTATTGATTGGGTAGTACAAATTGCCGGATTGGCCGACGTAGGCGGGCAATTGGCAGGAAGCTTGCCCATGGGGATACGGCAGCGCTTGGCTTTAGGTTGTGCCTTGGTGCACCAACCGTCGGTGTTGTTTTTGGATGAACCAACTTCGGGTGTTGACCCAGTCGGGCGGCGGCATTTTTGGGAAATATTGGTGCATCTGGCACGGGTTGAGCAAGTGGCGATTTTAGTGACCACGCATTATATGGGCGAGGCCGAACATTGCGACCATATTGTGTTGATGTATGCAGGCCGGGTCATTGCAGATGATACCCCAGCCATGCTGATTAAGGCATTGCAGGACGAAGCCGGACAATTACTGGATATCACCACAGATAAACCCTTGGAAGCCTTGGCCATCTTGCAACAAGAAAAATTTCAAGGGGTGGCTTTGTTTGGCAAGCATATCCATTTATTGGCCAAAGACACTAAAGCCGTAGAACAACAGCTAAAAACGGTGCTGGAAAAACAGGCCATCAAACTAACAGAGACCACAACCGAATCACCCACCTTGGAAGATGTGTTCGTGTATCGGGTATTAGCTTTGGAAAATCAAAAGGCGGAGTAAAACGATGTTGTAACTGTAGGCAATAACGCCAGACCTGCGAGGTTTTATAAACCTCGCAGGTCTTTATCAGCCACTAATTTTCACAGTGTGCAACAGCCCCCTCTCCCTCAGGGAGAGGGTTGGGGAGAGGGGGAGTTAAAATCAGCCTCGCCGTGCACCAGCCCCCTCTCCCTCTTACACGTGTAGGTTTTTAATAAAAAGTATGACGAGACAGTGCGTTGAGGTAAATTGATGAGAGTCATCAACATCTATTTACCGAAGGTACCGCCATGTCTCGCCACCCAGAACTATACCAATGGATCGA
>JAPLRR010000006.1 GCA_026399075.1 Methylococcales bacterium
TCACTCCCCTTTTTGACAACCGCCAGCAGTTGTTCCCGTTCAATTTCGCTCAATTCAATTGGTTTTACGCTCATTACAGCGCGCCCTCTGCTTTTAAAATCCCTCTATTTTAATGCATGGCGATTTGTTGTGGAACGCTTACTGCCATGTAATGACAGGTTTAAAATCTTTAGGTAAACCTTGTAATTTCATAAAATCCACATTAATAACATCACAAGGACGCAATGAAATAGGAATAACAATTGCGGATTTTTCATAATGCTTTTGCATGGCGCGTTTTATTTCTTTATCCCAACAATAATCAGAAGCCAAAAAGTCAGCACTAATTAGCAATAAAATAATATCGGCAGCTTCCAAATTCTCATTGATAGCATTTTCCCATTCTCTACCAATATTGATTTTGCGATCATCCCAAGTGTCAATAACACCTTGCCTATGTAGTAGTTTTAAGTGGGTTTCTAATTTATCGCGTAGAGCTTCGTCTTTATGCGAATAAGAATAAAATAGTTTGACAGGGTGATTATTTGGCATTTTAATATCCTGTGGTATATTTTTTGTGGAATATACGGGGTTAACAAGCATTTTTTTTTTGAAAAACTGAGGAATCAAATGCCCCTCAACACCCGCCATTTCAATTGCACTACACCCAAACCTATAAGCCTTCTGATAATCTTTACCCGCTGCTAAAGAATCATAAAAAGCCACGGCAAATTCAATCGCCGCTTTATCGCCAATGCCTTCTGACATACCGATCACGAAAGGGATATGCTGAACAATCGCTTTTGCTTGCACCTCAGAAAAACACGCATTCAAGACTACGCATTCCACTTCATCAATGAACAATTCAAAGAAATTGGCTAAAGCTTCGGTACTGACCAGCTGGGTTTTGCCATCGTTATCTTCCAGTACAATGCCGTGCTCACCTGAGCCATGCCCGCAAAAATGCACGATGCTGGGTTGATGTTCTTGCATAGCGCGGCGCAAGTCTCTGACCCGCGTTGCCCATTGTTGTTTCAGGACAAACTGGTCACGGTGTTTGGCTAAACGTAAGCCTTCATCAATATCGCGGGCTTCTACATCCAGTCTTAGACGAGTCTCATTAGATGGATTAGCCGCGACAATTAGGATGGTTTTCTGGGTCGGCATCGGTTTACTTCCCGCCTCTGAGTTGTGATGGTGGATATGAATATCGCGTCCGGCGATATTGCCGCCTTTTATATCGCCTGCTATATAATTTTCGGTTTTGATCTCACGGTTTTGATTGGTAATGTCATCGGCAAACTGCTGATTGCCTCCGTGTATGGTTTGGTTTTTAATTTTCACGTTAAACCTTTCGTTTGCATCCGATAAAATAATCCCAATCTTACAACAGAATTAACAAATCAACTCGGCTGGTTTAATGTCTTCTGCATCCCCGCATAATTTTCATAAACAAATTGGTAGTTGGGATGCTGTTCGCCCACTGATTTTTTTAATATTACCAGTGCCTGTTCATACAAAGCTTGTGCTTGAGAGAAGTTCCGCAACGAGACATAACATTCGGCAAGATTGTTAAGTGTCGTGGCACAAAGCGGATGATCTGCCCCCAAAACGTGTTGATATGTCGTTAAATTGTTATCCAACAAAGGCAACGCCTGTACATAATCACCTTGCGACATATAAACCAAGGCGATGTTATTCAGGCTGTTGCAGGTGTAAAAATAGTTTTCGCCCAATACCTTTTGTTTTATCGCCAACGCCCGTTGGTGTAGCCGCATTGCTTGAGCGTAATCGTGCTGCATACGATAAACCTCAGCCTTATTGCTTAAGGTGACAGCAACATCAAGATGCTCTGCGCCCAGTGATTTTTCCTGAATGAACAAAGCCCTTTCAAGCAATGGCAGCGCCTGCGTGTAATCGCCTTGTGCGTAATACAGCATGGCAAGATTATTTAAAGTGTTGGCGGTATCAGGGTGCTCCTTGCCCAACACGTTTTCCCGCATTGCCAATGCCCGCAGATACAAAGCTAAAGCCGCTTCGTAGTCGCCGCATTCTTTATGCAGCATGGCAAGATTGTTGAGGCTGGCGGCGGTGTAAGGATGTTCGCCTAGCGCACTTTCCCAAATCTGCAAAGCCTGTTGTTGCAAGGGCAAGGCTTGTGGAAAATCCCCAAGCCTGCGGTATAGCTCGGCAAGATTATTTAAACTCACGGCAATATCGGGGTGGGACGGCTGTAAAATTATTCGCCTGACAGCCAAGGCACGTCGATACAAAGGCAAAGCCTTATCATATTCACCCAGAACATCATAAATCGCGGCAAGGTTATCCATGCTGGCGGCAGTATCAATATTTTCCTCACCCAATACCTTTTCCCGAATAGTCAACGCCTGTTGATACAACGGCAAGGCTTGTTGATAGTTACCTTGGGCATTGTGTTTGTTCAGCGTGACTTGGACTTGGCTCTCTTATAAACTTAGGAGAACTCGGAGTCAATATGTCAAAGAAAAACAAGTCATGGTCGTTAGAAGATAAACTGGAAATCCTGAAGGAAAATTTAGTTGAGGGTAAATCGGTGGCGGAAATATGCGAGGCTAAAGGTTTGTCACCCTCGTTATTTTATACTTGGCGAGAGGCGTTGTTTAAGCCGAGCGTCAGTGCCGATGAAAAGCGTAACCAGCGAAAAGAAGAGATTAAAATCAAATTATTAGAAGATAGGCTGGCCAAAAGCGAAGCCAAGATTGCGCTTAAAAATGAAATTATTGCTGAGCTTTTAGAGGAACACACCAAGGTAAAAAAAAGCTTTGGATTTGCGTAGATTCTGCTTGGACTCAGCGGTCTGTACGCGACGAAGCGCTGGACTTCATCAAGTATTGGACGGTTCGGGCCGAGATGGATAAGAAACGCCTTTTAGATTGGCTGGGGCTTGCTAAAAGCACCTATAACACCTGGTCAAAGCGTTATGGCATTGGCAACCGGCATAATGGCCTGACACCGCGTAATCATTGGCTGTTAGAGGCTGAAAAGCAGGCGATTGTGGCGTTTCACCACCGCCATCCATTAGAAGGATACCGGCGTTTGAGTTATCTGATGCTGGATGCCAACGTGGTGGCTGCAAGTCCAAGCACGGTGTATCGGGTGCTCAAAGCGGCTGGCGTGTTGGATAGTTGGCAGGCGAAACTGTCGAAAAAAGGCACCGGCTTTGAGCAGCCGCTAGCACCCCATGCCCACTGGCATACCGATGTGAGCTACATCAACGTGGCAGGCACGTTTTATTATTTTTGCAGTGTGTTGGATGGTTTTAGCCGCTATATCGTCAGTTGGGAGCTACGCGAATCAATGAAGGAAACAGAGATTGAAATGATTCTGCAGCGTGCCAAAGAGCGTTTTCCACAAGCCACGCCGCGTGTCATTAGTGATAACGGCCCGCAGTTTATTGCCAAAGACTTTAAGGAATTCATTCGCTTATCATCAATGACCCATGTGCGGACATCGCCCTATTATCCGCAAAGTAACGGTAAAATTGAGCGGTTCCATAAAAGTTTGAAGACTGAATGCGTACGAGAGCAGTCACTCAATACGCCAGAAGAGGCAAAAAAAGTGATCACGGCCTATGTGTTCCAATACAATGAGCAACGTTTGCACAGCAGTATTGGCTATGTCACACCACTGGCCAAGCTTAACGGCGAGGATGTGGCCATTTTTGCTGAACGCAAGGAGAAGTTAGCCGCCGCACAGATGGCGAGGAAGGAAAGACGGCTAAATAATGTGGAATTGGCGGAGTGTAAGCCCCTGGCTAACGCAGCATAATTCCATTGTTGGTGGAGGAGCTAAGTCCAAGTTCATCTGAAGCATTACAGGCATCAAACAACAAGGCGAGATTATTCAGCGAGGTAGCTGTGGCGGCGTGGTCTGTACCGAAGAGTTTTAAATGACAGGCCAAAGCCTGTTGGTACAAAGGCAAGGCGTGGGCATAATCGGCTTTGCTGTAAAGGTAAAATGCGGTTTGGTTTAAAAGACGGGCGGTGGTTTCGCTTTCAATGCCAAATACGGGGATTTGCTCACAGGTGGCCAGGGCGCTTAAGCGTAATTCTTCGCAGAATGACCAGTTGGAAAAATCATCTGGGGGAGGGAAGGCAGTGATAACCCGATTAACAACTTTTTCTACACGCTCACTCCAAGTCATTTCTCTATACGTCATAAAGCGTTGTCTCATCAAGATATTTATGAATATTTAATTTTTTCTACAGCGTTGTGTGCTTGGGTGCTGATTTCCTAAAGTATTACAAAAAATATCTAAACATTTTTGATAATAAATTTCTGCATTATCATATTTCGCTTTATGAAAATAAACATTTGCCAAACTGATATAAAGGCAAGGCTTCAGCATATTGGGCTTTTTCTTGCAGATAAGTGAATAGCAAAAATTTAGCGTGTGTTTTCATCTGCCTACTTAAAGGAAATACGGCATTTAAACAAGGGTGGCATACATGGCGACTTATTTCTAAGCACTTAATAGGCGGTTTGATTGAGTAATAGGGCTGCGTTTTCGGAGGTAATGGTAAATTGTTGTATTTGTACGCAAGCGGCTGTTGCGCTTAGCAGTAATTCTTCGCATAGCTCCCAATTTTCAAATTCGGGACTAGGAAAGGCATTATGGACGCGGTTGATGAGGTTTTCAGCGCGATTATGCCATGATGTTTTTCTATCCATAGCTTGAACCTGATTTATCAATATGCTCTTGTATTCGCTGTAAGTTCTCTTTTACCATTTTAACCTGATGATGATTTTTATCGAATTTATTTTCCAATATATCTAAACTGCGTTGACACCATTTTTCAGCTTCTATGTATTTCCCATGATCTTCATAAAGCAAAGCTAAATTATTTGAATCCACTGCAATATTAGGATGGGCTTTACCTAAAGATTTTTCATCAATATCTAAAGCTCGTTTATATAAAGGTTCTGCTTCAGCATATTTACCTTGCATTCGATAAACTTCAGCTAAATTATTTAAACCAGTGGCAATATCAGGATTATTTTTGTCTAAATTTTTCACACGAATTTTTAAACTGCATATAAATAAATATTCGGCTGTTTCATATTTTTCGAGAGCTTGTTCAATTTGAGCTAAAGTGTTTAGACTATTAGCAACAATAGGATGGGCTTGACCAAAAATATTTTCACGAATAGCCAAACTTCTTAAACATAAAGTCTTGGCTTGATCATATCTTTTTTGACCTTTATAAAATAAGGCTAAATTATTTAAACTGGTGGCAACATCTTCATTATTTTTACCCAAAGCTTTTTTTCAATCATTAAACTTCGTAAGTATAAAGGTTCAGCTTCAGTATATTTTTCTTGATTTCGATAAAGTTCTGCTAAATTGTTCAAACTTCTAGCAATACGAACATTATCTTTATCAAAAATTTTTTCTAAAATCGTTAAACTTCTTTTATATAAATCTTCCGCCTCTTTATAATCACTTATTTTGTTTAAGTAATAAGCTGTTTTGTGCAATAATAATGCTGCAATTTCTGTTTTTATATTGAATTTCTCAATTTGATTATATACTGCCATTGCAGTCAATAACAATTCTTCGCATAACTCCCAATTTTGAAATCTAGGCTCAGGAAAAGCATCATTAACCCGATTAACCACTCTTTCAGCCCGTTCCCGCCAACTTTTCTCTTTATCGCTCATCATTTTTCTTGATTCCCATAAACCCTTGCTAAATTATTTCGACTTTGCACCACATAAGGATTATTTTCACCCAATAGCCGCTCTCTGATTGCTAAAGCCCGCTGGTACAAAGGCAACGCCGATTCATAATCATTTTGCGATGAAATATACAACGCCGCTATATTATTCAGACAATAAGCAACATCCAAATGATTGCTGCCTAATAAAGTTTCCGTCGTTTTTAACACCAGGCGTGATAAGGGCAATGCTGAAATAATTTCACCTTTTATTTGATGGCGTACTATTTCATTATTGCCTGAAATAAGCTCTTGCGGTTCGGTGCTATAAATTCGCTTTTCCATTTCTTTTGCCTGTTGCCGCAAAGCATTTGCCTTGTCCGTTTCGCCTTGCGCCTTATAAACACTGGCTAAATCGTGCAAACTTTGGGCAACGTCTAAATGATTTTCGCCGAGTAACGCTTTTCTTATCGCTAAGGCTTGTGCAAATAAACTCAAGGCATCGGCATAATTTTTTTGGCTTTGATAAAACCTTGCCAAGTTACTAAGACTATAAGCGACCATGATATGGCTTTTGCCATAAATCTGCTTTCTGATTTGCAAAGCCCGCTTAAATGCGCTTAGGGCTTGTTTCTGGTCGCCTAAATCCGCATACAGGGAAGCTAAAAAATTAAGCGTTTTGGCAATTTCAGGATGATAGGGATTGAGTAAGTGTTCTTTGATGGCTAACGATTCTTGCGCTAAAGCCATCGCATCGGCATAAGAGTCTTGCTCTGGATAATCGCCGTACAATGTGGCTAACTTATCCAAGCAAGCGGCGGTGCTAAGATGTTCTGTGCTTAAAGCCTGTTCTGTCATGGCTAACGCACGATCAGATAAGGCAATCGCAGAATGAAAATCACCTTGAGTTTCATACAGGCTGGCTAATCCGTTCAGGCTTTCCGCCACGTCAGGATGGTTTTCTCCGAGTAAGCATTCGCGCATTTCCAAGGCTTTTTGGAAAAATAGCAAGGCATTAACATAATCACGTTGGGCAAAATACAGTTCTGCCAAACATTGAAAACTGTTGGCGACCGCCGGATAATTTTCACCGACTGTTTTTTGCTGAATGGCTAAGGCGCGTTGATATAAGGCCAGGGCGTATGAATAGCTGGTGTAATCAAAAGCGTGTGTGGCAATGGTTTTATAGAGCGCGGCTAACTGCTGGCAACTGGCGACAATTACAGGATGTTCTGTGCCATAAAGTTGTTCATTAATGGCTAATGCGGCTTGGTATAAGCTTAAGGCTTCGGGGTAATCGGCTTTGACGGCATGGAAATATGCGGCGGTTTTGTTGATTAAATTTACGGCGTTGTCGGTTTTGATTTGGAATGGGTTAATTTGCTGATAGGCGGCGGTTGCGCTTAACAGCAATTCTTCGCAGATTGTCCAGTTTTCAAAATGGTCAGGATTTGGAAAAGCGGTATTAACTCGATTAATAACTCTTTCAGCGCGTTTTCGCCATGATGTTACTCTGTTCATTATTTCAGTCTTATTTTTAAATCCTAACTATTGATTTTTGCAAGCAAGGAATTAAATCCTCTGACGGCATTTCCTATGAATCGTTTTCCGTTTTTTACAGTTAAAAATATTTTATAATTGACTCTGATTTTGTTTGTAGTGGGATGATTTTTTCCTAATGTGTCTTCAAGAATTGCAAGGCTTCTTTTAAGCAATGGTTCGGCTTGTTTATCCTTGCCTTGCATATGATAGGATACGGCTAAACCTGCTAAGGTAATTGCAACATTAGGGTGATTATTACCGAGCAATTCTTCAAAAATCGCCAAACTTCTTCCATACATTATTCTAGCTTGCTCTGGCTCACCTTGTATATCATGAATTTCTGCTAAATTATTTAAACAGTTTGCAACGTAATGGTTTTGTTGTCCTAATGTTTTTTCTAAAATCTCTAAACTGCGTTGATATAAAGGTTTTGCTTGCTTATATTTCCGTTGTTTATGATACATTTGTGCTAAATTGTTTAAACTTTGTGCAACAGTAGGGTGATTTTTACCTAGAAATTTCTCTCTAATCACTAAACTTCTTTGATGTAATGGTTCCGATTGTTTATATTTAGATTGCGTGCAATAAAATACTCCTAAATTACTTAGGCTGAGTGCAACATCAGGATGATATTCTCCTAGTGCTTTTTCTTTGATCGCTAAACTTTTTTGCAACAATGGCTCGGCTTTTTTATAACTGCATTGTATTAAATAAAGTTCCGCTAAATTATTTAGAGCATGTGTTGCATCAATATGCTCTTTACCTGATATTTTCTCGTAAATTGCTAAGCTTCTTAGAAATAGAGGTTCGGCTTCTAAATATCTTCCCTGTTTATTGTGAAGTGCCGCCAAATTGCTTAAAGTTGCTGCATAGGCATAGATGGATTCCTGTTTGTCCAATATTTTTTCAAGAATTACTAACGTTCTCTTATATAAAAGCTCGGCTTCATTGTATTTACCTTGTTCTAAATATAACGTAGCTAATTTATTTAAACTAATTGCAACATTTATATGGTCTTTGCCTAATATTTTCTCATAAATTACTAGACTATTTTTAAATAGAGGTTCGACTTCATTGTAAGTACAATATTTATAAAAAAGATAATCACCTGTGTAAATTAATAGTAATGCTGCTTTTTCAGTTTCAATATTAAACTCATTGATTCGCTCGCATACTGCTAATGCGCTTAATATTTGTTCTTCACATAAATTCCAATTTTCAAATTCAGATGAGTTAGGAAAAGCTTTTAATACCAATTCTATTAATCTTTCTCCAGCTCTTTCTTGCCAAGTCGCTTCCCTATCCATCACACACATCCCGAATCACAACCTGCACCAAGCGATGAACCGTAAAAAACTTTCTTTCACCTTCCTGCACACGCTGAATCAACGAATAATCCTTTAACGCCGCTAACGCCTTATCCAACTCCAACGGCTCACAATCGGCATATAACTTTTCCGAAATCCCATCAGGATGTAACAACGCACTATCCAATAAAATCTCATACGCCAACTCAGAACGACTTTTGGCATTTTCCGCCGCCAATAAAAAAGTCCGATAAACCGCTTCAGGATGATCTTTAGAATGCACAAAACCACCGCGCTCTTTTAACATCGCCGCCGCATTGTTGCGATAACGGCTTAAATAACCGTCTAAACCGCATTCGGTTTGCTCAATATACGCACCCGCTTGGTCTATCGCCAACGCCAAACCGCCTAATTCATGCACTAACTCATTCGCAGTTTGCCAATCAGTCGCCGATACTTGCGGACGGATTTCTTCAACCGTTGCTAAGGTAACTCGCAATAAATAACCCCCATCAAATTTCCTTATAGTTGAGGTTGAATAGTCATGTAGTATTTTGGCAACGACGCGTCCCTTTCAATTCTGTCGCCCATAGCCTTGAATGCCTTTTTACTCATCTTCACCCC